>CAZYGG010000034.1:0-46919 GCA_964647585.1 uncultured Desulfobacterales bacterium
GCCACCTGCATGACCGCCGGGTTTTTATACAGGACGTTCTCCACCTCAGCCGGATAAACATTTTCGCCCCCGGTGATGATCATGTCCTTTTTGCGGTCAACGATGTAAATAAAGCCCTCTTCATCCACCCGGCAGAGGTCAAGGGGGTAGTACCACCCGTCTCTATAGACCGCCCGGGTTTCTTCCGGTTTATTCCAGTACCCCAGGGTTGTGCCGAGACCGCGCACTTTAATTTCACCCACTTCTCCCGGGGCAACCGGCATATCATTTTTGTCTACGACCACGCTTTCCATGTCCGCGAAGGATTTGCCACAGGAAGCCAAAACCCCGGTGTTACCGGTTGATAGAGCAGCCGCAATCTCTTCGAGTTTCAAGATGGTGGTCTGTCCCACGGTTTCACTGGTTCCAAAGAGATGGATAAAAACATTGCCGAATTTATTGATGGCTTTTTCGTAGACCACCGGGGTTACCGGCGAGCCGGCGAAATAAATCTTTTTCAGACTGGAAAAATCGTAAGTATCGGTTTCCGGATATTCCGCCAGGAAAAGGAGCATAGGGGTTGCCAGCATGCCGGTGGTCACTTTGTGTTTTTGTACCAGGCCCAGAAAATCTTCTACGGTCCAGGCCGGCAGGATGACTGAAGTTGTGCCGCTGTACATGTGATTCATCAGGGTCACTTCACCGGTGGCATGAAAAAGCGGAGAGGCAATGATGCCCACGTCATCTATGTCCATTTTTAATTCAAGGGTCAGGCTGCGCCCAACGTGATAGAAGTTGCGGTGGGTGGCCATGCAGCCTTTGGGAGCCCCGGTGGTTCCGCTGGTATACATGAGGGCGGCCAGGTCATCTTCGGTGACCCTGACTTCCGGAATACGGCCATCGTAAGTTTTGATCAAGGCTTCATAATGGTGCCACCCATCCGGCGTATTTTTTTCAGGCCCGATAAAAATAAACTGTTTAATGAAAGCAAGTTCGTTTTCAATCGTTTTGATTTGATCGATATAGTTTTCGTTGACGATGAGCACAGTCGGGGTGGCATCTTTCAGGATGGAGAGGATTTCCGGTGCGGCCAGCCTGAAATTAAGCATGACCAGCACGCAGCCTGCGTTGGGTATGCTGAAATAGGCTTCCGCGTTTTCGATACTGTTATGCCCCAGTATCGCCGCCCGGTCTCCTTTTTGCAGCCCGAGGTCCAGCAGGGCACTACCGAAAGCGCGGGTCCGGGAGCCGAATTGAGCAAAGGTAAACTTGCGCTCGCCCTCAATTAAAGCTGTTTTTTCAGGATTTAGTTCCAGGTTGCGGCGCAGCATATTTGGCAGGGTGCAGATTGTATTCATCCGGTCTCCTTTTTTTGAATCAGGGTTGGCTGGGGGCGTGTGCAAGACTGGTACCCGGCCAGTGGTATGGTAGCCAAACGTTTCGGCAAGCAAACGCTGTGGCGGATGAGCCCAATTTAAAAACTATAATGTCCTTGGGCTGCATCGGTCAAGGGCAAAACAGAAACCAGGTCAATCGGAGTATGGACAGGGAATTGGAAACGGTATAAAGGTAGGTCAGGCGGCCTTAATTCGCGGGCCGGCGGATAAGAACATGCTTCGCAGCGGAAACACGGAGGTATAGATGAAGATCAAAAAAGTGACCTTTGCCAACCAGGGTGGTGAATTGCTGGGCGGGCGCCTGGATGTACCCACGGGTGGGGCGCCCAAGGCCTATGCCCTTTTCGCACACTGTTTTACCTGTACCAAGGACTCAAGGGCCGCGGCGTACATAAGCCGAGCCCTGACGGACAAAAATATAGCGGTATTTCGCTTTGACTTCACAGGTCTGGGTGAAAGCTCCGGGGATTTTGCAGAGACGAGCTTCTCGTCGAATGTGACGGATCTGGTGGCAGCGGCGGATTTTATGCAGGCAATGTATGCGGGACCGCAGATTCTCATCGGGCATTCACTGGGCGGGGCGGCGGTAATGCGGGCCGCCGCGCAAATCAACTCGGCCCGCGCGGTGGTCACCATCGGGTCGCCGTCTGATCCCGGGCATGTAATGCGACATATTCAAGATCACCGGGAAGAGATTGAACGCCGGGGCAGCGCTGAAGTTGCCATTGAAGGCCGGCCTTTTCGTATTAAAAAAGAGTTTCTCGATGATTTAAAGCAAAATAGGATGACCGGCGCAGTCAGGGATTTGGGCCGGGCGCTGCTCGTACTGCACGCCCCGCAGGACGATACGGTGGGAATTGATAATGCCGCGGCGATATTCAAAGAGGCGCGGCACCCGAAAAGTTTTGTTTCGCTGGATGATGCCGACCACCTGCTATCCCGGTCGGAGGACGCGCGCTACGCGGGATCACTGATTGCGGCCTGGGCGGACAAATACATCGCCAGCGGACAGGCGGATATGGCTCCGGGGCAGGATTCCGAAGAGCAGGTACGGGCACGTATCGGCGCGCAGGGATTTACGACCGATATTATTGCCAGCGGGCATCGGCTGATTGCCGACGAACCCGTGGCGGTTGGTGGTGCTGAAATGGGCCCCACGCCCTATGATTACCTGCTGGCCGCCCTGGGCGCTTGTACCGCCATGACCCTGCGCATGTATGCCGATCGCAAGAAATGGCCCCTGGACGGGGTGGTTGTCGGCCTGCAACATCGCAAGATCCATGCTGAAGATTGCCGGGAGTGCGATACCGCCAAAGGCTATGTGGACCGGATCGAACGCGAATTGAAACTGGTCGGGGAGTTGACGGCCGACCAGCAAGAAAGGCTGCTGGAAATTGCGGAGCGTTGCCCGGTACACCGGACCCTTGGCTCTGAAATCAATATCGTTTCCCGGCTGAAAGCCGATACCTGAGAATTGAACGGAGGCACGTTTCGGCTGACCGGCGCATGGCTGTTAAAACGGAGTGTGTTATGGAAAGAACTTCAGCAAAAATCCTGTGCATAGACGATGAGAAAATGATCCGCACCAGCATCGGTGATTTTCTTGAAGACGCAGGCTATGACGTCATCCTGGCATCCGATGGCCGGGAAGGGCTTGACACCTTTCGCCGGCACAAGCCGGATGCGGTCCTGGTGGATTTAAGAATGCCGGAGGTTGATGGCCTTGAAGTCCTGTCCGCCGTGCGGGCCGAATCACCGGGTACACCGATTATTGTGGTTTCCGGTACGGGCGTTATTGCCGACGTCATTGAAGCCCTGCGGCACGGCGCCTGGAACTACCTGACCAAACCGGTGGAAGACATGGCCGTCTTGGAACATGCCCTGGAACAGGCCCTGGATAAATCTCGCCTGCTAAGGGAGAACGAGGGGCACAAGCAGAACCTGGAGGAGAAGGTTCGGCAGCGGACGGTTGCGCTGGAAAAGACAAACAATCAGCTGCAGATTACCCTGGAGCATCTTGAAAGAGAGATTGATGAACGCAAAAAGACGGAAGAGATGCTTCGCAAATACGAAAGAATTATTTCGACCACCAACGATCTTATGGCCCTGATCGGTGATGATTTTACCTTTCAGGCCATAAATCCGGCCTACCTTGAAGCGCATGCCGTGGGAGGGCAAGAAATTCTGGGGAAGACAGTGGCCGAGATATATGGCCGAGAGTTTTTCACGGCAACATTGAAGCCCTGCATGACCCGGTGCCTGGCTGGTGAAAAAGTGGATACCTATGCGTGGATTGGTTTCCCGAATTCAGGTCGTCGGTTTCTGCATATATCCTATTACCCCTATTTTAATAAAGACGGCAGTGTGCTGGGTATCGTTGAGAATACCCGCGATTCGACCGCGCACAAAAAGCTTGAGGAGCAACTGTTGCAGGCTCAGAAAATGGAAGCCATCGGAACGCTTGCCGGGGGGATTGCCCACGATTTTAACAATATACTTGGGGCGATCATGGGGTACACTGAAATGGTGGCCTGGGAAATCCAGGAATCAGACGACCTGCAGAGAAAAATTCAGCAGATATTGAAGGCCAGCAACCGGGCCAAGGAGCTTGTCCAGCAGATACTGTCCTTCAGCCGGCAGCATGATCAGGAAAGAAAACCCGTCCAGATTCATCCGATTGTAAAAGAGGCCTTGAAGCTTCTCAAAGCTTCCCTGCCAAGCACCATCGCGATCCGGCAGGAAATTGAGGATCGGCGGAGCACCGTTATGGCCAATCCGACGCAGATACACCAGGTATTGATGAACCTGTGTACCAATGCACACCATGCCATGCGGGAAACCGGTGGTGTCCTGACCGTCAAGCTATATACCGAGGATATTGGAAACACGCGGGCACAGCAGTACAACCTGGCCGTGGGAAGATACCTGGTGCTGGCCGTGGAGGATACGGGGCATGGCATCTCCGTCACAGCGAAAGAGAGAATCTTCGATCCCTATTTTACCACCAAGAAAAAAGGAGAGGGCACCGGACTGGGCCTTTCGGTCACTCACGGGATTATGAGGGCGCATGACGGCGCCATCATTGTGGAGAGCGAGGTCGGCCAGGGGTCCACCTTCACCGTTTTTTTCCCGATGACCGCGGACAGGGAGGATCGCAAACCCCAGCCGGTCGAGCCATTGCCCACCGGGCAGGAGCATATCCTGTTTGTGGATGATGAACCGGTTCTGGTTGAAATCGGGGAGCAGATGCTGGAACATCTGGGGTATATGGTTACCTGTATCGCTGACTCGGTTGAGGCGCTGCGTATTTTTAAAAGGGCGCCGGATGATTTTGATCTTGTCATTACCGACATGACAATGCCAAATATGACGGGTGATGTGATGGCGCACGAGATGTTAACGGTAAGACCCGGCCTGCCCATAATCATGGCGACCGGGTTCAGTGAACTGATGACTGAAGAAAAGGCCAAACTGTCCGGCATAAGTGATTTCTTATTGAAACCGCTGGTAATCCGTGATCTTGCCAGAGTTATTCGAAAGGTTCTTGATAGCCGCAAGGCAGGTGCAACATGATAATAGTTGATATTCCGGGTTACCGGCAACTGAACTTGAGCCATCTTGTCCTCGATTATAATGGCACGCTGGCTGTCGATGGCAATCTGGTCGATGGTGCGGGCAGCCTGATCACGAGGCTTGCCGGAGAGATGGACATTCACGTGATTACCGCTGATACGTTTGGCCAGGTCAGGCGGGGTATGGCGGACATTCCCTGCTCCGTATCTGTTCTTCCCCCGGGGAACCAGGATCAAGCCAAGTTGGACTACATTACCGCGTTGGGACCTGAACAAACCGTCTGTATGGGCAACGGCCGCAATGACCGGTTGATGCTTAAGGCGGCCGGCCTGGGGGTGGCGGTCATTTTAGAGGAAGGGGCGGCCGCGGAAACCCTGATTGCGGCGGATGTGGTGTGCCGGACCATCATTGACGCGCTGGAACTTTTGCTGGAGCCGTTGCGGCTAACCGCCACGCTCCGCTCCTAGTGCCCTGGCACAGCGGGCATCTTTTGGCCCTGGGCCGCGTTCTCGCTTCTATGCAATCCTCAACGTAGTCCACTACGCTTCCGGTTGCATAGAATGCTACGGCCTTGCCCAGAACCAAAAACTACCCACTCTGGCCGGACACTCATGGTTTGGGTGCAGGCGTCTTTTGGAGTGGTTGCCAGGTGGTTGGGGGCCGGATAAGACCCTTTGTGTTTTGGTTGTCAATTCTCAAAAATAGTGCTAAAGGGCTTTTTCAATGACAGAATTGGTTTTTTGAGTGAGGTACGGGCGGCGGACACGCCCCAATACGGATCTGAGCGAATTGGTTCCCGATTCTGATCATCAAACATACCCGGGTCGACTCCTAATAGTGTGAGATAACGTAGCCTCCCATTATTCGACCCGGGTTTTTTTGTTTCCGTACCGGACCGCATCAATGCATCCCCAGGATTGCCAATGTCTGCCCCGTCTTCAAGGATTTTAAGGCCTGATTGATCCCCTTATTGAAATAGCCTCCGGATCGTGGTTATATGTGCAGGATAGATACGCGAGGAGACAACCATGGAAAACGCGCGAAAGAAAGTTCTGGTAATCGATAATGAATCCGTTTCCCGGGCGGTTATAAGCCGCATGCTGGAGGCGCTGGGTTTCAAGGTGATGGCGGCCGCTGACGTGACCAACGGTCTTGAATTATACCGGCAACACGCCCCTGATCTGATCCTGGCTGACCTTTTCGGGCCGGAAACAGACGGGATGCAGATCCTCACCACCATACAGGCACAATCACCCGAAACACCGTTTATTGTCATATCTGCTGCAGATCGGATTGGGGATATGATCCGGGTTTTGCGGCAGGGCGCCTGGGATTTTATTACCAAGCCGTTAGAAG
Source organism: uncultured Desulfobacterales bacterium (assembly GCA_964647585.1). Lineage (GTDB taxonomy): Bacteria > Desulfobacterota > Desulfobacteria > Desulfobacterales > CAJINA01 > CAJINA01. Next base: position 6,306 of record CAZYGG010000034.1, read on the forward strand.
AGAGCGTGTTTCTTGAAAGTACTGTTTTGCGGGCCTTTGAAAAGGCCGCCCTGATCAAGGAGAACAGGCTCTTTAGTGAGAGGATCCAGGCATTCGTTGAAGCCGTGCCCTGCGGTATCGTCATGGTCGAGTCCGCCGGCCAGACCATCGTGGATGTAAACCCCATGGCCGCGGAGATGGTCGGATTGTCTGCCGAAGAGATGCTCGGCAAAAAGTGTTCCGGTTTCATCTATCCGGATGAACCGCACGCGTGTGATGGGGTAGACCCTGATAGTAACTGTGTACGATCGGAGCATATCCTGCTCAAAAGTGACGGTACCCGGATACCCATTCACAAGACCGTCACCCAGACGACTTTCGAAAACCGTGCGTGTGCGATTGAAAGCTTCGTGGATATCAGTGAACACAAACAGGCCCAGCTGGCATTGATGGAAAGAAAAAAGCTGCAGGGTGTCATCGAAATGGCCGGTGCGGTTTGCCACGAAATGAATCAGCCTTTGCAGGTTGTTTCCGGACTATGTGAATTGATCCTGCTGGATATCGATGAAACCGACCCTTTTTTCGAACGACTCCAGACCATTTACCGCCAGACCGGGGAGATGGGGAGGATTACCGGCAAGCTGATGGATATCACGCGCTATCGGACCAAAGAGTATCTTGCCGAGCAGATTATCGATATTGACGAAGCCTCCAGCCACTGACCCTGATAATTGCCTGCGTTTTTATAAACAAACTGCTTCAGGCTTGAATATCAGCAGTGATTTCAAACTCGGGCGGCTCAGCGATATTTCTTTTGACGGTGCACAATCCGGCGGCCTTTATCACAGCCTTTTTATATTTGAGCGGGAAATCCGGCGGCAGGCTGATTTGCATCCCGACCTTGGTGATCAGGTGAGTTTTTTGATCCTGTTCAAATGCCAGGTTTATTTTCAATCCGGTGGTGTCGATCTTGCGCTCCTCACAAAAATAGAGCACGTAAACACCGGCACAGGTGCCCAGGGATGCCAGAAACAGGCTGAAGGGTTCGGATGCGCTGTTGGTGCCCCCCTCGTTAACCGGCTGATCGGTCTCGATGGTAAAACCTTTATAGGCGGCGTTTACCCGTTTGCCGCCCGGAAAACTGATTTGCATGTCCATGTATGACCCCTGTTTGGATAATCCTGGTCAACCGCCGATTGAAGACATCTGCCCGGTAACCTTGGCCGGGATACGGTCGGCGAGGCCGTGGTGGGCCTGTTTGAGTTTGACTGCGGCGATGAACAGGTCGGCGAGTTCATCATCGGATGCCGTGCCGCGCAGAGCCGCTTTCAAATCCACCTGCCGGTCCGAGAGCAGGCACGGGCGCAGCTGGCCGCCGGCTGTGAGCCGCAGCCGGTTGCAGCTTTTACAGAAATGATGACTCAGGGCGCTGATGAATCCGACCTCCCCGCGGGCGCCTTCGATCTTGAACCGTTCGGCCGGACCGTCGGACAGCCCCGGCTTCACCGGTTCCAGCTTTCCCAGGCCGGCGATTTTCTTTTTAATATCCGGGGTGAGCAACTGGCCGCTTACGCCTATGTGATTTTTGCCGATCGGCATGTGTTCGATAAATCGCACGTGGAAGGGGTACTCAAAGGTCAGGGCCGCCATTTTTTCCAGCTCATCCGCGTTTACACCGGGTAGGGCAACGACATTGATTTTGAGCGGTTCAAAGCCCATTTCGTGGGCTGTCAGGATGCCCTGCCAGACTTGGTTGAAACTATCCCGGCCGGTAATCTGCTTGAATTTTTCCCGGTCAAGCGTGTCAAGGCTTATGTTGAGCCTTTTGATCCCCGCGTCCCTGATTTCGTCGGCATGTTTTTCAAGGGTGACGCCATTGGTGGTCAGCGATACGTCCTGCAGTCCTTTCTCTTCGCAGAGGGTTTTCAAAAAAGCAAAGATGCCTCTACGGACAAGCGGTTCGCCGCCGGTGACCCTGACCTTGTTGATTCCGAGGCGGATACCGATTTTCAGGACGCGCAGGATTTCCTCGTACGTGAGGATGTCGTCGTGGGTCAGTTTGGGAATGAGCTCCCGGGGCATACAATAGAGGCACCTTAAGTTGCAGCGGTCGGTAACGGAAATGCGCAAATACTTGAGGTAACGGGCGGAAGCGTCAACCAGATCGTGGGTGTCCAACTTCAGAGGTCCTTTTAACTTATTTTTAATTTTTCACGGTATTCCGGAATGTCTATCATGGGAGGACGTTCCAGAGCTTTCCAGTCCAGGATATCTGCCTCGTAATCATTGCCGATCAGATTATACTGGATCATCTGGAGGAGCAACTCCTTTTTCAGCTCGATCCGGCCCAGTTTTTCAAGCCGTGTCAAGAATGTCTCCATGATGACAAATGCCATTTTACCGAGGGAGCGGGTATCCTGGTTGCGGTGGACACGTTTGTCCAGGTCAACCTGGGCGATGACGTCGAGTCCCCAGCTTTCGCAGATGTCCATGATCAGGCTTGTCTCGATGCCATACCCTATGGGAAAGGGCACTTTCTCAAAAAGCTCCCTGAAACCGGCGTACTCTCCCGACAGTGGTTGGAGGATCTGAGTGAGCTCGGGGAAAAAAAGCGAAAAGAGCGGCCGGATAACCAGCTCGGTGACCCGGCCACCGCCGGTGGGCCGGATGGTGTTGTTACCGGTGGCGATGGGCCGATCGTAAAATCCTTTTGAATATTTAACCGTGTCGTTGGTCAACAGGGGGCCAAGAAGACCGTAGGCAAACCGGTGATGGATGTTTTTAATGTCGGCATCCAGGTATACGATGATATCACCCCGGGTGACATAAAGGGCTTTCCACAGGTTCTCACCCTTGCCCCGGTATTTTTCAAGATTCGGTAGAATATTGTCGGCCTCGTAAACATCGGCGCCGAATTCGGCGGCAATTTCAAGGGTCCGATCTTCTGATCCGGAGTCAATGACAATGATTTCATCCAGCAGCGGGTAACGGGTTACCAGCTCGGATTTCATGATGACGATCTCTTTGGCAATCGTTTTTTCTTCGTTCAGGGTGGGCAGGCATAAAGAGATCTTAAGCCCTTTTTTCTCTTTAAGGTCAACCAGTTGTCCGATATCCTGGAACTGGGCGTAATGAAAGGTGTTGGTGTCAAGCCATTTATCGCTCATCGCATACCCCGCTGTCTATGGCCATTATCGTCGCAACTACCTGGGCGATTCCTTTGAAAATGGGTTCGATTTCAACGGCGGCATTGTCCAGGTGATAGTTTGTACCACTGGAGATCCCCAGGGTTACCGCCGGAATGTTTTTGGCAAGAAAAATAGAGAGTTCTGACTCGCTGTGATCACTGACCGGTTTAATGTCCAGGGCATGAATAATTTTGCCGGTGGTTTTTACCAAAGGATGGTTGTAGTTGAGTTTCACGGCGTTGACATTGCTGATCGTTTTTAGATTCATCTCCACGCCGTACTCGTGGCCGGTTCCTTCGACGATATCCCGGATATCGTGGTATATGGATTTCACCATCTCATCCGTATCGCTCTGGATTTCAAGGCCTAGCTTCGCGTCATAGGCGATGATGCCGTGTTTGAAGCCGCCTGAAATTTTGCCGAAGATTACCCTTGAACGCGGCCGCTGCGGAAGTCTGAGCTCCAGGATCTGGTTGATAACCTCATTGAGGATCAGGATGGCATTGGGCCGAAAAGTTTGTTCCCATCCATCCGCAGTCCCGATCCGGCATTCGATTTCGATTCTAATCATACCGGCTGAATAGTAATTGAGGCGTCCGAGCTCAACCCCTTCCACACAGACTGCGCCCCTGATGGGTGTTGACCAGGTCTTTAAAAGATGTCGGATCCCCCTCAGGTTGCCATTGCCCATGGACTGAATAACCCCCGCCAGCACAATGTCGGATTCAAATTTGAGGTCCAGTTTTCTGAAAATTTCAGGCAGGGAGGCCAGCACCGCGACACCCAGGGAATTGTCGGTGATACCGGGACCCTTTATAAAATTGGAACCTACCTCGTAATTGAATTCGTTTTCCGATTTGTGGTGGGTGTCGAGGTGGGCCACCACGAAGATGGGCGATTTGCTGGCCGAAGACCCCCGGATAATGCCGATAGGATTGCCATACCCGTCCGTGGTGCATTCATCAACCTGGTAGTCCGTCAGGCGTTCGAGAAAGGTTTCGGTTCTATTCTTTTCTCGGAAAGTCGGTGAGGGCGTCTGTCCTATCAGGACAACGTTGGTGATGATGGTTTCCTGTATTGATTTGATAATGTTAACAAATTCAGGAAGTAATTTTAGATGGGTTTCCATAGTAACTCCGTGAACCGCGTCTGGCCAGCCGGCCAGGGCGTCCTGACCGCGCAGGGAACGCCCCCGTCTCTCATACGGTTGTTGACACTCATGCAAAGGGTACCTGCCGTCCCTTTCAAGGTCAACGTTTCTTTGCCGCCGCGAGGATCAATCTAACTGCAGGCGTCGACGATTGCCGTGCATAACCCGGGGATGGTGAAGGTCTCCGCGGTTATATCAACTTCAAAACCAAGTGATTGGGCTGTTTCGGTGGTGATAGGCCCGATGCTGGCTATCTTGACATTTGCGAGCAGGTCATTCCATCCGGAGTCGGGCAGGAGCGCCTTGAAATTGGTCACCGTGGAAGAACTGGTAAACGTAATCAGGTCCACTTCACCATTGCGCAGGCGGGAGGCCAGTTCGTCGGCACCGCTGCTTACCGGCCGGGTGATATAGGCCGTGATTTCGTCAACGGCAGCCCCCATTTTTTCGAGTTCAACCGGCAGGATCGCCCTGGCTTCGCGCGCCCGTGGAAGCAGCACCTTTTTGCCCTGCAACACCTGGCTGGAAAAAGCATCCACAACCGATTCGGCCCGGTAGCTTTTGGGCAGGATATCCGCGATAATACCAAACTCGGCCAGCCGGGCTTTGGTCACCGGACCGATAACAGCCGTTTTCAAGGCGCCGAGGGCGCGTACATCCAGGCCCTTTTCAAAGAGACGTTTGAAGAAGTACTTGACCCCATTCACACTCGTGAATACCAGCCAGTCGTAGCCTGGCAAGTTTTCGATGGCGGCATCCAGAGGCTGCCAGTCATCCGGCGGCACCACCTCAATGGTGGGATATTCCAGGCACTGGGCTCCCAGTTCCATAAGTGTGTCTACCAGGTTGCTGGCCTGTTCCCGGGCCCGGGTAACCACGATTCTTTTTCCCATAAGGGGCTTGTTTTCAAACCACTGCATGGTCTTCCGCAGGGAGACCACATCGCCGACCACAATGACCGCGGGTGCCTTCAGACCCGCTTTTGCAACCACAGCGACGATGGTGTCCAGGGTTCCCGTAACGGTTGTCTGCTTGAGGGTTGTGCCCCAACGGACAAGGGCCACCGGTGTATCCGGTGATCTGCCGTGTTTGCGCAGCTTTTCAACGATGTGGGGCAGGTTTTTCACCCCCATCAGAAAAACCAGGGTACCGATCCCCCGGGCCAGGGCTTCCCAGTCAATACTGGTCTGGTCTTTGGTAGGATCTTCATGGCCGGTCACGAAAGCGAGATTGGATGTGAATTTACGATGGGTCAGGGGAATGCCGGCGTAGGCCGGCGCGGCAATGGCCGAAGTGACGCCCGGCACCACCTCGAACGGGATGCCTTTTTCGATCAGAACCTCGGCTTCTTCGCCCCCCCGGCCAAAGATAAAAGGATCGCCGCCCTTGAGCCGGGTGACAATATGGCCTTCCAGGGCTTTTTGGGCGATAAGATCATTGATGCCGTCCTGGGACAGCGTGTGGTCGCCGCCCTTTTTGCCGACATAGATCTTTGCGGCATCCGTGTCGGCATATTTCAGCAGGGTCGGTGAAGCGAGGTAGTCGTAAATCAGGACATCGGCTTTCCGAATACACTCAAGCCCTTTGATTGTCAGCAAACCGGGGTCGCCCGGTCCTGCGCCCACCAGATATACTTTTCCGTTCATAGTGTTTATTACCCGGCTGTAAGTTCTCGAAGAATGCGATCAGCACCCATGGCAAGCAGTTTTTCGGCCAGTTCAATCCCGATCTCCCGGGCCTGGTCAGCCCGGCCGGCAGCCCTCTCCCGCAAGACCACGGTACCGTCAAGGTTCGCCACCAGCCCTGTCAGGCTGAAACGGCCGTTTTCCAGGGTGCCGTGCCCGGCCACCGGGATCTGGCAGCTGCCCTCGAGGCGATGCAGGAAAGCCCGTTCACCCAGTACCACGGTTCGGGTTTCCGGATGGTTGAGTACCCCGACAAGGGTGTCGGTTTCAGGGTCGGATGCGCGGATTTCGATGCAGAGCGCGCCCTGGGCCACCGCGGGAAGCATTTGGGTCGGATCCAGGTATTCGGTGACTCGGTTTTTGAGCCCCAGGCGGTGAACACCGGCGGCGGCCAGCACAATGGCGTCCATCTGGCCCTCATCCAGTTTGCGCAGGCGGGTATCCAGGTTGCCCCGGAGCGGAATGATCCGGATGCCCGGCCGCACATGCAGCAGCTGGGCGGCCCGACGCAGGCTGGAGGTTCCCACGGAAGCGCCATCTTCCAGGTCGGCCAGCTTTTGTCCATTTCCGGAAATCAGGACATCCAGCGGCAGCTCCCTTGCGGGAACCGGGCCGATGCACAGTCCCGGGGGGATGTCGCCGGGCATGTCCTTCATGCTGTGAACGGCCAGGTCGATCCGCCCGGCCAGCAGGGTCTCTTCGATTTCTTTAACAAAAAGCCCCTTGCCCCCGACTTTGGCCAGGGGAACATCCTGTATCTTGTCGCCTTTGGTCTTGATAATGACCAGCTCAATCCCGATGTCGGGATGGGCTTTCTCAAGCTGGGTTCGCACCCAGTTGGCCTGCCACAGGGCCAGTTTGCTTCCCCGGGTGCCGATTTTTATAGACGCTGTCATCAGTGCCCGCACCCCGCGCAGCTTGAAGCCGCGCAGCTTCCGCAGGAAGACCCGGCTGAAGCGCTGGTGGTCGTCTGCCCCCCGGCACCCTTGCTCACGAACCCGCAGGCAGACATGAGACGCCTGAAATTGTTGCTCTTGCAATCCGGGCAGCCTTCGGGTTTGCGCGAACCCATGACCAGATATTCAAAGTCCGTGTCACAGTCGTCGCAATGAAATTCATAAATGGGCATTGTTCTTCCTCTACATTTCTGTTCCCAATCCGGTCTGAAAAGTAACCACGATCGGTATAAAATCAAGATTATATCCGAATGAGCGGTTAGCTTTTAGCATTTAGCTGTCAGCCTTTTAAAACCGGTCATCACTTGGTACTCTTGGTGCTTGACGGTACAGCTACCATTAACTCTAAAGCACTGAAAGGATTTGCCTAACAGCTAATAGCCAATGGCTAATCGCTTATTTGGGGTTATAACTGTTCAATGATACCTGCGGCCAAAAGGGGCAGCATGATTTCGTGATGGCCCACCAGGCTGAAGCCGGTGCCGCCGCCCGACGTGGGCCGATGGACCACGTTGGTCATCGGCCGGTAGTGCTTGATAAAGTCCATGTTGACGGTGGTAAAATTCTCCAGGCGGTTTCCAAGGTTACGCACCAGGGTGGTTGCCTTGAGAAAGACTTCCGGCATAATGACCGCCGAGCCGACATTCAGGTAAACACCCTCTTCAAGGGACGCTACCACGGAGGCAAACAGGCGAAAATCCCGGTGGGAGGCCGCTCCTGCGGCCGCCGGGTCAAAGTCCGGGTGCATGTGGATAATATCCGTGCCCATGGCGACATGGACGGTGACCGGTACATCCAGCCGGGCACAGGTGGCCAGCAGGCTTTTATCTTTATAGGGAAAATCCGCGGCGAGGATCGCGGCGCCCACCGCGGCGCCCAGACCCAGTTTTTTCTCACCGGCGGTTTTAATGGCCCTGCCCAAAAATTCTCCGGTTTCACGGGCCATACCGAACGAGCCGTCTCCGAGGCTGGCCGCCACATCTTCGGATGTCTGACCCTGCATGGCCAGTTCAAGGTCATGGATGATGCCGGCGCCGTTCATGGCCAGGGCGGTTAGAACCCGGCGTTGCATCAGGTCGATTAAAAGCGGATTGAGCCCCACCTTGATTACGTGGGCGCCCATTCCCATCACGATGGTCTTGTGCGCCTGCGCCGCAGTGACGACCGCGTCAATGACCGCCTTCAGGTCGCCGGCTGCGAGAATTGACGGTAGACGGTCTAAAAAGGCGGTGAAATCCATGCCCCCGGTCCAGGGCCTGGCGAAATCTTCAACGGACACTTTGCTCTTACGGCTGTCCAGCGGATATGTTTTGAGCTTCGCAAGGTCTATGGGATCTAGTTTGGTCATGACATTTTACCTGGGTGCCTGTTCGGGGAAAAGGATGCGATCGGTGAGCAGACACAGGATATGGCCGGCCAGGGCGTGGGCTTCCTGAATCCGCGCCGTGGTGTCCGACTTGACACACAGGGGGAAAGCCGCGGATTTCTTTAACTGCCCCCCCGGCCCGGAGAGTCCGATCGTGTGAATGCCCATCTCGTTGGATATGTCGATGGCCTTGATGACGTTGGGTGAATTGCCGCTGGTGCTGATGCCGATGGACACGTCCCCTTGACGGCCCAGGGCCCGTACCTGTTTTGAAAAGATGTCATCAAAATGATAGTCGTTGCCGATACTGGTGATCACCGAGGTGTCGGTGGTCAGTGCGAGCGCGGGCAGGGGGCGTCTTTCAATCTCGAAACGGTTGATGAACTCGGCGGCGATATGCTGGGCATCGGCCGCACTGCCGCCATTGCCGAACAGCATGATTTTATTACCGGCCGCAATACAGTCTGCCAGCCGGGTCGCGGCCTGGGCGATCTGGTCAATATGGCTGCTGATAAACTTTTTTTTAACGGCGACACTCTCGGCTAGAATTTCTTCAATAACTGCTTTCATTGTCCCTGCCTGGTTTAGTTGATCTCTATGGCGATGCGCTCCTTGACGGTTGCGATCATCTTGCCGACGTCATGCCCCAGCTGCTGGGCGGCTTCAAATTCCCGCAGCGCCTCCTCGAGTGCTCCTTTTTTGGTGAGCAGCTGACCCAGCCTGTAGCGAAAAAGGCCGTTTTCGGGTTCTATGTCAACGCTTTGTTTGCAAAATACGGTTGTAATTTCAGGATTTTCGCCCATCCGGTCGAACAGGTAGCCCAGGGCGGAAAGGGCCTGGGCGTCATTGGGGTTGAGTTGAACGGCTTTTTTTAACCCTGCGATGGCGTCGGCGTCCTTTTTCAGTTCAAGATAACACAACCCCAGGTAACGCTGGGCGGTGGCATTGTCGGGTCTTAAAGCGGCGGCTTTTTCCAGAAAGGCGCGGGCTTTTTTCTTCTTACCGTTTTCAAAATAAACCCGTCCGACCTGGATGGTCGGTTCAAATACAGTCGGGTCTTTCTCCACGGCTGCCAGGAACGATTCCAGGGCGGTCTCCTTATCGCCAATCATGAGGTTGGCCAATCCGATGTTATACACGGGCATCACTTCGTCGGGCGCCACCCCGGCGGCGGTCTGGAATATTTTTACAGCCTTTTCATACGCGCCCAGAATGCCGTAACAAACCCCCAGACTGTTGTGGACGTTTACATTCTCCGGGTCGAGTTCCAGGGCCCGCTTAAATTCGGCCATGGCCCGGTTGATGTGCCCCTTCTGGTAATAGCGGTCTCCACTGATGTTCAGGCTTACCGCGTCAAAATCGACCACGGCCCCGGGGCCGAAGAAGGCGGCGTGGTCCAGTGCTTTACGGGCATTGTCGAGAATGTTTTCCCGGTCATAATCAAGCAGGGGAAAGTGGGCGCAGCCGATGGAAAAGGTGGCCGGCTGCAATTCGTCCAGCGCCTTTTTTAGCGCCGGGCCCTGGCTTTCAATGCCGGTCCCGTTTTCCAGTGGCAGAAAACAGCCGAAAATTTCCCGATCAAGTTTTCCCCACTGCCAGTTCCGGTTTGCGCAGAAGCGGTCCAGGGACTTTGCGATCTCAACCTGCAGGGCAACCGGCGGAGTCCCTTCCGGGTTGGCATCATCTTCTACCGGTGGATCGATCCGGATCATAAAGGCCTGGAAAGTGTCCACCATTTTCAGTTTGGTCAGGGCGCGTTCGACAAATGCCTGCCCTGCCAGCAGATCTGGAAAGTCCCGGGTGAGCTCTTCCCGCAGCTGCGGCTGTTCCTGGCAGATTGCGTCGGGTGCGGCCACAGCTTCAGCTTTACCCAGTAAAAAATCGTTTGAAGCGCTGCGATTGTTAAACAGGTTTTTCTGGGGGTCGTTCATTTTGAAGCCCTCTTGAGCAGATTATCAAATGCCGTACCGATGGATTCTATTTCATCATCCTGGATCGTGCGCAGGTCCATAATAAAGGTGTCATCTTCGATCCGACCGATAACCGGCGGAGAACTGGCCCGCATCTGTTTCTCAATCGCATTGGCGGAAAGTCCGGGGATGGTGATGCCGATGCAGACACTGGGCAGCTCCAGAAGGGGCAGGGATCCGCCCCCGGCTTTCGATGAACGCTGCAGGGTTTTGATTTCAATATCAGGCGGAGATCCCGCGGCCAGACGGGTTGACAGGCGATCGGCCCGTCTTTCGATTACCGTTGGCGGGGTCGTTAAAAGGCGCAGGGTCGGTATGGCGGCAACCGCCGCTTTTTCATCCCGGTAAAGGCGCAGGGTACTTTCCAGGGCTGCCAGGGTCAGTTTGTCGATACGCAGCGCCCGGGTCAGCGGGTTGACCTTGATTTTTTCAATGAATTCCCGGCGGCCCACGATCAGGCCGGCCTGCGGGCCCCCCAGCAGCTTGTCCCCGCTGAAGGAGATCAGGTCCACGCCGGCTTTCACTGAATCCTGGACGGTTGGTTCGGCCACCAGGCCATACCTGGAAAAATCGATGAGGGTACCGCTGCCGAGATCTTCCATCACCGGCAGGTTGCAGCGGCGGCCCAGATCCACGAGCTCCGGCAGGGTCAAACCGGCCGTAAATCCCACAATAGCGTAATTACTCGTGTGAACTTTTAAAAGCAGTCCGGTTTTGTCACAGATGGCCCCCTCATAATCCTTGAGGTGGGTTCGGTTGGTGGTCCCCACCTCCCGGAGAATGCCGCCGCTTTTGGCCATCACATCGGGGATGCGGAAGGATCCGCCGATTTCGATCAGTTCGCCGCGTGACACGATCACTTCCCGGCCGTGGGCCAGGGTATCCAGGCACAGCAGCACCGCCCCTGCATTGTTGTTGACCGCCAGGGCCGCCTCAGCGCCGGTCAGCTCACAGATGAGGTCTTCAACCGCGCTGTAGCGTGAACCCCGCACGCCTTTGGCAAGGTCAAATTCGAGGTTGGAATAGCGGGTTGACACGGCCTGGATATTCTCCACGATGGCCTCACCCAGCAGCGAGCGGCCCAGGTTTGTGTGTACGACGATTCCGGTGGCGTTGATGGTTCTTCTGAGGTTCGGCGTCATCTTGCGGGCGGTGACCACGTTAACGGACTGGAGGATATTCGCAATGTCCAGATCCTCTGCGGTCAATTTGTCATTGTCGTAAAGAATGATCTTGCGCAGGTCTTCGATAACCTCCCGGGAACTGTCGACCAGGACCGATTTGGGCAGGTCGTTGAAAACGGGATTTTTGCCGGCTGCTTCGAGGATGCGGTCGACCCCTGGCAGTTGGCGCAACAGGTCTTGCTGTTTGCTGTTAATTTCCATGATTCTTACCCTATCATCCTGAAAGGTGAAGATGCCGGTCCAAATAAATTCTATATCACTATTAACTTACCAGTTTCAATAGATTATCGTGTTTTCCCCAGGGGAATCGCGTGTAGACGCGGCACGGGACCTTCTCACTGGATATGGAAATCGGCGGTTCATTACACGGTTGATGTAACTGACCTTATCGGGATCGAAATCGAAATCGCTATCGGGATTGGGAATCGATTACGATTTCGATAGCGATTTCGATTTCGAATCCAAGATCAGATCACCAGGCCGGCCCGGCTAAATTTACCTGCGATTAACCTGACGTTTACCTGGGGTAGCCTGTGATCTCGCGGATTTTTTCATAAAAAGGTTTTAATTTTTTATACATCTTGCGGTACACGTCCCGGTAAAGCGCATCATAGAGACGCTGGTTGGTGGGATCAGGGTCAAAAACATCACCGCTGCGGGTCATGGCGCCGACCGCGCTCTTAAAATCGGGGTGGAGGCCGACACCGACCGCCAGGTCTATGGCTGCGCCCAGGCCCGATGTTTCATACAGATGCGGCCGGGCGGTGGGCAGACCGAAAACATCCGCGGTAACCTGCATGGCCTGGTCACTCTGGCTGCCTCCGCCGGATACCCGCAGATTCGTGATGGGTACCCCGGTCTTTTTCTCGATGCGTTCTTTGCCCTCCCGCAGGGCGTAGGCCAGTCCTTCGAGGATCGCCCGGTATATGTGGGCCCGGGTATGGACATCCCCGAACCCGATGATTGCGCCCTTGGCTTCCGGTCCGGGCAGTTTCAGCCCGGGTGACCAGAAGGGCTGCAGCATCAACCCCATGGCGCCGGGGGGAACATCCTTTACCAGATCATCGAAGAGCGCCTCGGCGGTGATGCCGTCTAGGGCAGCTTTCTCGAGTTCGGGGTGACCGAACTCTTCCTTGAACCAGCTGACCATCCAGTAGCCCCTGAAGATCTGGACCTCCAGGCTGTGGTAGCTGGGAACAGCGGAAGGGTAAGGCGGCAGCAGCGGCACCGCCTCCACATACTTTTTGTGGGTGACGTTGATGGTAGCTGTGGTGCCGTAGCTGAGACAACCGATATGGGGGGCCAGGCTGCCGGAGCCGATTACCTCGCAGGCCTTGTCTGCGGCCGCCGCGATCAACGGCAGGCCGGCGGGGATTCCGGTTTGTTCAGCCGCAGTTTTACTGATGGATCCCAGGGGTTTGCCCGGCGCGACAAGGTCCGGTAGCCAGTCCCGGGGGATCTGCAGACACTGTTTCCAATCCCAGCCCGGCGCCCAGCGCATCTTTTTGTAATCAAACGGCAGATAGCCGACGATACAGCCCAGTGAGTCCACGAACGCTCCGGTGAGCCGGTGGGTCAGGTAGCCGGACAGCAGCAGGTACTTGTGGGTCCGCGCCCAGGTGTCCGGTTCGTGCGTGCGAATCCAGTTCGATTCCGCTTCGGCCTGGAAATAGTCGATGGTCTTCTGCAGGCCCAGGGTCTTGAAAAGCAGCCCCCAGAGGCCGCCTACCGGTGGTAATCCGTAGGTCTTGCGCTGATCGAGCCACAGGATCGCCGGCCGCAGCGGCTGGCCGTCGGCATCGACATTGATGACCGTTCCCCGCTGGGTGGTCAGGGCCACCCCGGCGATGCTCTGCCGGTCCACATTCTTGTCTTGCCACAACCCATTGCATGCGTCGCACAGGGCCTGCCAGAAGACGGCCGGGTCCTGCTCCGCCCACCCGGGTTGCGGAGAGTAATAGGGCGAGAATTCTTTTTTTGAAATGGCCAGCAGCTGACCGGCCGGGTCAAAGATCATGGCCTTGAGGCTCTGGGTCCCGTTGTCAATGGCGAGCAGTAAATCCTTGGTAGTCATAGTGGACTCCGGTGGATAGTTGGTTGGGTTTACCCTGTTTGGTGCGTTATCTAATAAGGGTTCAAGGGCTCGAGTGAAAAACTTATAAGCCCAAAATACCAAATAACAAAATCTTAACTTCTATAAATCCACTTGACAAAGTTAAACGCTATGAGCATTTGTCCTTGACCCCTTGACCCCTTGACCCCTTGACCCCTTGACCCCTTGACCCCTTGACCCCTGTCTTATTCAATCCAACCCCAGCGTCCCTCCCGGGTTCATAATGTTGTGCGGGTCAAAATGTCTTTTCAGGGCCCGGATGACGTCCATCTGCTCTTTTCCCAGATGCTTTTCCATCCAGGGGCCGATCAGCTTGCCGACACCGTGATGATGGCTCAATGAGCCCCCGTGAGCGGCAATTTGATCAATAATGCCCTGGTGAAACTGCTGGAAGTCGGCCACATCCTTAAATTTGCCGATAAAGATAAAGTAAAGATTGGTACCCTGCGGGTAGAAATGGGAGCAGTGCGTCATGCATACCGTTTGCGGCCGCTTTTTTATGTATGCCCGCACGCCCCGATGAACGTTGTGTAGATTTTCCCACGTGACAGCCGTTTCCAGGGTTTCGATAGTGATGCCGAAGTCGTTCAGGTCTTCCCGCATATAGGGATCCGCGAAGCGGCCGTGTTCCCACTGGTTGACCGGGTAGCCGGTGATGTAGAGCCCCCCGTACTTTCGGCAGATTTTTTTCACACATTTCTTAACGTTTTTGGAAAATCCCAATTCGCCCTCCGTGTGTCCGATACACAGGCACCTGCGGGCCGGCTGGAAGCCTCGCAGGCGTATCAGGCGATCTATCCAGGTTCCCTCAACGCCGTAAAGCTTCAGGGCGACATCGGTTTCTTCCGGGTCGGAAATCCGGTACATGGCCGGCATGCCGAATTCACCTTGGGAAATTTCCCGGGAAGCATCCACGGCCGCTTTCCAGCCGGGGAAGATAAACGCGAATTTCCGGCGGTTTTCCGGGCGGTAACGAAATATTTTCAGGGTTACCGCCACCAGGACACCAAAGGCGCCTTCCGACCCCTTCATGATGTCGTTTACCTTCGGGCCGGTGGCCGTGCCCGGGTAAACCAGTGTCTTGACCGGGCCTGTGGGGGTCACATATTCCTGGCTGAGAACCAGGTCATATGCATCGCCGTAGTACGAGGACTGCTGGCCGGAGCCCAGCGCGGCAATCCAGCCGCCCACCGAAGAATACTCAAAAGACTGGGGAAAGTGCCCGCACGTGTATGCCTGACGGGCACCCAGCAGCTCCGGGGCCCGGTTGAGCAGATCTTCGAGGGACGGTCCCAGCATGCCGGGTTCAACCGTGATTGTCCGGTCGGTTTCATTGAAATCCAGCTTCCGGTGCATGTGCGTGGACATTACCAGAACGATGCCGCCCGGGCCGCTGGCCAGCCCTAATGTGACGGAACTGCCCCCGCCGTAAACGGTAACGGGGATTTTTTCACTATGGCAGTAGGCCACTATTTTGTGGACATCGGCTTTGTCGCGGGGGTGCAGGGCCAGGTCGGCCACATTACCGGTAATCCCCCGGCGTAGTTGCATGGCCTCCTCGGATGTCTTCCCGGTTGAAAATTTGACCCGGGCAAAATCACCGGTGTCCACATTGTCGGCGCCCACGATTGCAGTGAGGGCGGCGACCTTCTCAGGCGCGATGACCGGCCGGGTGTCAACCGCTGCGGCCGCATTGCCCGGAAGTTCTTTTTCAGCGAAGTCGCGATCCGTCAGTTGTAGTTCCTTTTTCAGCAGGGCGAACAGGCGGGCGTTGGGGTGTTTGAATCCATCCGGGGCGCCCCATTTAAAAATTGAGCGAAAAGAGCCCGGCGGGGGTGGACGGTCTTCCCAGGCAGGTTCGAATTTGGATGATTGCGGCATTTGATGACCTCACACGATGTTGGCGAAGTTTTTTTGCACCATTTCTGCTTTAATCAGGTTGCAACAGATTGTTATATTCCAACGTTTTGTTCATTACTTTTTTGGTGGTGCGTAACAGCGCTGCCAGAGTTTCCGATACCTTTCAATTTCGAGCGACCAGCGGTCAGTATCCCAGTCCAGAGACGGTGTGAGCAATCGCCGGATACGGTCCATTGCCGGCATCCCGCCGTCGTCGAGTAAAAGCCCCAGTCGGAGCCGGCGCAGCAGGATATCTTCAAGGTGGCGGACAGATTCATGAGCGGCTACGTAAGGTAGTTCAGCCCAGACGCTGCGGGTGCCTGGAATCTGGTCGAGATCGCCGGTGCCGGCATTTTCCGTTATCCGCCGGGCGGCCATTCCATAACGGCCGTAAAGCCTGTGCAAGGCATCGCGGGTGATGCGGCTGTCCGGTCCTGTCTCCGGAACCGGGATTTTTTCAAAGGCCGGCGGGCGGCTGCCGGTTGAAAAGTCGGGGAGAAACGGCCGGGCGGCCATCAGGGCATCCCAGGCCAGTTTCCGGAAAGTGGTCAATTTGCCGCCGGTAACGCTGACCAGACCGTTGTTTGTCCAGATCAAGTGTTCCCGCGATTCGAATGATGGCGGGCGGTTGCCGCGGCTCAGGACCGGGCGGACACCGGCGAAAGAGGCCCGGCAATCCTGCAAAGAGATGGAAAGATCCGGGAAAAGGGTGTGGATGCCCTGCATCAGGTAACGGGCTTCCGTCCGGCTGATTTTAGGCTCATTATCAAGGTCTTCCCCATGGTCGAGGTCGGTTGTCCCCGCCAGCACGACCCCTTCCCAGGGGACGATGAAAACCGCCCGGTTATCTTCGGGATGCATATAGCTGATACCGCAGGGAATCGGCAGTTTATCTGCCGGGAAGACCAGGTGACTGCCCCGCAAAGGGCGTACACGGTACCCTTTTTCAGGGGGGGCATGCAGGGTCTCAACCCATGCGCCGGTGGCGTTGATGACAGCACGCGCGGTCAGGTCGCGCGCATGGCCGCTTTCCGTGTCCTGGGCCCGCACACCGGTGAGCCGCCCCCGGTGGTCGCGATGGATCGTGGTCGCCCGGGTATAATTGAGCGCCCAGCCGCCATGGGCAACGGCATCGTTGATCAGGCGCATCACCAGGCGGGTGTCGTCCGACTGAGCGTCGAAAAAACTGAAACCACCTGTCAGGCCGTCCGTGCGGATACCGGGAACAGCATCGGCAAATGCCGCCTTATCGTCGAAGCGGTGCTGCTTCTTCCCGGCAATAAGGTCATACATGGTCAGGCCGGTTTCCAGGGCCCACTTGCCGGGCCGCTGGCCGTTGAAAACCGGCACACAGAATTTAAGCGATGCGACCAGCCCCGGGGCCTCGCGCAGGAGTGCTTCGCGTTCTTTCACCGCGGTGCGCGTGAGCAGGAACCGGCCCTGTTTCAGGTAGCGCAGGCCCCCGTGGACGAGTTTGGAAGATCGACTGGAGGTGCCCCACGCGAAATCATTTTGTTCCAGAAGTAGCGTCCGCAAGCCGCACCGGACTGCTTCGCGCAGAATACCGGCGCCGGTTATGCCGCCGCCAATGACGATAAGATCCCACTCTTTACCGATGCTCGCTATATCCATATTTTCCATTGCAGGTTTTACGCCTCGATCTTCCGCCAGAGTTGAATGCTCTGGCGCATGGCCGCCTCAGTCAGCTTCTCAAGACTATTTTCCCCACGGGTGATCGCCTCGTGAAATTTCCGGTAGAAGGTTCGGGAGGACTCGCGGGCGGTGGATTCGTTAAAGTAATGGATTCCCGCTTTTTTGAAAACGGCCGCAAAATCATTCAGGATAAGTGGGAAAAACGGATTGCCGCTGCGGCGTGTGGCCAGGATCTGCCACTTCCAGTCAAAGGCGGCATACGCCCGGGCGGTGTCATCCAGATGGCAGCCAGTTCTGAAGCAGGCCGCCAGTTCCTCCGGTGCCGCTGCCGCTGCCCGGGCGGTTGCCGCCGGCATGAACAGGGCCCTGATTTCCAGCAGATGCAAGATCGTGTTGTCCGGGATGTACTGCGCATGGTCGGCCAGGGTGCCCAGCAGGCTCAACCCGCCTTTGGCCCAGTAATCCCTGACCTGCGAGGGCTTTCCATGCTGTATTTTTATCCAGCCTTCCCGGGAAAGGCGCTGGAGGACTTCCCGCAGGGTGGGGCGGGTAACGCCCAGTTCAACGGCCAGCGACCTTTCATTGGGCAGGGTGCTGCCCGGCGGATAGGTTCCGTCCAGCAGGGCCGTTACCAGTTGATGTTCAGCGTACGCGGAGGGCCGCATTTGAATGACTGTGTCTGTTTTCATCAATTTCTCCCAACTGGTAAGAGGTCATACCAGTTGAGTGAGGATGGTGTCAACTGATAAATGGTCGCAGGTTTCTGGTTTACAATTTTCCGTTCAAGGTTGAAAACCCAAAGGCCGTAATCCTGCACGGTTTCGGATTTAAACCTTTGAACCCTGAATTTTTGAACCTGGAACCATGAAACCGCTGTGCAAAAAGCCCAAAAGCACCCGTTTCACGGGTGGTTGTTTACTCGGTAAATACTCGACTTTTGCTCCCTCAGGGGCTATGTTGTCTTAAGTTTGAATAATGGGCGCGGAGAAGACTATGAAAAACATCCTGGTTACCGGTGGTTGTGGTTTCATCGGCTCGAATTTTATACGCTTTCTTCTGGAACGCGACGATTTTGCGGGAAGAATCGTCAATGTGGACAAACTGACCTACGCTGGAAATCCTGAAAACCTCAATGACGTATCTGCAGACTATCCAGACCGGTATTTTTTTTCCCGGACGGATATCTGCGATCCCGTGGCCATGGAAAAAATTTTCAGTGAATTCGAAATTGACACGGTTTGCCATTTTGCGGCCGAATCGCATGTAGACCGCTCCATTGCCGGTCCGGGTGCGTTTATTCAGACCAACATCAACGGCACCTTCAATCTTTTAGAACAGGCCCGGGCCCGCGGTGACCGCCTGGTGCTTTTTCACCATGTGAGTACCGACGAAGTTTTCGGCAGTCTGGGATCGGAAGGGGCTTTCAAGGAGACCACCCCTTACCGGCCCAACAGTCCCTATTCGGCGTCTAAAGCCGGATCGGACCACCTTGTCAGGGCCTATCACCACACCTATGGGATGCCTGTGACGGTGTCAAACTGCTCCAACAATTACGGTCCTTTTCAGTTTCCGGAAAAATTGATACCCCTGGTTATCCTCAACGCCCTGGAAGGCAAACCGCTGCCCGTGTATGGCGACGGTACCAACATCCGGGACTGGCTGCATGTAGAGGACCACTGTCGGGCGGTCTGGACCGTTATGCAGCGTGGTGCGCGGGGTCGCACATATAACATCGGTGGTGACTGCGAGAAGCAGAATATTGAGGTCGTCGAAAACATCTGCACCGTGCTTGACCGGGTGTCACCAGCCGAAAGGCCCCGGCGAGAACAGATTGCCTTTGTCGAAGACCGGCCTGGACATGATCAGCGTTACGCGATTGATTTTACCCGGATACGCACCGAACTGGACTGGGCGCCGCAGGAGTCTTTTCAGAGCGGCCTGGAAAAGACGATCCGGTGGTACCTGGACAATAGCGCGTGGGTTGAAGGGATCAGGAGCGGCGCGTATAAAGAGTGGATTAAAGTGCAGTATGGTTAAAGTAAGGAGTACTTAGTAAATGCGAAACCCTAAAGATTACCTGGTGTTCCCCCTGGATGTGCCGACAGTCGCAGCGGCGAAAGACTATATTAATCTTCTCGGCGGCAGCGTCGGTATGTTCAAAGTGGGACTGGAGCTGTTTACCAAAGCGGGCCCGGACATCATTGCATACATACAGGCGCAGTCGGATGCTCGCATTTTCCTGGATCTCAAACTCCATGATATTCCGGTTACGGTGCAGCGCGCCATGGCGGTGATCGCGGATATGGGCGTCGACCTGGTAACCGTGCACTGTGCGGACAGCCGGGAAATGCTGGCCGCGGCTGTAAACGGGGCCGGGGGGCAGGTGGGCGTACTGGGCGTAACCGTGCTTACCAGTATTTCCGGTGATGACCTCAGGATCGCCGGTTACCGGGAAGAGTTCGCCGGCGATATCAACAAACTGGTCCTGCAAAGGGCTGCCCTGGCCCTGGAAACCGGCTGTGCGGGGATTGTCTGTTCGGGTCTGGAAGTTGGAAACCTGAAAAAGAGATTCGGCGGCAACCTGCTTGCGGTGACGCCGGGAATCCGGCCGGCGTGGGAAGTATCCGGACCTGATGACCAGAAGCGGGTGGTAACACCGGCTAAGGCTATAAAGGCTGGGGCTGATTACCTGGTGATCGGCCGACCTATTCGGGACGCGGATGACCCGGCGCAGGCCGCGGCCAAGATAGCGGCGGAAATAGAGTCGAGTTTGACGGCGACCTGACGGATTGTCAGCTCATATTGATTCGCGGTGGGCCATAGTTCAGCGTATAAATGGCAGCCCTCAATTTAAGATGCGTACCACTACCTCCCTCCGGATATATTGGGCGAATGTTTCTAGGCTGATTGTGTCCACTTTCCATATCAGATTATTGAATCAGTAGTTTTCAGCATTAAAATTACTCTCAAGATACAAGCCTTCAGTACGTCGGCGAGGGCAGTCTGGTCCTTGATCGCCCGACGGCTGATCATTTTAGGAGAGGGAAATGGCTGCGTTTACTCAGGAACTTATCGAAAAAAGAAGAACCGAACGAAGAGCAGAAGATCGGAACATGATGAAGACGATGCGCCAGCAGCGGAAGCTTTTTCAAGTGGGCCAGATCATCACTTCGGAAATGGACATCGAAGTTCTGTTCAAAGTGATTATGGATGAGACCAACAAGATCATGGGAACCGAGAGAAGTACGGTGTTTCTGCACGATTCCGAAACAGAGGAGCTGTGGTCCCTGGTCGCCACCGGCATGCAAAAGAATGAGATCCGCATTCCGGCGGATTATGGCATTGCCGGTAGGGTCTTCCAGGACTGCGCGCCGCTGACGATCAATGACGCATACAAGAACGCATTATTCTACAAGGAAATCGATAAGAAATCCGGGTTCCGGACCCAAAACATTCTCTGCATTCCACTGAAAAACCGGAGAGACCAGTGTATCGGCGCACTTCAGGCCATCAACAAGAAATCGGGCGATTTCAATAGCGGCGATCAGAAGCTTTTAACGGCCATATCACACTATGTGGCCATTGCCATAGAAAACGCCCGGCTATATGAAGATGTTAAAAATTATTCTGAAGAACTGAAAACCAAGCTCATCCACATTGAAACACTGGAAAAGGTCAAAAGCCAATTGACCAAATTCGTCCCCACCTCGGTCCGCAAACTGGTAGAGGCGGATCCGGATAAAAGGATCTTTGAAAAGGTTCCCATGGATGTGAGTGTGCTGTTTATCGATATTCAGGGGTTCTCCAAAATTACCGAGAGTTATGACCAGAAACTTGTCAACGACATGGTGGAGTCCCACTTCTCCAGCTACCTGGAATGCATCTACCGGCACGGAGGCGAAGTAAACGAGACGTCGGGCGACGGTTTAATGGTCATTTTCAAAGATGCGCCGACAGACATGCTGGCCAAAAAAGCCGTTTCGGCCGGGCTGGAGATCATCATCGAAAACAAGCGGTTGAACAATGAAATCGTTTTTCCATGGGGCCCTGTGGACCTGCACATGGGAATCAATACCGGGGAAGCCTGGGTTGGATCCACAAAAATGAAAACCCTGGCCGGCGAGCGCTGGACCTACACGGCCTCCGGACTGGTCACCGTGCTTGCGGCCCGGATCGGGGCCAAGTCGTCGGGCACCCGCCTTTTCGTTGGGCCGGAAACTTACCGCGGTATTAAGGGGTCTTGCGAATGCGAGTTCCTGGGGGCCCAGGAACTGAAAAACGTGAAAGCACCGGTCTCGATTTACTGGGTCAAGGATATCACCTGGGCGGGTTGAGGGATTTATTCTGCCTTTAAAAAGATCAGTGAATATTTAATCTGCCTGATGCTATTGGGCCGTATAACCCTGCTTTACAAGAACCGCAGTCGATTCGAACCGGGTATTCACAAAATCCTCCTGCTCTCTATTTTTTGTACCATCCTATCTGAATTAGCGTTTACTTTTTATGTGAGCGGGCTGCTCCCGATTTGTGCGTCATGTAAAAATATTAGAGATGATAAAGGATATTGGAATCAGATCGAGTCCTATCTACAGAAGCATTCGGATGCTGAATTTAGTCACGGAATTTGTCCGGATTGTATGGAAAAACTGTACGGAGATCAGGACTGGTATAAAAAGCGTTATAAAAAATAACTTAGGCCCGTTTCTTGAGTGTTAGAAGTACTGATAACTGCTATTTGTTACAGGTTTCGCTACCACCGAAAACCTTGTGTTATACAAATCCTATCTTAAACGGAATGCAACGCTCTGTAAATTTCACCTTCCCCAATATGCAGTGGCTGGTTAATAAGAGCCAGGCTTTACAATATTAACGATATTCCTGCCCTTCAGTACCCACCTTACAGTAGCGTATAGATGGTCGTGGTTTGCAGTGTCAAACCGTCTTTGTAATCTTTAAAAATAAACACTAATTCCCTCCGCCATCGAAACTTGAGTTATCTTAGCCCCAAGGCTTTCATTCGTGAATAGAGGCTCGTGCGCTTCATGCCGAGGATTTCACAGGCACCGCCGGGACCGCTGACCTTCCCGTTGGTTTTATCCAGCACGTGGCGGATATATCTTCGCTGGATTTCTTGCAGAGAGGGGTTACCAGCAAATGGGTTCCCTGAGGATCTTTCGAGTTCGGCTGGTAAATTGATTGCCAACCGTTCATCACCGGACAACAGTATCGCTCTTTCCATGATGTTTTTCAGTTCTCTGATATTCCCTGGCCACTGGTATTCCAACAATGCCTTTTTTTGCTCTGCAGTCAACACCGGTTCGTTTTTTTTGTATTTGTGGGCATAATTCTTGAGGAAATGGTCCGCCAGGACCAGAATGTCTTTCCCCCGCTTTCTCAGGGGGGGCAGGTGGATGGGGATCACGTTCAAACGGAAATAAAGATCCTGGCGAAACCGGCGGGTGGCCACTTCTTCTGAAAGGTTACGGTTGGTCGCCGCGACAAGCCTGAAATTGGACTTGATGGTTCGTGTCCCCCCGACACGGTGAAAGGTTTTTTCTTGAAGGGCCCTTAGTAGCTTGGCTTGGGCCGATAGGGGGAGTTCGCCCACCTCGTCCAAAAAAAGCGTTCCGTGGTGGGCCAATTCTATGCGGCCGATCTTTCTTTGATCCGCTCCTGTAAAAGCTCCTTTTTCATGGCCGAACAATTCGCTTTCCAACAGGTCCGCTGGAATGGTTGTTGAATCAACGACAATAAATGGCCCTTTGGAACGAAGACTCTTCCGATGTAATCGCCTAGCCATCAGTTCCTTACCAGTACCCGTTTCTCCCGATATCAGGATGTTAGATTCGGCTTTGGACACCCTGTCGGCCAGAGCCAGGTTTTCGACCATGGCAACCGATTCCGAGATTATCTCATACCTATCCACTTCCTGGCGGATATTTTTTTCCGATGCCAACAAATGCCTTTCTTCCATGACTTTCAGGAAGTTTACCCGTCTTTCAACCACCAAACTTAGGTGGCGCATCATCCGTTTCATGGTCGCGGAGTCGAGAAAATCGAACGCGTCATCCAAGTATGAATTGTCGTAATATAGAACACCTCGCACCTTATTTCGAACCTCCACGGGAATGCACAGAACCGACCGAATGGCCTTCTTCCCAAGCACTGATTCATGTAAAGTGAGGGTACATGAAACAGGTTCACCGGTTCGAAATGCCTTTATTACTGTTTTCAGGCTCGGTAGGAACGACTCGGAATCGACTTCCTGCCTGGAAAGGCTGGAAGCGGTTGTCAACTTAGGGACAGGTGTTTTTTCTGAAGAAGACAAGAATAGGCCGCTTCGTTCCGCACCAAACATACGGTTGGTGGCAAGAAGGATTTTGGATAGAATTTCCTCCCGATTTTCACTTGGGTACAGGGATTCGATCATGTCTAGATAGCGGGTGAAAAAACCCTTTTGCAGTGACTTGGGCTCGGAATCATCGTTCGGCTCATCGATCAGGTGCTTGAATTCATGCGGAAAGAGCTCCTCTGCGTACCCGCCCAATATGCGTCTGGCTTTTGAAGTAAGGGTGCGAGCTGCCTTTTTGTTCCCTGCGCTGAATTCTATCCTGGCGATTTCAAGGATCGTTTTGGACAACTGTACCGGATCACCTGCTTCAATAAGGCAATTTTTACTTTCCGCCAGATCCGCCAGAATCGACTCGTTGTCATCTCCATCGGCCATTTTTCCCTTGGCCCGCAACCGTAAGGCAACCCCTTGCAGGTGAATATTGACACCATCCCAAATGCGCTTCTGAATTTTCAGATATCCAAATCCCGGGATCGGTTCAAAGCCGAGGCGATCAAACTCGTATAACATTTCCAGAATCCAGGGGGAGGCAAATTGGCGAACTAGTCCGCCGCGGGTGCCTTCGATGATCGTTTTCATGAGGACCGCGTGGGCCTTTTCAAACCGGCCTTCAATAAAATGCATTAGGGCAATCCCGCCCCCCGCAAAATAGGATCCCAGAGTGTTGTTGCTGCTTTTAGCTTCTTCACTGGCATGTTGAAGATGGAAGGCGGCTTTCCGTTTCTTTTTCAGAAGAAGGAGAACGGTTCCGAGGACGGCGCGTATTGTAGAGGAATGCACTTTATCGTTACGTTCTCTAGCCAGGCGCCAGTTGAAATCGAGACATCCGATGGCTCGGTGAAACTGTCCCAGGTAAGCGGCGCAATAGCCGATGAAAATGGGGGCTCTGGGATTGTTCAATATGCCGTAGCGCTTGGATTCAAAGAACTGCTCGGCTTTATCAAAATGAGCGATGGCTTCTTTGAAACACCCCTTTATAAAATAGAAAATTCCTATAAAAACAGATGATTGGGATATAATGTCGTCGTCACCCAATTCCTTGATTTCTTCGATTCCTAACGACAGTGCCACCAAAGCCTCGTCACGCCGATCTAAAAAATAATACAAACGTCCCAGGTGAAAATTGATTAGGGCGAGTGAGCGCCGGTCTCCTGTTTGGTTGGCCAATTCATGAGCCTCTCCCAGAAATTTGTCAATATTCTGGAATCCGCTGCCAAGGGTGAAGCAAAGACTGGAATAGGCCAAGGCGGCGGAAATGAATAATTCACCAGCCTGAGCGACGATTCCGTTATCACAAAGCCGGTCGATCGCCTTCCTTAGCAGTTTCGCCGCTTCTTCATGGTGATCTTTTTCCACCGCCCCATAGGCCAGTTCAATTTCGAATTGACTGGCTTCCAGGTGGCGGCCAGCCATCTCCAGCAAATTCAGTAAGTTCCGTGGTTTGATCTGTTGGTCGAAGTTTTGCATTAACACCGTGTCCGCCATTTGCCCCAGCCGGTCCCGGGTATTGATGCTTTGCAGTTTTTTGCGTGCAGTGGCCGGCAGATTGCCTGTGAGTGCAAACCGGTCGGTCCCGGGTTGTTCGATCCAGCCAAGTGCTTTGGCCCTGTTGATCATATCGAATAGCGGGCCGGGTAGGAGAGGCACAAAAGCCCCGGCGACCTCCATGGACAATGGGCCGCCGAAAGCATCCAGAACGGCAAGAAAGTTCCACTGATCTTCTGAGAACTCATGGTTGTTGGGCTGCATCGCGTCCCTTCCCTTTATCGTGATTGGCATGGTGAAATTATAAGGCACTGTAGACGAGAACGCAATGATTGTGTTCATTATTGAGTCTTTTTTGTGTCGATATAAAGACGGTCAGCCTCTTCCCGGTTTTCGAATTTCTAAAAATTTTAGATTAAACAGTGAGTTATGAATCCTACTGCTCATGGCACGCCAATTGCTTTTTCAGTGTAGAAAGTCTAGTTGGAAAAACGTTTCAATCAATTAAGGCGCGATACCTTATCCCGGTGTCGATATAAACATCCCATTAGGAGGAAACAATGCCCGTATTTAAAGACAGAGCCATGGTGGAAGAGATGTTCGGAGAGATTTGGAACAAAATGATTAAAGAAACCGAATTCGGACCAAAGCTTAAAGAAAATGGTATTTCAATATTCTTTGTGGTCAACGATCCTGACGTGGTGATGTACGTGGACGAAAACGGTGCGATGTTCGGAAACGAGGCCAAAGCCAAAGTCCCGGTTGTTACCATGAAAATGTCCGCCGACAACGTTCACAAATTCTGGCTCAACAAATTGAATATTCCCAAAGCGTTGGCGCTACGGCATGTCAAAGCCAAAGGGCCGGTGGGCAAAGTCCTGCAGGTCATTCCCCTCTTGAAACCCGGAAAGGCCATGTATCCGGACTATTGTGAGAAATACAGTCTGCCAGTCGACTAACCAATTGAAAATCGGAGGCGAGGAATGGATTATTTTGATTTGAATTTGGAACTATCCAAAGAGGATATCAGCATAAAAATGGCGGCCAGGGAATTTGCCCGGAAGGTCATGCGGCCAATCTCTCTTGAGTTGGACAAGATGTCGGCTGAAGAAGTCGTGGCCAAAGGCTCGCCATTTTGGGACTTCATGAAAAAAGCCTATGAGCTAGATTTCCACAAGGTTCTAATCCCTGAGTATTATGGGGGCGAAGGACTCAGCCCTCTACAGATTCACCTGATGTACGAAGAGTTCAGTTGGGCCAGTTTCGGGCTTGCCGTCGAGCTGTATGTGACGGCGATGCCGTTTGTTTATACCTGTATGAATGGCGATGAAGAGCTCATCGATACCTTTGTGAGACCGTTTTGCGAATGTCGGGACGGCAGCATTACGGGCTGCTGGGCCATCACGGAGCCGGAACATGGTTCGGATCATGCGGCCGTCGCAGAGAAATTTTTTACCTCCGAAGATTGCGTCGGAAATGTCCAGGCCAGGCTGGATGGCGATGAATGGGTGATCAGTGGCCAGAAATCCGCATGGGTCTCCGGCGCCACGGTTGCCACCCATGCCATTCTCCACGCACAACTGGATCCCTCCAAGGGTTTTGCCGGCAACGGTGTCTTTATTCTTCCCCTCGACAAAAAAGGTGTCTCCAGGGGCAAACCCCTGGAAAAAATTGGGCAGCGGGATCTCAACCAAGGTGAGCTCTATTTCGACAACGTTCGGATTCCAAAAGAGTGGATGATGGTGGCGCCGGATTTTTACATTCCCATATTCGACCTGATCCTGTCCTACCCGAATATGTGTATGGCCACATGGGCCACAGGGCTTGCCAGGGCTGCATACGAAGAGTGCCTGAAATATACCAAGCAACGTGTCCAGGGTGGGAAATTGCTCAAGGACCATTATGCAATGAGGCAGCGCATCTTCAAGCTGTTCTCAAGGACCGAATCCAACCGGCTAATATCGCGGGCAGTCATGGAGGCTAATTTCAATATATCACCGCCCAATGTGGAATACGCCATTATGGCAAAAACCCTGTGCACTGAAAATGCTTTCCAAAATGCGCATGAAGCCATTCAGATCTGGGGGGGGAACGGGCTGACTAAGGAATACGTTTTGGAGAAACTGTTCCGGGATGCAAGGGCCGCTTTGATCGAGGACGGCAACAATGAGGCCTTGGAGGCTCATGGTGGTCACGTCATTTACGAAACTTATCCGCGCAAGCCGGAATAATGCTCGAGGTAGATTTAAGATCTCGATCAACTCATCAGTTTAGGGGAGAAAAGAATGACAAGAATACATATTGACGAATGGCCGCCCTATTCGCCTTCAGATCAGGAGAAAAAGGACAATGTCCTCATGGTGGCTAAAATGATGGTAAATGGCGCCCTGACCGCACCTTTCACAGGCGGTGTCCCGGGACACGAGGCGGAAATCGCCCATGGAAAAAAAGAGCTTGAGGCCATTGCAAAAGAAATGGAGCGCCTGGCCTATAAAGAGGTCCCCAAACGACTGACCAAACCCTTTTTGTATGAAGCCGTTATGGTAAGAGAAAGTGATGCCATCGTGTTTATCGGCAACAAAAGGGTTCATGAAACACCTGTGGATATTGGATGTAGACTTTGTGGTGGTGAACCTGACTGCTCTTTTTTTTACGAACGGACAAAACATTTTAACGGCATTGTAGATATCACGGATAGAAGCAAGGACACCAATATAAAAGGACCGCTTTGCGTCCTTCGTGCCCATGATCTGGGATATGCAGTAGGATCAGCTCTCTGGCTGGCTTCCCAGAACTTTGTAGATGCCAAACCCTGCTATTCCACCGGACTTGCCGGGCACAATCTGGGTTTTTGTGATAATTCAGAACTGGTGGTGGCCGTTTTGCTGGCGGTTGCTTCAAAAAACCCGTATGCCGATATTCCCCCGAACTATCATCTGACCAACATGGGCAAGCAGATGGATGCACTTCGAAAGATTGCAACCATTACCCGTCAGATACCCAACCATCCCTATCACACATTTGATCCAGCCCGAAAAACAGGCGGCAGTGACCCGGATAAAAAGGAGGCGTAGACAATGGCTGTTTATGATGGAAACAAAGCTGCCCAGGAACACCTGCTTGATATTGCCAAGGCTTGTATCATTGCAGCGGGCAAGGCACCTACCGTAACACAGAGGCTGGGTCTTCGCTCAGAAATAGTTACTGGTGAAGACATGGGGCCGATTTTGGATATTTTAAATACCCTGGGGGAAACCTCTGCATTCATGCGCCACGATGCGGTCGGATTCTCACACCTGATCAAAGAAGGCCGGATGCCCCCTGTTCTGTTTTTGGGCGCTGATCTGACCGAGCCGGCCCTGTGGGACTGCGGTGCCTGTGGTTTTAAAACCTGTGGTGAATATCTCAAGTATACCAAAAGAAATAAAGGCACGGGTGTTATCGCCTATGGTCCCACCTGCGTATGGAAAGCGGTAGATTTCGGTATTGCCTGTGACTGGGCCTGCGCCTGTGTGCACCAGCACCATGCGGAATCCCGGATAATGGGAAGCATAGGCGCTTTGGCATTGTTAACCGGCAGGCTTGAGGGAGCCTCATGTGTATTAGGAATGCCGGTGGGCCCTTTGGGGCAGAACCTCTGGTTTGACCGCGAGGCCTGGAAGGAAAGCTTGAGTTTCGAACAGCGAATGGGTGCCCAGATGGCCGGCGGTCCTAATCTATCCATGGCATTTTCCGGCGGCGGGAACCCCATGCTGAAAACCACTCAGCAGTGGTGGGAAAACCCTACATTTATGAAGATTGAACCGGATCAGAGCTTCGTGGACAGGGATAACGAGGGTCTTGCAAAAGCCTATGAAAAGATAATGAAATATGCAGGCGTGTTTGATGACGAGGAATAAGTACCCTTTAGCCTCTAATTATAGGATCAGGAGAAAAAAATGAAAACCGATCGGCCCTATTTTAATATGGAAATGGAACCCCTGCTGAACACTCCGGAAATGGAGAAAATTCAGTTGGAAAAATTAAAGACAATGCTGGGAAGAATGAAGGCCAATGCCCCTTTTTACAAACAGATGTTCGAAAAAGCAGGCCTTGACCCGGAAAAACTATCCGGATTTGATGAGTACAAGGATAAAATTAAGCCTTTTGACAAAGCCGCTTTAAGACAGCTAGTAGTTGATGCCGGCGGTGACATGCTGAAAGCCATTGATCAGATTATGCCGGTTTCCATTAACGACATCGATTACTTCGCCACCACCACGGGAACCACAGGGGTGCCCACTCCTTATCCCATGACCCGTTTTGACATCCAGGAAGTCTGGGGCGAGATGTTTGCCCGGGGGTCCTGGCGGGCGGGAATCCGCTCCCAGGACCGTGTTCTCTGGAGCTTTGCCCTGTCCATGGTTATTGCAGGCGTCCCGAGCATGATGTCCATGCAAAAACTGGGCTGTACCATGCTTCCAGTGGGTGCTGAAGCAAAAAGCGAAAGGATTTTGATGATACAGAATCTGTTCAAGGGCACTGTCTATGCCGGAACCCCTTCCCTTGCAGAGTACCTGATTGAACAAGCCCCGAAACTGATTGGAAAAACAGTAAAGGATTTGAATTTTAAGGCTCTTGTCTGCGGTGGAGAGCCGGGTGCTGGAATCCCGGAAGTAAAGCAGAAGCTTGAAAATGCATACGGGTGCAGGCTGTTTGATGTCGGAGCCGGATTCGGCTACTCCTGCGATGCTGATGAGTATGAAGGCATGCATAGTGTTGTTGATGATATTTGCTACTATGAACTGGTTGATCCTGTAACAAAGGAACCCGTTCCTTTTGAAGACGGCGCAAAGGGTGAGGCGCTTTTCACCATGCTTCAGGGAGACGGGTTTGTTTGGATCAGGCAGGGTATGGGAGATATTCACCAGATCTTTACCGAACCATGTTCGTGTGGCAGGAGCGGTTTTCGGTATAAGGTAGTGGGGCGGGCCGATGACATGTTGAAAGTCAAAGGGGTCATGGTCTATCCCAGTCATATTAAAGGGGTAATCAACGAGTTTGTACCCAAGCTCACCGGGGAGATGCGCATTGTCCTCGATGAAAAGCCGCCCAGGGTAGTACCTCCCCTCAAAATTAAAATTGAACATGCCCCTGAAATAGCGGGGGAAGAACTTATAGCCATTGGAAAAGAGGTGGTTGAGGCCATGAGCCGCCGTTTGAAAATAAACCCCAAAATTATCTGGGTGGAGGCAGGAAGCCTTGAGAGAAGCCATTATAAGGGCCAGGCGTTTGAAAAAACATATGAAGATTAACAGAAACAAGAACAGAGAATTAAAAGAGGTTTAGCATGCGCGATGTTTACATCATTGGAACGGGCATGACAAAATTTGCCAAACATCTGGATCAATCGGAAAAAGATCTGACGGCAACAGCCGTTAAAAGGACTCTCAAAGATGCAGATATATCCCACAATGATATTCAGTCCGCTGTATTTGCGAACTCCATGTGGGGATATTTTACCGAACAGCATTGTATAAAAGGTCAGGTTGCTTTGCGCCCTCTGGGTATAGCGGGCATTCCCATAACAAATGTTGAAAATGCCTGTGCATGCGGTTCCACAGCCCTTCACACCGCCTGGCTCCAGGTGGCGGCAGGCCAGCACGACTGCGTACTGGCGGCAGGGGTAGAAAAACTTTACAATGAAGACAAGCTAAAGACCTTCAGAGCCTATAATGCCGGAGTTGACGTTTCCCAGATCAAGGAACATTTTGCTGCATGGTATGAAGTTCTTGATGGCCTCTCCCTTGAAATTCCAAAGGGCCAGGACATGACTGAGGGCGCCGGCAGCAGCCGAAGCGCCTTCATGGATGTATATGCCGGGTGGTGCCGGTGGCATATGGCCACCCACGGCACCACCCAGCACCAACTGGCGGTGATCGCCTCCAAAAATCATTTCCACAGTTCAATGAACACCTATGCACAGTTTCAAAAAGAGATGAGTGTGGAACAGATCCTTGCGGGCAAACCTGTAAACTATCCCTTGACGGTGCCCATGTGCGCCCCGGTCGGGGACGGTAGTGCTGCCGCCATTGTATGCTCCGGAGACTACCTTAGAAAACTGACAGCGCCAAGACCGGTAAAGATCAGGGCCTCTGTCCTGGGTTCCGGTACCAGCCGGCCCATTGATAGGGAAGACCTTGACATCGGGGTCCTTCTCTCCAAAAAAGCCTATGAGGTTGCCGGTGTCGGACCGGAAGATATCGATACGGCTGAAGTCCATGATGCCACCTCCTTTGGAGAACTTCACCAGACAGAAGCCTTGGGGTTTTGTCCCATAGGTCAGGGAGGGGTTTTTGCGGAATCCGGCGACACCCGCCTGGGGGGAAAGCTTCCTGTGAACACGTCCGGCGGCCTTGAATCCCGAGGACATCCCGTGGGCGCTTCCGGTCTTGGACAGATTTTTGAACTGGTCACCCAGTTGCGCCATGAAGCCGGAAAACGCCAGGTTGAAGGCTGTAAATTGGCCCTGGCTGAAAACGGAGGCGGCAATTTAGGGTTTGAAGAGGCTGCGATGGGAATCCATATTCTCGAGGGTATGAAAAAGCAATTATAAAAAATATAAGGTATATTTAAAATGGAGTTTGAAGAACTTATAGAAAAAAGGCGATCTGTCCGAAAATTTCAGGAAAAAATAGTACCTGAAGGTCTTATCGACAAGATTATTGATGATTCCACAAAAGCACCCAATGCCGGTAATAATCAACCCTGGCAGTTCATTGTCATTAAAGACAAGAAGCTGATCAGACAGATGTCGGATGACAGCAAAGCCTCGCTACTTTCTGATATAAAGAAAAATCCGAATTCCGCATTTAAAGTATATGAAAAAGCATTGCAGAACCAAAACTTCAATGTGTTTTATAATGCCCCATGCCTGATATGTATTGTGGGTAGAGCAGAAGTGCCGACTATTGCCGTGGATTGTACACTTGCCGCAAGTTATCTAATGCTGTCTGCTGTGTCTCGTGGGTTGGGAACTTGCTGGGTTGAATTAGGAAAAGAAGTTAGAGATCCGGATCTACTCAAAATGATAAGACTGCCGGGAGGCTATGAAATCCATGCACCCATTATCGTTGGTTACCCTAAAAGGATTCCAAAGATACCACAAAGAAAGAAACCTGTAATTATTCATATCTAATCTTATGTCTTTTGATGAGCACAAAACATATCTTGAACTCATCAATCGATCAGGATTTTTTGATTAAGGGAGGAGCGTATAATGCTGAACGGAAATTATGAAAAAAGATTGTTTTTCAGTGGGGCTCTATGGAACTGGAGTGCGGCAATACTTTTATTTGGTTTGTCTATCTTAAATAAAGAGTTACTGACTTACTTTCATGACATACCACAAACTATGCTCTGGTACTACATTTTCATCGCTGCTGTGGTTATATTCGGCATCGGATATTATTGGATTAGCAAAGATGTTGCTCGAAATCGTGATATCATTAAAATGGGAATCATGGGAAAGATAGCGATTTTTATGATATTTTCTATTTACCTGCTCAAAGGTGAGGTAACGTTTCTTTTCTTTCTGGTAGGCTGCGGTGATCTGGTCTTTACGATCCTTTTCTTTAAAGTTTTATCGCGAATTTGAATAAATTTGCCAATATTCTCTATATAAAAAAGGAGTGTGTCTAAAATGGGTGAAGCCAAGATTATTGAAATGGACCAATTCGAAAATTTAAAATCGGCTTATACTGATACGGAAAAGGTTATCTTACGCCGCAGAAGCATCCGGATGTATAAGAAAAAGCAGGTGCCGGAATTCATGATAAAAAGGATACTGGAGGCCGGCAGATTCGCGCCATCTGCCGGCAATTGCCAACCCTGGAAATTTGTGGTGCTTCGTGAACCTGAAATCATTGCTGGAATCACAAAAACAACTATTAAAGTATGCAAAATATTCAAGGCACTCATTGATTACAGAAGGCCCGGATGGCGATGGCTTAAGCCCCTTGCAAACTTTTTTATTCATACTAAACCGGCAGACCTTCATCCCACACCATTTGGGGCCGTGTCATTGATTGCAGACGGCAAGCTTGATCTGTTTCATGGGGCACCGACCGTCATACTCATTTTTAAGGACGTTCGCGGCATTTCAAACCCTGATCTTGATATCGGAATTGCCGGAACAAATATGGTCCTTGCCGCCCACAGCATGGGACTTGGAACCTGTTGGGTAAGTTTTATGAAGCTTGCATTCCAATATACAGGGAAATGGAAAAAACTGCTGGGAATATCCTATCCGTATAAAGCAGTAACCAGCCTTAGCATCGGATGGCCGGTGGGAAATCCCGACGGAATGGTTTCCCGACCAACCCATGTTGTCGACTGGTATGAAAACGGAACTAAAAAAGAAGTCCTATAAAATCCTATTATTTTCAACAAAGGAAAAAATGACAAATGAAATATTTTACTTTTTTTGAAAAAAAGAAAATCCCTACGTACGATGATCCCAAAGATATCCGGTACGGAGAGATCGAATTTGACTATAAAAAGTGTAGCAGCTGTTTGCTTTGTATTAAATTGTGTCCTGCGGATGCTCTTGAAAAGATAGAGAACAGACCAGTCCTGAAAAAAACGGGTAAAAATGAATGCATGGCATGCGGGGACTGTACAGCATTCTGTCCGGAAGATGCGATTGTTTCAACTAAAAGCCTGCACTGTTACAATGGCAGGTATAAGACCCTTGAACAAAAGGAGCTTTCCAATCCAAGATTGTAAAGCAATGGATAGATGTCTATGAAGAAATGCACAAATGACTATATATAGAGGTAACTATTTATGAAAAGATTTTCCAACAAAACAGTAGTAATCACCGGTGCAGGTGGGGGGTTTGGCAGAGCTATGGCCCTGGAATTCGGCAGGATGGGATGGACAATCGGCATCGTAGATATCAATGATGCCGGATCCAAAGAAACCCTTGAAATGGTAAAGCGGGCAGGCGGGCAAGGCGAAGTCTTTCACACGGATGTCACTGATGCCGGAGCAATAAAAGAGATGGCGGATCATTTCTTCTCCACCTGGCGCGGGGTAGACATACTGGTCAACAACGCCGGGATTGCAGTAGCCGGAGCTGTCGGAGACGTTTCACTCAAAGATTGGGAATCGGTTGTTGATATTAATACCTGGGGTATGGTGTATGGATGTCACGAGTTTATTCCCAGAATGAAGGCGCAGGGCGGCGGTCACATTCTTAATATTGCCTCTGCTGCAGGGTTATTATGTATTACCAAAATGGCGCCTTACAACGTGAGCAAAGCGGCTATTGTCGCTCTCTCGGAAACGTTAAGAGTTGAGACAGCACCTTATAATATTAATATTACAGTGGCTTGTCCGGTGTTTTTCAATACCGGGCTTCTTGACGATATGAAGTCCACAGACCCTTGGATCAGTGAAGTTGCTAAAATAGGCTTTGAAGTTGGGTTACCTGCTGACACAGTAGCAAAAAGAGTGATAAAAGCAGTCGCTAAAAATAAATTTTATGTGGTGCCGATGTTTTATCTTAAATTATTATGGCTTAACAAAAGATTAACGCCAAACTTCTATTACAACCTGGCAGCATGGGTTAACAAGCGTGGATGGTTGAAACCGTTTTATTTAAAATTTGCTCGTTGGGGGGTATTGTCAAAATGAAAGAAGTCGTAATTGTTTCAGCGTGCAGAACAGCCATTGGTGCTTTCGGCGGTACCTTGAAAAGCCTCAACGGGGCAGTCCTTGCCAGTGTGACCATGCAGGAGACTGTTCGGCGGGCAGGTATCGATCCAACCATTATCGATGATGTTCGTTACGGCTGCTGCCTCGAACACCATGACACCCTCAACGTCGCTCGCGTAGCCGCTTTGATGGCTGGCATACCGGATACGGTTCCGGCTGCCACAATCAACCGGGTCTGTATATCCGGTATGGAAGCAGTTATATCCGGCATGGCCATGATCCAGGCCGGCATGGCAGATGTCATCCTTGCCGGCGGTGTGGAGCATATGTCCGGCGTGCCCTACACCGTGCCCAACGCGCGCTGGGGCTGCCGCCTTCAGGATCAGACCTTTGTGGATGCCATGATCCATGCGCTGCACTGCGGCTCTCACCTGCTGCCACTGGGGGCAGAGGCTCCTCTGGATACAACCCAGGCACCGGCCAGCTATTTTGTCGGTAAACCCTATATCATGGGGCATACGGCTGAATTCGTGGCTCAAAAAATGGGCATCAGCCGCGAAGAGATGGACGAGGTCGCCCTGCGCAGCCAGAACGGCGCCGAACGGGCCACCCATGACGGATCCTTTGCCGAAGAGATCGTGCCCGTGCCGGTTCCGCGCCGCAAACAGGATCCAATGATTTTCGACAAAGACGAGCATTTCCGGCCGGGGTTGACTATGGATCAGCTGCGCAAACTGCCGTCGGCTTTTGTTCCCAAAACCGGGACCATCACTGCCGGCAACGCCAGCGGGATCAACGACGGCTCGGCCGGCATGCTGCTCATGTCTGCTGACAAATCCCAGGAACTGGGCCTCGCCCCAATCGCCAGGATCCGGGCAGTGGGCAAAGGGGCCTGCCACCCGGCCGTCATGGGGTTGTCGCCGGTGCCGGCCGTAAAAGACCTGATGAACCGTAGCGGTTTGACAATCGACGATTTCGAAATGGTGGAGGTCAATGAAGCCTTTGCCGCTCAGTACATCGCCTGCGAGCGGGAGTTGGCTTTGGACCGGGAGATCACCAATGTCAATGGTTCCGGCATCGGCTTAGGGCATCCGGTGGGGGCCACTGGCTGCCGGATCATGGTCACGCTTATTCATGCAATGCAAAAACGAGGCAAGGCGCTGGGATTGGCCACGCTGTGTGGTGGCGGCGGTGTGTCCATGGCCTGTGCCGTTGAAATGATATAACCTTATGAACAATCATAAAAAGTACAAAAGGTTCTCAATTTAGGAGGAGATAATGGATTTTGAATTAACCAGGGAGCAAAAGGAAATCCAGAAGGCGGTCAGGGAATTCGTCAAGGGGGAATTCAAAAAGGATGTGATTGAAGAACTTTTGGACAAGCACGAATATCCGGAAAAGATATGGAAAAAAGCAGCGGAGCTGGGGTTCATCGGGATCCATTATCCGGAAGAATATTCGGGAATGGGGTTGGGATGTCTGGAGAACATCATTGTGGCCGAGGAACTGGCCAGGGGTGACAGCACCGTGGGGACCTGTCTGTTGATTGCCGATTTCGCTTCCGAGATCATCCTTCATTGCGGCAGTGACGAGCAGAAGCAAACATGGCTTCCCAGGGTGGCTGAAGGCGAATGCCTATCCTGCGGCGCCTTCACCGAGCCGGATCACGGTTCAGACATTACCTCGGTGGAAACAACAGCGGTCAAGGATGGCAACGAGTGGGTCATCAACGGGGCCAAGATTTTCATCACCAACAGCGGGCCGCTTGCCGGTTTTTACTGTGTACTGTGCCAGACCGATCCGGATGCAAAACCGTCCTATCGCGGATTGAGTCTAATCCTGGTCGAAGCCGACAACCCCGGGGTGTCTTATCAGGACGTAGGGCATAAGATGGGGATCACTCTCTCATACACAGCTGAAGTTGTTTTTAAAAATGTACGCGTCCCTTTAGAGAACATTATTGGCCAAGAGAATAAAGGCTTTTATCAATTGATGGAGTTTTTCGATGAAAGTCGTATCCTGATAGCGGCTCAGGCATTGGGTACCGCCCAGGGGGCGTTCGACCGGGCACTCGATTACATCAAGCAGCGCGAACAGTTCGGAAAAAAGATAGCTCAATTCCAGGCAAATCAGCACAAAATAGCCGACATGGCAACCAAAATTGAGTGCGCTCGTTTAATCACATACAAGGCTGCATGGAACTTTGACCAGGGGCACATTGATCCCAAACTGACTTCCATGGCCAAAATGTATGCAGCCCGCACGGCAGTTGAGGTGGCTGATGAGGCCATCCAACTAATGGGTGGTTACGGTTATATGCAAGAGTACGAAGTGGAGCGCTTTTACCGGGACGCTAAAATCACCGAAATCTATGAGGGCACCAAAGAAATCCAGAAAAATACCATTGCCGGTGCTTTTTTGAGTAAAGTCAAATAAGCTGGGATTATCGGATGAAACTCATGAAAAGGCCATTGCGGGCTGGGGTCGTTTTTCTTCTGATTCCGGTCTTACAACGATTATTAGATGTAACTAGCCGATCCCTTCGCTTGCTTATGGAGCATATAGACAGCGTCGCCTTTTCATTGGCCAGAAAACTTCCTGTCGATGATTAAATCTTGACACCAAAGTAGCTCCAGCTGATTCACACTTGGAGGAAATTGGCGTTTCTTTGGATAGGTCGGACATTTTTGTCACTCATCTGCATGCTGCACATGATTAGCTAACCCTAAATTTTCATTGGAGAAAACCATGCTGTTGTTTAATCCCAAGCTTCACAACCGCAAGTATGCGGACGATAAAACCCGCGAGATGATGCAGAAGCTAATCGACTTTATGGAAAACAAAGGATTGAAGGCCATTAAAAAGGACTTGCATGAAAAAAATTGGAATTATGACTTTGTTGAATTCATGAAAGAAAATAGGGTCCTGGCGGCCCTGATGACGCCGGAAGGATACGGTGCAAAAGACTCACGCTGGGACACCTACCGCAATGCCGTGTTTGCAGAAATTTCAGCATTTTACGGCTTCACATATTGGTACACCTTCCAGGTGTCCATGCTCGGTCTTGGGCCGGTATGGCTGGGATCCAACGAAGAGGTGAAGCAGAAGGCGGCCAAACTTCTCCAAGACGGGGAGGTGTTTGCGTTCGGCCTTTCCGAAAAAGAGCACGGTGCAGATATTTACTCCACCGATATGATGCTCCATCCCCAAAATGACGGTACATACAAGGCCAACGGCGATAAATATTATATCGGCAACGGCAACGAAGCCGCCCTGGTCTCCACCTTCGCCAAAATGGCGGACAACGGGGAATATGTCTGGTTCAATGTTGACGCCAAGCATGAAAAGTACGAGTGCATCAAAAATACAGTCGATCAGCAAAGCTATGTCTCGGAGTACGCCCTCCACGATTATCCGATCACTGAAGCGGATATCATGGAAAAAGGGAAAAAGGCCTGGGACAACATGCTCAACACGATCAATATCTGTAAGTTCAACCTGGGATGGGGCTCTATCGGCATTTGTACCCATGCATTTTACGAAGCCATCAACCATGCCGCCAATAGAAGTGTATACGGCAGATATGTCACCGACTTCCCCCATGTCCGCAGCCTGTTCATGGACGCCTACAGCCGCCTGTGTGCCATGAAAATCTTTTCAGAGCGGGCCATCGACTATATGCGCAGTGCGAACAAAGAAGATCGTCGCTACCTGCTGTACACCCCCATGGTAAAAATGAAGGTGACCAGTGAAGGAGAGAGCGTTATCAACCACCTCTGGGATGTCATTGCCGCCAAAGGGTTTGAAAAAGAGCCGTTCTTTGAAACTGCCACCAGAGAAATCCGCATGATGCCCAAGCTTGAAGGAACCGTTCATGTCAACATGGCGCTGGTCATCAAGTTCATGAAGAACTACTTTTTTAACCCCAAAGCGTTTGAGGACATCCCTAAGCGTGACGATACGGCAGACGACAGCTTCCTCATGGATCAGGGAGAGACAAGGGGCCTGGGTAAAATTCAATTCCACGATTACAACATTGTGTATAATTCTATTGATCTGCCCAATGTATCTGTCTTCAAAGAGCAGATTGAAACGTTCAAAATGTTCCTTGTCAAAGCGCCCCCGGATAAAGACCAGGCGAAAAATATCGACTACATGCTGTCACTCGGTGAATGTTTCACCCTTGTTGTCTATGGGCAGCTGATTCTTGAGAACAAACCCATCATGGGGATCGAGGATGATCTGATCGAGCAGATCTTTGATTTCATGATCCGCGATTTTTCCAAATTTGCGGTTGAAATCCACGCCAAACCCAGCAACTCCGACAAACAGAAAGAGCTTGCACTGGCAATGATCAAGGCTCCGATTCCGAACCCTGAACGGTTTAACCGTATTTGGGAGAATGAAGTATACGCCCTTAAAGGCCAGTATAAAATGCGTGATGAAGAATAAGAGCATAAAAAGACAGAACGCTGACTTTCAACGGTCTAAAATCTAAGTACTTGAAAGGATAAATAAAATGAAATAGGTTGTCATCGTTGCATACAGGGTGCACATGGTCTCAGCTTCACCGAAGCTTTGGTGATTTGTTTTATGCATGTTGTCAAATTGCAGGATGATTGCTAACAATGGCTAAAGTCGAAAGTTGAGAAAGAAACCTGTATGATTGAACAACTGCAACCGAACCTGTTTCGAATCGAAATACCGCTCCCC
This sequence comes from uncultured Desulfobacterales bacterium, assembly GCA_964647585.1. Lineage (GTDB taxonomy): Bacteria > Desulfobacterota > Desulfobacteria > Desulfobacterales > CAJINA01 > CAJINA01. Next base: position 45,698 of record CAZYGG010000034.1, read on the forward strand.
GAGAGTCCCCTCAAGTATCTAAATTCTTATGTAGTTCGCTCACCGGAGAAAAACCTCATCATCGATACCGGGCTGAATCATCCAGCGTGCCTGGCGGCCATGCATTCCGGCCTGGAGGAAATTGGCGTTTCTTTGGATAGAACAGACATTTTTGTCACTCATCTGCATGCTGACCATTTCAGCCTGGTGTCAGAATTGGCAACCCCCGACACAACGGTTTGGTTCAACCGTCCTGACGCTGAAATTGTTGAATCTTGGGAAGGGCTCGAGTGGATGGTTGCCTATTCCGGACGTCACGGTTTTCCGGAGGGCCGGCTACGGATTGCTTTGGATGCCCATCCGGGGAGCAAATTCGGATCCGGTTGGATTCCTGATTTGAATATTCTGGAGGATGGTGCAACGATCAGGTACGGTGGATACAGCTTTACATGCATCGAGACACCCGGTCATACCATGGGCCATACTTGCCTGTATGAGCCGGACAAGAAAATTCTGATTTCCGGCGATCACATCCTGATCGATATCACTCCAAACATTCAGTGCTGGTCGGATGAGAGGAATCCGCTCAAGGAATACCTGGAAAGCCTGGAAAAGGTATACGATCTTGATGTCGATCTGGTCCTGCCTGGCCATCGGCGTATCTTTCACGACCATCGCCGCCGTATTCGGGAGCTTCGAACCCATCATCATCACCGGCTTGAAGAGGTGATGGGCATTTTAAAACATGTCCCCCTGAGTGCCTATGGCACGGCATCGATGATGACGTGGGATTTAAAGGCGGAATCTTGGGATGCATTTCCAGTTGCCCAGCAGTGGTTTGCCACCGGAGAAGCGCTGGCCCACCTTCAGTATCTCGAAAAAGCGGATCTCATCCGGCGGCAGACCACCAACGGCACCGTTGTATTTTCCCGAAAAGACGGTGAACGAAACATAACCAACGAATAAATTATAGCGATATGATGAGAATATCTGGACTGCGCACTTTTGCCAAAAAAATGCAGTATTCCTATAATTTCGGAATATTGCACACTGCAAATGGTATTATCCGCTGATCCGAAAATCAGGAATACCATCGGAACATGGTCGTAAACCTTGGGGGCGCTGGTCCCTGAAAATAATGCGTTTTTCCTGATTTCGGGCATAGTTATCAGCCGATCTACTCATAGCCAACCCAAAACCAACCCGTCGTTCTAACCTTCCATGTCGATTTTTTTATTTTTTT
>CAZYGG010000035.1:0-20605 GCA_964647585.1 uncultured Desulfobacterales bacterium
ATAACCCCAATTGGATTGCAAGTGGAAAAATGACTTTTTCAACAGCCTGTTAAAACTATTTGATCATCATCGCATCTCCATAGCTGAAAAACCGGTACTTTTCACGTACCGCCTCACGGTAAACCGCCAGCATCCTTTCCCGGCCGGCAAAGGCCGAGACAAGCATGAGCAGGGTGGATTCGGGCAGATGAAAGTTGGTGATCATGGCATCAACGATACTAAACTGGAAACCGGGATATATAAAAAGGTCACAGGCCCCACTGCCCGGTTGAATGGCGCCATCTTCTCCCGCGGCGTATTCAAGGGTACGCACACTGGTGGTTCCCACGGCGATCACCCGGCTGCCCTTGTTTCTGGCCTGGTTTATCAGCTCGGCGCTCTGTTCAGGTATGTGGTAAATTTCAGTATGCATCCGGTGATCACGGATATCCGTCACCCGAACCGGTAAAAATGTACCGTAACCAACATGCAATGTAATTTCAACAATGGTCACGCCCAGGGCAGCAATCTCTTCCAGCAACTCGGGGGTAAAATGCAGGCCGGCCGTCGGAGCCGCAATCGCGCCTTTTTCCGAGGCATAAACCGTCTGGTAGGCTTTCCGGTCATCACAGGGCGCCGTCATTTCCGGTGAACGCTTTATGTAGGGCGGCAACGGCATGAACCCGGTCTGGTCGAAGGCTGTCTCCAGTCCGTTGGGGCTGGTGAAGGTGACCGCATAAATACCATCTTCTAAAGAGAGGACCTCCGCATACAATCCACTGTTAAAATTAAGTATTGTTCCGGAACGGCATTGCTTGGAGGCCTTAATCAGGCACCTGGCCGACTGTTTGTCCGGCCCGGAACTGGTCTTAGCAAGATCTGTGTACTCCAAGACCAGTACTTCAACCTTCCCGCCAGTATCTTTTTTCCCGAATAACCGCACCGGTGACACCCGCGTATTGTTGATCACCAGGACATCTCCGGCACGAAGCGCGTCAAGGATCTGGTGAAACCGGTTGTGTTGCCACACGCCAGTTTCCTGATCCACCACCATAAGGCGCGAATGGTCCCGTTTTTCCTCCGGAACCTGCGCGATTAACTGCTCGGGAAGATCGTATTTGTAATCGGTTAAGGCAAACATCGGTTATCTTAACAATTACCTCCAATTTAAAATGAACATCGAACATCCAACATCGAACGTCGAACTTTGAACTGTGGTACGCCTTCGGCGACCAATTCGATAAAAACCAACTACGAATACATCTGGTTATATCACTATCGTGTCAGTTATTCCGGTTCTTATTGGCTGTCTTGATGCTTGCTACAAATATTTTTATAAGCTCTTCGTTTTCCATTAATGCGTCATTCAGTTCGTTTCGTTTTTGCATAAGTTGAGCCCTTTCTATCAATTCCAGCCATCTCTTTGTTTCACGTAACTCTTTTAAACAAATGCGTAGTTTGTGGATAAAGTCCTTCTGGGACTCCGCAGCCTGTGCCTCACCGTGATTTGCATAAGGAGATGTCCCAGATCTTATCAATTGCCCAGCAATATGATTTCCTACTCTTGTGCTCGGCAGGGCCTCAACTGTCTGTATAACAAACACTGAAAAATCAAGTAGCCTTTCTTCCAGATTAAATTTTCGATCGTTCATATACCCCTAAAATTACATTGATTTTGTTCTAATCAGTAAAGCGAAGCGTCATCCACATTCAAAGTTCGATGTTGAACGTTCGATGTTCAATGTTCGGGTTCATCTATTTTACCGTTTCCCCAAATAAACCAACACCAATCCGGCCAACATCATCACAAACCCGAAACCGCGCAGGGATCTGTCGGGCATTTCAAACAGTTTTTGCACCATTGTCCGCATCTTGTCGGGCATGGCAAAATAGGGCAAACCCTCGAAAATCAGTACCATTCCTATGACACAGAGAAAAAAATCCATTTCGGCACACTCCGGCTAAACAAATATACATGCAACGGGTGAAGTTGGTTGTCCCGCTTACAGCATTAACAAAATTTTTAAAAGGAATTCTAGTGGAATGCCGTCCTTATCGGGTGTAATTTTATCGGTATGACCCTTTGGAAATGGTTAAAATCCTGATCAATTGTGAATATCGGCATTCCGTGCCTGACTGAAACGGCACATATTAGAAAATCCGTGTTGGAACCCTGGATACCTTTTTCTCTGGCGGTATTGTAATATTCGGCGGCCAGTTCATAATCCCCTGTTGAAAGAGGCAGATCTATAAAAGCCGCCAGGTGTTTTTTCAGTATATCAAATTGTTTCTTTGATTTAACACCACTAAGAACCTCCTGCCTTACAGGGCCGATAAACTGGACGCGAACCTCCTTAATCAGTTCCTCTAATTCTTTAACATATCCATTGGGTTTCTTCCTCTTTCTACGCAGGGCCAAGGACCAGATACAGGTATCGATAATGACTTTCATTTGATGTCCCGCTGATCTTTGTAACTATACTCGCTGTCGTATTCTATACTGTTGAATAGTCTCAAGATATCAACCTGCTTTCTTCGCTGGATATACTCCTGTAAGGCCTCGGTTACCACCGCCTTCTTCGTACGATGACGTCCGATGGCCTTTGCCTCTTCGATCAGCCGGTCATCGATCGCAAGATTTGTAGCCATTCACAACACCTCCCTGTTTACATTTTTACACATAGAATAAAGATTTCGATGTGTAAAGTCAAGGCCCGCGATTTTATCATTTTACAGGTCGCAATTTTGCAAATTTATATCCGGAACCGATTTCGACCCCAATACCGATAGCGATTTCGATTTAGGCGGAATCCCGAATGTATAACCAAAATAAACGTTGACTATTAGGCCAATATTGTACAGATATATGGGGTTAAAATCGATGAATTCGAATGACTTTCGAACTCATCGATTTTAGGTTTTAGGTCTTATGTGTTATGTGTTAGGACAAATCGGCAACGGTTTCTTATCAACCAGATGCATATAACCTAGAACTGACTGTTGGTTTGAATGAGTCTTAAAACTTAACACCTAAAACGTAACACTATCTTTTATGCACTACGAACCTGTCATCGGGCTGGAGGTTCATGCCCAGTTAAAAACCCGGACTAAAATTTTCTGCGGCTGCTCCACCGAATTCGGGGCGCCGCCCAATACCCATGTCTGCCCCGTTTGCCTGGGCATGCCCGGCGTACTGCCGGTATTGAACAAAAAGGTCGTTGAGTACGCCATGCGCATGGCCCTGGCGACCGATTGCTCCATTGAAGAAACCAGCCGTTTCGCGCGCAAGAATTATTTTTATCCGGACCTGCCGAAAGGCTACCAGATTTCACAATACGAACTGCCCATCGCCCTCGCTGGCCATATCGATATTGAAGTGGACGGCAACCTAAGCCGCATCGGGATCACCCGCATCCACATGGAGGAAGATGCCGGCAAATTGAACCATGACCCGAACCGGCCGGTCAGCCACGTCGACCTTAACCGGACCGGCGTGCCCCTGATCGAAATCGTGAGTGAACCGGATATCCGCTCCCCCGAGGAGGCCGGCGCCTACTTGCGCCAGCTGCGCTCTATAATAAGGTATGTGGATATCTGTGACGGCAACATGGAAGAAGGCAGTTTCCGGTGCGACGCCAATATTTCCCTGCGGCCAAAGGGGACGGAAACCTTCGGTACCCGTACGGAGCTCAAGAATCTCAATTCTTTCAAACACGTTGAAAAGGCGCTGCATTACGAAATTTTGCGCCAGCAGGATATCCTGCTGGACGGGGAGGCCGTGGTTCAGGAAACCCGGCTCTGGGATCCGGATAAAAACCGGTCCAATTCCATGCGCGGCAAGGAAGAAGCCCATGACTACCGCTACTTCCCGGACCCTGACCTTTTGCCCCTGGTGATCGACGCCGATTGGATCGCAACGGCGCAGGCCGCCTTGCCGGAACTGCCGGCCGCCAGGCAAGCACGGTTCGTTGCGCAGTATGACCTGCCCGGTTATGATGCCGGGGTACTCACCACCAGCCGCAACCTGGCCGACTACTTTGAAGCCTGTGTGCAGCACCATTCCAGTCCAAAGCAGATCAGCAACTGGATTATGGGCTCGCTGCTGGGGCTGCTCAACGCCGCAGGCAAGCGCATCCAGGATTCACCGGTTTCGGCCGAACATCTGGCCGCGCTGGTCCGCTTGATTGACAATGAAACCATCAGCGGCAAAATAGCTAAAAAAGTTTTCGATGACATGGCCGCCACCGGGGACTCGCCCGACAGCATTGTTGAAAAAAAGGGTCTGGTGCAGATGTCAGACACTTCCGAGCTGGAGGAAATCATTGCACGGGTTCTCTCTGAAAACACCGGCCAGGTCGAACAGTACCGCGGCGGCAAGACCAAGGTTTTCGGCTTTTTTGTCGGCCAGGTGATGCGGGCCACCCGGGGCCAAGCCAACCCCAAAATCGTCAATGACATTTTAAAACATAAACTGGATGGATAGGACCATATGAATAGTACGCCTTATGTAAAATACATCGAGCCATTGTTGTCTTTATTCGGAAAACGATTAAATTTCCTCACGTTGTCATCCCGGCGAAGGCCGGGATCCAGCGAGATACCTGGATGCCGGATCAAGTCCGGCATGACGGTTTCTATCTTATTAGCCATTGGGTCAATTTTAGTCGTTACCTTTTTATCGGTACCGTTGAAGGCGGAAACCAGGCCTTACCGGGTCGCCATCGTGCCTTTCGCGGTCAATGCCGAAAAAGACCTCACCTACCTGAAAAACGGTATTGCCGATATGTTGACTTCCCGCCTGGCCTGGGAAAACAAGGTCCAGGTCCTGGGCCGGGAGCAGACGGTTGCCGCCGCCAAACAGGCCACGGGCCCGCTGAACGAAATCCAGGCCCAGATCCTCGGCGCCAAACTTCAGGCGGACTATGTCCTGTACGGCAGCCTGACCATTTTCGGAAACAGCGTCAGCATGGATGCTAAAATGATGGACGTTTCCGGCCAGCGGCAGACCCTTTCCTTTTTTAACCAGGCCGAGGGCATGGGAAAGGTCATCCCCCAGATCAACCGTTTTGCAACCGAAATCAATGCCAAGGTATTCGGTCGCCAGGTGGCCCGGCCGGTGGCGCTGGCCCCGACCGCGGCGGCACCGGCGGCCGGGGGTGCCCCGGCAGCCGCGCCCGCGCCGGGGTATGATGTGCACGCCCATCCGGAAAAGCTTGTCGGGGGTGGGTTTTCAGCAGAAAACGCTCCGGCGGCCCCGGGAGGATCACCCTTTGCAGCTACTCAGCAGCAACAGCAAGGCAGCAGCCTTAACTCTGCTTTTATAGCGCAGGACGGCACAAGCCAGGGAAAGGCAAACTTCTGGAAGGGCCCCACCCTAAAATATCTGCTCGGTGGAATTGAAATCGGCGATGTAAACAAAGATGGCCTGAATGAAATCGTGATGATCACCCCGGAAAAACTCATCATCTACCAGGCCGGCCAGGGCCGCTTCACAAAAATGTTTGAACACGAACGCGGCGCCTTTGCGCTGAACCTCAGTGTCGATCTGGCCGATATCAATGGAAACGATATCCCTGAAATTTATATTACCGGGCTTAGCAGCCAGCGCAATACAGTAAATTCTTTCGTTCTGGAATTCAACGGTCAGACTTATGCGATCATAGCTGATAAACAACCATACTATTTTCGTGCCATCAACCACCCGACGAGAGGTAATATCTTAATAGGGCAAACCCAGATCCTGGAAAGCAATACGCCTTTCGATGCAGCAATTTCCGAACTCGGCTGGATCGGAGGTAAATTGAATGCTCTCGACCGAGTCGTAAAACCCAGGGTGGCCAATGCTCTTGGAACCAACTGGGGAGATATCCAAAATGACGGCGGTGATGCCATCGTTGCTTTTAACAAATCTGATGCACTGCAGTTGCTGCGCCTAAACGGTAAATCCATATGGCAGGGGAAAGAGGTATACGGGGGTAATCTGCAGCACGTATTGGGAGAAAAAAATGATCATGACATCCACCCTTTGCCTTTCTACCTGCCCACGCGCATCAGGATTGCAGACCTCGACCGGAACGGTCAATACGAGCTCATCCTGTTTAAAAACAAGGGATTGGCCGGCGGCCATCTCGAACGGCTCCGAAGTTACTCATCCGGCCATATAGAAGCCCTGATGTGGGACGGTATGGGCCTTGCCAGTATCTGGAAAACACGTAAAATATCGGGCCGGATACAGGATTTAGCAATAGGGGATCTAAATAACGACGGCAAGGCGGAGCTGGTCGTGGCGGTTGTAATTAAGGAGGGCCGTGTAGTTGGCACGAAACCAAAAAGTACGGTGATTGCGTACCCGCTGAATCAGTAAAAATCCCGGCCTGGAGAGGCGCACAACCCAAACTTATGAGTATGAAGTGAGTCTATCATCGAGTAGGGGGAGACCTCGCGGCCTCCCTCTCTCACACCACCGGGCATACGGTTCACGTACCACGGCGGTTCCTTATGTTAATACCGTTCCAAACCGGCGCAGTGAATCCAGCGCAGAAATAAGCCCGAACTGATCAAAGAAGTGTTTGGGGAATGCCTGATTCATATGCGATGAACCTGCATTGTACCAAGCGCCCCGCTGATTGAACGCCGACTGAGTTGCCCGTTCTTCTGACAACCCGCGTTTCATTAGCATCTGAAAGCGCTTCCAGCCCCGTTTCCACTGCCGCCAGAGTATGCACCGCAAGCGACGACGCAACCACTGATCCAGATCATCGGCAAATCCCAAAACTCCGTTAATCGGAAATAGTTGCACCATCCCCGAAGCACCGGATTGAGATCCGTTTGGATAAACCGGGCCAGATTACGGCCGCGTCCCTTATGAAACAGGTCCTTCAGCTTGTCTTTAAGACGCCCAATCGATTGCTTGGCCACGCGGGTACGAGTCTGGAAGTGCCAACTGAAAGTGTATCCAAGAAATTTACGCTGCCACGGTCTGGCCACCGCGCTCTTTGTTCGGTTGACCCTCAGCTTCAGGCGTTGCTCGACAAACCGTGTAATCGACTGCATCACACGCTCACCACTTCTATGACTGCAAATATAGATGTTACAGTCATCGGCGTAGCGACAAAAGCTGTGCCCACGTCGTTCCAACTCCTTGTCCAGATCATCCAGCACAATGTTCGACAAAAGCGGTGATAACGGGCCGCCTTGCGGTGTCCCTTTTGTCGGCACCGACACCACGCCACCCTCTAAAACGCCTGATCGCAGGTACCTGCGGATCAGCATCTCGGCTCGCTGGTCTTTGACCTTACCACCGATGCGCGCCAGCAGAATGTCGTGGTTAACTTCGTCGAAAAACTGCGCCAGATCCATGTCCACTACCCAGCGCAATCCTTCACGCTGGTAATCCCGCGCACGCGATACTGCTTGATGCGCACTGCGGCCCGGACGAAATCCAAAGCTGTGTTCGGAAAACTCCGGCTCAAACAGCGGACTGAGAACCTGATGCAGTGCCTGTTGAATCAACCTGTCCAATGCCGGTGGAATCCCCAACGGACGCGTCCCCCCATTGGCTTTGGGGATCGTCGTCCGCCTGACCGGCATCGGTTCATACCTGCCATGGCAAAGCTGCTCTCTGATCTTTGGCCAGTGTATCCGTAAAAAGGTCCCAGTTGCTCGACGGTCATACCATCTGCTCCAGGGGCTCCCTTGTTCTGCTTCACACGTTTTAAGGCCGTTTGCATGTTCGAGCGTTCGACCACACGCTCCATCAACTGTTCTGGTTGGGGGACAGGGGTTCCTTCTGCCAATGGGTACCTTGACACACTCATGCGGCCATCTCCCGGGTTCCGCCCGGTACCCTCCGCAAGCGCGCTACGTATCTCAACGCCGCCGTCTGTGTCTGCAATCACGCGCACAACAAAAGTTCCTATCCTTAACACAAGGTTCGGCCCTTCACCCGTGGTCATTCGGGCTACTATGGCCTCGGCTGACTCCTCACACCACATCCCGCCGCCTCGCGACGACGGTAGCACCCGCGGCATACCGTGAGGCCTCCCCGGGTAATGCGCATCCACCTTCACGCTTAGGCCGCCGCATATACGCACATGTCTTCCGGTCAGGTATCGGACTTTAGAGATATTTGCCTCCTCATCCGACATGCACGCCTCGTATACGGTTCCTGTTCGTCGAGCCAGCGCTTTGCCTTCAGCTTCCTTCCCACCCCACCTCGCGATGATGCAGTTGCCGTTCAGCTAACACTTCCCCCTGACGGGTGTGTAGAGGACTTCCACCTCCAAGTGGGTGCGCCCTGCCGGGCGCACAAAGAAAAAAAGCCCGGGGCAAAAACCCCGGGCTTTATTCAGCAATTAAGCTTCTAAGTTATAAACTTAGAAGTTGATCTGCCATTTGGCACCAATATAGGTGGTCTCACCAAGATCGGTAGTTGTGGCACCAGTCTTGCTCTCGCCCTCGCTAATCATGGAGTACTCAGGAATCAAGTGTACCCCAGGAGCCAGAGAGATGTCCGCCTGAATGTAATAGGCGAAATTATCGATTTCAGTTTTGGAAGCCAGATCATTTTCAGTCTGCTGTGCTCCGTAGCCACCTTCAAAGGTAACCATGTCGCTCATTTTGAAACCAACATTCATCATGTATTCCATGTAGGAGATATCTTTTACTTCAGTACCTACCACGGAGACTGCCTGCCCGGTACCAGAAAGACCATATTCAGTCGGGTTCGTACCGGCGGTAAAGCCTAAGCCCACATATGCCGGACCAAAATTAACCTTGCCTTTGATACCATAAATGAGTGAAGTGACATCCGTCATGTCACTATTGCTTGTAGTGTACTGGGCCTCATAGGTCTGGTAGCCGAGGTAAGGCTCAACCCAGAACATATCGGTGGCAAAGCGGTAGGCCAACTCAATTTTCGGAAGCGTAACATCTACATCACCGGTGTCAACTGTTGTGGCGAAAGCGCCGCCATAGCTAGTCCCGGATGTTGCAGTAGTAGTTCCACCTGTCTTCATAGCGGCAGTTGTCGGTGCCAGAAGACCAATTTTGAAACCGCCGAAGGTCAGGCGGATCTGGTCACGACGGCCCTGGAAAACTGAACCATAACCCAGCAGGCCCTGGCCCTGATTGGCGGCCTGGTTGGAAAGCAGGTTGGTAATGACGGCCCAGGTGTGACCGACGAGCAGGCTACCAGCGCCAAAGTTCCAGGTACCGGTGAGATGACGCAAGCCGATGTCTTCGCCAGCGGCATTAGACGCTGAAAGGGCTTTCACTTCAATGTGACCGCTGATGTCGCCGGCAGATACTTTGCCGCCGAAACGCGAGTTGTTCTGCATCAGCCACACGGTATCCGTATCAGAATCAGTGCTGGAGAAGGAGTTGAGTTCCTTGGATTTGTCAACGCTGAAAGTCTGGAAACGGGTGTTTCCATAAAAGTTCCAGTCAGCAGCCATAAGTGGTGCGGTAAATGCGAAAACCATGGCTACCGCGAGAAAGCATACAAATAATTTCTTCATCTTAAAATTCCTCCTTAATGGATTAACTGTCAAAATGACACTCGTACTTTAAGTTAAAATAACCTGATAAAAATTGTTACCGGCCGGTTGCCGCCGACCCCGAACCACCTCCTTTCCTGGCGTAAGGGCCTCGTTCCTGCGAGACCCGGCTGCCAATGTCCTACAATTATATATAATAACGAAACTCTTGTACCAACCCGACCATATAAAGTCAAGAGAATTTTACGTTTTATTGTTTCCGTGACCCCCTGATAATTTTAGGTTTTTTAAAATAGTGCCTGTTCCGGTGGTTGAGGCAGTCACATTCCTTGCCCAGCGACGCCAAGGGCAAGGAGAAACAGGGGCATAATGCAGGACGCATTATCGGGCGTTACAACCTGAATTTTAGAAAAATAATTACAAAGTCTATACGGCAAAGCCTGAAAAAACCTGTTCTTTCCCACTGACTTCTGATCTCCGACCTCTGTCCCAGCCCCCTGCCCGCCAAATTCACCTCAACGTTAAGATTGCTCTTTAAAAAAAGGGCCGATCATGCTATGGTCACATGATTATTCGGGCGCTGAATATCAAATCAGTTAATAAATCTTTTTAAACCCGGGAACGACGAAACCAGATGCGCTCTAAGTTCAACCTACTGTTTAATTTCTTTTTTTTGACAATCTTCTTTGCTTCTGTCCCCGCGGTCGCCACCGCAGCCGACTTGAAACAAGTCCTGATTCTGCCTTTTACCATCAACGCTGAAAAAGATCTCGCCTACCTGAACCGGGGCATGGTCTCCATGCTCTCTTCCCGGCTCTACCACCAGGCCCGGGTCGCCACGCTCACCGGAGACAAGCGCGCCCCCAACATGGCAGCGGCCCTGAAACTCGGCGCCGACAGCGACGCAGACTTTGTGGTTTTCGGCAGTATCACGGTTTTCGGGAAAAGCGTCAGTACGGACCTCAAGCTTGTCAATATCGAAGACGAAACCACCGCCATCACGTTCAGCCAGGCCGGGAACAAGAAAGGCGCTGTCATCTCCCATATTGACCAGTTCGCCGCCCAGGCGAATAAGGTCCTCATGCAAAGCCCAACCGTGCCGGCCGCCGCACCGGCCCCGGCTGCCACGGCCATACCGGTAGTTGTGCCGGTTGCCCCCCAAGCCGCGGCACCAGCGGCCGCACCCACCGCCGCACCGGTGAAAACCACACCCGCACGCCCCCCTGAATGGCAAAGCGAACGCTTCCGGAAAGGCGTTATCTCTCTGTCAACGGGCGATATTGACCAGGATGGAAGAACCGAGGTTGTCATGATCACCCCAAACGACGTCCTGGTGGGCCGCTATGAAAAAGGCAAACTCTTCACGGTGGCCGAAGTCAAGGGTAAAAAATATCTCGACCTGCTGGGTGTGGATGTCCTGGATCTGAACAACAATGGAACGCCCGAACTCTTTATAACCCGCAAACAGAAAGATGGAACGCTGCAGTCTTTTGTCCTGGAGTGGAAAGACGGCACGCTTACCAGAATAACGGATCACCAGAACTGGTATTTTCGCGTCGTAAACATTCCGGGCCAGGGTAAAATCCTGCTGGGCCAGAAACGCGGCGTCCTTATGAAGGGTAATTTTAACAGGCTGAACGAACCGGACGAGATTTTCCTGCCGGGAATCCACGAACTCAAGTGGCAGGGGGACAGCCTGGTGTCTGCCCGGCGCCTGGATCTGCCCGGGGCAATGAAAGTCTACGGCCTTGCCTGGGGTGATATCCAGGGTAAAGGGAAGGAACAGATCGTCATGCTCACGGACCTGTATAAACTCCGGGTACTGGACCGCAGTGGTCGCCAGAAGGAGTGGACCAGTTCGGAAAGCTATGGCGGCAACGCAGTTTTTATCAAGTACTCAACCGGAAATGAGAGCACCGACACGGGCTACTACTACCTGCCCCAACGGGTGCACCTCGAGGATCTGGACGGCGATGGAAAGATAGAAACGGTTGTGGTAAAAAACAGAGATTTTGCTTATGACCTTGCCGCCCGGGTCAAAACTTACAAAAGTGGCGCCGTAGAGTGTTTGATATGGGAGAAAGTTGCCATGAAGCGCAAATGGATAACCGAAACCGCTCCAGGCTACATCAGCGATGTAACCGTGGCGGACATGGACGGTGACGGCGCCCGGGACATCGTCTTTGCGGTTGTCGGTTCAGGCCGCCTGTTTGACTTTGCAGAAACAAGCAGTTACCTCACGATCAGGTGGGGGGGCGTGGCCGAGTAAATCGCTGAGTTTGAAGTGACTAAAATGATCTAAAGTGCCTAAAGTTAATGTGTCGCCGTGCTCCACTGATTGTATCAAATTGGCAGACTTCCTTGACTTTAGATCACTTTAGACACTGGCTAAAAATTTTGACGGCATAGCCGATTTTCTCTGACCTGGTCCTGAGGACCCGGCTTACCGGAAGCAAGCAGTTTGTGCAGTAACCTGTAGGAAAACATTGGGGTAAATCTTCAAACCGCACCATGCGGACAGGCATTAACAGGGGGGAGGTGATAGACAGAAGGTTTTATTGGGGGAAACAGGTTTAACCTTTTGAAGTTAGAAATTATCAAGGAGGAAAACAGATGAAAAAATGTATACTGGCAACTATGGTCATCGGCCTGGCCCTGCTATGCGCGGCGCCGGTCATGGCGCTTGATGTCGACTTTTCCGGTGAATTCCGGCTAAGGGGCATCAACCACGACAATATCGCCCTTAGCGATCCCAAGTCCGCGTCCCAAGCCTATTATGACAGCCGGGCCCGGATCAAAACCACCTTTAAAGTCAACGACAACATCTCCTTCATTACCCGTTTCGACGCACTGGACAACCGCAAGCTTGGAACCGACAACAGTTCTTCCACTGCGCCAAACTACCAGGACTATGAGGACATCCAATTCGACACCGCCTACACCATTATCAAAACCCCCTTCGGCGCCTTTATCGGCGGCCGTATCGTCGGTGGTTTATGGGGACCCTCCGGTATGGGCGACAGCAACCTGCAGAGCAAAGACCGGCTCATGTGGTATGTCCCGGTAGACAAGTTGTCATTCGGGGGATACCTGGAAAAATCCTATGAAAATGATTCCACCGGATATGCCGGCAAGGCGGACGCGGACAATGACAAATACACCGTCTTTGTCCAGCACAAAGGGGAAACCTTTCAGGCTGGCCTGCTCTGCTCACTGTACGACTTCAGGGCTTTCCCGGCAATGAAGGACTTTCTTCCCTTCAAGAAAGCCTATAACGATTATTTAACGGCACAAAGTAATGCAACTACAGCAAGGGCCACCTTCGATCTGACTTATGCCGGAACTGTAGCGGCTGCAGGTGTTGCTGCCGCTCAAACCGCTCTTGTTACCCCCGGCTCCGCGCTCGCTAACGCGCAAACTGCTGCCATCACCGCCGAAGCCGCGGAGGCCCAGGCCGGTTTGGACGTCCAGGCCGGCGCCCCCAACATCGAGGCCAAGGCCTACATTCTCGATCCGTACGTCTCCGGTAACTTCGGACCGTTCAGCTACTTTGGCGAGTTGATCTACGCCGTTGGCGATGGCGATTACGAAAACCAGACGGCCACCCAAACGACCATCGATGTAGATGCCATGCAGTATCATGTGGAAGGAAAATTCAAGTTCGGGCCCGGCGCTGTCCGGGGTGGGTACTGGTTCATGTCGGGCGACAACAACACCGACGACAACGAGATGAATTCCATCGGTTACATCGAGAACAACCGGGACATGGACATCGCCCTGATCCTCACCGGTGATCCCCATGAACTGGGGACCTACAACGCCCTGGGCGGCTTGGGTAACTTCTCGGCCGACACCCAGGCACTTTCCCAGGGAGCACAAGTTGGCACCACCGCCATGGCCGGCGGCAAAATACTCTACCTGGGGGTGGGATTTGACGTGATGGAAAACCTTAATCTGGACTTTTCCTGGGCCAACGCCAAGGTCGACAAACCACCGGGAACAAACACCTATGACGTTACCACAGGAGCCAACTATACCACGGATTGGAATGAGGAAGTCGGCAACGAGTATGACTTCAAACTCACCTGGACACCCATGGAAAACCTTGAATACAAAATCCATGGCGGGTACCTGGATGCCGGTGACTACTGGAAGAAAGGTAATGCCACCGCGCAAATCGAGAATATGTACACCCTGTTTCACGCTCTGACCGTTACGTTCTAACCGGAAAGCGGAACGTGACCTAAAAGCAACAAAAGCCCCGGATCCCTTGGGTCCGGGGCTTTTTCTATGCATAGGGCCTGGTGCGGAGGGCATAGATTTAAAGCCTAACCGCAAAACCACTCTGCTCTTGGTTAGATATAATTGTTTGGGGTTTCGACCCTCACCCCATGCGCCATGCTCTATGCCCTCTGCGACATGCCCCTGTCATCCGGGGCATGTCAAACTATTCGTTTGAATAATTTCTCAAGCTCTTTCACCGACCATTTGATCCAGGTGGGACGTCCGTGAGGACAATGGGAGGGATTCTCACAAGCATCAAGTTGTTTTAGCAGGACCCTGGTTTGATCTAAGGTCAGAACCTGGTTGGCGCGGATAACACTGTGGCAGGCCATGAGTTCAAGGCAGGGATCGAGTATCTTTCCGGGATCGTCCGGGATACCGACTTCGACATATTTTTCGACAATCTCGCGGACCAGGGGCGCTGCTTCAGCCCTAGCCAGCAGGGCGGGCAGGGAACTGATCACATACGCATTGGCACCGAAAGGTTCTATCTCAAATCCGACGCGCGCCAGGGCCGGCAGCAACTTCTCCAGGGCCGCCGCCTCTCTGAACCCCAGCTCCAGGTTTTCGGGCATCAAAAGCCTCTGGGCCGCTGCCTGCTTTTCGCCGGCCGCCCTTTTCAACGCTTCGTAGGCCACCCGCTCGTGGGCGGCATGCTGGTCGATAAGCACAAGGCCTTGGGCGGATTCACAGACGATGTAGGTCTCGTAAAATTGCCCAATAATTTTAAGCTCGGTAAAGGGGTGCGACTCCCACAACTGCTCCTGGTTGTGAAGCGCCCTGATAGATCCAGTCGAATCCGCAGGCTTAAAATTATTCAAGGGTGGTTTTTCCGTCACGGTAGCGTTTGGCGATGCTCTATCCTTGTCGCCAGGTACGGATTGCGGTCCGGGCCATAAACCATTTACACTTTCCTTTTTAAAACCGGATGGCCGTTCGGCAACTGATTTCCCTGACGAATCAGATCGTTGGTGCCCGTAAGACTCGCTTTGACCAGCTCCGTGAGATGGCACGGTGGCCGGCGTGTATTCCCAGCCGGACCGGTCAGCGGCTTTCAGGGCTTCCGCCACCGCATGCTCAATGACGTCATGCACGCCCCTTTGATTTGCAAAACGCACCTCGTGCTTGGTGGGGTGGACGTTGACATCCACCTGTTCCGGCGGGACAACGACAAAAAGGGCAGCCACGGGAAAACGGCCTTTCATCAGCCGCCCGGAGAAGCCGGCAATCACCGCATGCCGGATCACCCGGTCTTTCACAAACCGGTTGTTGACATAGATATAGATTCCCTGGGAGGTGCTCCGGGTGTTGCGCCCGGAAAGAACCCAGCCGGACACTTCAACACCGGGCGCCGCTCCGTTTACCGGCAGCAAATCGCCGGTAAGGCCGGTGCCCAGGACATCGGCCACCCGCAGGGCCGGATCGGAGGACGCCGACCATTCTTTGACCGCTTTGTCGTTATGTATCAACTTAAAGCGCACGTCGGGCCGGCCCATGGCAATGCGTGCCAGCGTATCGGCCACGTGCCCCATTTCGGTGGCCACGGTCTTCAAAAATTTACGCCGGGCCGGGGTATTGAAGAAGATCTGCTTCACGGAAATCAGGGTCCCGGGCGCCGCGCCGATCTCCTCGACTGCTTTCAGGCTACCCCCATCCATAAATATCCGCGTGCCGGTGTCCGCCGCGGCCTGCCGGGTGACCATCTCGAATTTGGAAACGGCCGCAATGCTGGGCAGTGCTTCCCCCCGGAAACCGAGGGTGTTGATGGCGAAAAGGTCCTGATCCGTAAAAATCTTGCTCGTGGCGTACCGCTCCAGAGAAAGCAGGGCATCATCACGGTTCATGCCATCACCGTTATCCGCCACCCGGATCAAAGACCGCCCCCCGCTTTTCACTTCCACGGTGATCCGGTCGCTGTTGGCGTCCAGGGCATTTTCCACCAATTCCTTGACCACCGAGGCGGGGCGTTCCACCACTTCCCCGGCGGCAATCTTATTGGAAAGATTTTCGGGTAGGATTCTTATTTTGGACATGGCAGGTCTATCCAATTTTGTAGTGTCGCTTTAATCATACAGAAAAACTAACGCAGAGAGTAATTGGCACTAAGCATGGTGCCCAGGGCATAGAGCATAGAGTAAAGGGTCAAAAGCTAAAACCGCTATAACCGAATTAAGTCCCCGGAAAATTGCTTCTACGGTTTGGCTTAACGCTATGCCCCATGCACTATGCCCTCTGCGCAGCTTGCTGCTACTGGTCTTCGTAGTTCTCGGCCCGGGAAAGATAGATCACATCTTTGGGTGATAGATTGAACATCACGCCGGCCTTCTCGATCAAACCCGGCAGGGATGCTTCCGGGTCATCTTTCCTCTGCTCGGAAATCCATTTGATGGCGTTTCTGATATTATCGCCCTGTGGCTGAATACCCATTTTTAACTCCTTTTCTAAAAAAACACTTTTCGATTTTCTCGCAAAGATACATATGAAACCCTTTTGTTCTTCGGTTCACGGTTCAACCGGCGAAGCCGGAATAAATCTTAGATCTTCTTGGCGCCTTTGCGTCTTGGCGCGATACATAGATTTTGACCTTGGTCTTCCCGCTGGAGCCGTATAGAAAATCATGTTTTCCCTATCTGAGCGAATATTATAGCTCAGGCCGTTTCTTATGAAAATCCGTGGCCTGCTCGAAATTGTAGGCAACCCGCAACAATGTTTCCTCTGCAAAATGAGGCCCGAGAATCTGGAGCCCAATCGGCAACCCGGTCTTCGAAAACCCGCACGGCACGGACATCCCCGGAATACCGGCCAGATTGGCGGACAGGGTGAAGATGTCGGACAGATACATTTTCAAAGGATCGTCCGTGTTCTCTCCGATTTTGAAGGCCGGTTCCGGGGCAACCGGCGACAGGATCACATCACAGGTTTCAAACGCGTTCTGGAAATCCCGCGTGATCAGGGTCCGCACCTGGGACGCCTTGCCGTAATACGCGTCGTAGTAGCCGGCCGAAAGGCAATAGGTCCCGATGATGATCCGCCGTTGAACCTCGGCCCCGAACCCGGCCGACCGTGTGGCCCGGTACATGGGAATCAGGCTGTCGGCCCCTTTGTCCCGATAACCGTACTTCACCCCGTCGTAGCGGGCCAGGTTGGAACTGGCCTCACAGGGGGCGATGACGTAATAGACGGCCACGCAGTGCTCCGTATGGGGCAGGGACACCTCGACACATTCCACACCGAGATCCTGCAATTTCTCAATGGCCGCCTTGACTGCCGCGGACACATCCGGATCCAGGCCTTCTTTATCGGTATATTCCCTGGGGATGCCGGCCCGGATGCCCTTTAACCCCTCTTTAAGGGCCCCGATGTAATCCGGGACATCCCGGGGGACAGACGTGGAATCCTGCGGGTCATAGCCGCTGACCGCGTTCATCAGGAGAGCACAATCACGGGTGTCCTTGGCCAGGGGGCCGATCTGGTCCAGGGAAGAAGCGAATGCCACCAGGCCGAAACGCGATACCCGGCCGTAGGTCGGCTTCAGCCCGACCACCCCGCAGTGGGAGGCCGGCTGCCGGATCGAACCGCCCGTGTCGGAGCCAAGGGCCCCCAGGCAGAAATCCGCGGCTACCGCCGCCGCCGAACCGCCGCTGGAACCACCCGGTATTCTTTCCAGATCCCAGGGGTTTCCGGTCTTTTTCAGGGCAGAATTTTCCGTGGAAGATCCCATGGCAAATTCGTCCATGTTCAGTTTGCCGACCGTCACCGCCCCGGCCCCGTTCAATTTCTCTACAACAGTGGCATTGTATGGGGGAACGAAATTTTCCAGAATTTTAGAGGCACAGGTAGTGGGAATATCCCGCGTACACATCAGGTCTTTGATACCCAGCGGTATACCGGTCAGCGGGGACATCTTCCCGGCGGCAATGACCCTGTCGGCATCTGCGGCCTGTTTCAGGGCCTGCTCGTCGGTCACTGAAATATACGCACCCACTTTGTCGTCCAGGGCCGCTACCCGGTCCAGAACCGCCCGGGTCAATTCCACTGCGGACACCTCTTTTTTCCTCAAAAGGTCATGGGCCGCATGGATGGTCAGTTCATGTAGTTCCATAAAGAGCTCCATAATTGTTTTTTCTTAACACTTAAAACATAAGACCTAAAACTGACAAATTCGGGTCAACCCGAAATTGTCATATAACTCTGGGTACCGTAAAGGTCCCCTCTTCCTTCTCCGGGGCATTTTTCAGCGCCCGGTCATGTTCCAGATGCTCGTGGGGCTCATCCTCCCGGAACGCGTTGGTCAGCGAGATGGCATGGGACGTGCCCGGTACCCCTTCGGTATCGACATGTTTCAATGTATCCACATAATCCAGAATGGTCGAGATCTGCTCTGAAAATGGTTCAATGGCTGCCTCGTCCAGATCCAGCCTGGCAAGCGCCGCCACCTTCAGCACCTCATCTTTTGAAATTTTCATATTATAAATCCTTTCGGCCCTTCATAAAGTCTCTGGAAAACCAAAACCTTATCATCGCGCAAAGACGCCAAGGCGCCAAGAAAACCAGAATAGGATCCCGCTTCGCGGGATAATACCCTAAACCGAAAAGCAGTTGGCGTTTCGCGCATTAGCGCGATCAATTTGTGTTTTTGATCTTCTTTGCGCCTTGGCGTCTTTGCGCGAGGCACAGATTTTGACCTTGACCTGCGTACAACGAAAAACCGCGAAATCCGTGTAATCCGTGTCAAAAAACAGATTTTGACCTACTTCTTAACCAGGATCGGCTTACGCCCTTCCGTTTTCAGTTGCCGCATTACCGGCTGCGCCTCTTTTTTATCGCCAAACGCCCCAATGCGCACCCGGTGCCACACCCCTTTGCCGGGAACCATGGCCGTAATAACATACGCATTGTACCCCGCCGCCTTGAGCGCCTTTTCCGTCCGCAGCGCCAGGGCATGATCCTTCAGGGACGACACCTGGATGGTAAGCGGCTTGTCACTGCCGCCCAGTTCCCGCAGGGCTTTTTCCGACTTCACTCGATTGCTCTTATCAGGTTCGGGTTTCGCGGCCACTTTCTTTTCAACCGTGGGTGGTGAAGGCTTCTTTTTAACCGGCTCTTTCTTTACCGGTGGATGTGTTTTTTCCACCGGTTTTTTAAGGGCTTCATAAAAGCCGGGCTCAACCTTGTTCCGTGCGGTTTCCGCCCGCTTCTCCCTGGCTTTCAGCGCCGCAATTTCATTCTGGAGTTCCTGAATATCGAACTCTACCGGCGCATTGCCCCGGCCGACCAGGACCCCTATCGTGAACATACACCCGGAAATCAGAAAAATAGCCCATAACCATCCATAGGGTTTTGTTTTTCCTTTTTTTTTTACACTTTTGGGCATATGCAACAGGTGTGTTAAGTTTTAGGTGTTAAGTTTTAAGTCTTCGTTTCAGAGGTGTTCGACTATATCCTAACACTTAAAACTTAAGACATAAAACTGAGCTACATCTTATCTGGCGCACTAACTCCCAGCAGCTGTAACCCATTGCGAATCACCTTCTGCACCGCCCGGACAAGATAGAGCCGGCCGCTGGTTAACTGGACATCTTCACCCAACACCTTGTGCTTGTTGTAGTAGCTATGAAAGGCGGACGCCAGTTCCATGAGAAAATAGGTAACCCGGTGGGGTTCCATGAGCGCGGCACTGCGGACCAGCACCTCCGGGTAGCGATCCAGCAGTTTGATCAGGGCGATCTCTTCCGAAGCTTCAATCCTGGCAAGCGCATCATTATAAGCCGGTGTTTCCGGATCGACACCCTGTTCCCGGGCCTTGCGCATGATGCTGGCAATGCGCGCATGCACATACTGAACATAATAGACCGGGTTGTCGTTGGTCTTCTGCTTGGCCAGTTCCAGGTCAAAATCAAGCGGGCTGTCCGCGCTGCGGGTCAGGAAGATGAACCGCGCGGCATCTGCCCCGACCTCGTCCACCACATCGCTCAGGGTCACGAATTCGCCTGCCCGGGTGGACATGGCCACCGGCTCACCGGCCCGCATCAGGTTGACCAGCTGGACCAGGATCACATCGAACTGCTCTTTTTGATAACCCGAGGCCTGAATGGCGCCGGAGACCCTGGGAATATACCCGTGGTGGTCGGCCCCCCAGACATCAATGACCCGTTCGAACCCTCTCTCATACTTTTCCTGGTGATAGGCAATGTCGGAGGCAAAGTAGGTGGTCTGGCCGTTGCTCCTGACCACCACCCGGTCCTTCTCATCCCCGAACTCGGTGGTGTTGAACCACTGGGCGTCATCCTTTGCATAAATCCGGCCGTTGTTTTTAAAAGCTGCAATCATTGCCTCAACTTTCCCGCTGTCGTAAAGGCTCTGTTCGCTGAACCACCGGTCGAAAACAACCCCGAACGTCTCCAGGTCCGCCCGGATCCCCTCCAGGATTTTGCCGGCAGCAAACCGGGCGCAGATCATGATCGCGTCATCATCCTCCCGCCTGGCGAACTCATTGCCGTTTTTATCTATTACCTCCTGGGCCAACTCACGGATATAGGCGCCCTGATAACACTCCTCGGGGAAATCCACCTTTTTACCGACCAGCTGTTTCATCCTGAAAAAAACACTGCGGCCCAGGGTCTGTATCTGGCGGCCGGAATCGTTGATGTAATACTCCTTCTGGACATCCCAGCCGCAAAAAGCCAGGATATTGGCCGTGCTGTCGCCCACCGCCGCGCCCCGGCCATGGCCCACATGGAGCGGCCCGGTGGGGTTGGAGCTGACGAATTCCACCTGGATTTTCCGCCCCTGGCCGGCATCCGATTCGCCATAGCGCTCATCTTTCTGATGGACTTCGTGCAGCA
>CAZYGG010000035.1:20705-44709 GCA_964647585.1 uncultured Desulfobacterales bacterium
TCACCGGCCGCATGGGCCGCCCGGGCCGCTTCCAGGATCAGTTGTTTCAATGCTTGCTTCATGTATCGTGGGTAACCTTTCTGGCTGTCTTCATCATGGCTAAAAATTTTAATTAATAAGAAGTTTTCCGAGCCAAGTCAACAGGGTTTACAACGAACCCTCACCGTAGCATGTAATGTTTGGTTCTTACTTGAGAACCAATCACGCCCACTATACAAATAGATCAGCCAACTAATTGGTACCGGAAACATGTGATTGGCCCCATTACGATTCCAACCTTGACAACCTGTCGCTACTCCTATAAAAGCAGTTGGACAATCGGTGGGTTGAAGCCCACCCTTCTATTGTTTCAGACAACCTGTAGTTTCAGAATCTGCCACGAAGGTAACCGTATCATGAAGATACCGCCGGCGTGGTTTTTTTATTTTTGGAGGAAGCATGAAAAAGGGTATCTTCACACTCTATATCCTGGCAGTTCTTGTGTTATCCGGCTCTCCGGCATTTGCCCATTTCGGTATGATTATCCCTTCAGATTCGATGGTTATGCAGGGCGAAAGAAAAACCGTCGAACTGGCGCTTTCCTTCTCACATCCGTTTGAGGGCGTCGGCATGGAACTCGTTCGGCCAAAAATTTTCACGGTTGAGGCCAATGGCAAACCGCGCAATCTCCTGGATACGCTCAAACCAACCGACATTATGGGACATTCCGCCTGGACTGCCGGCTACAAAATCAAACGGCCGGGGGTCTACATGTTTCACATGGAGCCGCAACCATACTGGGAACCGGCCGAAGACTGCTTTATTGTCCACTATACCAAAACAGTTGTAACGGCTTTTGGTGATGATGAGGGCTGGGACCGGGAAATCGGCCTGAAAACGGAAATTGTACCCCTGTCCAAACCTTTCGGCCTTTACACGGGCAACGTTTTCCAGGGAATTGTGAAATTCAATGGGAAGGCCGTGCCCTATGCTGAAGTGGAAGTGGAGCATTACAACCAGGCCCCAAAGGCCCAGGCCCCGACAGATTACATGGTAACCCAGACCCTTAAGGCCGACGGTAACGGCGTCTTTACCTATGCCGTCCCGCAGACGGGCTGGTGGGGCTTTGCGGCCCTGAACACCGCAGACTATAAACTGAGACACAACGGTGAGGAGAAAGATGTAGAGCTCGGGGCGGTGATTTGGGTAAAGTTTCACGACTGGCGCTAATGTTGGTTCACAGGACGCATCTTTCGGCCCATTGCTGCGTTCTCGCTCTTGTACAATCCTCAACGTGGCAACCACCACGCCTCCGGTTGTAAAAGAGACTGTGGCCTTGCAATGAACCAAAACCTACGCCCCGTGAACCAACATTATAGAGAAGGTGGGGGCGCCCTAACGGTGAATTCTATAAGGATGATGAATGCATATATCTGAAGGTATTCTTTCGGCGCCGGTGCTGGTCTCCGGAGCGGCGCTGGCCGCGGCCGGCACCGCGGTGGGCCTGAAAAAGCTCGACTACGACAAAATTGCCAATGTGGGCATGCTGTCAGCCGCGTTTTTCGTGGCGGCCCTGATCCATGTCCCCGTCGGGCCGGCCAGCGTTCATCTGATCTTTAATGGGATTGTCGGCATCCTCCTCGGCTGGGCCGCCTTTCCGGCCATTCTGGTGGCCCTGATCCTGCAGGCCATGCTTTTTCAATTCGGGGGCATCACCACCCTGGGTGCGAACACAGTCATCATGGCGCTTCCGGCGGTAACCTGTTACTATCTTTTCGGCCGCTTAATTGCCATACGGCCCGCGAGTATCATGCTCACCGGTTTTATTTGCGGCTTTCTGGCCGTGCTGCTAAGCGCCCTGCTATTGGGCCTGACCCTCATTTTTACCGGTGAAAGTTTCAGCGTCATCGCAAAGCTGGTGGTGCTGGCCAATGTGCCGGTAATGGTTATAGAAGGCATCGTCACTGCTTTTTGCATCGGATTTTTGAAAAAGGTGCAACCGGAAATTCTGCCGTTTGAAGGGTTGTCAAGATAAAGAACAACAGCCCCGGAGTAGGTGCGTGGGCAGCACTTGAAAGAAGTTTTTCAGCGATTGGTCCTTGAAAAATTCCGTCATGCCGGACTTGATCCGGCATCCAGCAACCATCTGGATCCCGGCTTTCGCCGGGATGACACCTTAAAGGGTATTTAACTACCGAATGAATTTAACTGGAAATAACTATGAATCTGAATAGTAACATATTCATGAAAATTCTGTTTACCGCGGTGATGTTTAACCTGGTGTTTAGCGGGGACCCCGAAATTGCCCTGGCGCACAAAGTGTCAATCTTTGCCTGGGTGGAAAGTGATACTGTTTACACCCTGAGCAAATTCAGCGGCGGCAAAAAGGTCAAAGCAGGCCGTATTGTGGTTTACGATCCGAAGGGAAAGAAGCTGCTTGATGGACTGACAGATGACCAGGGTGAATTCGCTTTTAAAATTCCGCAAAAGAGCGCCCTGCGGGTGGAACTTGTGGCCGGTGCCGGACACAAGGGCCACTGGCTTGTCCCCCTTGAAGAGATCGTGGGGACCCCGGCGCCGGATTCCGACCCTATTACTGAAAAAGCATCAACCGAGAAACCCGCTGAAAGAGACCGGGTAACCGGTAGCGACGATGCCCGCTTGCAGGCGGCCATTGAGCAGGCCCTGGATAAAAAATTGAAGCCGGTCATGAAACTTCTGGCTGAATCAAAACAAGCCGGCCCATCCCTCACTGAAGTTCTCGGAGGGATCGGGTATATCATTGGCCTGGTTGGAATCGCGGCATATATTAAAAGCAAACAGAAAACGTAAACCTTTCAAGGTTCCGGGTTGGGATTTTAAACACTTGAACCCTTGGCCCCTTGAATCCTTGAACCCTCAAAGACTCTTATGATCTCAGAACCTTTTGCCGACGGAAAATCAGTCCTCCACAAAATCGATCCTAGATTCAGGGTTGTCGCGGCCACGCTGTTATCGGTCATCATTGCGCTCTCCTCAAGCATAGACGCCCTTTTGGCCGCCCTGGCAATCGCTTGGGTCACCCTGGCGGCAGCAAACCTCAACCCGCGTATGGTTATCCGGCGTCTGGCGGTGGTGGCCGGCTTTCTGGTTCTCCTCTGGCTGGTCCTGCCCATTACCCACCGGGGGACCACGCTTTTCACAATCGGCCCCCTGGCCCTGACGCGTGAGGGAATCCTGCTCGCAACGCAGATCACGCTCAAATCGTTTTCAATCATGGCCTTGCTGATAGCCCTGGTGGCCACCATGCCCGTGGCCACTCTGGGAAACGTCCTCAAGAGCCTGGGCGTCCCCGGTAAATTTACCCAGCTGCTGATGGTTTCCTACCGGTATATTTTTGTCATCGAACAGGAGTACCAACGGCTGCAACGGGCTGCTAAAATTCGCGGCTTTCAACCCGGAACCAATCTACACACCTACCGCACCTACGCTTATCTGGCAGGCATGTTGTTTGTCAGGGCTTCCCTGCGCGGCCAGCGGGTTTACCAGGCCATGCTGTGTCGGGGATTTCACGGCCGGTACATCTCGCTGCAGACCTTCAAGAGCGGTTTAAAAAACCGCGTTTTTGCGGTTTTCATGTTCATCGCCCTTGTCATCATCATTTATTTAGAATGGATATAATATGCACGCTCACGCGCCACTGATCAAACTTGAAGAGATATCATTTCATTACCCCGGGGGACCGCCTGTCCTGAAGGACCTCTCTTTTACCCTGGCGGAACATGACCGCATCGGTATCGTCGCCCCGAACGGTTGCGGCAAAACGACCTTGCTGCATATCATCATGGGATTGCTGGTACCATCCGCGGGAAAATTGGAACTCTTCGGCCAGGCCATGCAGACCGAAAAGGACTTCCGGGATGTGCGCCGTAAAGTGGGGCTTCTTTTCCAGGACGCCGATGACCAGCTTTTCTCACCGACGGTTCTCGAAGATGTTGCCTTCGGGCCCTTGAACATGGGTAAATCCAAGGAAGAGGCCATTGCCCTTTCCCGCAAAACCCTCGCCTATCTCGGTCTTGCGGATTTCGAGGACAAGATCACCTTCAAACTGTCGGGCGGGGAAAAACGCCTTGTATCCCTTGCCACGGTCCTGGCCATGGAACCCCGGGTCCTTTTGCTCGACGAACCCACGGCCGGACTCGACCAGGAGACGAAAAAAAACCTGATCAAGGCCATTTCCGATCTGGAAATAGCCTACATCCTCATTTCGCACGAGTTTGATTTCTTAACGGCCACCACCGACCATATGTACACCATGGAAGACGGAAGAATCCTGGTTGACGAAGAACTGCATGTCCATGTCCATGAACACGCACATAAAGTGGGGGCCCGTCCGCATCGACATGTTTAGGTGCTATTTGAACATTGAACATTCAACCCTGAACATCCAACGTTGAATAAGGTGCTACCGCACCAATTCGATACAAGCCAATACATCAATATTGGTGACCCGTAAAAAGTCTTTAACCCCGTCACGCCGGCGAAGGCCGGAGTCCAGAAGTGTTTGAAATCAATGGATCCCGGCCTTCGCCGGGATGACAGAAAAAAAGAACTCCGACTGTTTACGAAGCCATTAAAAACAGCCGCCAAAGGCGCACCGCAATTCAACGTTCAGAGTTCAATGTTCGATGTTGGACGTTCAAGATTCAAGCAAGTTCCCCCACCATTTCTTCTACCGCCGAAGTGATTTTTCCACTGCGCATCAAACTGACCATATCCCGGATGTCAGCATGCATTTCCCGGTCATTATCCAGGTGGGGAATTTTTTCCCGGATAACCCGGAAAGCGGCCAGGGTGCCTTCACCGGGCTTCAGGTTGGTAAAAAGATCCATGGCCTGGGCGGCGCACAGAAATTCAATGGCAATGACATTTTCGGTGTTTTCAACTACCTCACGGCACTTGCGGGCGGATATGGTCCCCATGGAGACGTGATCTTCCTTGTTGGCGGATGTGGGGATGGAATCCACGCAGGCGGGGTGGGCCAGGACCTTGTTCTCCGACACCAGCGCGGCGGCGGCATACTGGGCGATCATGAAGCCGGAATTGAGGCCGCCATCACGCGTCAGAAACGCCGGCAGTCCGCTCAGTTTGGGATTCACCAGCCTTTCAATCCGGCGTTCTGATATATTGGCCAGTTCCGCCACGGCCATGCACATGAAATCCATGGCCAGTGCCACCGGCTGGCCGTGAAAGTTGCCCCCGGTAAGAAAAGTTTCCGTATCGTTGAAAACCAGGGGGTTCCCGGTGGAAGAATTCATCTCAGTCTCCACGACACCGTGGGCGTACCGCACGGCATCATGGCTGGCCCCATGCACCTGGGGAGAACATCGGAGGGTATAGGCATCCTGCACCCGGCGGCAATCCTTATGCGAAGTTACAATATCGCTGTTCCGGGTAATTTTCAGCATGTTTGCGGCTACCCGGGCCTGCCCCGGGTGGGGCCGCAGCTCATGGATGCGCGGGTCGAACTCCGTCCGGCTGCCCATCAACACCTCCAGGCTGATGGCCGCGGCGATATCGATCAACTTGCCCAGCTCCAGGGCATCATGCACCGCCAGGCCCCCGATGCCGGTCATGACCTGGGTGCCGTTGATCAGGGCCAGCCCTTCACCCGATTCCAGGTCAACCGGGGACAGATTGCATTGCTCCAGGGCCTGCGCCCCGGTCAATAATTCACCATTTACATAGGCTTCGCCCAGGCCAATAAGCACCAAGGCCAGGTGGGCCAGCGGACAAAGATCGCCGCTGGCGCCCACAGATCCCTTTTCAGGCACCACCGGGGTAATACCAGCATTGAGCATATCCACCAGAAGCTGCACCGTCTGGGGGCGGGCCCCGGAGTTCCCCCGGGCCAGATCTTTCACCCGCAGGGCCATGATGGTCCGGACTGCTTCGGGATCGAGGGGGCTGCCGACACCGGCGGCATGGCTCATCAGTAGATTCTTTTGAAGCTGGCGGGCATCCGCCCCGGAAATGGACACGTCGGCCAGGTGTCCGAAACCGGTGGTAACACCATAAATTTTTTCTTCACCGGCGACCCACCTGGCAATCAGGTCGCTGGATTTTTTAATCTGTGCGTACGCCCCGTCGCTGATCCGCACCGGGGCACCACCCCGGGCAATGGCCACAAGATCTTTAACGGTCAGGCCGTCATTTCCTAACAATACAGTGTCCATAAGATCGTCTCCATTCATTGAGCCTTTTTCTCATGATTCGCGCGCCAGAACGCGCAGACGCAAGTCAAAAAAACAAACATCCAGCATTCAACATTGAAGACGGACTGAAGTTTCGCTTCGCTGATTTATATGCCCTGCCTGCCTCTATAACGGCCTAAAACCGGTTTATATAATTGACCGCCGAAGGCGTACAACAGTTCAATGTTCGATGTTGAGCGTTGGATGTTGAATGTTCAACTTTTCAAACTTTTACGCGGTTACCCGGTGCGTATCGGATGGCGGTTTGAACCGGCCGCCCAGGCGATAGCGTGAACCGGGAAAAATGAGCGTGCTGCTGGTAGCGACAACATCCCGGGACCAGGTTTTACGATAAAGAACCAGGCACGGTTCAGAAGGTTTCATCTCCAGCAGTCTTTTGACTTTCAATTCCGGCAGGGTCGCCTCGATGACATGCTCTACCTCGGTGATGGGGGCCACGCTGAGCAGATACTCGCTGGGCGTTATTGAGGTAAAATCCTGGTTGAGGTAGTCCGGCGCTACGGCCGGGTTGACAAAACGCTCCGCATACTGGATGGCAACCCCGCTTTCTCTGTGAATCAGGATGGAATGATACACCGGCGCGCCCGGCTGCACGCCCAGTATGGCGGCCAGGCTGTCCGTTGCCGGCAGCTTTTCAAGCACATGTACCTCGCTGCTGTGTACCCCCCCCCTGCTCTCGATCTCTCTTGAAATGCTATTTATCTCCAGCAGCGCCGACTGTGGTTTCCGATGGGCAACGAAGGTACCGACCCCCTGGAGCCTGACCAGCAGGCCTTCCAGGGTTAGTTCCCGCAAGGCGCGATTCACGGTCATGCGGGATACCCCCAGGGTGCGCACCAATTCGTTTTCAGAAGGAATTTTAGAGTCCGGCTGCCAGGTGTCCGCGCTGATCTGTCCCTGGATATACTTTTTTACCTGCAGGTAGAGGGGTAAGGGTGACGCCGGACTAACCCTTTTCAAATGCTGTTGCGGCTTAACCATAAAATCTGAATCTCCGCTGTTCCGGGTAACGACCGTTGAGCGCTTCTATAGCAATTACTAAAAATATGTTCCGATTGATCTATCCTGTCATTCTGAGGAGTGCAACCAGTCTTCGCCAAAGGCTTACGTCTTCGCCCCATGGGCTACACCGCACAAGACGCCCGGCAGGCGACGAAGAATCCCTCACATCAAAACATGATCTTAACTGGTCGGGGACTCTTCGCTCCGCTCAGAGTGACAAAATAACGGAAGGTACCTAATGATAATTCGGTACAACCAATATTCAGCGGTCCAATTGACAAAAGCGAATTAATTGTATATACATGTCCATACAATTAAACGCCTATATTGTCAACCGGGTTTCCATTCGACACCGGTTATATTTGTTAATCAACACCTCCGGCTCTCAAGAAAATATCCTCGCGGGGGAATAGGAGATACCATGGCCACCAACACCGAAATTTCAACAGCGATGGCGGTAAAACTTGAAGATATTTTTAAAACCCTCCCCCCGCCCGCCACCTTCCAGCCGCAAATCCGCCGGGCCCCCGGACGGAATTTTACCCTTTCCAAATCGGATACGAAGCTGGCCCTCAAAAACGCCCTGCGCTACATCCCGGAAAAATGGCATGCCCAGCTCGCTCCGGAATTCCTGGAGGAACTGGTGACCCGCGGGCGGATATACGGCTACCGCTTCAGGCCCCTGGAAAACCTGAGCGGACGTCCCATTGAAACGTATCGGGGAACCTGTATCGAAGGCCGGGCGTTTCAAGTCATGATTGACAACAACCTTGATTTTGATGTCGCGTTGTACCCCTATGAGTTGGTTACCTACGGCGAGACCGGCCAGGTTTGCCAGAACTGGATGCAATACCAGCTGATCAAACGCTACCTGGAAATCCTCACCCGGGAGCAGACTCTGGTGGTGGCCTCCGGACATCCGGTGGGCCTTTTTTACTCCACGCCGCAGGCCCCCCGGGTGATCATCACCAACGCCCTCATGGTGGGCATGTTCGATGATCAGGACAACTGGCACCGGGCCATGGCTCTGGGGGTGGCCAACTATGGTCAGATGACCGCCGGCGGCTGGATGTATATCGGTCCCCAGGGCATTGTTCACGGGACGTACTCGACGCTACTGAATGCGGCCCGCGCGAGGCTGGGCGTGCCCGCGGAAGCCGACCTGCGCGGCATTTTGTTTGTCTCTTCCGGTCTCGGCGGCATGAGCGGTGCCCAGGGCAAAGCCATTGAAATCGCCAACGGGGTCGGCATCATCGCCGAAGTCGACCCGTCCCGAATCCAGACCCGCCATGCGCAGGGCTGGGTCAGCCAGGTAACGGCAGACCCGGCCGCGGCCTTTAAAACCGCACAGGATTTTCTGGAAAAGAAAAGCGGTGCGGCCATTGCCTACCACGGCAACATTGTCGATCTGCTGGAATACGCCGCGGACAACGACATTCACATCGATCTGCTTTCCGACCAGACCTCCTGCCACGTTGTTTACGACGGCGGCTATTGTCCCCAGGGCTTGACGTTCGACCAGCGGACGGAAATGCTCAATACCGATCACGCGCAGTTTGTACAACGGGTTGACCGCTCTTTAAAGCGCCACTTTGAACTCATTCGCCGGCTCACAGAAAAAGGCGTCTACTTTTTCGACTACGGGAACAGCTTTTTAAAAGCGGTTTTCGATGCCGGTGTCCCGGCAATCTGCAAAAACGGCCAGGATACCCTTGACGGTTTCATCTTTCCCTCCTACGTTGAAGACATCATGGGGCCGCTGCTGTTTGATTACGGTTACGGACCGTTTCGCTGGGTCTGCCTGAGCGGGAAGCCTGAAGACCTGGAAAAAACCGACCAGGCGGCCATGGCCTGTATCGACCCCGATCGCCGCTTCCAGGACCGGGACAATTATGTCTGGATCAAAGATGCCGGTATGAATAAGATGGTGGTGGGTACCCAGGCCCGCATTCTTTACCAGGATGCGCTCGGCCGCATGAACATCGCCCTGAGATTCAACCAGATGGTCAGAGACGGTGACATCGGCCCGGTCATGCTGGGCCGGGATCACCACGATACCGGCGGCACCGACTCCCCTTTCAGAGAAACCGCCAACATCAAAGACGGCAGCAACATCATGGCGGATATGGCCGTGCACTGTTTTGCCGGCAACGCCGCCCGGGGCATGAGCCTGGTCGCCCTGCACAACGGGGGCGGGGTCGGTATCGGCAACGCGATCAACGGCGGGTTCGGCATGGTCCTCGACGGCAGCCGGCAGGTCGACGAGATCCTGAAACGCGCGTTTCCCTGGGATGTCATGGGTGGTGTGGCCCGGCGCGCCTGGGCCCGCAACGACAATTCCATCAATACGGTTATCCAGTACAACCGGACACGCCGGGACACGGATCACATTACCTTGCCATTCATTCCGGATGAAGCGTTGATTGAGAAGGTCGTCGAAGACAAATTCGAATAACAAAGTACGAATATCGAAACAATTTCTAATGATCAAAATCTCAAATCCGAAACAAAACCAACTTGATCTTTAGAATCCGTATCTATGGCGGTAGATCGAATTATGTTTTTGTCATTTTTTCATTCGAATTTATGATTTGTTTCGAATTTGCGGCGTTCGCCTTGAAAACATGCCGATATTCGCTTTTCGTGCTTTCAAACTTTTCTCCGGGGCCTCTACCGGAAATGGATGATTTAGATCACAACTAAAGAAAAAACATGCCCGGAAATCTTATCATAGAAAATGCCACCCAACTGGTCACCTGCAGCGGCTTTGCCGCTAAAACCGGTGACCAGATGTCGGATCTGGGCATCCTTGAAAAGGGTGCTGTGGTCATTGAGGCGGGCATTATTCAATTTGTCGGCCCCACCAAAAATATACCCGGGACTATCAACCGGGATGATTTTACAATTATCGATGCCGCCGGCAAAGCGGTGCTGCCCGGGTTTGTGGATGCGCATACACATTTTGTTTTCGGCGGCTACCGGCCGGAAGAATTTACCTGGCGCCTGCGAGGCGACAGCTATATGGAAATCATGGCCCGCGGCGGTGGCATCCACAGTACGGTTGCGGCGACCCGCAGCGCCACCCGGGAAGCGTTGGCTGTCGCCGGGCTCAAGCGGTTGGATTCCATGCTGAGCTTCGGTGTCACAACAGTGGAAGGTAAAAGCGGCTATGGCCTGGACCTGGAAACGGAAGTAAAACAGCTGAAGGTCATGGCGTATATCGATGCGCAGCACCCCGTGGATATCGTCAGGACATTTTTGGGCGCCCATGCGGTCCCGCCGGCATACAAAAACCGGGAAGACCGGTATATCGATTTTATCATTCAAGACGTTTTGCCGGAAATCGTCACGCAAAATCTGGCCGAATTTTGTGATGTTTTTTGTGAGCAGGGCGTCTTTTCCATTGAACAATCCCGGCGCCTGCTGACTGCCGCGAAAAAGGCCGGCCTGAAACTGAAACTCCATGCGGATGAGATTGTGCCCCTGGGCGGCGCCGAGCTGGCTGCCGAACTGGGCGCAATCTCCGCCGACCACCTGTTGCACGCCACGGATGGCGGCATCGCGGCCATGGCAGCCAACGGTGTCGTGGCCACGCTATTGCCGGGGACCGCCTTCAGCTTGAAAGAGCCCTATGCCCGGGCGCGCACGATGATCGCACACGGCTGCGCGGTTGCCCTGGCCACTGACCTGAACCCGGGCAGCTGCTTTTCCGGATCCATACCGCTTCTTTTCGCGCTGGCGACCCTTTACATGGGTCTCAGCCCGGAAGAAGCGGTGACAGCCCTCACGCTAAACGGCGCGGCCGCCGTTGACCGGGCCGATACCGTGGGCAGCCTGGATCCCGGTAAAAAGGGAGACCTGGTTATCCTGGAGTATCCTTCTTATAAATTCCTCCCTTACCACATGGGCATCAGTGTCGTTGAACAGACAATCAAGAACGGCAAGGTTGTCTTTGACAAAACCCGCTATGCGGTTCCTTATGCCGATAAACCCGGGTGAAGCTCCGGCCCTTGAGCTGATAAAGAGAACCTGCCCCGAGGCGCAGACCACTCCGCTTGTTTGTGTCCATGGTGCCTGGTGCTGGGAACCTTTCCTGGATTACTTTGCGCAGCAGGGATACAGCAGCTATGCACCCAGCCTACGCGGACATGGTGCCAGCGCAAATCACAAGAGTCTTAAACTCACCCGGATGGATGATTACATGGAAGATGTCCGTCAGGCCGTCATAACGGCGGTTTCTGAAACCGGGCGGAAACCGGTTTTAATCGGCCATTCGATGGGTGGACTCATCGTACAGAAGTACCTGGAAACCGATCCTGAAATTCCCAAGGCTTTTTTACTGGCACCGGTACCATTGCATGGTGTCTGGCAAACCACTTTGCGGATTTTCCTGCGTATGCCCCTGCCCCTTATCTGGACCAATCTTACCTGGAGTCTCTGGCCGCTGGTCGGCACCCCGCAACGGACGCGCGCGCACTTCTTTTCTAAAACGATTTCCGACGAAAAACTGAGCAAACACTTCGCCAAAATTCAGGATGAATCCTACCTTGGCTTTCTGGACATGCTGCTGTTCAGGTTTGCAGCACCGCAACAAGTAAAAACCCCTGTCTTTGTCATGGGCGCCTTGGAAGACACTGTTTTCACACCGGCCGAGATTGAAAAAACCGCCGCTGCCTACGGTCGGCAAGCCGTCATGTTTGCCGACATGGCCCACGACATGATGCTGGCAGAGGGCTGGAAACAGGTGGCGGAGACAATCCTGAAAGAATTATAGCTGCCCGGGCAATCTCAATCATTGTTTTGCAATGGCTCTCAATTACCAAGGGCCTTTTTCACAATAATGCCGATCTTTTCGATGGTATAGGGTTTCTTGATGTACTGGCAGGCTCCCAAACGCTGCACCTCCCTGACCCGCTCAGTCTCGGAAAACCCGCTGGTAATAATAGCTTTTTGTCCCGGTCGCACCTCAAGGATTCTTTTATAGGTGTCCAGACCATCGATACCGGGGTCCATGATCATGTCCAGGATAACCAGAGCAACCGGATTGTGATGGATATAGGCCACTGCGTCTTCACCGGTCGGCACGGCAACAACCACATAACCGAGTCTTTTTAAAATTCCAGAGGCAATATCCCGCTGTTCCTCAATATCATCAACCACCAGTATCAATTCGCCGCTGCCGGTATATTTTTCCACAGGTGTAGTAGACTCAACCTGCAGGATTGCATCCTGCGTTACCGGGAAATACAGATCAAACCGCGTCCCCTGCCCAAGTTCACTTTTTATGTCAATATACCCATTGTGATCCTGTACGGTACCCCACACCACCGCCATCCCCAGACCGGTCCCGCTCCTCCCCATAACCTTCTTGGTATAAAAGGGCTCGAACAGGTGCTTCAAATCTTCTGGGGTAATCCCTTCTCCGGTATCCTCAACTATTAAAACCACGTAGTCCCCTGCTTTAACGTCTTCATACCCTTTTAAAGGGCGGTCCACGTGCCGATTATCAAGGACAATGGAAATCCGCCCGCCCCTGGGCTGTGCCTCGGCGGCATTGGACACCAGGTTCATTAAAGTCTTTTTCAGGTGAATGGCGGATCCCCGAATATTCATCAAGTCGACTGCCGACTGCAACTCTATCCGTACGCTGGGGTGGTGAGAAACAAGCTTGGCATGCTCCGGAGATTTCAGGTATTCGGTCGCAATCTTGTTCAGGCTTAGCACCTCGGTTTGGGTCACGCCCCGGCGGGCAAGCGTTAACAGGTCTTGGACGATTTCGGACGCTCTTTTTCCTGATTGCTGGATTGTCAGCAGCGGTTTTTCAAGCGGACTGCCTTCCGGAAGATCCACTAATAACAATTCTGGATAGCTGACGATACCGGACAAAACATTGTTGAGATCATGGGCCACGCCGCCAGCCAGAAGTCCCAGAGCCTCCATTTTCTGCGACCGCTGCAGTTGCGCTTCCAGACTGCGTTTTTCGCTTACATCCCGGCAAAGGCCCCTGAAACCGGTCGGCTGCCCGTCTGAATCGGTAATCAGGGAGATAGACGTTTCGATAAAACGCCGCCTGCCTTCTTTACCGGCCAACTCCCAGTCGGTTATCCTGGCTGCCATGCCAGTTTGGTGCACCTGGTTGAAGGTCCGGAACACCTTGTTCAGGCTTTCGTCGTCCATGTAATCCCGGTAGTTCTTCCCCAGAATCTCTTCCGGTGAATAGCCCATGATCCGATGCATGGACTTATTGATATAGCCGAAATTTCCTTTCAGGTCGACTTCGTAATACCCGTCCTCGATGCTTTCAAGAATCAGGCGATATCGTTTCTCACTGTTTCGCAGTGATTCTTCGGCGAGTGCCCGCCGGGCCTGGGCTTCGCCCTGTTCCTTCTGGAGTGAATACTGGCGGACCAGCAGCAGGACGGCAATCAGTGTGATGCTGCCGGTAACGACCAGAAGCAGGTTGACGCTGACTAGAAACTGGTTCAGCTGTTTGCGTTCCGTCTCCAGTTGGTGCTGGGCAATCGCCTGGGATTCATAATTCAAAACCCGCGCCTCGCGATAGGCAGCTGAAATCCGCGTGAAGATGATTTGGGCAGTGACAGCCGATTCCGGGGCGTAACCGGAAACCCCCTCAGACAGCCAGATCTGCAGATCGGCCACGGCCGGCGCTACCACGGCATGAAAAGCCGACGCCTGCACCAGGTTGTCGAATACGAAAGATTCACGAAACGTTGTAATATCGCGATAGATCGATTCGACCTTTGCGCGGAGTTTACGAAATTGCGCGGGCGTGGATGTGTGCACGACCAGCTCAGCGATGGAGGTAACCTCAGCCAAATCATCCAAAACATGAGCGAGCGCCCCCAGTTCGATAAGCAGAGTGCCGGGCAGGTTCTTTTCCACGGAACGAAGGGTATAGTTCGTAAATATGCCGACCGTAATAACCGCCAGAATAACGACACCCAGGGTGCCCCAGAGAAAAACCCGGGTTATGGAGCGGCGTTCTTTCATTGCCCGCCGGCCCCCGGCGTTATTCCCTTTTCACGGTAATAGCGCTCGGCCGCCGGGTGAAGTGGAATGGAAATCCCCTGCAGGGCAGTAGCGGGGGTGATGGCCCTGCCCTGGGTGTGTCCTGCATGCAGGAGTTTTTGGGTATAATCACTCCAGAGAGCCGCGGTAAGCTGGTAGGCGACCTTTTCATCCAGTGCAGCGCTGACCACCAGCAGGGCATGGACCTGCACCGTAGGGGTCTCGGGTACACCAGGGTAAACCGCTGACGGGATTGTGCCCGGAACCAGATAGGGATACTGCCGGCTGATGTTGCCGGCAATCAAGGGTAGGATGGGAACAATGGCGATACCGGTGTCGAGCAGCTGGGTGACCGCCTCCATGGGATGGCCGGCCATCATGGCAAACCCTTGCAGCTCCCCGCTGACCATTTTTTCATGGGTAAACACAGGCTTGAGGTAAACAGGCTTGAAATCTTTTTCCGTCATTCCGTGGGCCTTGAGAGCAATACGCGTCACAGACAGGGTCCCCGAGCCGATCTCATCGATGGAAATCCGCTTTCCACGCAGGTCTTCGAAATTGTGCACACCGGCATCTTTTCGAATGACTATTTGCAGCTTTTCCGGATAAAGACTGGCCACAGCCCGCACGGCACCGGCCTTTTTTTCTCCGGTAAAAACGTGTTCACCCCGGTGTGCCCAGGCCGCCACATCCGCCTGGACCAGACCTGCTTCGGTTTTTCCGGAAACCACCGTCCGAACATTGTCTACCGAGCCGGCCGAATTCTGGGCCACCCCGATATAACCGGGAACACCCTGTTGCTGGGTTCCCGTCAGGCCCCGGGCGATCAGCTTACCGATGGGATAGTAAACCCCGGTGCGGCCACCGGTTCCAATGCGAAATAATTGACTTTGTGCATAACAGAAAGAAGGCCACACCATGACAACCACCAGCCCAAGTGTCATCACTGCCGCACGCCAGGGGACTCTGTTAAACTGGTGGCCCGAATGAAAGCCAGGCTGGGAGGCACAGGCTTCTTTTTTCTGACAGGTTGCGACCACTGTTTGCGTTTGCTTTGTTGTCATTCTGCCTCCCGGTCAAGAGGTTAATCAACCTGCCCTTTTCAGGAAGTTTCCGTTACGGTAAATACAGTCGCTGCGGTTAGATGAAAAGCAGGGTCAAGTCGGTTACATCACAAAAAACGGGCAGACGTTGTTTCTCATAGTATAGCATCGAAATCGATAAACACAATCAGTGTTGGCAGGCAGAGAGTCTCATTTACCCATACCGCAGTTAAGGATAACGGACTTGATTTGCTGAATCGCTGCGGTTCGCTCTGGCGGAGTATCCGACAAATCGCCGCTGATATTCTTTCGGCCGCAGACCGGTGAACCGGACAAATATTTTTCTGAAAAAAGAGATGTCCTCATATCCAACCAGACAGGTAATTTCATGGAAAGTGCGGCCGCCCTCCTCCAAGAGCTGTTTAGCGGTTTCCACCCGCAACTGCTGGAGGTAACCTAGCGGCGTAACACCGGCGGCCTGCTTGAAGCGACGTTCCAGCGACCGGCGGCTCATACCAAATTTCCCGGCCAGGCGGTCATAATCAATGGGCTGGGTGTGATGGTGGGCAAGCCATTTCTGGACCCCTATAATCGCAACATCACCATGGTCTCTGGAAAATAGAAAGCAGTCATAGGGGGTCTGGATTTCACGTCCCAGGTCCAGGATCATGGTCTTGGCGCACTGCACGGCGGTTTGCCGGCTGCAAAGCTTTTCCACCAGGTAAAGCGACAAATCCAGACCCGCATTGACGCCGGCCGAACAATAGAGGCGGCCCTGGTCCAGGAACATCTGGTCCTGTTTCAGATTCACCCGGGGATACTTCTGGCGGAACAACTCAGTAAATCCCCAGTGCAACGTAGCTGATTTTCCATCCAGCAGCCCGGTCTCCGCCAGCAGAAACACGCCGGTGCAGATGCTGGCCACATGTGCGCCCTGGGCGAATTGCCCCCTGATCCAGGGAACCAGTTCCGGATTTTTGGCAAGGATCTTTTCGATGTAGGTGGCAGAGGCGATCACGATCAGATCGGTCTGGTCAATATCCGCTATACCGCAATGGGGCTGGATGAGGACATTGTTGGTCGCCTTGATCGGCTGTCCGTCCGCCGAAGCGATGGACACCTCAAAAAAGGGCGTGGCCGGGGACTTGCTGACCCGATTCCAGAGCCTCCCGGCCTGATTCAGGATATCCATGGGACCGAAAATGGTGGTGGCCATGGAATTGTAAAGCCCTAAAATAGTAACTTTTTTTATTGCCTTCTGCATTCGAACCATTTCCTTGTTAGACTGAAAAGCCCATTTTTTTAGGCTATCACAACGCCCCGCAGGTGTCGTTATCGCCATCTAATAAGTCTTTTATGCCACTTTTATTATCAGAATGCAACTGATAGGATAAGTTAAAAGGAATGTTTCGTTGGCACCATCTATCAATCTATCTCCGTCATGCCGGACTTGATCCGGCATCCAGTTGCATTGGCTGTAGAAAACTTGCTGGATACCGGATCGAGTCCGGTATGACGA
This sequence comes from uncultured Desulfobacterales bacterium, assembly GCA_964647585.1. GTDB lineage: Bacteria > Desulfobacterota > Desulfobacteria > Desulfobacterales > CAJINA01 > CAJINA01. Next base: position 37,532 of record CAZYGG010000035.1, read on the forward strand.
CCATGGCAAGGAGGCAATCAATGGACCGTGAACCGATCAAGGCAGCTATCGCCCCCTGCGGCCTGAGCTGCGAAAAATGTTTTGCACATGTGGATGGCGATATTCGCCGGTACAGTCTGAAACTGCAGGAAAAACTGGGAAATTTTGAGATCTATGCCAAACGGTTCGAAACCCTGGTGGGGGACCCGATTTTCAAAAAGTATCCCGATTTCAAGACCATGCTGGACTATTTCGCCTCGGAAAACTGCACTGGCTGCCGCAATGAACAGTGCAAACTGTTCAAGGAGTGCGGCGTGCGCCCCTGCCACCAGGAAAAGCAGGTGGATTACTGTCACCAGTGTGACGAGTTTCCCTGCGACAAAACTAATTTTGATAAACACCTGTATGACCGTTGGGTCGCGATCAATGAAAAGATTAAAGCAATCGGTGTGGAGGCATTCTACGAAAAGTCACGCGACTATTCCCGATATCCCTGAAATCGGGTAGGGAGCGGGGTTGCCCCCGCCCCCTCCCACACCACCGTACGTACGGTTCCGTATACGGCGGTTCCCGTTGATGTCACAACTTTTCGGCCGCACCCCTATTGTCCTATAAGCACCCAGCCTTACCTCGCGGATACCGTCCGCTACTTCCAGCTTTAAGGCCCTCTTCCGAGGCATCTGCTCAAAACAATCAGACATGCAACTCGTTCAGCATCAACAGGTCGGCCCTTCACTGACTGGTTGGCCCAGCTACTATGGCTTCTGCTGACTTCTGGCAACCCTTCCCAACCCCTTGTGGGATCAGTAGCACATGGCAGATTGCCAGATCTCCCAGGGTAAGACGCACGACCTTCACACTTATACCCGCCGCATTTACACCCGTACTTTCCGTACAAGTATTGGGCTTTGAAGATATGTGCCTTCTTACCCAGTACGGACGCCTCATATGCGATTTCTGTTCGTCGGGCCAGTGCTTTGCCTTCGGCTTCCTTCCCACCCCATCTCACGATGACGCAGTTGCCGTTCGGCTAACCGTTCCCCTTGCCGGGCCGGTAGAGGACTTTCACCTCCAAGTCATCCCATTGCCACCACAGCAACAGAAATAGCGCCAGTCAAGGCGCTGCGCGCCATGCCTGGCGCACACAGGAAAAGCCAACCGGCCCTGAAAGATCGATTGGCTATACATTAGGAGGCTGATCTGGGGTATGGATGACCTCATAATTTGATCAAGTGTCAGTGTAGAACTGTGGGAACCGTTTTAAAGAACAGTCAATACAGATACCGGTGCGGTGTTCCACCGTAGTTTCTATTGTGTCTGCCGTTTGAGTCCAGTCGTTACTACCACCACATACTTTGCCACAGTAAATGCAAACTGAAGGCCAGTTACTCTTTCTGTCAATACTACTGCGTTTGAATTTCACACGCCTTCTTTCTGGGGCAGTGTACGTGTGGCCAGCCCCTAACCGTATGTTTTCAAAACGCTTTCGTATCAATTTGTTCAACTGGTGGTAAGTCATGGTGTCTCACCCCTTTATTTAATTAAGTTCCCTTTCGTAAACATCGCCGGTTAACTATTTAGCGGCGGCCACTCTGAAAATCTGTTTGGCATTGATCTTCAGCAAAACCACATCCGACGTCTGCTACAACCCGTTCTGCGGTGAGAAATGGGCAGGATTGTACCGGCTATATATCCATCTATTATCCGTATAACCAAGTGCCCCGGTCTACTGGGAAAACCTCCAAGGAAATAATTATAATAACCTGAAAAACAATTCAAAACCACCCATAGCATCATCTTATCAATAGTGCATTACTGAGGAACCGCTATATTCTCTTGATTAGCTATTCATAATGATAGAGTATTTCGGGCATTGAGCATCCGACCAGAGCCAGTTGTCCTACAACCTGAATGCCGGATTCGTTATGCCAAAGAAAGCCAAGCCCGCCAAGAGCTCCAAAACACCCAAGAACAAGACGCTCAAATCCAGCCCAAGCATAAAATCCATTGCAAGTCCTTCCGACATCAAAATCAAACCCGGAGACACACGCAACCTACCCTTTCTTCACAAGCACCGATTCATTTTGGCTTGTCTGCTCCTTGTTGTGGCAACACTCGTTGCCTACTGGCCGGTGCAAGATAATGCTTTTGTAAATTTCGACGATAAAATGTATGTTTATGAGAACCGTCATGTTCAGGATGGGTTGACACTTGATGGCTTATCTTGGGCTTTGACAACCACGCATGCCTCCAATTGGCATCCGGTAACCTGGGTGTCACATATGCTGGATTGCCAAATTTTTGGCTTGAAGCCCGGCTGGCATCATCTGAGCAATCTCATTTTTCACATAACAAATGCGCTGCTTATTCTGCTTATTCTGCTAAGAATGACCGGAGATTTTTGGAAAAGCAGTTTTGTTGCCGGATTGTTTGCCCTTCACCCCCTACATGTAGAATCAGTCGCATGGGTAGCTGAACGAAAGGACGTTTTAAGCACTCTTTTCTTTTTACTTGCGATATGGAGTTATATCAGGTGGGTTGAACGCCCCAAGACTATCAAGTATTTGCTGGTTCTGTTTTTATTGGCTCTCGGACTTATGACAAAACCGATGGTTGTTACTTTTCCGTTTGTGTTGATTCTTATTGATTACTGGCCTCTAAAACGCCTAAGAATTGACCCTTCAGACACGACTCGTACACAGATTTGGCAGAGTTTCCACAGGTTGTTTTTGGAAAAGGTGCCAATGTTTGTACTTGTAACCATATCAAGTGCGATAACATTTTATGCTCAGAGACAAGGTGGTGCGGTAAGTTCCTTAGATAGCCTTCCTTTGGCTTTCAGAGTTGGAAATGCTTCAGTGTCTTACATAAATTACATTATAAAGATGATTTATCCTTCTCAATTGGCAGTTTTGTATCCACTCCCGGAAACATTGCCATGGTGGAAAGTTACCGGGGCTCTTTTGCTATTAGTGTTCATAACACTCTTTGCAGTAAAAACCATAAGAAAAGTGCCATATATTACTGTAGGATGGTTCTGGTATGTGGGTACCCTGGTGCCTGTTATAGGCCTGGTTCAAGTAGGCCGGCAGGCAATCGCAGACCGCTATACTTACATTCCGCTCATTGGTATATTCATAATTATTGCCTGGGGCATTCCTGAGCTCATGGCCAGCGCGCCTAGAATGAAAAAATGGCTTGCCACGTCAGCAGCAATTGTTCTTTTGATTCTAATGGTGTTAACACAGAAACAAACCCAACATTGGAAAAACAGCATTACTCTTTTTACACATACCCTTGAAGTTACTTCAAACAATCCGATTCCCCACAACAACCTGGGGCATGCCCTTGCCAATAAGGGGCAAACCGATGATGCCATCGAGCACTTCCGGGAAGCACTCCGTATAAAACCGGATTTTCAAGAAGCCCACGACAACCTGGGGCATGCCCTTGCCAGTAAGGGGCAAACCGATGATGCCATCGAGCACTTCCGGGAAGCACTCCGCATTAAACCTGATTTTGTATACGCCCACAACAACCTGGGGTCTGCCCTTGCCAAGAAAGGGCAGACAGATGATGCCATTAAACACTACCGAGAAGCACTCCGCATAAAACCTGATTATGAAGATGCCCACAACAACCTGGGGTCAGCCCTTGCCAATAAAGGGCAAACCGATGATGCCATCGAGCACTTCCGGGAAGCACTCCGCATAAAACCAGATTTAGAGGAAGCCCACAACAACCTGGGGTCTGTCCTTGCCAAGAAAGGGCAAACCGATGAGGCCATCGAGCACTTCCTGGAAGCACTCCGTATAAAACCTGATTTTCAAGAAGCCCACAACAACCTGGGGTCTGTCCTTGCCAAGAAAGGGCAGATCGATGAGGCCATCAGGCACTACCAGGAAGCATTACGCATCAAACCTGATTACGTGGACGCCCACGTCAATTTTGGGAATGCCCTTTTCAGTGCTGGTCAAACAGAAGGTGCCATTGCACAATACGTGAAAGCGGTGCACATCAATCCGTATTCTAAAGATGCTCACAATAATTTGGGGAATGCCCTGCTTTACAAAGGCGAGTTCGAAAATGCCATTAAACACTACCGAGAAGCACTCCGCATAAAACCTGATTTAGAGGAAGCCCACAATAACTTGGCAGTTGCCTATTACCAAACAGGTAATACGGGAATGGCTGTAAAACACTTTCAAAAAGCAATAGAAATAAATCCCAACTCTCCTAATGCGAGAGAAAACCTCCAACAGATGCTGATGCTTGAAAATATAACTCAATAGTCCGCTTATTGTTATCCACAGTATCGCATTCTGCTTAATAAGCAACCCGGCTATGCGGCTACTTGCCAGAAGACCGAATATCAATTGCTATCAAATAATAGCTGGTATTTTTAATTTATCTCAACTCTCATTCGAGCCCTACGCTGACATATATCAGCCAAGCACAATTGGTCTTAACCGCGCGACCACTTCCCCGAAAAGGAAGTGATTTCAAAACGGTTCAACAAGTTCAATCTACTGTTATTATTAGTTATATTTGTACTGCCGCAATTAAACTACTCCCCATTTTACCATAGTGCTATGGTACGAAACGAGAAAAGCCCGGCTCATGTCAAGCCGGGCTTTTCTCGTTTTTTCTGGTAGGCGCGATTGGATTTGAACCAACGACCTCTTCCGTGTCAGTCTGTTTGAATCCAATAGCAAGAAAAACCTGCATGAAAAACGAGCCATTAATACCCAATAAGTCTGGTGGCTTAATTCCGTGTAGGTTTTTCTTGTTTTAGGATAGTTTCTATTATTATGGTAGCAATATGGTAGCAACCGGGGGCGGGGGGACCGGATTCAATGGGTCCCATATCGGTAACATCCATACGGTAGCGCTCAACACGCAAAGTAAAATTTACCCCCGCAGTTGCTTCTCTTGATATATGGCACCTGAATTTGCGCATTGACTCATAATCCATTTTGTGGCAGATTTTAGCGTCCATTCAAATTTCTAATCCAAAATTTATAAGCCCCACTGTGTGTAGAGGCCAGCATGGCACTCACCAAGAAGGCGATAGCATGGTCTATCCATAGAGACACAGGTGCGTCTTTCTTTAACTTAAAAGCTACAAAGGAGATGCGACATGCGACTACAGAAATTGATCTGCATTTCGATTTGCTCTTTATTATTAGCCTCGTATGTGTCGGCTGGAGAAAAGGTCGATAAAAGATATTTCAAAATGAAAGACGGAACAATTTATTCCGGAGAAGTATTACCTTCCAGATATGACACTTATAAAATCCGGCAGGAGAACGGAGAAATTGTAGTTATGCAAATCTCCGACATTTCGGAAATGTGGAAAGATACTCAGGATGATGAATCGACTGTAGTTGCTGAGCAAGCTTCTGATGTCAGTGACGATAAAGATACTACCAGCAATGGTTTCGGCAGGGAGTTTGAGCTAGGGCTTATGTATTATCACTTTGATTACAAAGAAGACATTGCCCCTCCTGGAAAAAGCGAGGAATCCGGTTGGCTCCCTGGGATATATGTCGGGTTTAAAAAAAACGAACCGAAAAAGGTCTATATAAATACATATCTTGAATACTCGTCGGATGAGGTTGACTATGATGGAGCAACTTGGGGGGGGACACCCATAACAGGTACATCTTCTACATCTTTTTTACGTTTTCAATTCAATATTGGATATACATTCCCAGTTAAGAGTAACATCTTTCTTAGCCCATACATCGGATATGGTTACCGGAGTTGGGAAAGAGGGCTTAAAGGGTCATCCCCTTACGATGAAACTTATATATGGCATTATATACCATTAGGGCTATCCTCCCACTTTATTTTAAATGAAAAATGGTCAATCCACCCAGGACTTGAAGCACGATTTATGTATGAGGGTAGCCTTAGTGTAGAATTTAATGACCCCGGGTATAATCAGTTAGATTTCAATTTAGGAAACAAAACGGGGTTCAAGATAGACGTGCCAATAAAGTATAAGATTAATGGACCGTGGTTCATCACAGGTGTTCCTTGGTACAGCAATTCAAAATTAGGTGAGAGTGAATTTGAAACGTTAACGTATAATGGCGTCCCGATAGGCTTAGCTCAAGAGCCTTCTAGCGAAACAAACCAGTTTGGCTTCAATCTAATATTCTCTTACAAATTTTAAAAATATTTTCAAACAAATGAAGGTCGGGGTGCCCACCGGAAACGAGTTACCTCCCCTACGGGTCCCATTTCTGCATTCGCTCAACACACAAGGTAAAATTCAGCCAGTGGCAAGGAGGGTCACCATGTCATTAAGAGAAGAAATTATCGATGCTGTCATTGATGGCCGTCTTGGGATTGATGGGATAGTGACACGTCAGGACGTGATTGGATATTTCCCGGACCGTCCCAAAACGTATACAGGCGTTATCCTGGCTAACTCTGAGGTAAAGAGGAATCACAGCCCAACCTATAAAACCTTCACGGTGAAAGTGGGGCGTGGACGATACGAAATCCAACCAGAGGCAATAGCAGAAAGGGGTATGGATTAAATCAACTAATACCGGGGATAGGGAGCGCACCCGAAAAGCGGTTTTCCTGGACCGCCTTCCCCGGCTTACCTAACAGGGCCGTGACAGGAGGCGGGTGTGAAAACGGAATCATCTAACCGCCTTGTCGATATTGGACCGCAGATGGTAACGGAATTGAAGCGTTGGCGGCTTGCGTGCCCTCTGTGCGACCTTGACTTAGTTTTTCCGAATAGGGTCGGAAAACCCATCAACCACAATAACCTTGTAAACAGGAACTTCCACCCTGCCCTTGAAAAAGCAGAGATAGACCGTATTCGCTGGCACGATCTTAGGCACACCAAGGCCAGCTTGATGATCGAGCAAAAAGAGAACCTGAAATACATACAGACGCAGCTTGGACACTCAAGTCCTACGGTGACATTGAACGTCTATGCACACCTTCTGAAACCCATCAATCAGGAGGCAGCTTGCCGGTATGAAAACATGGTTTTTGAAAATTCTGGTAGCAAAATGGTAGCAGAAAAGAAAAAAGGGGCCACGGCGTGAACCGTAAACCCCTTATTTTACTGGTAGGCGCGATTGGATTTGAACCAACGACCTCTTCCGTGTCAGGGAAGCGCTCTCCCCCTGAGCTACGCGCCTTTAAAAGTAGATGTTGAGATATCACCG
>CAZYGG010000036.1:0-43157 GCA_964647585.1 uncultured Desulfobacterales bacterium
AAAACGCTTAAAAAAATACGTAACTCTAAACTTATTTTTCAACAGCCTGCTAAAGCGGGTTTTGCGGGTAATTATCACGTTTATTCCGCCGGCGTGTTTTTTGTGGGTTTAATTATTTTTTATCCAATGGGCTTACGATTCCCATGCGATTTGTTTGGGCGACATGGGTATAGATCATCGTTGTTTCTAATTTTTTATGCCCTAACAGATCCTGGATTGTTCTTATATCGATACCTTGCTCCACTAGATGGGTGGCAAAACAGTGCCTCAGAGTGTGGACCGTGACCCGTTTGTATATCTTTGCCTTAAGTGCAGCTTCTTTCACATGTTTTTGCAAAACACTAGTATGAACATGGTGCCTGCAGATTCTACCTGAAACGGGATCGGCGGACAACTTGTATGATGGGAAGACCCAGAACCATACCCATTCTTTTCCAGCATTCGGCCACTTTTTTTCCAGAGCGCCAGGCAGGTTCACACACGGTTGGTTGCTTTTGCGGTCTTTTTTGTAAAGGGCCTTGATATTTTCCAGATGCACTTCCAAATTTGGGATAACCGATTCGGGCAGAACGGTTTTTTTTAAAAAATCAGATAGTAATGCTTTTGACGGGTTTCAGAAGTCGGCAGGAAGTTGACGGGCAGCACCTGGTTGCCCTGAAAACAGGGCAGGGATGCACTTTAAATTGTGCAGAATAGTACCGCAGCAAAAAGGGCGCCGTGAGCGCCCTTTTTGCTGCGGTTGATTTCAGCCTTCAGTCTGAAAACCTGAGTCCTGGCCGAAATGCCAGGATCAAACATGTTGCGCCTCGGTCAGCGGGTTTTCCTTGAGATATTCTATCCGGTTCAGGCCATTGACATAGGCCTTGGCACTGGCCGTAATAATGTCAGGGTCAGCCCCCTTGCCCAGCGCTATCAGGCCGTTTTCCGAAAGGCGGACGGTTACCTCGCCCTGGGCGTCGGTGCCGCCGGTCAGAGCGCTGACGGAAAAGCGCAGCAGTTCGGATTCCGTGCCGGTCAACTTGGCGATGACGTTGAACACGGCATCGATGGGACCGTTGCCGTAGCCGGCGTCTTTGGCACTACGGCCCTTTATTTCCAGTTGCACGCTGGCCATGGGCATAACCGTGGTCCCGGCGCTGACGTGCATGTACTGGAGCTTGAAGGTGTCCTCGGTCCGTAAAATTCCTTCGGTGACGATGGCTTCCAGATCCTCGTCCACCACGTGTTTTTTCTTGTCGGCCAGTTCCTTGAACTTCTTGAAGACGATTTTGAGCTCTTCATCGCTCATGTCGTAGCCCATCTCTTTGAGATGCGACCGCAGGGCGTGGCGGCCGGAGTGCTTGCCCAGAACAAGCTTATTGGCGTTTAACCCGACGGTTTCCGGTTTCATGATCTCGTAGGTCATGGGGTTTTTCAGGACCCCGTCCTGATGGATGCCGGCTTCGTGGGCAAAGGCATTGGCCCCGACAATGGCCTTGTTGGGCTGCACCAGGATGCCCGTGATCATGGATACCAGCCGGCTGGTGGGGTGGATGTGTTCGGTAACGATATTAGTGTCCAGCGGGAGGAAATTGGGCCGGGTGTGCATGGCCATCACCACTTCTTCCAGGGAGGTGTTGCCGGCTCTCTCGCCGATGCCGTTGATGGTCACTTCGGCCTGGCGGGCCCCGGCCTTGATGGCGGCGATGGTGTTGGCGGTGGCCAGTCCCAGGTCATTGTGGCAGTGCACGCTTAAGATCGCCTTATCGATGTTCGCGGTATGTTCCTTGACGTAGCGCACCAGGTTTCCGAATTCTTCCGGGATGGCATAGCCCACCGTGTCCGGCAGATTGACGGTAGTTGCCCCTGCGTCAATAGCGGTTTCGAAAACCTGGCAGAGAAAATCCGGATCGCTGCGCGAGCCGTCTTCCGCTGAGAACTCGACACTTTCAGTGAGTGCTTTGGCGTACGCCACCGCTTCTTTGGCCGCTGCGAGCACTTCCTCCCGGGACATGTCCAGTTTGTACTTCATGTGGATGTCCGAGGTGGCAATGAAGGTGTGGATCCTTGGTTTTACAGCGTGCTGGACAGCGCCCCAGGCCTTGTCGATATCTTCTTTGGAGGCCCGGCAGAGCCCGGCGACTTCGGAATGTTTCATCTTTCTGGCTATCTGCGCAACCGATTCGAAATCGCCCTCCGAAGCGGCTGGGAACCCTGCTTCAATGATGTCTACGCCCAATTTTTCAAGCTGAATCGCCAGGCGCAGTTTTTCGGCGGCATTCATACTGGCCCCCGGGGACTGCTCGCCGTCTCTTAACGTTGTATCAAAAATGATTACTCTGTCGCTCATGGTCACTTATCTCCTTCTATTTCAGTCCCAACCCCATGCGCTGCAGGGGGACCGGAAATATTTGCATTGTCTGGGTACAGGTTCCCCGTTCAAGGTTCCCGGTTCAGGGTTAACCGATTTCAACCTTTGAACCCTTGAACCTTTGAACCTGGAACCATTTTTGTTTTTTCAAGCCCCTTCACGTGGCGGGAAGGCCGGGGCTGTAAATTGAGCCGGTTGCGGTAACTTAACTCAAAAGCATGGGCCGCAGGCCCGGAACTGAATCCGGAGAGCCTGCGGCACAGGAACCTCCTTTTGCTGCGTGCATGGTCTTAATCCTTTTTCGCTTTTGAAAGTTTATACTGGAAACTGTCTTCCAGGGCCATCCAGCTGGCTTCGATAATATCTTCGGACACACCGATGGTGCTCCACACATCGTTCTGGTCGCGGGATTCGATGAGCACCCGGACCTTGGCAGCCGTGCCCGCACGTCCATCGATTACCCGGACCTTGAAGTCTACCAGTCGCATGGCATCCAGGTCGGGGTAGAATTTATCCAGGGCCTTGCGCAGGGCGTTGTCTATCGCGCTTACCGGTCCGTTGCCTTCGGCGGCCGTGATTTCATTCTGGCCGTCCACCGAGATCTTGATGGTTGCGTGGGCCGTGCACGGCTGGTCCTTGTCTTTTTCCACCGTGATGCGGAACGATTCGAGGTTAAACAGGGATTTGAACTGTTCCGTGAATTTTTCGACCAGTATCTTGAAAGATCCGTCGGCCACATCGAATTCATACCCCTGCTGCTCAAGATCTTTGATTTTTGAGACGATCTTTTTACTGTCGAATCCGTTACTGCCCAGATCAAGCCCCAGTTCCCGGGCCTTGTATTCAATGTTGCTTTTGCCGGAAAGATCCGATACGAGCACCCGGCGGCGGTTGCCGACCCGGGCGGGGTCCATATGTTCATAACCGCGGGGATCTTTCATAACGGCACTGACATGAATGCCGCCTTTGTGGGCGAAGGCGCTTTCACCCACAAACGGCCGGGAGTTCACCGGGATCATGTTGGCGGTTTCGCTGACAAAGCGGGAAAGTTTTTTCAACCCGCTCAGGTTTTCCGGGCTCATACAGGCCCGGCCCATTTTCAGACACAGGGTGGGTGCGATCACGATCAGGTCCGCATTGCCGCAGCGTTCCCCATAGCCATTTATGGTTCCGTGGACCATGGTGGCCCCGGCCTGTACCGCCGCGATCGAATTGGCGACGGCCACCCCGCAGTCGTTGTGGCAGTGAATGCCGATTTCAAAGGGCAATGCTCCCGGGGACGTACTGGTTTTGGAGGCCAGTGTCGCTTTTACTTCCAGAACGGCTTCCGTGATCCTATGGGGCAGGGTACCGCCGTTGGTGTCACACAGGACAATGAAGCCAGCGCCGCCTTCCAGGGCCGCCAGGAGCGTATCCACGGCGTATTCGGGATTGTCGCGATAACCGTCGAAGAAATGCTCGGCGTCATAGATGACTTCGCGCCCGTGGTCCTTAAGGTAGGCGACCGAGTCGTGGATCATGGCGATATTCTCGGCGCGGGTGATTCCCAGGATACCCTCGACATGCAGGTCCCAGGTTTTGCCGAAGATAGCTACCGCCCGGGTTTCGCTTTCCAAGAGCGCCTGGATGTTGGCGTCTGCTTCCACCAGGGTCCCGGGCCGGCGGGTGGCGCCGAAGGCCGTCAGGGTGGCGTTTTTGAAAGTCGCCCGTTGGGCGAGCTTGAAAAACGCCATATCCCGCGGGTTGGATCCCGGCCAGCCGCCTTCAATATAGTGAAATCCCATCTCGTCCAGCTTCAGAGCGATCTCAAGCTTCTCGTCGGCGGAAAAATTGATATTTTCGCCTTGCGTACCGTCTCTTAAAGTCGTGTCGTACAATAGTATGGGTGATTTCATTTAATTCTCCAGTTACCGATTACGGTTTTCAGGACGCAGGGCCCTCACGGCCGCGCCGGTTGTCCACATCTCGGTATTTTTAATTTCATCCAGCTCTTTCTGGAGTTTTTCCCGGTAGTCGGGGGCACTGTTGACGTCCAGCACCCGACGGGTTTCCTCCCCCGATTTAACACTTTCATAGAGGTCGTCAAATACCGGCACAACCGCGTCCCGGAATTTCGGGGCCCAGTCCAGCGCGCCCCGCTGGGCGGTGGTGCTGCAGTTGCCGAACATCCAGTCCATCCCGTTTTCGGCCACCAGGCGGATCAGGCTCTGGGTGAGCTCTTCCACGGTTTCGTTGAAAGATTCGCTGGGGCTGTGGCCGTGTTTCCTGAGCAGGTTGTACTGCGCTTCCATGACACCGGCCAGACAACCCATCAGAACACCGCGTTCACCGGTGAGGTCGCTGAAAACTTCGTTTTCAAAGGTGGTATGAAAAAGATAGCCGGAGCCAATGGCGATTCCCAGTGCCAGGGTTCGCTCTTTGGCCCGGCCGGTGAAATCCTGGTGAATGGCAAAGCTTGAATTGATGCCGCTGCCATCCAAAAAGTTCTTGCGGACACTGCGGCCGGAACCCTTGGGCGCCACGAGGATGACATCCACATTCTCAGGGGGTACGATCTGGGTCTGGTCCCGGTACACCACGGAAAACCCGTGGGAAAAGTAGAGGGCATCACCCTCATTGAGACACGCTTTGACCATGGGCCAGGTAGCGGTCTGTCCGGCATCGGACAGCAGGTTCTGGATGACGGTTGCCTTCCGGGCTGCCTCTTCGATGGAAAACAGGGTCTGCCCGGGCACAAAACCGTCTTCTACGGCTTTATCCCATGACGGGGTTCCCTCTCTTTGCCCCACGATGACGTTAAATCCGTTGTCTTTCATGTTCAGGGCCTGACCCGGCCCCTGAACGCCGTAGCCTAAAACAGCGATAATTTCGTCCTTTAAAATTTCCCTGGCTTTTTCCAGGGAAAATTCATCGGACGTGATAACTTCTTCGGTGGTGCCGCCAAAATTAATCTGTGTCATTTTTCCTCCAGTGCATTGCTGTTACTGCTTAAAGTTAATAATGTTCGCATTGTTTATAGCATTTTATTGATGACCGCGTTCACTAAATCGGCTCCCGAAAGAGCGCAATGGCGCCTGTCCGGGCGATTTTCTTGATGCCGATAGGTTTTAGGAGGTTCAGGATCGCATTCATCTTGCCGGGATCACCGGTGACCTCGATCGTGTAGTATTGCGGGCCGGCATCCACGACTTTGCCCCGAAAGATTTCCGCAATACGGAAAATCTCAGCCCGGTGCTCATTGTCCGCCTTGACGCATATCAGGGCCATCTCCCGTTGTACGGCGTTCGACCCGGACAGGTCCCGGACCTTGATGACATTGATCAGCTTGTTGAGCTGTTTTTCGATCTGCTCCACAATCCGTTCATCGGCTTTGGTGACGATGGTGATCCGGGAAACTTCCGGGTCCATGGTTTCCGCCACACAGAGGCTGTCGATATTGAACCCCCGGCCGCTGAAAAGACCCACAATGCGCGAGAGCACTCCGGGCTGGTTGTCCACCAGCATGGTGAAGATATGCTTTTCTTCGTTGTTTGCTTCAATCTTGTTGCTCATGCCTTTTTGTCCTTATCTGTGAAACAAGGTTTCAATCTGTTCAGGCTGCTGATTGATAGGCTTTATTGACTTCCTACAGCCTAAACGCCTACAGTCTATCTACCTGTATTTTAAACCAGCAGCATTTCGGTAATACTGGCCCCCGCCGGCACCATGGGGTAGACACTCTCCTCCCGGTCCACCACAAAATCCATGATAACGGTCTTGTCTGATAAGAGCCCCTCGCGCAGGACCGGTTCCACCTCTTCCGGTTTGGTGGCCCGCAGTCCCACGGCACCGAAAGCTTCGGCCAGTTTTGCAAAATCAGGGGCGTGCGCCATGTCGGTACACGCGTACCGGCATTCATAAAACAATTCCTGCCACTGGCGCACCATGCCCAGGTAACGATTGTTCAGGATGACAACCTTTACCGGCAGCCCGTACTGAACCGCGGTCGCCATTTCCTGGATGTTCATCTGGATGCTGCCGTCCCCGGCCACATCGACCACCAGCTTGTCCGGACAGGCGGCCTGCGCCCCAATGGCAGCGGGGAGCCCGAAGCCCATGCAGCCCAGCCCGCCCGAGGTGATGAAATGGCCCGGTTTATCAAAATGGTAAAACTGGGCCGCCCACATCTGGTTCTGCCCGACCTCGGTGGTGATGATGGCCTTTCCGTCGGTAATTTCATAGAGTTTTTCGATGACGTACTGGGGTTTGATGACCTCTTTCTGATCGTACGACAGCGGATTGGTAGCCTTCCAGGCGGCAATTTTGGAAAGCCACTGGTCACGGCTCGATTCCCGGGGTGCCAGGCTTTCCGGGTCAAACAGCTCGTTGAGAATTTGCAGGGCCTGCCGGCAATCGCCCACCACCGGGATACCCACCGACACATTTTTGCGGATGGAAGTCGGGTCAATATCAATGTGGACAATTTTTGCATTGGCGGCAAAGGTTTTGATTTTGCCGGTGACCCGGTCATCGAAACGGACCCCGATGGCAATCAGCAGATCACACTCGCCCACGGACATGTTGGCCCGGTAGGTACCGTGCATGCCGATCATCCCCAGCCACAGGGGGTCGCTGCCGGGAAAGGCGCCCAGTCCCATCAGGGAGCCGGTGACCGGGATGCGGGTTTTGCGGGCGAACTCGGTCAATTCCTCCGCCCCCTTGGAAAGCACAACCCCGCCGCCTGCGAAGATGACGGGTTTCTCAGCTGTTTTAACCAGTTCGATGACCTTCTTGAGCTGTTTCTTATTGGGTTTGTAACTTGGGTTGTAAGATTTAATGTGAACGCCGTTTGGCTCCGTGTAATCCATTTTGGCCTGGGCGATATCTTTGGGAATATCGACCAGAACCGGCCCGGGCCGGCCCGATTTGGCAATGAAGAATGCCTCGCGCAACGTTTTGGCAAGGTCCCTGGGATCCTTCACCAGGTAGTTGTGTTTGGTGCAGGGTCGGGTGATGCCCACAATATCAACTTCCTGGAAAGCGTCGTTCCCGATAAGATTGGTCGGCACCTGGCCGGTGATGACAACCACCGGTATGGAATCCATGTAGGCGGAAGCAATCCCGGTAACGGTATTGGTGGCGCCGGGGCCGGAAGTGACCAGGCAGACCCCGACCCCGCCGGTGGCCCGGGCATACCCGTCCGCGGCATGGACAGCCCCCTGTTCATGGCGGACGAGAACGTGATTGATATCCGTTTTGACAATCTCATCGTAAATATCGATGACCGCCCCGCCGGGGAAACCGAATACCGTGTCCACACCTTCTTCTTTCAAAACGTTCATCATTACCTGGGCGCCGGTGAGTTCCATGTTGAAATCCTCTTCTATTTTTTTTTGTGAGTGTACCGTTACTGTTTCGGACCTTTGATGAGGCCCCTCAAACATCAGCGAGTGCCTAAAGTGAACTAAAGTTTGAAGTGATCTAAAGTTAAGGTATTCTGCTAATTATATAAAAACCATTGGAGCGCAGCGACTCATTAACTTTATTCATTTTAGATCACTTTAGTCACTTCACACTTATTTTATGACCGCCCCCTGGCTGGCAGAAGAGACCCCCCGGGCGTACCGGGCCATGTAACCGGATTTTATTTTCCGCTCGGGCGGCTGCCAGGCGGCCTCTCTTGCGTGCAATACAGCCGGGTCCACATCCAGGGATATGCGCTTGGACGGGATATCGATTTCTATCGGGTCACCCTCGGCGACCAGCGCGATCAGTCCGCCCTGCATCGCCTCCGGGGAGACATGGCCGATGGCCGCACCCCGGGTTCCGCCCGAAAAGCGGCCGTCGGTAATCAGGGCCACATCGGCATCCAGCCCCATTCCGGCTATGGAGGAGGTCGGGGTTAACATCTCCCGCATTCCGGGACCGCCCATGGGGCCTTCATAGCGAATGACCACCACATCGCCTTTATTTATCTTACCGTCCAGAATTGCCCGGGATGCCGATTCCTCATCGTCAAAAACCCGGGCCGGGCCCTTGTGGCGCATCATCTCGTTCCGGACCGCCGACTGCTTTACCACGCAACCCTCGGGGGCGAGATTACCGAAAAGTACGGCCAGGCCGCCCTTGGTGTGGTAAGCCGCATCCGGGGACCGGATAACATCCGTATCCCGAACTTCGGCAGTGGTGATGTTTGCGTCAACGGTTTTTCCAGTGACGGTCAGGCAACTGCCGTTGATCCGGCCCGATTCCGCCAGGGTTTTTATGACCCCGCTGATGCCGCCGGCCCGGTTGAGATCCTGGATATGGTGCTGTCCACCCGGGCTCATGGAACACAGATGCGGAGTTTTTTCACTGACCCGGTTGATCATATCCAGGTCAAAAGCAACCCCGGCTTCGGCGGCCAGCGCGGTGAGGTGTAAAACCGTATTGGTGCTGCATCCCAGGGCCATGTCCACCGCCAGGGCGTTCTCGAAAGCCTCCGGGGTATAGATCGCGCGCGGGGTGATATTCTGCTCCACAAGCTGCATGATCTGCATGCCGGTCTTTTTGGCCAGGCGGATGCGTTCCGCCATGACGGCGGGTATGGTCCCATTGCCCGGCAGGGCCATGCCAATGGCCTCGGAAAGGCAGTTCATGGAATTGGCCGTAAACATGCCGGCGCAGGAGCCACACGTGGGGCAGGCGGCATCTTCGATTTCACCCAGCTCTTCCGGGGTCATGGTTCCCGAGCGAACGGCGCCCACTGCTTCGAAAACAGTGATCAGGTCTATCTTGTTGCCTTCGGGTTTGCGCGGGTGGTCGCCGGCCAGCATGGGGCCGCCGCTGATGACGATGGCAGGGATATTCAGGCGGGCCGCCGCCATGAGCATGCCGGGGACGATTTTGTCACAATTGGGTACCAGCACCAGGGCGTCGAAGGCGTGGGCGGTGGCCATGATTTCAATGCTGTCGGCAATCAGTTCGCGACTGCCCAGGGAATACTTCATGCCCGCGTGGTTCATGGCAATGCCGTCGCATACCCCGATGGTACCAAATTCGACGGGCATGCCGCCGGCCATGGAGACGCCTGTTTTAACCGCCGCGACGATGGTGTCCAGCTGGATATGCCCGGGTATGATGCTGTTGGCCGAGTTGGCAATGCCGATCAACGGCCGGCCCATCTCTTCATCCGTATACCCCATGGCTTTAAAAAGCGCCCGGTGCGGGGCCCGCTCAACGCCTGATTTTACATGATCACTTTTCATTTTACGTAAATTTTCCCTCCAAAAAAAAATCCGTTATCGGCCCGGGGGCTGATAACGGATTTTTCATTTTCTTGATCGATGAAATTAGGCCATTATTAACCCCCGCTCCCCGTTGCGGATAATAATACCCACGACGAGGACGATAATTAGACCGAGGATGTTAATAATAGATAGTTTTTTCATAACAGTTATTTCACAAGCTAATTTCGAACAGCTAACACTAAGTTAATAGTATGTCAAACTTTATTTTAAATTCGCCGCGATCGTCCGTTCGGTCAAGGCCCCACACGGCGTTGTTAAATCCCTAATTGAAAAGCTGGCCTTCCGGGCCAGGATTCTTTATTCCACTGGTTCCCGGTGGCCGCAGTCCCGGTCCAGGCAGGCGAGAAAGGT
This sequence comes from uncultured Desulfobacterales bacterium, assembly GCA_964647585.1. Taxonomy (GTDB): domain Bacteria; phylum Desulfobacterota; class Desulfobacteria; order Desulfobacterales; family CAJINA01; genus CAJINA01. The sequence continues at coordinate 9,970 of CAZYGG010000036.1, forward strand.
GCCGGTCTTCTTGGTGGTCTTTTCAACCAGAAAGGGTGCCCCGCAAATCGGGCAAGGTTTGTCGACCGGTTTATCCCAGGTCGCGTAGTCGCAGTCCGGATAACGGTTGCAGCCGTAAAATACCTTGCCGCGCTTGGAGTGTTTCTCTACGAGTTCACCCTCACAGTTTTTTTGGGGGCACTTGACGCCGGTTGAAGTCCCATTCCCGTTGGCATAAACAGACAGGGTGGTCTTGCAGTCCGGATAACCGCTGCAGGCCAGGAAGGGTCCGAACTTGCCTTGTTTCAGGACCATGGGTTTACCGCACTTCTCACAGATTTTGTCAGAGATTTCTTCTTCCGGCAGTTCTATGGGAACAATCCGGCCTTTCTCGTCGCGGTTGTAGTTGCGGGTATAGCGGCAATCCGGGTAGGCATTACAGGCCAGGTAATGGCCGTTGCGGCCAACCTTGATATGCAGCTGGTCCTTCCCGCATTCAGGGCAGGTCAACCCCGTGGGAATCCCCACGCCCCGCATGCTCAACATGTCTTTGGCAGCTTTTTCCAGGCGGTCCTGGAAGGGCGTGTAAAATTTTTCCAGGATATCCCCGGCTTCTTTTTTATTTTCTTCAATACTGTCGAGCTGATCCTCCAGTTTGGCCGTAAAGTCTACGTCAAAGACATCGGGGAAGTTTTCCACCAAAAGATCATTGACGATAAAGCCGAGTTCGCTGGGGCGAAAATATCTTTTTTCCAGACCAACATAGCCCTTGTCGCGGATGGTCGAAAGGATGGCGGCGTAGGTGCTCGGGCGGCCGATGCCGTTTTCTTCCAGCTCCTTTACCAGAGAGGCCTCTGAAAATCTGGGCGGCGGCTGGGTAAAATGCTGTTTCGGGTCAAGCCGGGTGAGGTTCAGTTCCATGCCCTCGGCGAGCTCCGGCAGCAGGCCCTTCTTTTTCTCGTCCGCCTGGAGACTTTCTTCTTCCACTGATTTGTACAGCGCCATAAAACCCGGAAATTTGATGGTTGAACCCGAGGCCGAGAAAAGATAATTGCCGGCTTTGATGGTAATGGAATTTTGGTTGATGAGAGCCGGCTGCATTTGGGATGCAACAAACCGTTTCCAGATAAGTGTGTAAAGGGCCAGCTGGTCCTTGGTCAGGTGCGGCTTGATTTTTTCCGGGGTGTTGTGGACCGCAGTCGGCCGAATGGCTTCATGGGCATCCTGGGCCTTTTTCCTGTTTTTAAAATGCCGGGGTTTTTCCAGGGTGTATTCGGAACCGAAGGTGCGCTTTATCAGGTCCATGGCTTCGGCTGCGGCCTCTTTTGAAATCCGGGTTGAGTCGGTCCGCATGTAGGTGATCAAGCCTTCGGGTTCCCCGGGACCGATATCAAGGCCTTCATACAGCTGCTGGGCCACCGCCATGGTTTTTTTCGCTGAAAACCGCAGTTTGCGAATGGCCTCCTGCTGCAGTTTACTGGTGATAAAGGGGGGCAGGGGATTGCGCCTGACGGTCTTTTTACGTACTTTCTCAACCGTAAAGGTAGCCTGCTGCACGGCGGCCACTATTTTATTGGCGGTGTCGCCGTCGGGTATGGTGATTTTCTGATTGTCTTCCCGGGTAAGCTTGGCGGAAAATGCCGGCGGATCCTGTCCTTCGAGGTGGGCTGTGATCGACCAGTATTCCACCGGCGTAAAGGCCTGGATTGCTCTTTCCCGTTCGCATATGATTCGGACGGCCACCGACTGAACCCGACCGGCACTGAGACCGCCCTGTATTTTGCGCCACAGGATGGGCGAGATCTGGTAACCGACCAGGCGGTCAAGGATCCGGCGGGTCTGCTGGGCTTCGTACTTGTTGAGATCGAGAGTCCCAGGGGTCGCCAGGGCCTGCAGGACGGCATTTTTGGTCAATTCGTGGAACAGGACCCGGTGAAATTTGCGGCCCTTCTTTTTTAAAACCTCTGAGGTGTGCCACGCAATCGCTTCGCCTTCACGATCGGGGTCGGGGGCCAGGTAGATATCCTGTGCGTTACCGGCGGATTTTTTAAGTTCCGTGATAATTTTCTTTTTTCCGGTGATTGTTTTGTACTTGGGTTTGAAATTATCGTCCAGGTCAATCCCGATCTCCCTGGGCGGGAGGTCTTTAATATGACCGACAGTGGCGGCGACATTGTAGTCCTGGCCCACATATTTTTTGATGGTTCTGATTTTAGTCGGGGACTCTACAATTATCAGGGGTTTTGACACGGTAATTCCTCAATACGCTTTCTAATGTTTAATCTATACACGCTATTTATAGTCATCCGGCGGCATCCGCCGGCGATAACGTGCTGCTTAAAAAAAATAAGCCCGCCCAATAAAGGCAGCTAGGGTCCATCCATGATTGGAAATCATGGACGGAAGGTGTTGGCTTTTAGCCATTAGGTTTTAGATGAAACGGTTAAAATACAGGGTATTACCTAATTGCTAACCGCTAAGCGCCAATAGCTCCATCCTTAAATCCTGGATTTATGGATGGATACCAGCTACCGGACCTTAAGGCTGAACAGACTGCCCGGTGTCTGAGTCACCACGCCTTTTAACTCCAACTGGAGCAACGCGGCGGCGAGTTCTCCCGGATCCAGTGACAGGCTTCTCACCAGTTCATCTATATGGACCGGATAGAGATCAAGGGCTGCCACTATTTTACTGTCCAGAGGCGAAAGATCCTGCGGTTCAGGCGGTTTCGATTCCGTCCGTCCGCTGACTGACGCCGGTTGCCGATAACCGCCGGGCGGCAATTCTTCCAGAACGTCCCGGGCGTTCTCAACCAGTTTGGCCCCCTGTTTTATTAAAAAATGGGTGCCGGTACTTTTAAAAGATTCGATACTCCCCGGTACGGCAAATACTTCCCGGTTCTGTTCGGCAGCCAGTCGGGCGGTGATGAGTGACCCGCTTTTTAAAGTGGCCTCTACCACCAGAGTGCCCAGAGCCATGCCGCTGATGATCCGGTTGCGGGCCGGAAAGTGCCTGGCATCCGGTCCGGCATTCAGGTTGAATTCGCTTACCACCGCGCCGCTTTCAGCAATTGCGGCGTATAGCTTCCGGTTTTCGGCCGGATAAATCCGGTTCAGACCGCTCCCGAGAACGGCCACCGTGTGGCCGCCGGCCTGCAAGGCGCCCTGGTGGGCACACGTATCAATACCCAGCGCCATGCCGCTGACGACGGTCAGCCGGCAGGTTGCCAGGTCCGCACTCAGACGGCGGGCGACCGCTTTGCCGTATCCGGTGGCATTGCGCGACCCCACCATCGCAATGGCATTCAGTGCAGGTGTCAGGCGGCCCCGGAGGTACAGGATAGGCGGCGGATCAGGAATCTGGTGCAGCAGCCCCGGATATTCATCATCCTGGTATGTCAGAACCCGGCACCCGGATTTTGAGAGTGCCTCCAGTTCCGCTTCAACCTGGTGCGGAACCCGGCGCTGGCTGGCAATGGCTGCGGCCTGGCGGGGCTTTATACCTTCAACTGCCAGGAGTTCTTCCCGGGAAGCCTCGAAAACCAGACTGGGCGAAGAGAACCTGTCCAGCAGCCGTCTGAAGAGCAGGTTGCCTATCCCGGGGACACTTTTCAGATTGAACCACGGGACGAGTTTGTCCATGGGCCTATTACTTTGTTTTCTTCTGCCAGATCAGTAAAATGGGACTGGCCACAAAAATGGATGAATAGGTACCAATCAAAACCCCCACGATCATGGCAAACGCAAAATCATGGATGATGCCGCCTCCGAGAACGAAGAGTGAAAACAGCACGGCCAGGGTCGTCAGCGACGTTAATATCGTCCGGCTGAGAGTTTCATTTACGCTCCGGTTAATGATCACATCCAGCGGGTTCTTATGGTAACGCCTCAGGTTTTCCCGGATACGGTCGAAAACAATAATCGTATCATTCAATGAATAACCGATGATCGTGAGCAGCGCCGCAATGATCGGGAGGGTAAACTCTTTGTCGAACAGCGAAAAAATTCCCACGGTGATGGTTACATCATGTATCAGGGCCGCGATGGCGCCCATGGCGTATTTCAGTTCCAGGAACCAGAAAAGGAGAAGGGTCACCAGCAGGGCTGCAGCCATTAACACCGGTACACTGACATCAAAAAGCCCCAGGGCATAGACTGCGGAAAAGAGCAGGGCGGCCACCACACCGCTGAGCATCCATTTCAGCTCGAATCTTCCGGAAATGTATATGGTTATAAAAAGGAGCGCGCAGAACATGGCGAAGAGCGCTTTTTCCCGGAGGTCCTGGCCCACCTGGGGGCCAACCATCTCCATCCGCCGGATTTCAACCGGGCTGCCGGCGGCGTCCGTCAGAGCGGATTTAAGCTGGCCGATAAAATCTTCGCCGGTGGTGAGGGAATTGTCGGTGCGGATCAGATACTCATTATCGCCCGCCTCTCCAAAAGACTGGACGGAAGACCCTTTCATTTTCAGGGCGGCCAGGCCCGATTTGACCGTATTCACTTCGACCTGGCTCTCGTAACGAACCTGAATCAGGGTTCCACCGGCAAAATCAATGCCGTAACGCGGGCCTTTTTTGGCTATCAGGGAGCCGAAGCTGATCAGGATGAACAGGACGGACAAAATGAAAGCGATCTTTCTTTTTCCTATGAAGTTGATATTGATACCGGATTTAATGAACTGCATATATCAGGTCCTTTATGGCACTGTTTTATAGTTGCCCGGTTGTCGGCAGACCGACCGGGCCTTACCGTTAGATACTCAGGCTGCGAATTTTCCGACTCACCAGAAAATAATTAAATATGGCTCTGGAAAGCACCAGGGCCGTGAAGAGGCTGGCAACCACCCCCAGGCTCAAAGTCACCGCGAACCCCTTGACCGGGCCGGTTCCGAATTGGAAAAGAACCAGCGCTGCGATCAGGGTGGTGACATTGGCATCTAAAATTGTCAAAGATGCCCTTTCAAAGCCGGCATCCACGGCCGCCCAGGGTGTTTTCCCCAGGGCCATTTCCTCGCGTATGCGTTCGAAGATAAGTACGTTTGCGTCCACCGCCATACCAATGGTCAGGATGATGCCGGCGATGCCGGGCAGGGTGAGCGTGGCCTGAAATGCGGCCAGACCGCCGGCTATCAGCAGAATGTTCAGGGCCAGGGCGACATCGGCGATAATGCCGGACCCCTTATAGTAGATGATCATGAACAGCACCACCAAAAGACCACCCACCAGCATGGAAATCAATCCCATCCGGATGGAGTCCGCGCCCAAAGATGGGCCGACGGTCCGTTCCTCGAGGATGGTGACCGGGGCCGGCAGTGCACCCGCGCGCAGGACGATGGCCAGGTCATGGGCCTCTTCAGTGGTGAAACTGCCGGTTATCCGGGCTTCCCCACCGGTGATCTTATCCTGGATGACCGGGGCGGAGTGCACTTTGTTGTCAAGCACGATTGCCAGCCGTTTCTGGACATTCGCTCCGGTTATCTGGGCGAAGATGCGGCCGCCTTTTTTGTCAAACTTAATGCCGACATAGGGATCGCCGTATTGTGAATCGATCTGCATCCGCGCATCGGTGAGGGACGCACCGGTCAGAACCGCCCGCTTTTTAATAAGTATGGGCGTTTTCGTGGTGCGGTTGGTTTCCCGGTCCGTCCTGACCTGGTAAAGGACTTCACTGCCCCGGGGCACGGAACCTTCCAGGGCGGCGGCGATGTCGTTGGTTTCATCCACAAGCTTGAATTCGAGCAGGGCGGTTTTCCCGATGAGCTCCTTGGCCCGCTGGGTGTCGGTGATGCCCGGAAGCTGGATCAGGATCCGCTTTTCACCCTGACGGCGAATATCCGGTTCACTGACGCCAAACTGGTCGATCCGGTTACGGATGGTTTCCAGGGCCTGGTCGACGGAGGACTTTTTTATCAGGGCGGTTTCTTTTTCAGGCAGATTCAGTACCATTTCCAGTGTAGCGCCGCTGGAATTCTCTTTTTCAATTCGCAGATCAGGGAATTCCTTGTCCAGGACAACGCGAAATTTATCAATATTTTTATCGCCTTGTATCTCAATATCGATGTCAGTGCCGGCCACAAGCTCCACCTTCCGGTAGCGGACACGCTCCTTTTTGAGAAGATCGCGTATCTCGTGGGCCAGGCGTTCGAGACGGCCTTCGGTGGCCTTGTCGGTGTCCACTTCAAGTACCAGATGCATTCCGCCCTGGAGGTCAAGGCCGAGATTAATCTGCTTCCCGTGCAGGATACCCGGTTTGAAAGTAGGCAGGACGTAGATGATTGCGGTGACGATAACCGCAATGATAACAATCAGTCTCCATGAAAAGTTCTTCAATCGTCTAATCCTCTGTCTGAAAGGGGGTGGATGTTTGTCTTACCGTGACGGGTTACGACCCGGCGTGTAGAGCTCCGGCCCGGTATCATATAAAAGCCCGGTGCGAGGCATCCGCAGTACGCGGAGCTTCACACGGGGCTCAAGCCACGGGCGGTGCTGTTCCTTCCCCGGTTTATGATTTTTCTTTTTTGGGCGGAGGCGATGTCGATGCAAGCACGGAAACGTTGCCCCGGGCAATTTTAACACGAACCTTATCGGCAATTTCGACGGTGAGTGTGTTTTCATCCATTCCGGTGATACGGCCGTACAGGCCGCCGCTGGTTACAATCCGGTCGCCCTTTTTAAGGCTGCCGATCATCTCCCGGTGTTCTTTCGCCTTTTTCTGTTGGGGTCTTATCAGTAAAAAGTAAAAGATAACGAACATCAGGATCAGCGGGATGAATGAAGAGAATCCGCCGGCTCCTCCCGAGGCTGCGGCGCCACCGCCCTGGCCCATTGCGTATGCTATGCTGGTCAAAATTAAGTCCTCCTGGTTTCATAACGCCCGGCAGGTGCCGGCCGCATGGGTCGGTACCGGTGGGCATCAAAGAATAACGGCCACCTTATTAACTATATGGTAAGGCCTGAAAATGGGGATGTATACAGAATATGACTGGCTGCGTCAAACAGTTTTTCAGCGCGGATCAATGTTTATTATTCTGTGATTCTATTCCTAATAGATTGATACGGCAAAAGAAACAAGTGCGTTAGAAGCAATCTCAATAACGGATTTTGGTTGCGGTCGCGGCGGCCGCGAGGTTCCCCGCGTTGCGGGACTTCCCGCTGTTTTATCCACAAATGCGGGTCGCAACCCGGCGGAATACTGCTGTATTTTGAGGATTTGAACCGAGCGCCCAACGCCGAGATTGGGCCAAAAGACTTTTTTGAGATGGCTTCTATTCAGCCGGTATCCAGATGTTCTCACCGTCGAACCGGATGCGGCCGGCATTGCGGACATCCACCTGGTCCAGCAGTTCGAAGACCCTGTCCATCCTGTAAATGACGATTTTCGTCAACGGCATGATCAGGTTGATGTCTGCCACCAGCTTCCGGTCCTGAATATTGTAGATGTAGACCATGTTTTCGGAGAATTTCAGGACCTTGCCGATACCGGAACTGTACCCCGAACGGTCCGGTTCGTCGGATGCATCCGGCAGCACGATGTTTTTGCTGGCCAGGTAGGCTTTCAGTAGCTTGAAATGGATATTCCAGATATTATCCCCTGGCTGGACCACATGGATGCCGTAGGCGCCGGATTCACCCCTGGCCGCCGCAGTCAGATCTTTTTCGGTAATACCGCCTTCCCTGGCCTGAATGGAGTCGCTGATTTCCTTGACGGAAATCATCTGGTCACCGACCTTGATCGACTCACCCTCCTTGACGATCATGTCGAGACTGTCTTTTACCCCTAAAGAGGCCTTGCGTTCTTCCATCAGTCTGTTTTTTTCACTCTTATTGTACTCAATGACCGGCTGGTTTTTAACTTTCAGGGCGGCGTCTGCGGCTGTTGGTTTTACCGGGTCGGCTGCCTTTTCTTCCGCCGGCGGCGGCATGAACCAGAGACCGGCGGCTACAGCTGCCAGAACCACTATTGCGGCCAAACCGATACGTTTTGAATGGCCGGCTTTTGGTTTTGTCAGGGGCTTTGTCCCGTTCGGGTCCCGGGTGGGGGATTCCGTATTCATACGTCTCCTTATGACCGGTGGTTAGGCTGGCGTTGATGGCGCTCAGGTTGCGTGCTTACATGCGGTTGGATCTTTCATAAGATCCGGTTGACCTGCAGTCTAACAACCTGAATTCATTATTTCTGACAGATAATCTGGCTCTCTCCAGGAACCATTTTTGTGTCGCCTTCAATGAGGATACTGACATTGCGGCGCTGTTCCAGATCTAGCAGTTCCTTGCGTTTTTTATTGAGCACATAATCGGCAACCGCTATCGGGACCACGCCCCGGGCTGATTTGACTTCCGGTTTTAACAATTCAAGGCTCAGCTGTCGGAGAAACCCGGTGCCGAGGGCCTCGGCGGATAAAACCAGGCCCCTTCCGTTGCAGTGACTGCAGGTTTCAAAACGCCCGTACTCGATGGAAGGCCGTATACGCTGCCGCGACATTTCGAGCAGGCCGAATTGGGAAATTCGGCCGATACGTGTCCGGGCCTTGTCGCTCTTCACATGGGTTTTCAGGGTGCGTTCGACTTCAGATTTGTGCTTAGAGTCGCGCATATCGATAAAGTCAATGACAATCAGGCCGCCCATGTCGCGCAGGCGCAACTGGCGGGCGATCTCTTCGGCGGCCTCCACATTGGTTTGCAGGGCGGTTTCTTCTATCGATTTAGCCTTGGTGGCTTTTCCGGAATTCACATCAACGGCCACCAGGGCTTCGGACTGCTGAATGACGATTGATCCGCCCGATTTCAAATTCACCCGGCTGCCGTAAATAGAGGCAATCTGGTCTTCCAGCTGAAATTTGGAAAAAATGGGCTTTTCACCCTTATAAAATTTTACTATTTTGGCATGCTTGGGCGAGATGATCCCGACAAAGTCCCGGGCTTCCTGGTGTACATCGCTGTCGTCGATCAGGATCTCGGTGACATCCGGTGTAAAATAGTCCCGTATGGATCGCACCACCAGGTTGCGCTCTTTATAGAGCAGGGCGGGGGAGGGGGTCTGCATGACCTGGTTTTTAATGCCTTTCCACAGACGCATCAATTGGCTCGAATCCTTGGAGATCAGGGTTTTGGTGCAGCCGATGCCGGCCGTGCGGATGATCAGCCCGAATCCTTCCGGCAGTTTCAGCTTGCTGATAATCTCCTTGAGCCGGGACCGTTCTTTTTCGTCGCTGATCTTGCGGGATATCCCGCGGGTGGTACTGCCCGGCATCAGGACAATGTAACGCCCCGGCAGGGACAGATTGGTGGTGAGCATGGCGCCCTTTTTCATGATGGGATCCTTGGTCACCTGTACGAGAAGTTCCTGACCCTTTTTGACGATCTGGGAGATATTGCGACCGGTTGCCGCGCTGTCCTGGAAATAGTCGCTGTGAATTTCATGTTTCTGGAGAAAACCGTGGCGTTCACCGCCGTAATCCACAAAAACAGCCTGGAGGCTCGGTTCTATCCGGGTAATGATACCTTTATAGATGTTGCCGTGGGTGATTTCACGGGAAGCGCTTTCTATGTGAAACTCTTCAAGTTTACTGTCTCTGACTTTGGCGATACGGCACTCTTCGGTATCTACGGCATTAATGAGAATTTTACAGGTCATGGAAGTTTTTGATTCCTTAATTTATTTAAATAGTAAAACCGGGTCCCGCGACTCTATTTACAACAGCCGCTGCCATCGGGAATGTCAGTATACGAGTGCCTAAAGTGAGCTAAAGTTTGAAGTGATCTAAAGTTAGGGCATTCTGCCGATTCTATGAAAACCAGTAGAGCCTATCGATTCCCAAACTTTAGGCACTTTAGATCACTTTGTTCACTTTGAACTTCTGGTTCCTGACCTTCCGGGCCGGAGGCATCCGGTAGCCTGGCAGAATACGTATCTGCCTGTTATTTGCATGAATATGCAATTGCCCGGGACAAGTCAATCAGTTTATCGATGCAGTCTTGCTATTTTAACAGGGTTGTGGCATTTAGTGGCACACTGTCCGTGAATTGCGGGAACTGGTGGCACTGTTACAAAAAATCAATATGATAACAATATGTTAAAACTAAACGCGAAAGCTGCGGACCTGCTGCCGGCAGGCGGCATGGGAGGAACCGAATAATGGACGCAAGATACAATCCCAAAGCCATAGAAAAGAAATGGCAGACGAGTTGGGAAACCACCGGCCTTTTCAAAACCGGGGAGGATCCAACCCGGGAGAAATATTACCTGTTGGAGATGTTTCCCTATCCTTCCGGGAAGATACACATGGGGCATGTCCGCAACTACACCATTGGAGACGTGGTTGCCCGTTACAAGCGGATGCGGGGGTTTAACGTGCTGCATCCCATGGGATGGGACGCCTTCGGGATGCCCGCCGAGAATGCCGCCATTGCCAACCAGACCCACCCGGCGAAATGGACGTATGAAAATATCGATTATATGCGGTCACAGCTGAAGAGAATCGGTTTCAGTTACGACTGGGACCGGGAACTGGCCACCTGCCGGCCGGAATACTACCGCTGGGAGCAGTGGCTGTTTCTCAAAATGGCGGAAAAGGGGATGGCTTACCGTAAAGAGTCCTATGTGAACTGGTGCGATCCCTGCCAGACCGTGCTGGCCAATGAACAGGTTGAGGCCGGCCTCTGCTGGCGTTGCGGAAAACCGGTCAGGCAGAAAAAACTCTGGCAGTGGTTTTTCAAAATTACGGATTTTGCGGAGGATTTGCTGGTCCACTGTGACAAACTGCCGGGTTGGCCGGAAAAAGTAACCACCATGCAGAGAAACTGGATCGGAAAAAGCATGGGGGCGGAAATCCGGTTCGCCATAGAGGGGGCAGATGAGGATATTTCGGTTTTCACCACCCGGCCGGACACGCTCTATGGCGCCACCTTTATGTGCCTGGCGCCGGAGCACCCGCTGGTGGGTAAACTTTCTGCCGGACGCCCGGAGGAAGCGGCTGTTGCCGAATTTGTCGAGCGCATATCTTTGCAGGACCGGTCCAGTCGAGCCCTTGAGAATTATGAGAAAGAGGGCGTTTTTACCGGAGCCTACTGTATCAATCCGCTCAGCGGCGGGAAGATGCCCATCTATACGGCCAATTTTGCCCTCATGGAATACGGTACCGGTGCGGTCATGTCGGTTCCCGCCCATGATCAGCGGGACTTTGAATTTGCCCGGAAGTATAGCCTTGAGATCGTGGTGGTGGTGCAGCCGGAAGAGGCGCCGCTAAACCCTGCTGAAATGGACGCGGCCTATGCCCAGCCGGGAACCATGGTCAATTCTGCGCAGTTTAACGGTATGGAAAACCGCCAGGCCATCGCGGCCATCACCCAGCATCTAAGTGATAAGGGGCTGGGCCGGAAAACGGTCAGTTTCCGTCTCAGGGACTGGGGGATTTCGCGGCAGCGCTACTGGGGCGCGCCGATTCCCATGGTGCACTGCGACACATGCGGCATCGTGCCCGTGCCCGAGGAAGATCTGCCCATTGTGCTGCCTGAAGATGCCGATCTGCTGGAAGGGGGGCGCTCGCCGCTGCCCACCCTGGAAGATTTTATCAAAACCAGCTGTCCCCGCTGCGGCAGTGATAAGGCGCGCCGGGAAACCGATACCATGGACACTTTTGTCGAATCTTCGTGGTATTTTGAACGCTACTGCAGTCCGCGCTGCGACACGGCCATGTTTGACCAGGCGGCGGTGGATTACTGGATGCCGGTCGACCAGTATATCGGCGGGGTGGAGCACGCCATCTTACACCTGCTCTATTCAAGGTACTTCACCCGGGTTCTGAAGGAACTGGGGCTGGTGAAGTACAAGGAACCGTTCACCCGGCTGCTCACCCAGGGAATGGTCTGCAAGGAGACCCTGGCCTGCCCGGAACACGGTTTTGTCCTGCCCGGAGAGGTGGCTGAACGTGAAGGTGAAAGCTACTGCGCGTTGTGTGACAGCCCGGTGACCGTCGGCCGGGTCGAGAAAATGTCCAAGTCCAAAAAGAACGTGATCGATCCCAACCTGCTCCTGGACCGCTACGGGGCGGACACGACGCGTCTTTTCTGCCTGTTTGCCGCCCCTCCTGAAAGGGACCTTGAATGGAGCGAGCAGGGGGTGGAAGGGGGCGCCCGGTTCCTGAACCGGGTCTGGCGGCTGGCGGCGGGTCTTATGGGCGGCATTCGGGATACAGAGCCCTACAAAGGTTCTTTGGACGATTTGCTCCCCGATCTGCTTGCCATTTATAAACTGGGACACCATACGATTGCACGGGTGACCCGGGATATCGACCGGCGGTTTCATTTTAACACGGCCATCAGCGCGGTCATGGAGCTGGTCAACGCGGTATCCGGAGTCACCTGTGAACCGGGTGAACCGGTAGCGGAAAAAGGTCCGGTGATGCGGTTTACCCTGGAGACGATCGTGCTGCTGCTGGCGCCCATTGTTCCCCATTTCTGTGAGGAGTTGTGGGCGACCATGGGCAATCCAGACAGCGTACTGCTGGCAGCCTGGCCGGCCTACCGGGAAGACGCCCTGGTTCAGGATGAAGTGACCATCGTGGTGCAGGTAAACGGCAAGCTGCGGGGCAAATTTACATCCGGTGCGGATACAGATGATAATGTATTGGAAGAAAAGGCCCTCGCCGACAGCAATGTGCAGAAGTTCATCGCCGGAAAAACCGTTAAGAAGGTCATTGTGGTAAAAAAGAAACTGGTTAATATCGTGGTTTAAACATGAAACGAACACTTTGTCTGGTTCTGCTTATATTGATGCTGTTGCCGGCTTGCGGCTACCGGTTCTCCGGAGGCGGCAGTCTGCCCGGCGGTACGGAAACGCTCAGCGTGCTGATGCTTGAAAACCGCACCGCGGAAGTCGGTATTCAGACCCAGCTGAACAGTGATATCATCTATGAAGTCACCCGCCGTGACAGTGCGCGGATTGCCCGCCCCGAGAGTGCGGATGCCTTATTGTCAGGCATTGTCAAAACGGTTCAGGATACGGACATCGCCCACACGGGTACCAGCACGGCCTCCCAGCGTCGGGTTACCCTGACAGTTGATATGAAATTGGAGCGCCAGGACGGAACCATGCTTTGGAGCCGGAATGGCTTGTCCGACTACGAGGCCTATGATGTGGCGGCTGACCGAACCCAGACAGATCTGAATCGGCGCAGCGCCGTTGAAAAACTTTCCAAACGCCTGGCAGAAACTATCTATAAAAGTATTACCGACGATTTCTAGAAACAATCCCTAATACGGATCAAGGCCGGTTTAAAAATAGATGGCACCCCGGGGATGAAACTGCAGGGGCATTTTCACGGGAAAGCGGATTACGGGCGGTGGAAACTGCAACGGCACAGGGCAGGATAAACTGCGCTGTGCCGGTAAGCCGTTTATTTCGATATGGAATTGACGTGTTTTGCCAGACGGGAAATACTGCGGGCAGCGGTGCGTTTATGGATGACGCCCCTTTTGGCGGCCTTGTCGATGACGGATTTGGCCTCGTCAAGTTTAGCCGCGGCATCATCACCGGCGGTGCGTACAGCCTTTACAACAGATTTTACGCGTGATTTTACGCCTTTGTTACGCAGCCGACGGTCTTCATTCTGGCGGGCACGCTTTACAGCGGATTTATGATTAGCCAACGGTCTTGCTCCTTTCAATTGTTAATAGCAAATATAAAAACGAACACATATAAACTCATAAATCATATGTCAAGCGATTATTTTGTTTTTCACCAGGCCGCTTTCACATTCTGCGGGGGAAGGTGCCCGGCACTTTCGACGGACAGGCTGGCGTTGTGATGCCTGAGCGTCCTGCCGACGTACAGGTTACCCGGGCGGCCGGTGTTGTGGGCGGTGCGACGTTTTTGAGCCGCATCCTGGGCTATGGGCGCGATGCGGTCATTGCCTGGCTCTTTGGGACCAGCGCGAGTGCCGACGCTTTTTTCGTGGCTTTCAGAATTCCCAACCTGCTGCGCCGCATGTTCGCCGAAGGCAGTCTCAGTGTGGCCTTTATCCCGGTCTTCACGGAAACCCTACACAAGAAGGGCCGGGCCGAGGCTTTGCAGCTGGCCCGGGCGACCCTGCTTTCACTTTCCATACTGCTCACCGTCATCGTTACTCTGGGCATCTTCTTTTCCCCGGACATCGTGCGGATTGTCGGTCCGGGATTTAAGGATGACCCGGCCCTGTTTACGCTTACCGTAGAACTAACCCGGATCATGTTTCCCTACATCCTGTTTATCGGGCTCGTGGCGTTGAGTATGGGAATATTGAATGTTTTCGGTCACTTTGCCGCCCCTGCCCTGGCACCGGCCGTGCTGAACCTGTCTATTATCGGTGCCGCCCTGGTTGTATCGCCCCATCTTGAGCGGCCGGTGGTGGGCCTGGCCGTGGGGGTTGTCACCGGCGGGGTTTTGCAGCTCCTGCTGCAGTTGCCTTTCCTGTATCATTTCGGCGTCAGCCTCGGCCGGCGGCCGGTATGCTTTCACCCGGGCCTGAAAAAGATAGGCAAACTCATGCTTCCGGCGGCATTCGGGGCGGCTGTCTACCAGATCAACCTGCTGATTAACACCCAACTGGCCACTTTGCTGCCCCAGGGGAGTGTTTCCTATCTTTATTACGCGGATCGCCTGGTGCAGTTTCCCCTGGGCGTTGTGGGCATGGCCGCCGCCACAGCCCTGCTGCCGAGCCTCACCCGGCAGGCCCTGGGAGGTGAGCGGGCCGCCGTCAGCCGGACCTTTGGAAATTCCGTAAAGATCGTCATGTTTATCACCATCCCGGCCATGTGCGGACTAATTCTTCTGCGGGAGTCGATCATTTTGCTTCTGTTCAAGCGGGGGGCCTTTGACCTGGAAGCGGTGCGTCTGACTGCCGCGGCCCTGCTGTACTATGCGGCCGGCCTCTGGGCGTTTACCCTGGCGCGACTGGCGGCGCAGACCTTTTATGCGCTCCAGGATACCCGCACCCCGGTCTGGACCGCAGCCGTCAGTATCGGGGTGAATATTGTCTGCGGAATAACGTTCATGCGGTTTATGGGACATGCGGGCCTGGCTCTGGCGACCACGGTGGCTTCCGCTGTGAACGTGGTCCTGCTGTTGGGGGCCCTGCGCTTAAAACTGGGTCCCCTGGGCCTGGGCGCTATTTTTATCTCCGCCGGCAAGGCGCTTGTCTGCGCCCTGGTGATGTGTGCCGGGATCGGTGCGTTGATGCCGCGAATTGACGCAGGTGAAACGCCGGCGACAGTGTCGGTCGCAGCGGGACTCGGCTTCTCAATTGTGGCCGGTATGGTCCTCTATTTTGCCATGGCCCGCCTGATACGGTCCGCGGAGTTGACGGCTTTGATCAAAACTGCCAGGGCCCGCCGGCAAACCTGACAATTGCTTTGCATGCCGATGAAAAAACTGCTAAATTGGGCTTGTTTGCGGACGTTTGCAAGGAATAGAATCTATCTCAAAAAACGGATTTTGGTTCCCCGCAAAAAACACGCGGGATCTACGACAAGTCAAGGCGGCCGCGAATATCAAACCGGAGGAATACATCCAGTATTTCGAGGATTTGAAATGAGCGCCCAACGCCGAGATTGGGCCAATAGACTTTTTTGAGGTGGGTTCTACTTTAACCGCACCCCTGTCAGGGGTGGTCTTATATGCAGGTGGAAATTGGTGTGAGTAACGCTCAGAAAATCCTGTTGTCGCTGGTTACACTGGTGTTGCTTAACATCCTCCTGGTTGTCATCTTTGGTGACCGGGGTCTTGTGGCGGTAGGCCATCTCAAGGGAGAGCGCGATCGACTGCTCAGGGACAACCGTGCTTTGAAAGAAAAAAACCTGTCGCTGCGCCGGGAGATTGAGCGCCTCAAGACCGACCCGGCCTATATCGAACATGTTGCCAGGCAGGAGTTGGGGATGATCGGCCGGGATGAAGTGATTGTCCGGTTCAACTCTCCGGAAAAAAAAGGGAACCCGGCGCCTGAAAGGGGTAAACAACCATGACAGAGAACAAACCTTTCTACACGGTGACCATGGCCAGGGTCCACGCCCAGCAGGGCAACCTGGAAGAAGCCCGGCGGATCTACCGCTACCTGATTGGGAAGACATCGGGCCGCCCGGACCTCGTAGAGGCCCTGGAAGCGCTTGAGGATCGCGACGGTCAGCGTACAATGGACGATTTGCGGCCTCTGCTCCGGGAGTGGCTGGACCTGATATTTCGTTATAATAAAAGGCAGAAAATTAGAAAACTCAATCGTTAGAATGACAAGAAACTGGCAAAAGAAGGCTATTGCCGCCGGACTTTATTCTGACCAGCGTTCTAAGGCTGGTAGAGGTTTATCCTTAAGGCCGGGTGCTCATATTTTTCACATCTTGCAACCTTTCCCCTGTAGCTTAAACAGGATTTCAGACCGGGGCGCTTCTTTTTCAAGGGTGATGGTCTGGGAGGTTTCCTTTTCGCTTTGCGGCGCAATGGCCTGGTCGCCGGACCAGGCCACCACTTGCACATAATACTCCCCGGCCTGAATAAAGCCCTTAAAATCTAGCGGGCAGGCGGAACTGTTGACTATTTTGAGCTTCACCATGAGTTTGCCGGCGTTTTTGTCCGAGGCCCCTTCGTCTATTTTCACGCTGCACGTCCCGATGGGGTCGATGGGTCCGACCGCCAGCAGGGGGATGCCGTCCCACGTCCTGAAGGTGCGGCCCGCGACCAGGGGCAGTTTTTTAACGGAAATGACAAAAGGGCTCCTCGGAGTTGCCGCAGAGGTGGTTGCCGCAGCTTCCGCAACCGGGAGGTTCTCTTCGCCGGCTGCTGCAGCGGCTTCAGGATCACCGCCCAGGGCGGCCAGCTGTTTGTCCAGGTCGGACTCCGCGCTCTGGGCGGCGGCTGCGGGCGGGGTGGCGGCCACGGCGGCTGTCGCCGGTGGCCCCTGCTGAGGTGCGGGGGCCAGCAGCTTTTCGACCTCGGCTTCTTCCATTTCCTGGGAGAGCGAGCCGTTCTCCCATATCCCGATACTTTTTCTGCCGTCCGGGAAGGTATAAATACCGTACCCGGCCTTTTTACCGCTTTCCCATTCACCTTTATAACTGGCTCCATTGGGCCAGGAGTAGGTGCCCAGGCCATTGCGTTTATCGTTCTTGAACCCGCCGGAGTATTTCTTCCCGTCGGCCCAGGAATAGGTTCCCTGGCCGTGAAATTTACCATTCAAAAAGTCCCCGGCATAGTTTGAACCATCGGGCCAGGCGTAGATGCCAGGTCCGTTGGTGCAGTTTCCCTTTTCGCATCCAGCATGAACCGTTGCAAGGCCGGGAATAGTAAACCCTGCGGCAATAATAATGTAAACAGCATAAATAACTGTCTTTTTCATTAAATTTTCTCCATTCGCCCTGGTTTGATGGTGACAATTCTGATCCAAAAGATTATACAGGATCTGTTTTGAAATTTACATAACTTTCTAAAAACTGAAAATGGCGGTGTCGGGCTGTCAGCTCAACTGTTCGGAATCAGTGGTCCAGGATATCGGCCTGGTGGGGAAAGCCGCAGGCTGGACCCTGATGATCGGCGGCAACGTGGGACCCAGACCGAGGCTCGTCACGGAACTGACCGACGCGCTTGATGATGAAGCGGCCCTGTCCCTGGTAGAACGCCTGGTGACCTTTTACAAGGGCAACGGCAAAAAAGGCGAACGTCTCGGGAAGATGGTCGCCCGCACCGGTCTGGAGCCTTTTAAAGCGTTGCTCTAAACTAGACGCACCATCAAATCCCGAAGCGGTAGATAGAAGCTGTCTTGTCACTCTGAGCGGAGCGAAGAGTCCCCCACATGCGTAGACCACGTTTCATTGCATGGGCTGCCGGGTACTGAATGCGCCGGGACGGAGCCTATGGTTTTTCCTGCAGGGCGGTCCGTTCCGCCTCGAGTTCGGCCAACAGCTGGCGCAGGGGCCACTTTTCGGAAGCCGGTGTCAAGACTGCCCAGAGGGCCTGTTTCATGCCGCTGGCACGGCAGGTGTTCATCAGGTTGTGCAAATCGTTTTCACTGATCCCGGCGACGACAATGGCGCGGGGCAGGGCGGAGTCAGTGTCGGTGCCCGTACCGGCCGGGAGTTCCACTATGTTTTCGATTTCATCGTCGGCCTGATCTTCCGTCGCCCAGACAAGGTCCAGGGCCTGAAGCCCGGTGAACTCGAGAATTTTATGAAAGTTTGCCTGCATGCCGGCCGCAAAACCGCACAGGATCAGTTTGCGGGGGCCGTATAGGGGTTCATCAGATCGGGACACTTTTTCAAATTTGCCATCACTCATCGGTTTTTCTCCTTTGACGAAAAACGCTTAACTAAAGCGATTCCCATGATTGCTGCCTGTCCGCGACCTGAACGGGGCGCGCCAGTTCGGCTAGTATGTCACCTACATATGCAGTCCGTCGCATGCCGACCAGAACTGCAGATACCCCGGCGGTTGACCGAATTACCCGGAACGCTTTCTGACTCAAGGATCCTTCTCCGGCCCAATCCGGATCCGCCCCGGAGACCGATCTCGTGAGCGCTTCAATTCTCCGGGCGGTTTTCCCCATGTAGATGGACGCGACTGCACCGAAAGCGGCCTCCAGGCAGTCCGAATGGGCGCGGATCCAGGGCCCCAGTTTTTCGTTTTGTCCGTCGTGTTGCGCCAGGTATTCGAAAACACCGTTTACCCGGGGGAGAAAGAGGCTGTTTTTCGTCTGGCGCCAGCGTTCATAGGATCCGAAGTTTTTCCAGTAGTGCTTCAGGGTGTTGCCGACGGCCAGCTGATCCTTTATTCTTAAGCAGATGCCTTCCGGAATGAAATCACAATCCGGGAGGATCTTTTTCCAGAGTCGGGTTTCAGATTTGATTACCGCCCGGATTTTAGCGATGATATCGCTCTCCCTCTGCCGGTTATGTGACGGAATATCCGCCAGCCGGACGAGCGTGTTGCCGTTGAACGCATTTAAGGGTCTGTTAATGACAACCGCCAGGTTGTTGGCCCGGGCGAATGCGAGGACGCTGGTTGCGCAAGACTGGTTTTTTTCGAGGACAGCGCCTTTTTCCAGGAGGTTGAGAGGCATCTGGATCATCCTGAAATGGTGCGTTCCGGGCAGGGCGGTAACGATTTTCCAGATCGTTTCCAGGGATGTGAATTCAGGGTCCCGGGCGGGGGCAGGCAAGGTATTGGAACTGATGCCGTAATACCGGATCCGGCCCTTGCGAACCTCTTCTTCAAGCTGCTGACAGGCCGCCTGGATACGGTGGTAGTACTCCCGGCGGGCATCTTCCAGAGGGAGATCACTTTTCAGGGCCCATTCCAGGTAGTATTCGGGATTGTGCAGGAGGTAGTAATCCAGGGTTTCAAGACCGAGGCGTTCGAGGCTCCGGGTTAACTGGTCGGTGATGAAATCCGGGTGGATACAGTGCTCAAGGTCATCATTGAAATGTACCAGATCCTTGAACGGATTTCCTGCCGCTGTTTTTTCACGGCTCAAAGCAAGGTTTTGCCCCTGAAGGTACCCGACTTTAGAAACGACAATGACCTGATCCCGGTCCAGGGGGCCGGTTTCGATAAGGTGCTGTAAAACCTGACCCACAAGAACTTCCGAAGCGCCGTCCGCATAATTGGCACTGGTATCGATGAGATTTACACCGCGGGAGAGGGCGGTCTGCAACGCATCCACGTGCGCCTGTACACCCGCACTGACCCGGTAGCACCCGAAACCGGCCTGGCTGATGTAAAGCCCCCCGGGGTTGGTTTCATTATAGGCCACAGCCCTGTTTGCCTCGGCAAGTCGCGCGGTGGCCGACCTTGTGGCAAATCCACTAATCATGCTGGTTTTCCTTTACTGTCCCAAGGAGACTATCATACGCAACGGGAAAGTTTCAATGTCATTTATAGCAGCTGGTCACAAGCCGGCCGCAGAGAAACGTCCCCAGGACAAAAATGGCCTGCATGTCCAGGTAGGTTTCGATTGAGGCGTCCATGAGCAGACTGCACTGGGCCGGAAACGGGGCCTGGACATCGTTGAATGGGAGGATGAGGGGAATGCCGGGAAGCGCCATAAATTCTATATACAGATCGTATCCGGCGAACTCTTTCCGCGGGTGTCCGCCGGTTGCTCTGGCTGCTGATTCGAGTTCGGCCGGCTGGCCGCAGAAAGTTGTCGTAATTGTTTTAAGGGTATTGTTGGCGAAACTGACCACCAGAGGGCCCGCACCTTTAAGTTCGCGATAGGAAATCAGATGGCCATCCGGTGGGGGCACCGCAGGGTAATTAGCGACGTAGCTTTGTAATATTTCTTTGATTTTAATAGGTAATCGGCCTCCCTCCGGCTTATTGACATCGGTTGTCGTGAGGCAATAGTAAGTCCCAAAAAACGGAAGCCGCAGGCGGCGACCGTCAAAGTCGTTCCCCGTATTTTCGGCGACGAACGATAGCTGTTCATGGGTTAGGGGCGTTTTGGGGATTTCGGCGGGTTCCAGGTGGGTCATGGGGCTTTCTCTATTTCGCCTTTTTTTCAGTCAGCATACGGATTTCAGCTGCCAGCGTGTCTCTCTCTTCTTCAAGCTGGAACAGGGCCGCCATCTGTCCGGGCTTGACCGAATGCGCCGGCATGCGTCCCTCTGCATCTTCCAGTTTCGCTTTGATCTCTTCCAGTTTTTGTTTTAGATGGTCAATCCTCGTCATGATTCCTCCAGCATTGAATTTTTAAATTCTAACATAGGAGACCAGGATGCGTTTGTCATTGATATAAGTCAAAAGGGACATTTCCCCCACTCAAAATGCACTCCTCTATGTGATCGCCACCGACCGGCAGTCGTGGCAACTTGAAAAAAAGGAGCCTTGGGCTGATGAAACAGTTGTATCAGAGAGCAGAGACAAACTGTCTCACTTTCCAACAAAGTGTATTGCCCGGTGTCCCACACTATTCCTGGAAACTGTTGGGTGAGTTGCTGTATAATTGAATTAGTCATAAATAACAGATTGTTGCGATTTTAACAGGACAACTCCATCCGGTTGGCGGAACTGGCATGGATGTTGCCATATTAACTTGTATAAAAAGTAGCTGCAAAGACCCTAATTAAATATAAATCTACCCACAGGAGGAAAACAACATGGCCCAGATATTACTGCAAGGCAACCCGATAAATACCGTTGGCGATTTGCCGAAAGTCGGCAGCGACGCCCCCGATTTCACCCTGACCGGGACTGACCTGACAGACGTTCACCTGGCTGATTACAAGGGCAAGTACGTGGTTTTGAATATATTTACCAGCATTGATACATCCGTTTGCGCCCTGTCGGTGAAAAAATTTAATACGGAAATTACCAACTACCCGGACACGGTGGTTCTCTGCGTATCCCGGGACCTTCCTTTTGCCCATGCCCGCTTCTGCGGGGCCGAAGGCATTGAAAACGCTGTATCTGTTTCTGCCTTGCGGGATCTCTCTTTTGGAAGCGATTACGGCGTTGCTTTCGCCGAGGGCCCGGTTGAGGGACTGTTTGCCCGGGCAATTGTGGTGATTAATGCCAGCGGCAAGGTAATTTACGCGCAGCTTGCTTCCGAACATACCGAGGAACCTAACTACGATGGCGCGCTGTCCGTCCTGACCGCTGCCGGTGAGGACATGGATACCTGTACGGTGAGCTCTACTGCGGAACATTCAAGGGCGGATGGTTCTGACGAGCCCTGCGACGACGGCCGGGCGGGTTAATTCGCAATGGAAAAGCGGACAGAGAAAGATTCACTCGGACCGGTTGAGGTTCCCCTGGATGCCTATTACGGAGCTTCCACCCAGCGCGCGGTGGAGAATTTTCCAGTGAGCGGGCTGCAGCTGCCGAAGTCGTTTCTGAAAACCCTGGCACTGATCAAGCTGATGGCAGCCCGGGTAAACCGCGACCTGGGGCTGCTGGACGCGTCTGCAGCCGAGGCCATTGAAACCGCCGGTCAGGAAATCATGGATGGACAGCTGGCGGATCAGTTTCCCGTAGATGTATTTCAGACCGGATCCGGAACCTCCACCAACATGAACATGAATGAGGTGATCGCCTCCCGGGCCAACGAAATTTTAACCGGGCAAAAAGGCGGGCGCAGCCCGGTGCATCCCAACGATCACGTGAACCTGGGGCAGTCGAGCAACGATGTGATTCCAACCACCCTGCATGTTTCCGCTGTGGTGGCTGTCAAGGACGATCTGGTGCCGGTACTGGAGCAGCTTGCCAGGGTCCTCCGGGAAAAGTCCCTGGCGTTTGCGGACATCCCTAAGATCGGCCGGACGCACCTGCAGGACGCAGTGCCCATAAAACTTGGTGATGAGTTTGCCGGGTATACCTGCCAGGTCCAAAAGAGCGTTGCCCGGGCCACCAACATCACCCATGAACTGGCTGAACTGCCCCTGGGCGGCACAGCCGTGGGCACCGGCCTCAACACCCATCCCGAATTTGCCCAAAAGGTGATTGCGCACCTTGCCGAGCACACCGGTTTTCCATTCAAGGAGGCCCTGAACCATTTCGAGGCCCAGGGTGCCCGGGATGCCGCGGTGGCGGCCAGCGGTTTACTGAAAACCATTGCGGTCAGCCTGACCAAAATTGCCAATGACATCCGGTGGATGGGCAGCGGGCCGCGCAGTGGCCTCGGCGAGATTCGCCTGCCGGCTGTCCAGCCCGGTTCTTCCATTATGCCGGGCAAGGTCAACCCGGTCATTCCGGAGGCTGTCATCCAGGCTGCCGTCCAGGTAATGGGCAACGATACCGTCATCACCCTGGCCGGCAAAGGGGGGCATTTTGAACTGAACGCCATGCTGCCGGTGATGATCCACAACCTGCATCAATCCATCCGACTGCTGGCCGGCGCGGCCGATATCTTTACACAGCGCTGTATACGTGGTATTGAAACGGACAGTGAAAAATGCCTTGGTACCATTGAGAACAGTCTGGCACTTGCCACCTACCTTGTCCCGGATCTGGGATACGACAAGTCCGCCGAAATTGCTCACCGGGCCCATACGGAAGGCAAAACCGTTGAAGCCGTCGTGCGGGAAGAAGGCGCACTTCCCGAAGACCGCCTAGACGCGCTTTTCGACCAATTCCGGAGTAAGTAAGGCTGCCGACAGCACGGGCACCGCAGATGGCGCCCGGGTACGGCGCTGGCCGGTGAATCAAATCACTGTAGTGAATCCCTTAACAATTTACAGGTGACCTCTCCCTATGCTGGACAAAGCCAAAAAAATACTGAAGGATGTTTTCGGTTATGACACATTTATATCCCTCCAGGCGGAAGTGATTGAAAAAATCCTACGGGGTCGTGACACACTGGTGATCATGCCCACCGGCGGGGGCAAGTCGCTCTGCTACCAGATTCCCGCCCTGATTTTCAAGAACCTGACCGTTGTCGTGTCACCCCTGATTGCACTAATGAAAGACCAGGTCCGGCAACTGACCGAGAACGGGGTGGCGGCCGTGCTGCTGAACAGTTCGCTTTCTCCGGCTGAATACCGGGCCAATCTGGAAACCCTTAAACAAAAACAGGCCCGCCTTTTGTACGTCGCGCCGGAGACGCTGCTGAAGCCGGAGATCCTGCAGATGCTGACCACGGTCGGGGTGGATTGCCTGGCCATCGACGAGGCCCACTGCATTTCAGACTGGGGACATGATTTCAGGCCGGAATACCGCCAGTTGATCGCAGTCCGACAGCGGTTTAGTGACGCTGTTTGCGTGGCGTTGACGGCTACGGCAACTGACCGGGTGCGCGCCGACATTAAACAATCTCTCGGGGTGGCCGACGGCGAAGAGTTCCTGGCCAGTTTCAACCGCGAAAATCTTTTTCTAAGGATCGTTCCAAAGATCAATGCCGGACGGCAGATCGTAAGTTTCCTCAACCGGTACCCGGACCAGTCCGGCATCATCTACTGCGCGACCCGCAGCAAGGTGGACAGTCTGGCTTCAAGCCTTTCGAGTCAAGGGTTTGCAGCGCTTCCCTATCATGCCGGTCTCGATGAAAAGGTGCGTAAAACCAACCAGGAACGGTTTGTGAAAGATGAAATCCAGATTATGGTGGCGACCATCGCCTTCGGCATGGGCATCGACAAGTCCAACGTGCGGTTTGTCATCCACCACGACATTCCCCGCAACATCGAGAGCTACTACCAGGAGATCGGCCGGGCGGGGCGGGATGGCCTGGCCGCGGAATGCCTCATGCTTTTCGGATACGGGGACATTTACAAGATCAAGCATTTCATCACACTAAAAAGCGAAAAAGAACAGCGTGTGGCCCACCTGCAGTTGAATGCCTTGCTGGGGATGATTGAATCCGACGCCTGTCGGCGGGTACCCCTGATGGGTTACTTTGGAGAAAACCACGCCGGTCAATGCGGTCACTGTGATAACTGCACCGAAGAGAAGGCCCCGCCGGAGGAGATCACGGTGGAAGCCCAGAAATTGCTTGCCTGCGTCAAGCGGTCCGGTGAACGCTTTGGCATGAACCACATTATTGATGTGCTGCGCGGTTCCAAAGGGCAGCGGGCCTTGAATTTAAGGCATGACCGCTTGTCGACATACGGCATCGGTCGCGACCTTTCAAAACGGCAGTGGCAGTCCCTGGGATGGCAGTTACTGCACCAGGGACTCATGGAGCAGGACATGGAATTCGGGGGGCTGCGCCTGACTCCGCAGGCTTGGGCGGTCTTCAAGGGAGAAGCAAAAGTTTTTGGGCGTGTACTGGCCGGTGAGCCGGACAAACCAACCAGCAAGATAAAACGGCAGGCGGTCACTGAATACAACCGGGAACTCTTCGAGAGGCTCAGGCAAAAACGATTGGAGATAGCCCGGGACCTGGACGTGCCGCCCTTTGTCATCTTCGCCGACCGGACCCTGGCGGAGATGGCGGCCGCCTACCCGCGCACAAAAGAGCAACTGCTGGGCATTCACGGTGTGGGCCGGGTCAAGGGCGAGAAATACGGGGAACTTTTTACCGATATCATCAGCGAGTACTGCATGCTCAATGATATCGATGAACCCAGGCGGGTTGAGACACAGGCACAGCCGGCAAATAAAGTGTCCGCCGGGCCCAAGCGGTATCAGGAAGTGGGGGCGTGCTACAACAACGGGCAGTCTGTCCCGGCCCTGATACAGAAGTACCGGGTGAAACCGGGAACGATCATAGCGCATCTGGACCGTTACCACCGGGACGGCCACCCTTTAAGACCGGACGGTCTCCTGGCAGCATCCAGTTTGCCAGAGGACCAGGTAAACACCGTGATCAAGTTGTTCGACACGCGCGGGTCGGATTTCCTTAAGCCTGTTTTCAGCGATTTGGATGGTGCCGTCAGCTACGAGGAATTAAGACTGCTCAGGCTTTACGTTTTGAATAAGACTCCATAGTTCGCTAATTTGAAATCGAAAAAGAGGGCTATTTTTTAGAAGCGCCTTTTAAAGCTGTCAACTCATCTGCGACTATTTTTATAAGCTCGCCCAGGCGTCTGCTCTTGACGCTTTTGCCATTCACATAGACCGATGGGGTTCCCCTGACACCAATTTTACGGCCGTCGTTGATATCTTCCAGGATCATTGCCCGGTTGCCGGGGGATTTGCTGTCAGAAGTGTAACGGGCCATGTCCAGGCCCAGATCTCTGGAGATGGAAAGGATTTTCTCAGCATTAAGGGCATTGTGATTTTTTAACAGGGCACTGTGAAATTCCCAGAACTTACCCTGGTGCCCGGCCGCCAGGGCGCCCATGGCAGCCGGGAAGGCAAAGCGGTGACTGTTGAGGGGGAAATGTTTGATCACGATTTTTACATCCTGTGGATACCGTTCCAGCACCTGCTGGAGAAGCGCTTCAAGCCGCGCGCAATACGGTCACTGGTAGTCGTCGAATACCACCAGGGTGAGTTTTGCATCGGCGGCACCTTTAAAGGACCGGTTCTCGATATTGATGTCGTAGACCCGGCTAAACTTGATAATATTGAAATTGGCCGGATCAGCTGCCGAGAGGATGAGGCGCTCGTCATTGGAATAGGCGATCCGGGTGTAGCTGGCATCCACCGGGATCCGGTCGATAAAACGGCTGTCGGGAGTAGAGTAAACCAGGATGGCGCCGGGTACCAGGGAGAAAATCAATTTGCCGTCAAACGAAGCGGTTACATCCAGGGCCCGGCTTTCCAATTTTACTTTCTGCAGGGTTTTCCATTCCACACCGGCCTGAGCAAGTTGCGGCAGCACTGCCAGGGCCAGGATCAAAAGACAGAACCATCTGTAGTTCCAGGGTCGTCGCATGGGGTCTCTCCAATTTAAGAATGATCTGGTTTACGAATTTCCACTTTATCGTCCAGGTAGTTCTTTACTTCACTGATGGGGACCTCCCGGCGGTGGAAAATGCCGGCGGCCAGGGCGGATTCCACTGCGGTATCCGCGAAAACCTCCGCAAAATGCTGTGCGTTGCCGGCACCACTGGAAGCGATCACCGGTATGGTCACTGCATTCTTGACAGCATTGATCAATTCGATATCAAACCCTGAATTGGTGCCGTCTTTGTCGATACAGTTGAGCAGAATTTCACCGGCACCTAACTCCTCGCAGGCTTTGGCCAGCGCCACCGCGTCCAGGTCGCGGCCTTCACGGCCCCCCTTGATGGTGCATTGATACCAGCAGTAGCGTTCACCCTTTGGGCCGGGCCGGGCGGTTTCAATGACCGTGTGGCTGACGTCCGCGGGTGACTGTACATAGACCCGGCGCGGGTCCACCGAAATGACGACCGCCTGGTTGCCATACACCCGTGAGATTTCTTCAATGGCACTTTTACCGGTTTTTTGCCCGGTTTTAAGATACGCTTCCACGATAATGACCGCATCACTGCCGATAGAAACCTTGTCCGCTCCGGAACGAAAATATTCCGCGGCGACTTCGAGCGAGGTATAGGTTTTACCGTTGGCGTCCGTGTAGTCACGAATGCCGCCGCCAATGGTCAGGGGGACAAAAACATTTTTCGAGGTTTCTTTCAGGACCGCGATCATGGGCATGTCCTCAAGCGGGAAATCCCTGAAACCGGTGATGTTCAAAAAGGTGATCTCGTCGGCGCCTTCCTGGTAATACCGTTCGGCCAGTTCCACCGGTTTGCCCAGGTTTCTGACCGCACCTTCTTCCCGGACATCGTACTGGTCGCCCTTGGTTACCACCAGGTCACCCTGGTCGTTGGAACGCACGTCCAGACAGGCGATGATCCGCTTGGCCAGCTTTGTTTCCGTCATAATCTCGGGCGGCATCACCTTATCCCGGTCTGCGGCCAGAAAATTGGCGAGTAGTTGTTTGCCGGCCTTGCCGCTCTTTTCCGGGTGGAACTGGGTACCAATGATGTTGCCTTGCTGGACGCTGCTGGCAAACTCGATGGCGTAGTCGGTGGTCGTCAGTGTCACGGAGTTCTCTATCGGGGCGATATAGTAGGAGTGCACGAAATAGAACTTTTCAGCCCCGGTGAGCCCGTTGAATATCAGGGACGGCTTCTTAATATTTATGCCGTTCCAGCCGATGTGGGGAACAGCCAGGTCGATGTCAAAACGTTTTACCGAGCCTTTCATAATACCCAGGCCTTTCATTGCCAGGGCCTCTTCACTATTCTCGAAAAGGGCCTGCATGCCCAGGCAGATGCCGAAGAACGGCCGCCCGCTCTCGAGAAATGCTTTCAGGGGTTTTACGTACTCTTTCCGGTTCAGGATCCGCATCATGTTGCCGAAGGCACCGACCCCGGGAAAGACCAATCTTTCCGCATTGGTGATTTCTTCACCGCTGGCGGCGATGCGTACCGTTTCGCCGAGGCTCTCGATGGCGTTGATGACGCTACGGACATTGCCTGCGCCGTAATCCAGTAGGGTAATCATCGTTCTATTTCCTTTGGTTCTATCAAATATCCGGTTCGACAAGAAAGTCGATACTGGAAACTATCCCATATACGACTATGTAAATCATCACAAGGCTGAATCGTGGATCGTTGTCACTAACAGTGAGATATCAGGGGCTGTTTCTAAATTAGGATTTTGGCTCAAGGTCAAGGCGGCCGCGAGGATTAAACCGGAGGAATACATCAGGTATTTTGAGGATTTAATCAGAACGCCCAACGCCGAGATTGGGCCAAAAGACTTTTTTGAGATAGCTTCTAATGGGATCCTTGCATAATTTTGAGAATGATCGGGACGACAAGGATGACTATCAGGATGAGAATACCCGGCAGGGTCAGGTAGGGTTTGTACCACGGCAGGCCCAGGGCCCGGGCTTTTTTCAGTTCAGCCAGAAAGCTGTTGCCTATAATAAAGGCGGCTATCAGTACGGCAATTGCCTTGATAATTGTAACCAGCATTGAAACGGTTTCCTTTTCTTTATTTAGTGTCCGTTCACAAGTGGTAGATTTTGGTTCAGAGCAAGGCTTGAGCGATTTTAAAACCGCAGGCATAGTGCGCTATTCTGAGGATTTTAAAAAAGCGAAAACGCCGCTCTGGGCCAAAAGATGCCGTTTGTGGATGGGCACTTTCTATTTTCAGGCAGCCATACCGCCAAAGGGCCAAATTGTCAATGCCAACTGACCCGGGCTGATAGAGGCTGTGTCATATGGCCGGGATACCGCCGGAAAGGGCGGTGGACAATGGCGGCAGACTGATTATGGTATGTAAATGTCCAGATTTTAACTGGAATTAATGATATTTAAGCGGATAGCGTCAAGGGGGCGTTATGGAACTTCGCAGACTTGGCAAAAGTGACATTGAAATCTCACCGATCGTCATGGGTACCTGGCAGACCGGCAAACAGATGTGGGTCGGTATCGAGGACCGTGAATCCGAACGGGCTATCCGGGCCGCGCTGCATGCGGGGATTACCACTTTTGACACCGCGGAGGTTTACGGCAACGGTCATTCCGAAGCTGTTCTGGGGCGGGCCCTGGGTGCGGACCGCAGCCGGGTGATCATTGCCAGTAAAGTCTTTTCAAACCACCTGGAATACCCGCGGGTGATTGAGGCCTGCGAACGCTCTTTAAAACACCTGGGTACGGACTACATCGATCTGTACCAGATCCATTGGCCGCCCGGCTCTTTCGGAGGCCAGCAGGTACCCATCGATGAGCCTTTGCGCGCTCTGGAGGAGCTGAAAAAACAGGGCAAGATCCGAGTTCTGGGGGTTTCCAATTTCTCCCGGGACCAGCTGGCGGAAGCGGCTGCTCACAGCCGGATCAATAGCCTCCAGCCCCCTTATTCACTATTCTGGAGACAGGCCGAAGCCGCTGAACTGCCTTTTTGCCGGGAAAATGATATCACGATGCTGGCTTATTCTTCCATGGCCCAGGGCCTGCTTACCGGAAAATTCGGACTGGAACACCAGTTTGCCAAGGGCGACCATCGGGTTGCGAATAAGCTGTTTACCGAGCCGCACTATCAACGGGCTCAGGCGGCCCTGGAACAGCTGCGCCCCCTGGCCAAAGAAAGAGGCCTCACCCTGGGCCAGCTGGCACTGGCCTGGGTTATCAACCAACCGGGGGTGTGCGCCATTGCCGGTGCCCGCAATGCCGACCAGGCTGCCCAGAATGCCGCAGCCGGAGCCGTGGAGCTTTCTGAAAGGGAACTGGCAGAAATCGACCGGATCGGTCGGACCGTAACGGAGCACCTGGATGACGATCCCGTCATGTGGCAATGGTGATTGGCCGCTGTCCGTATTTTAAATAACACACAAGCCTGGCATGAGGACCGTATACTATGAAAACCAGAATTAGCAAGGAATTGAATCGTGATGAGCTGGCTGAAGTTCTGGAAGAACTTGCCGGTGCATTGCGCAACGGGACTTTCGAACTGGACGCACACCGCTGGCCCGTTCCGGAAGTCCTGGGCGTCCAGTTGAAGCACAAGGAAAAGAAGGGGCGCATCAGGACCCGGATTGAATGGCAGTGGTCCACCCTCGCCGACTACGACAAAACCGCACGGGAAGAGGTCGAAAACTGGCAGAAAGCTTTCAAAGAAGCCAAAAAACGGCTGGGCCGCACCTTCAAAGCCATGCGTAAGGCGGTCAACGACGGCCAGATTCCGCCGGAAGACATCCTGGCCGCATTCGTGGCGGATTCACACAACATGGCGGATACAGCCGATCCGGATTGGAAAGAGGCAATGGAGGAGTACCTGGATCATATGGTCAACCTGCAGACAGCCGTGGCGAACAAGCAGCTGGAGGTTGTGGCCCACGAACTGCGTGATTTAGGAACCCGCATGAAAAACTGTCACCGTGAATTCAAATAGTTGGCAGAACAATCAGAATAAACTTACCAGAACTTACCAACAATCCTATTGACCCACAGTGGGGACCTCTGGTTATTTAGGTGCCACTGTTTTTTGCAACAGTTTGATTGGCCACCCAACCAAGAGAGGCAACCGTTCCATGTCCAGTTTCATAACCTACTGGGGCAAATCAGTCCCTGATCAAGAAATCTTAAGTGCAAGACACAGCTCTTTGTATGGAGAATCTCCAAAGTCCGGGGCTATCCTCTCTAACTGTGATCTTGATGGTGCCGTGGTGTTTGATGGTGAAGTCTGGAGAGAACTCGATCTTGCTGCTATGCAAAAAACTGTCAATCAAGGACAAGGCAATGCACTCGATTATGGCAAAGTGGTGGATCAATAGATACTGAGCGTTTTCCCGATAAAGAGCGGTTTCCCTTTAGAGCGGCTCCGTCAACAGGCGGCCGCTTTTTTTCCTGGCGGTTGCATCCCTGACATACTCCCACTGTTTCGGCCGGTACTTTGGCAAAAGTAATAACCTTTTATTTGCAGGGCTGGGGCTATTCTGTACGCCGGTGGTGGGTATTTTTTAAACCGATTGACACCTGAATAAAAAAGGGGAGAGCCGAAACCGGCTAACCCCTTAAAATTAGTGGCGCGCCTGTTGAACACCTGCTCCACTTTAAATGGTGTGAAATCCCGTGTACGGGGGCAGGATTCGAACCCCGCTGAAACTCAGCGGGATTTCGGCTGCGCCTCAACCTGCGGATCTTGGTCCGAATCCTTTGCTAAAAAAAACAGGTAGTTGAAATGCTTATACTTTCAACTACCTGTTTAAATATATGGCGCGCCTGGCAGGATTCGAACCTGCGACCTACGGATTCGTAGTCCGGCACTCTATCCAGCTGAGCTACAGGCGCGCATGTACCTGAATTTGGGAAGCTACATAAGCCAAATGATAGGGGTTGTCAATAAATTGTTGAACAATTCGGGATAAGCAAATATGGGTATTTCTACGATGGATAACACCCACGAAGAGATGATGCGGCTGGCCCTGGCCGAGGCTGAAAAGGCTGGACAAAACCAGGAAGTTCCGGTAGGTGCTGTGCTGGTCTCGGCGGCTGGCGACATCCTGGCGAAGGCCTACAACCAGACGATTGGCCGGGCCGATCCCACGGGGCATGCTGAAATTTTAGCAATACGCGCAGCCGCTCAAAAGATCAAAAACTACAGGTTGTTAAACACAACCTTGTATGTTACGGTCGAGCCTTGCGTCATGTGTATGGGTGCGATTATCCATGCCCGGATTGCCCGGGTTGTATACGGTGCGCAGGATCCAAAATGGGGGGCACTTGGCTCCCTTTATAATTTCACGGCTGAGAAGAGATTCAATCACCACCCGGAAATTGTCGCCGGCATTTGTGGAAATCGGTGCAGGCAGTTGATTCAGGAGTTTTTCCGGGCTAGAAGATAAATCGGATGAGCCTGAAGCGATAAAGGGATAGTTGTTAACGGCTTTTTTCAATTTGTTTTTCAGTCTTAACACATAAAACTTAAAACCAACTTCATGGAGTAACACGTGTCAAACATCGTAATTGTAGGAACCCAGTGGGGAGATGAGGGCAAAGGCAAGGTCGTAGACCTGCTTGCAGAGCACGCGGATATGGTGGTCCGTTTCCAGGGAGGCAACAATGCCGGCCACACCATGGTTGTGGAAGGGGAACAGTTTATCAGCCACCTGGTGCCGTCCGGAATTCTCCAGGGGAAAACCTGCTTTATCGGCAATGGGCTGGTGGTGGATCCGGAAGTATTGCTGGAAGAGATCGATTACCTGTCGTCAAAGGGTGTCGATATCGGCCCGGAGAAGCTGAAGATCAGTGAAAAAGCCCATCTTATCATGCCCTATCACCAGGCGGTTGATCATGCCCGGGAGCGGATGAAAGGCGACAAAAAAATCGGGACTACCGGCCGTGGCATCGGTCCCTGCTACGAGGACAAGGCTACCCGCCGGGGAGTCCGCTTCGTGGAGCTGCTCAAGCAGGACGTTTTCAGGGAGAAGGTGGCGACCATTTTAGATGAGAAGAATTTCTACCTGAAAAACTACATGGACGCTGATACCCTTGAATTGGAACCGATCCTGGAAAAATACAACGCCTTTGCCGAGCGCCTGGCGCCGCATGTAACCAATGTCTCGGTGGCACTGTCAGACGGCATGCAAGCCGGCGGGCAGGTCCTTTTTGAAGGCGCCCAGGGCACCCACCTGGACATTGATCACGGAACCTATCCCTACGTAACCTCATCTTCCACGGTGGCCGGTAACGCGTGCAACGGCAGCGGTGTGGGGCCGGGCAAAATTACGGATATCATCGGCATCGTAAAGGCTTACACCACCCGGGTGGGGGAGGGGCCGTTCCCGTCCGAACTGTTTGATGACGTGGGCGCAGCCATCCAGGAAAAGGGGGCTGAATTCGGCGCCACCACTGGTCGTAAGCGCCGGTGCGGCTGGCTCGACACTGTGATCCTCGAAAACGCGGTCCGCCTCAACAGTCTTTCCGGTCTGGCCATCACCAAACTGGATATCCTCGGCGGTCTGGATGAACTCAAAATCTGCACGGCCTATGATTATGAGGGACAGCGTTTCGACCATTTCCCAGCCGACCTGGATGTTCTGGCTGCCTGCAAACCGATTTACGAAACCCACCCGGGCTGGGCGGAGGACATATCCGGAATCCGGGAATACGACCAGCTTCCGGAAAATGCCCGAAAGTATCTGGAACGGGTGCGGGAACTGGTGGATACACCGATCCAGATTGTATCGGTGGGGCCGGGCCGGGATGAAACGATGGTGCTTGAAAATCCTTACACTGATTAACACATTAACCTGTTGACTTTTACTGGCAGGTAAAATAATAGGTCAACCCGTGTCGGGAAGTGGCTCAGCCTGGTAGAGCACAGCGTTCGGGACGCTGG
>CAZYGG010000037.1:0-40410 GCA_964647585.1 uncultured Desulfobacterales bacterium
CAGCAGGGTACTGCAATCCGCCAGGAGCGTGGACATCTTTTCCCAGCGCCTGGCCCCCTCGCCTTCCGGCGGGGTCCGGCGGGCTTCCAGCAGCTGGACCCGGCCATCCTTTTCACCGTAGATCAACAGCTTGCGGGCTTCCCCCAGGTGCTGGTTCACCAGCACGCCTTCCAGGCTGGCCACCGCCACGCAGGGCCGCGGCGACACCCGCACGGCCCGGGGCCGGCTCACGTCCAGCCGGCGGCAGGCATTGAGGGTATTCATCAGGGTTTCATCCGTGGACTCTCCCAGCAGTCCGACGGCATCCGCCCGGCAGCGGGTGCAGTGGCGCATCTGTTTGACATGGGTTTCCGCTTTTTTGCGAAGCCTGTTCACCGTCGCCTTGTCCGGCTCAATCAGGTGCTCGAAATCACTGCCGGCGCAGGGGTAGTAGGGCATGCAGTTGAACAGGTCCACATCCAGTTCAGCCATACGGCGGGCCACCGTCTCGATATGGTCCTCGTTGATACCGGGCAGGATAATGCTGTTGACCTTCACCGTAATCCCGTGGGCCTTGAGGCTCTCGATGGCCGCAAGCTGCCGTTCAAGCAAAACCACGGCCCCTTCCCGGGCCCGCACCACCCTTTTGCCCACACGCATCCAGGCATAGATCTGCGCCCCGATGACCGGATCCACGGCATTGACCGTGATGGTGACGTGGCTCACTTTCAGCCGGGCCAGTTCATCGACATAGGGCGCGAGGTTGAGGCCGTTGGTGGCCAGACACAGGATCACCTCCGGGTACCGGGTACGCACCCGGGAGAGGGTTTCCAGGGTCTCATCGGGGTTGGCGAACGGGTCTCCCGGCCCGGCAATCCCCACGACGGCGATATTGCCTTTGGCAGCAAACACCTCTTCCAGGTAGACCATGGCCTGGCCCGGCGACAGCACGGCACTGGTGACCCCGGGACGCGTTTCATTCACGCAGTCGAATTTGCGATTGCAGAATTTACATTGGATATTGCACCGGGGGGCCACCGGCAGGTGCACCCGTCCGAAGGATTTACAGGCCTTGGGGTTGAAGCAGGGATGGTTGTCAAGGTTCATGGGTCGTCCCTTTCATTTAGTACGAAAGCACTCAAAAGGTTTTGCATTCAACAGTGGTAATTCGTAAAACCTGCGCCTTTGCGATCGTTGTGTTAATAGGGTTCCAGGGGCCAAGGGTTCGAGGGTTCAAGTGAAGGGCTTAAAACCTGAATGCAATTGAATTCACTCGACCCCTTGAACCCTTGGATCCTCGGACCCTTTGTTTTTCACATATACGTGTAACCCACCTTGCTCTCTTTCTGTTTCCGGGCAATCAGGGTATTGGCAATGCGGTCAAAAAGCTGCTGGGCACCCCGGTATCCGAGGTGCAGGATCCGGGACCCGTCCACGCGGTCGTGGATGGGAAATCCCACCCGCACCAGGGGCAGGTCCAGCCGGCGGGACAGGGTATAGCCTTTGCTGTGACCGATGAGTAAATCCACGTCAGCGTCTGCCAGCGCCTTTTCAATGGTCACAAAATCAGCGTCATCCAGGATCTTCATCTGCGAATGGTACTGCTCCGGGACCCCGCTTTTTACCGCCTGGGCAAAGCGGCCGCTGCGGCCCCCGGTGGCGCACAGGACCGGGATGATACCCACCTCCCCGCAAAACCCGGCCAGGCCCGCCACCAGGTCTTCTTCGCCAAACAGAACGGCCCGCACCCCGTTGAGGTGCTTGTGGCCATCCACCATGGCATCCAGAAGCCGGCCCCGTCGGGCGGTATACTTCTCCGGCACCGGCTGCCCGCTGATACCAGCCAGGGCGTCGAAAAAAAGATCCGTCTGGCGGATGCCCATGGGCAGTCCCAGGCGATGCAGCGGCACCTTGCAATGATCTTGCAGCCAGGTACCGGCAGTTTCCTTCTCACCGGCCAGGACCAGACCGCACTCGATGCTGGCAGCGGCCGAGCCGGTCCGCCGCAAGGCCGCAACCGGGGTCCCACCCGCGGGGATACGCTGGTACTCGGTCCAGAGAGGTCCATTCAGGGTGTCGCTGTAATCCGGTACCAGGGCGCCTTCCAGGCCAAAATCCGCCAGGATCGTCTTCAGGTGCCGCAGGTCGGCGGGGGACGCCATGCCGGGAAAGAGGTTCACCAATGGCGGCCCGTCGTGAGAACCGGATTCTGCCAGGGCTGCGACCAGGGCGCGTACGGCCCCGTGAAACCCCTCCATATGGGTCCCCTGGTAACTGGGCGTGGCCACATGCACCAGGGCCGGCAGTGTTTCGCCCGGGCAGCCTTTCCGGTAAGCGTTGAGAAACATGGGCACATCGTCGCCAATGGTTTCCGACAGGCAGGTGGTCGCCACGCCGATCAGGTCGGGGTCGTACTGCTTGCGGATGTTGTCGAGGGCCAGTTTCATGTTCGCGCCCCCGCCGAAAATGGCGGTATCTTCGGCAAAGTTGGAGCAGGCGATGTCAATGGGTTCCTTGAAGTGGCTGATCATGTACCGTCGGATATAGGTCGAACAGCCCTGGGAGCCGTGCAGCAGGGGCACGCTCCGGGCGATGCCTTTGAAGACCAGGGCCGCACCCAGCGGGGCACAAAGGTTACAGGCATTCTGGGTGGCACTGTAGGATTCAGTTCGGGCAGCGGATTTCATTTCCGTTCTCCTTTGATGTCAGCGCCCGCGGCGCGGGCCGGGCCAAACTGCCACACCGGGCTGGTCACCGAGGTGTGCACCTCGCGGACAAACTGCAGCATCCCTTCAAAACCGGCCAGGGGATACTTGCGTTCATGGTTGTGGTCGCAGAAGCCGATGCCCATCTTGAAAGCAATGGGACGTTCCTTGACCCCGCCGATGAACAGGTCGGCCTTTTTTTCAATAATGTAGCGGGACAGTTCCAGGGGATTGGCGTCATCCAGGATGATGGTGCCGTCGGCGCACATATCCCGCAGTGTCGCGTAATCGCTTTCATTGCCCGTCTGGGAGCCGACCAGAACGACTTCCATGCCCAGATAGCGCAGCGCCTTAATCAGGGAAAAGGCCTTGAAGGCGCCCCCCACGTAAATGGCCGCCCGCTTGCCTTCCAGGTCGGCGCGCATGCGGTTAATTTCGGGCATAATGGCTTCCACCTCGCCGCGCACGATGGTGCAGGCGCGGTCTTTGACCTCAGGGTAAGCATCGAAATGATCAGCCACGTCATAGAGGGCTTTGGCCATATCGTCGATACCGAAATAGGAGGCCCGGATGTAGGGTGTGCCGTATGTCTCTTTCATCATATCGGCCAAGAACGTCAAGGCCCCGGAGCACTGCACCACGTTGAGGGTGGCCCCGTGGCAGCGGCGCACCTGGTCCACGCGACCGTCGCCGGTGAGGATGGAAACCACCTGGACGCCCATGCGTTCGTAGTACTTCTTGATCAGCCAGGCCTCCCCGCCGATGTTGAACTCCCCCATGATGTTGATGCTCACCGGTGAAATTTTATCCGTGGCACCTGTGCCCACCAGTTTGAACAGGGCGTCACAGGCCGCTTTGTAACCGTCTTTCTTGGTGCCTTTGAACCCTTCCGAGTGGACCGGCAACACTGGAATCCCTTTCTCCTTTTCCAGTTTGCGGCAAACGGCGGTCACGTCGTCGCCAATAATGCCCACGATGCAGGTGGAGTAGACAAAGGCCGCCTTGGGCCGGTAGGTGTCGATCAGTTGCTCCAGGGCGGCAGCCAGCTTCTTCTCCCCGCCGAAGATGACGTCCTTTTCGCGCAAGTCGGTGGAAAAGCTCATACGGTGCAGTTCGGATCCCGAAGAGAGCGCCCCGCGGATATCCCAGGTGTAGGCCGCGCAGCCGATGGGCCCGTGGATCAGGTGCAGGGCGTCGGCGATGGGGTAGAGCACCACCCGGCTGCCGCAGAACACACAGGCCCGCTGGCTCACCGAACCGGCCAGGCTGTGCTTGTCGCAGCTCATTTCAAAGGGGGCCAGACCTTTGCGATGGATCTGGGCCTGCCGTTCTTCCAGGATGGGGATGGAAGCCATGGTTTTTCTCCTGTCGTGCGATTGGTTAATGATAGTTACATCACCAGTTCCATGGTAATATCATCGGCATCCCGGTCCTTGCGGTCCAGGAGGGCGTCCAGCAGTTTTTCCATCAGTCGCAGGGCCCCGCGGTAACCCATGGTCGAAAAATAACTGTGCCCGAGCCGGTCGTAGATCGGAAATCCGTAGCGCACCAGGGGAATGTCTTCGTCCTTGGCAATATACTTTGCATAGGTGTTGCCGATGATCAGGTCTACCGGGTCGTTCTTGATCCACTGGTGAAACAGCAGCATATCGCCGGGAACTTTGATATTGACTTCTTCAGGGACTTCAGCGACGGCCGCATGCAGGGATTTCACATATTTTTTGCCAGCCGGACTGCCCGAGACAATGTGCACCGGCCGCATGTCCAGGGATACCAGAAAACGGGTCAGGGCCAGCACCTGGTCCGGGTCGCCGGCAACCGCCACCCGTTTGCCGTACAGGTACTGGTGCCAGTCGGAAATACTGTCCACCAGCTGGCCGCGTTCCAGGTTCAGGGCATCGGGCACGTTCACCCCGGCCATCCGCCGCAGGGTGTCTACGAAATTATCAGTACCATGCAGGCCCACCGGCAGCCCCAGCACTTCGCAGGGCACCTTGCACTTGGCATCCAGGGCCCGGGCGGCCGGCATTGACGCGATGCGGCCCAGGCCGATGGTGCCCTTGCTGCTGCCGCTTTTCTTTAAATCGGCGACGGTAACCCCGCCCTCGGGAAACATTTTGTATTTTCCGGTGAGCGGTCCATTAAGCACCTTGGCGGTGTCAGGAAACATGATGGTGGGAATCCCCATCACCTCGGCAATCCGCCGGATCTCGGCCATGTCTGACGGCTCCACGTAACCGGGAATCAAATTGATAGCCTGGGTCTTATGCCCGTTTGACTGAGCAAAATAATCCACCATGGCCTTGGTCATACTGGCGAACCCCGTCACATGGGACCCCACGTAGCTGGGCGTATTGGCGTGCAGGATGAACTTGCCGTCAGGGATCTTTCCATCAGCCTTGGCTTTGGCTACGATCTGCGGGATATCATCGCCGATGGTCTCCGACAGGCAGGTGGTGTGCACGGCAATCACCTCGGGGTTGTACACCGTGAAGATGTTATCGATGGCCTGCACCAGGTTGGCCTGTCCGCCGAAGACCGAGGCCCCTTCGGTGAAGGCGCTGGTGGCCGCCACCACCGGCTC
Source organism: uncultured Desulfobacterales bacterium (assembly GCA_964647585.1). Taxonomy (GTDB): domain Bacteria; phylum Desulfobacterota; class Desulfobacteria; order Desulfobacterales; family CAJINA01; genus CAJINA01. The sequence continues at coordinate 5,269 of CAZYGG010000037.1, forward strand.
TTTATAATGGCGGGTCAGGGCGCTGCGGTGGTAGGCATAGCACCCCTGTGAACCGTGACTGTGGGGCAGGCACCCGTGGATTCCCAGGGCCGCGTACATGGCGCCGATGGGCTGGCAGGTTTTGGCCGGGTTAACCGTCAGGGCGCTGCGTTCTTTGATTTCAGTGGGTGTATGTCTCAGTAGCATGTGCTTGTATTCTCCTGTCTGCGTTCAGTTTGCGTATATCCGGTTTCTACTCCCAGGCGTACGTAGCCGACAGCTCGGGATGCTCCTGCCAGGGGGCCCGCATATATTGCCAGACCCGGCTGTTGACCATGCGGTCGATCTCTTTGTAAAAATTGATGGCTCCCTTGAAACCGGCATAGGGACCGCCGTAGTCGTAGCTGTGCAGCTGTTTCAAAGGGATGCCGTGTTTCTGGACGGCATACTTTTCCTTGATACCGGCACAAAAGAGGTCGGGCTTGAAGATCTTGATGAGCTCGTCGGTTTCATACTGGCTCAGGTCATCGATCACCATGGTGCCTTCGGGCATCGCGGGCATCATCCCGTCGTACTCACCGAATTTCAGCCCCTTTTCCTCCAGCGCGGCTTTCTGATCGTCGCTTATCCGCGGGTTGAAACGGTCGGGATCAGCTTCGATGGAAAGTTCCTCGATGTTCCGGCTGTCAGCATCCACCTTGATGTCCGGCAGCACCTTGCGGCCTTCATAGTCATCGCGGTGGCCGAATTCATACCCGGCGGAGAGGGTCTTCATCCCCAGTTCGCCAAAGAGTTCCTGGTAATGATGGGCCCGGGAACCGCCCACGAACAGCATGGCCCGTTTGCCTGTGGTCCGGGGGCGGACCGCGTCACAGGCCGCTTCAACCGCCGGCAATTCCGCGGCAATGACCGCTTCCACCTTGTCGGTGAGTTCCGGTTCATCGAAGTACTGGGCAATCTTGCGCAGGGATTTGGCCGTAGCCGCCCCGCCGATAAAATTCACCTTGACCCAGGGCACCCCGAATTTGGTCTCCATCATCTCGGCCACGTAATTGATGGAACGGTGGCACATGATCAGGTTAAGGTCGGCGGTGTGTGAATTCGCAAAGGCGTCGATGCTGGAATTACCACTGTATGAAGAGACCAGGGTGATCCCGCAAAGCTCGAACAGCCGTTCGATTTCGAAGGCATCCCCGCCGATATTGTATTCACCCAGAAGGTTGATCCGGTATTTTCCCTCTTTGATGGTGTCATCCAGCCCCACCACGTGCTTGAAGATACCGTTGTTGGCGATGTGGTGCCCCGCGCTCTGGCTGACGCCCTTGTAGCCCTCACAGGAAAACCCGAAGATGTTGATTCCCAGCTTGGCTTTCATTTCACGGCAGACGGCATGCACATCGTCACCGATGAGGCCCACCGGGCAGGTTGAAAAAACCGCGATGGCCTTGGGGTGGAAGTTGTCGTAAGCCTCCTGAATCGCCTGCTTGAGTTTCTTTTCTCCACCAAAAATGATCTCCTGGTCCTGCATGTCAGTGGAGAAACAATAGGTCATGAAATTGTGGCCGTCCGGAGTGCTCTCGGGATCGGTCTGGTTACGACGGGTCAGCCAGCTGTAATAACCGCAGCCGATGGGGCCATGGGTAATATTGATAATGTCGCGGGTGGGTCCCAGGACCACGCCTTTACAGCCGGCATAGCAGCACCCGCGCTGCCCCATGAGACCGGGCACCGTGCGGACGTTCGAGGAGATCACCGGCACTTTTCCGTCAGAGCCGACTTTGTTTACCACAATCTGCTTGCTGCGTTTGCGGGCCACCTTGGGCGGATATTTTCCCAGCAGGCGGGCTTTTACTTTTTCCGGATCCTGGCTGTCCAGGGTCACGCTTTTTTCCGGTTTGTCTTTTACGGCCATAGCCATCTTTCAGTCTCCTGTTCCTGTGTCATCTGGTTGCGTTGCGGGCTTTATCCGGTTGCCACCGGTTATCAGCCGTCATCCAGGGTCTCTTCTCCCTGCTCACCGGTCCGTACCCGGATGGCCTCCCGGCACGGTATGACAAAAATCATCCCGTCGCCGGATTTGCCGGTCTGGTTGGTCCGGATGATGGTTTTGGCGGCCTTTTCCACCAGTTCCTCCTTGAGCACCATGAGCAGGGCCCGCTTGGGGATCAGGCGCTGGCTCTGTCCCAGCTGGTCAATGGCCTCTTCAAAGCCGCGTTCGGCCCCCTGCAGCAGCTGCAGATCCACGATGCCTTTGCCGCGCCCCAGGGCGTCGCGGGCGGTGATGGAACCCAATCCGGCTTCCGCCAGGGCCCGCTTGGTCTTGTTCATCATGTTCATGCGCACGATGGCGATCAGCTCTTTCATATCTCCACCTCTTCTGTCTCCCCGTCGGCCGTCTCTTTGATGCCGGAACTGATGGTGTAGGTCTCCGCCACCGGCACCACGAATATCCGGCCGTCTCCGAAGGCCCCTTTATCCCCGGTGCGGGCGGCCTTGACGATAGTCCGGATGGCAAAATCCTTGTCATTTTCCTTGACCACGGTGAGCAGCATCTCCTTGGGGATCTCGTCGTAGGTGATCTCGCCGATCTTGATGCCGCGCTGCTTGCCGCGGCCCACAACCGACATCTTGGTAACCCCCGGGAAACCAGCCTCCATGAGGGCCGCCAGGACATTGTCTACCTTTTCGGGACGCACGATGGATCGGATCATAATCATTTCTCTTTTTCTCCTTCATTAGGGTTGCCGACCCGGCGGGCTAGGCCGCGATGCCGTAGTCGATCAGCAGTTTTTCCAGCTCTTCAATTTCAAGGGGGGTCGGAATCACCCGCATTTCGTTTCCGTCGATTTTTTGGGCCAGGGTACGATATTCATCCGCCTGGGCATGGGCGCTTTCATACTCAATGACGGTCTTACGGTTGATCTCGGCCCGCTGGACCATGTTTTCACGCGGCACGAAATGAATCATCTGGGTCCCCAGCTTATCGGCCAGGGCCTGGATCATTTCCAGTTCATTGTCCACCTTGCGGCTGTTGCAGATCAGGCCGCCCAGGCGGACCCCGCCGGCTTCGGCGAACTTCACAATGCCCTTGCAGATGTTGTTGGCCGCGTACATGGCCATCATCTCGCCGGATACGACGATGTAAATTTCCTGGGCTTTGCCTTCCCGGATCGGCATGGCAAACCCGCCGCAGACCACGTCGCCTAAAACATCGTAAAAGACATAGTCCAGGTTTTCGCTTTCCGAATAGGCACCCAGTTGCTCCAGCAGGTTGATCGAAGTGATGATACCACGCCCGGCACACCCCACGCCCGGCTCGGGACCGCCGGACTCTGTGCACATGGTGCCGCTGAACCCCTCTTTACGAACGTCATCCAGCTCCACATCTTCACCCTCTTCGCGCAGCGTATCGAGGACTGTTCGCTGGGCCAGTCCGCCCAGCAGCAGCCGCGTCGAGTCCGCCTTGGGATCGCAGCCGACCACCATGATTTTTTTGCCCAGCTCTGCCAGACCGGCCACCGTATTCTGGGTCGTGGTCGATTTTCCGATACCGCCCTTGCCGTAGATTGCGATTTTTCTCATTGTCTGTTTCCTTTGTTAACGAAGTTATTCGGTTGCAGTTTGAAAACCATTTATCTTCTGTAGAGCAAGCGATGTGCCAGCGGTTGGATAAATTTCAGAGAAGTAGAAATGCAACTGATATCATTGAAGATGTTTTTATCACCTGGAAAGGCCCGGCGAACGCAGGGCAGGACTCACGACAGCCGATCTACAATACTGTAGATTGGCTACCTACAGTATTGTAGATCGGCTGTCGTGCAGGTTCTCTCAAAAATTTCGTTTAAAGCCTGTCTGCATATGAGACGACGGATAATGATTAGAAGAAATACCACAACGTAAACGGCAGGCCGGAAACTGTGTTCCAGTTAAAAGTAGATTTTATCAACAGGCGGCGCGGGAAACGGTAGAACGGTTTTTTTTCTTTTCGCGGATAATTTCACCAAGGTTGAATTTTTTAACCCGGTAGCCCATCTGACGCAGGGTCAACCCGATCTCTCGGGCGGCCTTTTGCTGAACCCAATCATTGCGGGCCAGGGATTCCAGGAGAGTTTCTCTTTCCATGATTTCCAGCTGGGAGCCGGTGCCCAGGGGCAGGTCGGTCGGTCGGGGGACAGAGGTACTCTTGAACAGATAGGCCGGTAGCGTGCGGGGTTCGATCCGGGCGGTTTCCGCCATGATGGCCACCCGCTCGATAAGGTTCTCCAACTCACGCACATTTCCGGGCCAGCCGTATTCTGCCAGGATCTCCATACATTCGGCTGAAAAGTGAAACCGGCGGCCATACTCCTGTGCAATTTTTGTGATGAAATACTCGATAAGTAACGGCAGGTCGGCCTTACGCTCGCGCAGGGGCGGAATGGAAATGGGGAAAACATTCAAACGATAAAAAAGGTCCGAGCGGAACCGCCCGTCAGCAACCGCCTGCCCCAGATCCATATTGGTGGCTGCGATGATGCGCACATCCACTTTCCGGGTCCGGGCGCTGCCCAGCCTTTCGAAATCGCGCTCCTGGAGGAACCGGAGCAGTTTGGCCTGCACCAACAGGGGCAGTTCCCCAATCTCGTCTAAGAAAACGGTGCCTCTATCGGCTTCTTCTAAACGGCCTTTCTTCTGGTGAGTGGCCCCGGTAAAAGCCCCTCTCTCGTGCCCGAACAGTTCTGACTCGATGAGGTTGTCCGGCAGCGAAGCACAGTTGACTTTGGCAAACGGTTTCCGCCTCCGCTGGCTAAGTTCGTGAATGATCCGGGCCGTCAGGGTCTTGCCAGTCCCGGATTCTCCCAACAGCAGAACCGATGCTTTGCTGGGCGACACCTTGCGGATCATTTTATTCAATACCTGCATCGAGGGGCTGACGCCTACTGCAAAAAAGTGATTGTACTTTGCAGAAATCTCTGCCCGCAGACCGCGGTTTTCGTTGACCAGGTGCTCTTCACGGCGTTCGACCTGCCGATTTAGGTTGACAAACTGGGCAATCAAAGCCGCCACAATGGTTAAAAAGCGGATGTCTTCCTTGAACGCCACCTCCGGCCCGAAAAGGCGGTCCACGCTGAGTACCCCGATGGGTTCCGTATTCAACAAGACCGGCACCCCGATAAAAGCCACATTGCTCTTGGTAAGGTTACGCGCCTGGGTGCGATTCAAAAACATCGGATCCTGCCCGATATCCGGTACCGCAAATGGCTGGGCAGTCTCAAATATCGCTCCGGTCACCCCTTCACCGGGCTGGTAAATACCGCGCTCTTGTTCGATGGGTGCCAGGCCATGCGAAGCGACGATCCGGAGCAACCCGCTCTGGGCATCTTTCAGGGTAACCGTGGCCCGCTCCATGGAAAGGTTCCGGGAAAGGATTTCAAGAATCGATGCGAGGGTGCGATCGAGATCAAGCACCTGCCCGATCTCGCGGCTAATGGCATACAGGGTCTTTAATTCCAGTTCGAAGATGTTCGTTACCATGCGGCCGCTCTCAATCTATCGATAAAGGTCACAAGAATTGATGGATTCCTGACCTTTTAACGCAATATCAGAAGGGCAGGCTTCACCAAACGTCTAAACAATATATATGGAATCAATATTTGTGCCAAAATTGAAAAAACTTATAAAACGTGATAACTATTTGTTTATATATCATATGCTCAATTTTAAGAACGCACCCGCAATCAGCCACATATTACTAATTTGTAATCATGGTCATATATATTTACAATTATGTGAGAGACGATTAGCCGGAATCACCCGTCCGGATCTGCTGAAGACGAATGCAAACTCAGCTGGGCTTCCTATGGCTTTTTTCAGTGCTTAAAATTAACTTAAACTTTAAATAGCATGCCCGGTTAAGTTCCACTGCAAGTCCCGCATAAATTTGTAGACAGCACCGGCAGACAGTGTATATAGGGCGGATTGATCAAACCGAGGCCGCCCAAAACCGGCCTTACTTACGAACCAAACAGCGGCGTTGGAAACAGATGTCGGAAGTCTATTTTCATAATTACAGTATCGATCCGAAAACCCGCTATTTTCTATATATCGGGGAGCTTAAAAACTATGGCCTGAACATCTACCTCAAAGATGCACTCAGCCGCCGGTACGACTGCCCGGTCGATTTTGTCGCCATTGTTCCTGATATCCTGGAGCAATACGACTACGCCAACATCGCGGTCATCAACCCGCTGGCCCGGGAAAATTTTCTCAGCGTCCATCAGAAATACAGCTGCCGCGTTCCCGGCCCCACTTTTATGCAGTCTGTCAGTGAAAGCCCGCACGTCATCAAATTGATCAAGGAGCTGCTCACCCGTCAGGCAAAAGTCTATATCTACATGTATGAAAGCTACCGGGAAATGACCCTGGACGATATCGACGGGGTCAGCATCCTGGGTCCCTCGAGCCGGGTCGCCAATAAACTCAACAATAAGATTTACCAGTACGAAAACTTTCAGGATGTCGCGCCCATTCCGGAGTATACCATCTGCCGCGGCCTGGACGATCTGCAGGGAACGACTGAAAAACTGTGGCCCAAATGGACGGATGGAATCTTTGTCACCACGGCCTATAGTGCCGCCGGAACCAATAGTGTGATTGCGCGCAGCTGGCCGGAAATTACCGCCAAATTCAAAACCGGGGACTACCTTTACCTGATCAGCCGCTACCACCCCCACCGTTACGATCCCACTGTCCTGGCGGTCGTCGCCAACGAAGAGGATGTCTACGTGGCCGGAGTTGCCGACCAGCGCATCGAAGGCGGCAACCGGTTTACCGGTTCGACCTACCCATCGGTACTGCCCCGGGAAATCCAGGAGAAGCTGTTCGCACTGACCCGGCGGGTCGGCCGCCGACTGGCCCAGGAAGGCTACCGCGGCATATTTGGTTGCGACTATGTGGTTGATGACCAAAACGGAATCCTGTTTGTCGAAGTCAACGCCCGCAAGCAAGGCACCACCCTGGAATTCTGCTGCACCCTGGAACAGCTCCTGCCGACTGGGGTGCCCATGCTGCCTGAACTTGAGTACCATGCGGTGGTCGAAAATCGTTTTCCCGAGGGAACGCGGGAACTGCCACCCGGTTTCCAGGAGGGTATTCACTGGGGAACTTACAACCTCAAATTGACCGAGGACACCTGCGTAACCGGATTCATGCCCTTTTGCGGTGACGAGCGCCAGTGCTTCGACCTGGCCAGGCGGGAAAAGAGATCCAGGCAGTTCGTCATCCTGGAACATATCGGCAACGACTTCGTCATTGCCGCCGGATCTTTTCTGGGCCGGATCGTCGCCCTGGGGCAGGATCATGCCAGTGTGCAGGCCGGCCTGCTGCAGGGTAAAAAAATGCTGGAGGCCACCATCGCGCAACGCGTGGAAGACCGATTGGGCGGTGATTTGTAAAGCAGCCCTGCACGTAGAGCGTGTTTTAATGATTTTTACGGTTAAAATCCGAAATTCGAATTTAACTTTGAACACTTTCAAAGGCATAGCCAATTACCTATAACCTGGCCTTCCGGACCAGGCTTTTAAAGATGGCATAAAAGGAGTCGTGATGAACGCCACACCGGAGTACATGGATACATACACCCAGGATCTCCTCGGAGAGCTCTTATCCGGAGCAGCCGACCCGGCCCCCGGGGAGTTGGCTGCGGATATCAGCGCAACCCTGAAACAGACTCAGGCTGAAAAGGTAACAGAGCCTATCGTGCACCTTTTCATACAGCTGCTTACCTACCGGCGGGAGCACGGGCTAAGTCCGACCAGCTTCGGCATAACCGCGGATCAACTGAAAGCACTGGCCCGAGCCCACACCCTGGCCGACGAGCACAGCGTCACCATAGGCGGTCGGGTCGACAAGGCGCTGGCCATCGTAGCCGCCGCCAACAACCGCGTGGAGACTTACCTGGAAGCCAAGGATCGGGAAGCGCCGAGCGGTATCTACCTGTGGGAAGAAATCCAGGCCAACATCGCACGCGTCAAAGCGGCCCTGGGGATGACGGATGAAGATTTCGATTCATATCAGGGCCAGCTGAAATTTGCCATCAATGACGTGGAGACGTTAGGTAAGGCGATTCCTCTCTCCGCCGAGATCCTGGACCAGGTGGCCCGTATCACCGAGCGCTACCGTATGCGCCTCACGCCTTACTATGCCGCTTTGATCCGTCCGGGCCAGGTCAACGACCCCATCCTGCTCCAGGCGGTTCCCACCGGAGAGATGATCGATAACGCCGGCATAGAAATCCCGCCGGTGGCGGCCGACCATTCACCCGCCCGGCTCATCGACCAGTTCTACCCCCGCACCCTGACCATCAAGGCCACCAACATGTGCGCCATGTACTGCACCCACTGCCTGCGCATTGCCCATATCGGTAAAAAGGACCGCATTTATGCCGACCGGACCTACCAGGAAGCCCTGGCCTACATCCGCCACAACAAGCGTATTCGCGATGTCCTTGTCACCGGAGGGGATGCCCTGGTGCTTTCCAACAAGATGCTCCGCAAGCTTCTTGCGGAACTGGATAGCATCGACCACGTCGAAGTCAAGCGCCTGGGAACACGCATTCCGGTTACCGCGCCCATGCGGGTCGATGCGGAGCTTTTAGATATCCTGGCTGAAAGCAACGCGCGCAAACCCCTGCGGGTCGTAACCCAGATCAATACTGCCCAGGAAATCACCCCCCTGTCCAAAGAAGCCTTCCGGCAGCTATGCGCAGCGGCCAGTGCGGTCCTCAACCAGGCGGTCCTGCTGAAAGGGATCAATGACAGCCGGGTAAAAATGTGGCAACTTTGCGAAACCATCCACGCCGCCTATGTGCGACCCTACTATGTTTTTAATTGCAGCTACCGCAATCCACAGTTTGCCCACCTGCGGGTGCCGATTGAAAAAGGGCGCGACATCATCGAAAGTATGTACGGTAACATTTCGGGGGATGCGATTCCGCGCTATATAGCCACGGCCGGGGGCAAAATCCCGCTGCATCGCAGTAACGTGGTCGGCCAGACGGATGGTGAAATCACATTGCGAAAACCCTGGAGCGGAGAAGAGGTCACCTACCCGGATGCCGATGCCGGTGTTTATGCGAATGAAGATTTTTCCTTCGAAAGACTATAGGGTCCTCAGTAAGCGTAGGGATTTTCCGCATAAAGCCGGGCCCTGATTTTCTCTACGGTGGCCGGGTACGGCCGGAACGGAATGGCGGGCGCCGGCGGCAGCGGTAGCCGGTGGGATTCTGAAAAAGGCGTCCCGGCAATTTTCAGGTTGTAGGCTTTCACCATGAGGGTTTCCAGGTTGACCACATCCTCGATATTGTACGCGAGGAGGGTCTCCAGGGCTGCTTTGCTATTGCGAATCTGGTACTCTCTCCAGAGCAGGGGGGCAAAAGCACCGTCAATGCCGGCCAGGTCACCCCGCCCCACCCCCAGGGACTGTTCACAACGCTTCAGGCCGCCCTTGTACCCGAGACTGGCCAGCACATACCGCAGATCGATGTGTGCCTGGGGTAGCTTTATCCGGAAATATGACTGGATAAAGGGGACATCAAAGGTCTTGCCGTTGTAGGTTACTACCACCTTATATTTCTGGATATCCGTGATAAAATCGTCCAGGTTCTTTCCCTGCACATACCAGAAGATATCACTGCCGTCATAGAGGGCTATGGTAGTAATGTGACCGTAATAGCTGTCCAGGCCGTCGGTCTCGATATCCAGGTAGACCGTGCGGTCCCTGAATTCCGGAAAAAGCCGCCAGCCCAGGGAGGCGGACAGCAGTTTTTCAAAATAGACCGGGTTGCGCCGGGAAAACTGCTCGCGTGACTCCCGGCAATAGGTTTCAACGGCGGCCATTGTTTTAGGAGCTAAAGTTGTCCCCGAGGGGTTATCCAGGCAATCCCAGTCCGTAACCCCGGACGCCCAGATGCGTTCTTCGGTTTTACGGCCGATACCGGGAATGTGCTGAAAGGTGTTTTTTAACATGGCGCTATTCTTCCGGAGCCAGGGAGAAGTGCCACCTGCAGAACAGATCGCTCGGGTGCGGGTCCGGAGGCGCGAAATCACATGCTACCTGGATACGGCCATCCAGAACCCGGGCAAAACTGACAAACTCACGCCGGTGCATCTCTTTGCAGTTGTATTCACCCAGGCCGCGATCCAACCGGGCCACCTGGGTCGGACAGGCCGGCACGGTCAGGGTAACCCGCTCTTGGGTCTGCTCAATCTGGTATCCCACGAGAATACACCAGGGGAAATACTTTAAGGCCTTGACGAATCCGGACAAACCGGTTTCCTGTATATCAAACCGGGCCCGGAGGTCTTTGGCGGCCATGCCGGCAACCTTGTCCCACACCTCTTCGTTGATCTGTTCCGCGGTCTGCTGGCTAAACTGCTCACCGACCTTTAGAAACCAGAAGGCGTCAACGACCCGGTAGTGCCAGAGCAAAAACCGGATATAGCTGCGCAACTCGGCAGCCTCCATCTTTTCAAAAAGGCTGAAATCCATTTTGGGGTTCCTCCCTCTTTTGGGCTCTACTATTGCAGGCGCCCTAGGGGCTGTCAACCGCCGGCCTGAATCGCACCTGATCTACAGGGGCCGTCTGCTAAAACAAAAAGGCACTTTATTGCTGAAAGTGCCTTTAGGTCCCGCGTCCGGCAGGGGTTGGTTCGGCTAAAACGATGCTGGCAGCATTTCCATGACCGCGTCATCCACCCCGGCAATCGCGTCCATCTTCCCGAGGGCTTCGGGCAGCAGGGTCCGGATGAAGTACCGGGCCGTCTTGATCTGGCCATCATAAAAACTCGCATTCTTGTTCTTGACCAGCTTTTTGGCGCGGGCCGAATCATCCAGGCCGCCCATGAGTTTTTCCAGTTTGGGCCGGGCCGCCAGTGCCCGCCACAGGTGCATCCAGGCCATAACCACCTCACCGGTAACCTCGAGAAATGGCTTGGCAAAGGCAAAAGCAGTCAAAACCCTGGGCGACATGGCGGTTTGCCCCAGCCCGAGGGCCACCTCGCCCAGGCGGTTGACCGCCGTCTCCACGGCTGCGGCCAGATCTTCCAGCTCCGGATATTCCCGGGCCTGGCCAGTCGTTTTTTGAATCTCTTCGAGCAGGGTCATAAAATACAGCCCCTTTTTCATGCCCATCTTGCGACCGAGCAGGTCCATGGCCTGGATACCGTTTGTCCCTTCATAGATACTGGTAATCTTACAGTCCCGCAGATACTGCTCAACCGGGTATTCACCGGTGTAGCCATACCCGCCGTAAACCTGGACGGCCTGGGTACAAACATCAAAGGCGCGATCTGAGCAGAAGGCTTTTACCACAGGGGTCAACACTTCGATAAGGCCTTTATACCGCTCCCTTTCCTCCTCATTCCCAGAAGTTTCGGCAATATCAAAACAGCGGCCGACATAGTAGATAAAGCTGCGCATACCGCTCACATATGCTTTCATCCACATGAGCATCCGGCGTACATCCGGGTGATCGATAATCGCTACCTGGGGCGCGGCCGGGTCCATCATCTGCAACAGGCTCTTGCCCTGTTTGCGCTCTTGCGCATAGTTGAGCGCAAACTGGTAGGCCGCGCCGCCCATGGACATGGCCTGGATACCAACCCCCAGGCGGGCGTCATTCATCATGTGGAACATAGCCCGCATGCCTTTGTTTTCCTCGCCCAGCAGGGTACCGACACAGCCGCCCCGGCCACCCAGGGTCAGACTGCAGGTGCTGCTGCCATGAATCCCCATCTTCTCTTCGATACCGGTACAGACGACATCATTGGACTGCCCCAGGCTGCCGTCGTCATTGACGCGTATTTTAGGAACCAGGAACAGGGAAATCCCCTTGGTCCCCTCGGGGGCACCTTCTATTCTGGCCAGGACCGGGTGGATGATATTCTCAGTAAGATCCTGCTCGCCGCCGGTGATAAAAATCTTACTGCCCGTTATGGTGTAGGTCCCGTCACCGTTCTTTACTGCGGCGGTTTCCAGAGCGCCCACATCACTGCCGGCCCCCGGTTCGGTAAGCAACATGGAGCCACCCCACTGACCCGTGTACATCTTCTCCAGGTATAACGCCCGCTGTTTTTCCGTTCCAAAAATTTCGACGAGTTTTCCGGCCCCGTGGCATAAACCCGGATACATGCCAAACGCACAGTTGGCCCCGGTAAAATATTCACCGATGGCCGTGGCGGCAGTGATGGGCAGCCCCTGGCCGCCCACGGCCGGGTCGTCCACCATGGCGATCCACTCACCTTCCCGATAGAGCTCGAAAACGCGGTGAAACTCCTCGGGGACCTTGACCACCCCGTCTTCAAACCGGCAGCCTTTCTGGTCCCCCGGTGCGTTGGTCGGCAGAATTTCCTTGATAGCCAGGGCCCGCGCCTCCTTGATGATGAGGTCTATGGTTTTCTTGTTTAGATCGGAAAATTTCTGGTTTGCAAGTATGCTTTCCAGTTCCAGCTGTTCATATAGAACAAAATCAACATCCCGGCGATCTGCAAGTTCCTGTGCCACTTTACAACTCCTTCCTATAATTTAGAGTAATTTTGAAATGATTTCTTTCATAATTTCCGTTGTGCCGCCCCCGATGGAAAGAATCCGGTTATCCCGGTAAAGCCGCTCCACCAGGGTACCCCGCATGTAGCCATAGCCGCCAAACAGTTGGACCGCGGCATAGGTTACCTTGTCACTCACACTGCACGCGAAATTCTTGGCCATGGAGACCTGTTTTATCTGGTCAATGCCCGCGTCAATTTTCGCGGCCACCCGATAGGTGAACTCACGGCTTATTTCCAATAAAGTCGCCATATCCGCCAGTTTGTGCCGGGTTACCTGGAAACCAGCCAGCGGTTTACCGAAGGCCTCCCGGTCCTGGGCGTACTGCGCAGCTTCTTCATAGGCCATCTGGGCGGTCATATTGGCCATGATAGCCAACGAAAGCCGTTCAAACTGGAAATTTTCCATGATCAGGTAGAAGCCCTGGTTCTCGCCTCCAACGAGATTTCGCGCAGGAACCCGGCAGTCGTCGAAAAACAGCTCCGCTGTATCCGAAGCCCACCAGCCGGTCTTCTTCAATTTCTGCGAAACCGAGAACCCCGGGGTGCCCTTTTCAACTACCAGAAAGCTGATACCGTGAGCACCTGCATCCCCGGTTCGCACCGCACAGGTCACCTGGTCGGCGCGGCACCCGCTGGTGATAAAGGTTTTATTCCCGTTGACGATGTAATGATCGCCGTCTTTCACTGCCGTTGTCTGCAGGTTCGCCACGTCCGAACCACCGCCCGGTTCCGTGATTGCCAGGGCAGCGATCTTATCTCCGGCCAGCACCGGTTTTACAAGGCGCTCTTTCTGATCCTCGGTGCCATGCCGGACAATCGGAGGAATCGCGATATCCAGGGAGCCGAGGCCCGCGACCAGTCCGCCGGAGCCGCTGCGCATCAACTCTTCACTGGCGGCCACCTTGAAAAAGATATCGCCCGGCGTTCCGCCCACTTCCTCGGGGTAGCCGATTCCCAGGAGATCCACTTCGGCCGCCTTTTTATAAAGCTCCCGGGGAAACTCACCGGCTTCCTCCCAATCGTCGATAAAGGGTTTGATCTCTTTGTTAACAAACTCTTTCACCGACTTGCGCACCAGTGCGTGGGCTTTACCGAAGTACTCCTGGACACCTGCTTTCTCTGAAAATTCGTATGACATTAGAAACCTCCGGTTTCTACTTTAGGTTCCCGGTTCAAAGGTTCAGAGGTTCAAAGGTTTAAACCCTGAACCGGGAACCTTTGAACCCTGAACTATTCTTTCAGCAGATTCTTTACGCCACCGACAATAAAAGCCACCGCATCACGCCCGATGGTCTGGATATCTTCACTGCGATCGTCCTGCCAGATCAGGTAGTGGTAAGCAATTCGCTCGTACATGCCCATAATGCTGACCGCCATGATTTCCGCCGACAGGCTGCTCTGGAATTGGGACCCGGATTTTTCCTGCAGCCGGACAAGCGCCGCTTCCACGTCTTCAATCAGTTTGTTGAAAATCTTCTTCCGCTGTACCTCAACCGCTTCACTCTGACCGGCCGATTCCCGGAAGAAAATAGCCAGACGCTCTGGATTCTGGGTGCAGAAATCATCGAAAAAAACGATCCCGGCACTGGCAAGGCCGTCCAGGGACCCATCGGATTTGGAAAATTCCATACCCAGCAGATTCCGCAACTGGTAACCGATGTCGTCGATCAGGTGGACCAGCAGATCTTCTTTGTTCTTGAAATAGAAGTAGACGGTCCCCACGGAAACCTCGGCCCGGTCGGCAACCTGTTCCATGCTGGTTTTATGGTATCCCTGCCGGGCAAACAGTTTTTCCGCCGTCTTGAAAATGGTCTGGTAGCGTTTTTCTCTCTCCCGCTGCCGGCGCAGGGCACTTTTCGACAACTGCTTGTCACCGTTTTGCAACTGTTTGTCCGCTGCTTTCTTCTTCATCGCCTTTGCCGCCTTTTAGGTTTGGTTATAATTGCGTGGTCCATTCACTTCCCTTGACCCCTTGAACCCGCGGCCCCTTGTATCCTACTTATAGCCCAGCGCCTGATCTCCTATCTTTACCCGAGCGATCTCGGTCGAGGTACCGCAAACCTGGCCCAGTTTGGCATTGCGATAGGCTCGCTCGGCCGGGTTGCCGGCCAAAAGGCCCTCACCGGACAGAATCTGCAGGGCGTAGCTCGCCACCTTTTCAGAGGCTTCCGTACAGAACACCTTGGCGCACCAGGTCAGAGATTCAGCCTCTTTGGACTCGGTATCCATGGTCCAGGCCGCCCGGTAGGCAAACAGCTGCGCAGTCTGGTAGAGGGTCAGCATCTCCGACAGCTTGAATGCCACGGCCTGGTAGGCTATGGCGGGTTTACCCCCGGTCTTATGGGTTTTGGCGAAATCCCGCGCGGTTTCAAAGGCGGATTTCAGAGCCCCGAGACTCGCGCCGATCATGACCTGGTTTTCCCACATGCGGAGGCGGGACAACATTTCATTGGCATCCAGCCCGGTGATGACCCGGGCTTCGGGAATCCGGCAATCTTCCAGAGTGAGCCCGCAAATTGCCGCTCCTTCGTAACCGCTGGTGGCCAGCCGTTCCCCCAGAACTAATCCGGGGGCATCTTTGGCAACCAGAAAAATGGCACCCTTCTCCTCCAGGAGGCCGACCACTGCAATCCAGTCCGCCAACGGCCCGTTTACAACAAAGCTTTTGGCACCATTGACGACAACATCGCCGCCATCCCGGACACCGTCGGTTTCTAGAGCCTGGTTTTCCGTGTTCATGGACGCCTCGGAAAGCGCGACCGCACCCACGATCTTTCCGTCCCGGAGCTGCGGCAGGAGTTCGTCCTGCAAAGCGCCGTTTTCGGCCCAGGTTGCCAGCAGCCGCCCGAACAACCGGCAGTTCATCTCGATCCCCAGGTAAGCCGACGGTGCCAGACCCGCAACTTTCTCCATAGCGGCAAACAGGACCTGGGTCCCATGCTCATCGACACCATTGCCCAACCCCGTATATCCGGTTACAGCCAGGGCCGGCAGGACCCGACGCAGCTCCTTGTCGACGGCTTCCAGATCCCTGGGGCCTGCTGTTTCCTCGCTATCGCCCATGCTCTCTTCTACAGTCGAGATAAACGCCTGCTCTTTTTCACTGAAATCGTAATTCATCTTTATCTTCCTTGACCTTATTTTAATATAAGGAATTCTTTATTACATGAGTTTAGATATAATCATCTTCTGCACTTCGGATGTCCCGCCGCCGATGGGCGCCAGGCGCGTGTCCCTGAAAATACGCTCCACGTCAAACTCATGGGTATAGCCGTAGCCGCCGTGGAGGGTCACCGCGTCATTTGTAACCGGCAGACTCCAGTCACCGATATACAGCTTGGCAATCGCCGCTTCAAGATGGTTCAGCGGGCGGCCCTGGTCTTTACACCAGGCAATCCGGTACACCAGGCTGCGGCCGGCCTCACCGAAAATCCGCATGTCGGCCAGCTTGTTTTTAATGGCCTGGAACTTGGCGATGGGTCGTCCGAACTGCACCCGGCCTTTAGCGTAGGCAGCACACTTTTTCAGCACATAGGTGGTGGCTCCCACAAAAGGCGCCAGCAGGGCGCTACGGTCCCATTCCACGGTCTGCATGGCGTACAGGAACCCTTCACCTTCTTTGCCCAGCAGGTTTTCAGCCGGTATCCGGCAATCCTTAAAAACCAGTTCAGAGGTCTGCGAAGAGCGGACCCCCATTTTTATCAGCGGCTGCCCGGGTGAAAACCCGGGAGTACCTTTTTCAACGATGAAGGCCGAAATACCGGCATGATCCAGTTCCGGCTGGGTCTTGGCGTAGACCACCGCCACATCCGCAATGGGGCCGTTGGTAATCCACATCTTGGTGCCGTTGAGGATGTATTCATCCCCCTCTTTCACCGCTTCGGTAGTCATGGAAGCCACATCCGAGCCGGCATCCGGCTCGGAAAGTCCCATGCATCCGATATATTCACCGCTGCACAGCCGGGGGAGGTATTTCTTGCGATGTGCTTCAGTCCCATGGCTGAAAATGGTATCGGCGCACAGAAATGAGTGGGCGCCGTAGGCCAGGGTCAGGCCGCCGTCCACACCAGCTTCACCCAGGGCTTCACCGGCCAGAACCGTCGTCACCACATCGGCCCCTTCCCCGCCGTATTCCTCCGGGAAATGGAGTCCCAGAATGCCGAATTCACCCATTTTACGGAAAGACTCAAAATCGAAAGCCTCTTTGAGGTCATGCTCCTGTACCCGGGGAACAATCTCCTTTTTCGCAAACCGAATGACCTCTTTCTTGAACATCAACTGCTCTTTTGAAAATTCAAAATCCATGTGCACGCTCCGTTTTTGGACTTTTTTTGAACCGAATTATAATTTCGAATATGATTCAATTATTCTATTTTCTTAAAAGCTCACTCCCGGGATGTCAAGAATTATTTGAAGTTTGTTCTAATTTCGAATTTGATTCAATTGCCGAATCGAACGGCCTGTATATTTTATATTTATTTCAAAAAGATACCGCGTAAAAGTCCCGAATTATCACGCGTAAACCGGGTATCGCAGGATGGTAGCGGCCGCCCTGACCACCGACATCCGCAAGCTGGTGAGAACCACACTTGCAACCGGCCAGCATGTCCAGATGTAGCTGAAATTACATTATAAAAAAAATGGTATTCATTATAAATGAGCGCACATTCAGTATGGTAATTTCCAGTTTTTTTTGATATCTGCTGAATTGTCCACACGCTTTTACGTTAACGGCAATTAAATATAGATGACCCGGCATTCATAATCCTTACCGGGCTATATGCAGGTGACCGTCCGATCCGTTACGGACCCCAAAGAGAAGGAGATAAAAGATGGCGCAACTGATCTCTGACCGGCGAGACATCGATTTTGTACTGCACGAACAGATGGGCATAGACTGGCTGCTGGAGACCGCACAGTACAATGATATGAACCGCAAAATGTTCGACATGATCATTTCCGAAGCCAGGACGTTTGGCATCAAGGAGATCCTGCCCACCTATGCCGAAGGCGACAGTCCCGGCGCACAATTTGAGGCCGGCCAGGTAAAGGCCCCCGAGAGCTTTCGCAAACCCCACAGCCTTTATGTTGAAAATGAGTGGCTGTCCCTCACGGAAGATCCGGAATATGGAGGCCAGGGGCTTCCGCATACGATCGCCACAGCCGCTTCTGAATACCTCGTCGGTGCGAATTTCGCTTTCACCGCTTACGGGACGCTCGGACACGGTTCCGGCAAAATGGTGGAACTGTTCGGCACCGACAAACAGAAAGAGCTGTTTTTAAAAAAGCTCTACACCGGCCAGTGGGGCGGCACCATGGTGCTCACCGAACCCGAGGCCGGCTCTGACCTGGGCGCCCTGACAACCTCGGCGGTGAAAAATGAGGACGGCACCTATTCCATAACCGGTAACAAAATTTTCATTACCAACGGTGACCAGGACCTGACCGAAAACATCATCCACCCGGTCCTGGCCCGGGTGGAAGGTGCACCGGCCGGCCCCAAGGGTATTTCCATCTTCCTGGTGCCCAAATTATGGGTGAATGACGATGGCAGCATCGGTGAACCCAATGACGTAGCCTGCACCGGGATAGAGGAAAAAATGGGGCTGCACGGAAGCCCGACCTGCAGCCTCGCTTTTGGCGGCAAGGGCCAGTGCAAAGGGCTTTTGCTGGGCGAGGAGAACCAGGGGCTGATGATCATGTTCTACATGATGAACGAAGCCCGGCTGGGGGTTGGCCTGCAGGGTTTTCTGCATGGCAGCGCAGCCTACCTTTACGCGGTCAACTACGCCCGGGAAAGAAAACAGGGCCGGGATATCGCCGAAGGAAAAAATCCCGACGCGCCCCAGACCCCGATCATCAACCATCCGGATATCCGCCGTATGCTGATGTGGTCCAAGGCCCACGTGGACGGCATGCGGAGCTTTATCTATTATGTAGCCACCTGCTTTGACAAGGTAGAGTGCGTCACAGATGAAGCCGAAAAAGCGCGGTACAACGGACTGATCGAATTGCTGACCCCACTGGTGAAGGCCTACTGCTCAGACAAGGGCTTTGACATCTGCATTCAGGCCATGCAGACCTACGGCGGCTACGGCTACACCAAAGAGTATCCGGTGGAGCAGCTGGCCCGCGACTGTAAAATCGCCTCGATCTACGAAGGTACCAACGGTATCCAGGCCATGGATTTACTCGGCCGCAAGCTCGGCATGAACAAAGGCGCCACCTTCATGGAATTCGTTACGGAAATAAAAAAGACGGTCAGCCGGGCTGAGAAGACCCCTGACCTGGAAGCCCTGGCGGCCAGTGTCTCCGCCGCTGCTGACGAACTTGCCCAGACAGCGGTTCGTATGGGTAAAACCGCCTTAAGTCCCGCCTTCAAGAGCGCCTTTGCCGCCGCCTATCCGTTCCTGGATGCCATGGGGGACGTCATCATGGCCTGGATGCTCCTCTGGCGGGCAACCGTGGCTGCCCCCGCGCTCGAAAAAATAGTAAAGGATCTGGAGGGCGAGGCGCGCCAGAAGAAAGTTTCGAAAAACAAGAACGCCGCTTTCTACGACGGACAGGTAAAAACGGCGGCCTACTTCATCGATTCCCTGCTGCCGATTACGGTGGGTAAAATGAAAGCCATCACCGGAGAAGATCACACCATCCCCGAAATGGATGACCGCTCCTTCGGTGGATTATAAATCGGGTTCCCGGTTCAAAGGTTAAAACCATTAACCTTTGAACCCTGCCTGCCGGGCGTAGCTCACAGAGCGTAGACTGGAACCTTTGAACCATAAACCTATAACAGTTCCGGGTTGAAGGTCTTAACCTTTGAACCTAAAAATTCTATTCGTTCCGGGTTCAAGGTTTTAACCCCTGAACCCTGCCTGCCGGGCGTAGCCCGTAGGGCGAAGACTGGAACCTTAAAAGGAGTTTATCATGAAAGACGTTGTCATCGTATCCGCCTGCCGAACAGCCATTGGCGCCTTCGGCGGCTCCCTGCGCGACACCAACGCGGCCGCTCTGGCCAGCGTTACCATGAAAGAAGCGATTAAAAGAGCCGGCATCAATCCGGCCATCATTGACGACATCCGCTACGGCTGCTGCATTGAACCCGCGGACGCATTGAATGTCACCCGGGTCGGCGCCTTGCTGGCCGGCATCCCGGACACCGTCACGGCAGCCACCATCAACCGGGTCTGCATTTCCGGTATGGAAGCAGTGATTTCAGGCATGGCCATGATCCAGGCGGAAATGGCTGATGTCATCCTGGCCGGTGGGGTGGAACACATGTCCGGCGTCGCTTACCAGGTACCCGGCGCCCGCTGGGGCTGCCGGCTCCAGGACCACACCTTCGTGGACGCGATGATCCACGCCCTGCACTGCGGGTCGCACATCATCCCCCACCCCGAAGACGGTCCCGTGGACGCCGACAAGCCGCCCTTGAGCTACTTCAAGGGCAAACCCTATATTATGGGACTCACCGCCGAATTCATTGCCCAGCACATGGACATCTCCAGGGAAGAGATGGACGCCGTGGCGCTCAGAAGCCAGAACAATGCGGAAAGAGCCAACGACGATGGTTCCTTCGCGGATGAAATCGTACCGGTGGAAATTCCCAGAAGAAAAAAAGACCCCCTGGTGTTTAACCGGGATGAACACTTTCGCCCGGGGCTCACCCTGGAGCAGCTGCAGAAACTGCCGCCTGCCTTTGTACCGAAGATCGGCAAGGTGACCGCCGGCAATGCAAGCGGTATCAACGACGGCTCAGCCGCCATGGTCATCATGTCGGCCGACAAGGCTGCTGAACTGGGTCTTAAACCGCTGGCCCGCATCAAGGCCATCGGCCGGGGCGCCTGCCACCCCTCCGTCATGGGCCTTTCGCCGGTCCCGGCCGTCAAGGACCTGATGAAGAGAAGCGGGATGGCCATTGACGATTTTGAACTGGTGGAAGTCAACGAAGCGTTCGCCGCCCAGTATATCGGCTGCGAGCGGGACCTGGGCCTTGACCGTGACATCACCAATGTAAACGGTTCGGGCATCGGCCTGGGTCACCCGGTGGGGGCCACAGGCGCCCGGATCATGGTGACCCTGCTCAACGCCCTGAAGCAGAAAAACAAGAGCCTGGGCCTGGCCACCCTGTGCGGCGGCGGCGGCGTCTCCATGGCCTGCGCCCTGGAAATGATATAAAACCCACGAGTTCAAGGCCGCTATCAAGAGGGCCCTGAAACACCCAGCTGGGTTAGGAATAATAAAGTGTCCGTCCACAAGCGGTAGGTTTTGGTTCAGAGCAAGGCTGAGCGTTTTTGAGACCGCAGGCATAGCCCCTCTATTCCGAGGATCTCAAAAACGTGAAAACGCGGCTCTGGGCCAAAAGATGCCATTTGTGGGCGGACACTTAGTAGTTTTCGATTATTTCACACCGATCGACAAAATCAGCCAGGTCGCTGGTGGTTGACCCGCAGGCCGCCATCGCGCTTTCAAGCTTTTCGCAGAAGGGATCATCTTCACCCAACAGGTCCCGGGCACTTTCCAGCAGGCGCATCCCTTCCCGGCAATGGTCATTCAATTCATACAGCAACCGCTTACGGATGCGGTGCTTTTCTTTCTCCCGTTCGATGACCGGCAGCAGCCGTTGAACCGAATACTCCACGATGGCATCCCGGGGGGCTGCAAAATGCTTCGAAATCTGGTCCAGGATCGCAAGCGTGCGGCGGCTCAGGACATAGGTTTTCTGCACGCGGTCAAGGGTTTTGAATTGTACTTTGTTGACATCTTTGGCGATTGTATTGAGTGAGCCGGTGTCCTCGATGAGGTGGTCGAACAACGATTTTTGCTTAATCCCGAGATGGACCGCCAACACACTGATGGTCTCTATCGCTTTTTCGGTCAGCTTGAAAGTGGCCCTGACCGACTGTCTCCCGCGCAGCTCCGCCGAAGAAGGACGCGGGAGGGAAAGTTCAAGGACCCAGCCGGATTTTCTATTGCGTGCCATTGTTTACTCCCTTACAACAAATGCCTTCATTACATTACCTGAACACTCATAAACCTAATAGTAATGCATATTTTTTACCAGTAATATTTTGTTGTTTTAACATAAACCCACCTCCTTTGCAGGGGAGATTCGTAACTCCAAATCCACGGGTTCTGCATTAAATGTATGCGAAAGTGGCATTTTGCTGAAAACTTGCATTTTCCCCAACTTCAGCTACCATACAGAGTACCGGTACGGGTATCAGGGCTTCCTGCGTCCGGATCCATGATCCCACACCCGGCCGTGCCTTAAACCTCTCAAAGGAGTGTCTCGATGGTAAGAGTCGCCTGCATCACCACCCTGGCATTAATAGTCCTGGTGACAACCTGCATTGCCGAGAACTACGTTGTCAGCGGGGATATGCGTTCAAAGCTGAGATATGAAATTCAACAGCGCATCACACCCGATCCCGGCATCAGCCGGATGAAATTCAGCTGCGTGATTCCCAAAAGCTCGAAATCCGTCACATTTGAACAGGAAATAAGTGGGGTCAAACTTGAATTCGTTCCCCAGCCCCAGGACCAGCAGGAAAAAACGGACCGGCATGGAAACCGCATTATCACCGCTATCTGGGAAAAACCCCAAAGCGATGCCACGGCCAAGCTGGCCTTTGACGCCCGGACCCGGACCCGCCTGGAGTTCTTGAACACCCGGGGGGCCTTCCCGCTGACCGCCATTCCCCCGGACAAAGAGCTGTTTTTACAGCCAACCAAACAGGTTCAATCACAGCATTCTGACATTATAAATCTTTCAGCCAAGCTGATCCGGGGTGCAACGTCCCAGTTCGATGCGGTTCAACGGGTCATCACCTGGGTGATCAATAATCTCAAGTATGTCAATCCGCCCCCCCAGTACGATGCCCTTTTTGCACTCGAAACAGGCAAGGGCAACTGCCAGAATTTTTCCCACCTCAGTGCGGCCCTGCTCCGGGCAGCCGGAATTCCCACCCGGATCGTGAACGGGGTCACCCTGAACAAGGCCTATCACGTCTCCCGCGATGAGGGCCCCCTGACTTTCAAAATGGCCCAGGGGCGGCATTCCTGGATAGAAATCTGGTTTCCCGATCTCGGGTGGGTTCCCTTTGATCCACAGCAGACCGAATTGTTTGTTTCCAACCGGTACATCCGGGTGGAAATCGGTGTGGATAACAATGAGACTATTAATGACGGCCTGTTGCGGTGGTCAAAGACCCAGGGCAGCCAGGCCCGGCTTAAAATGCAGGAGGCCATCAATGCCGCCTTTGATGATGACCGCATTGTGCTGCGCGGCAAACGCCAGGAATACGGGCCCAGGGGATTGCTGCTCTGCCCCCAGGTAAGTTCGGATTTCAAGACGGTTCAGCTTGTCAAAAAAGCCGACCTGCCCCAGTTTACCGACCAGCAGCTCAAGGGCATGCGCTTTCGCCTGCCCTATATTTTCGGAAACCTTTCTTTTCCCATTAATGTTGATTTCGCTTTCCCCGCTGAAAGCACCGGCCCGGGTAAAAAACAGCAGATAACGCGCAGCTTCCTGGTGGAAAGCGCGGAATATGTGACCGGCCGGGCCACCCAGTACGCCCAGGTTTTTCTCCTGGATAAACCGATCCTGCTGGAAAAGATATCCCTGGCCCTGCACAACTTCGGGGGCGACGGCATGCTCTGGATCAACCTCATGGAAGACCGCAACGGAAAACCCGGCAAACAGATCGAAGCCAGTGATCTGGTCGAACTGAGCACCCTCTCCCTGCGCCCGGGTTATCGCTGGGTTGATTTCAATTTCAAAAAAGGCCCCACCCTGCTGAAGCCCGGCTATTACTGGATCGCGCTCGGTTTTTCCGGTGGCCCCATCGTCAACTGGTTCTATACCTACGGCAAACCGGTGGGCCCGGTGGAAGGCACCCGGTACAAGGGCGTGTTCGATGAACAGTGGAGCGGCGCCCTGAGCTATGAGTTCAATTACCGGGTCATGGGCAAAAGGGCCCGGGATTGAGCCCGTCCGCGAATGGAAACAGGTTCAAGGCATTCAATCGGATCAGGCTTTTGAGATACAATTCCAGCATCCCAAAAGCCTATAACTGTGGAAATTAAATTCAT
Organism: uncultured Desulfobacterales bacterium; assembly: GCA_964647585.1. Classification (GTDB taxonomy): domain Bacteria; phylum Desulfobacterota; class Desulfobacteria; order Desulfobacterales; family CAJINA01; genus CAJINA01. Next base: position 28,926 of record CAZYGG010000037.1, read on the forward strand.
CATATGGTCAAATTCCCAATTGTTTCCAACAACTTGCATGCTTCCCATGTGCGTGTTATATGAAATTCGCACACAATCATAAATTTTCGACACATCCGCTTTTAAAAAGCGAGTTCTTATCAATTCAACATGAAGCCGTCCTGTATGGAAGGAACATTTTATGAGAGCCCCCGGTATTCTTAAAAGCGGGTATTTTTTGTTAGGCCTGCTGCTGTTACTCATTTTCAGTTCGTGCGGCCAGAAGGCAGATTCTGAGAAAACAGATATTGAAAAGTATTTTCCCGAATCTTCTTTGAACGAAATAGCCGTTTCCCGCAGCTTGCAGAGAGACCAGCATGGCAATCAACGCCCTAAGATATTCGTGCAGATGGGACATACGGATAGTGGCTATACCGCCAACACCGTGGCTGATTTCACACCGGACGGCCGATATATCCTGACCGGCAGCGCTGACGGGGCCAGCAAGCTCTGGGAAACCAAAACTGGCAGGGAAGTAAAAACTTTCAGATGCGGAGATAATGTCACGGATATCACTGTAAGCCGGGACGGCCGATATATGGTCAGCGGAGACGAATCTCACAACAACAATATAAATGTATGGGAAATTGCCTCAGGGGAGAAAATACAGTCGTTTTCCCTCGAAGCGGCGAACGGGCCACCGGTTGTTTTCTGCAATAACGGCGAAAATCTTCTGGCAGGTGGGCTAAAGGGCTTGTTACGGTTATGGAATGTAACTTCAGGCGAACTGGTCAGGGAATACAAGGCGACCATCAACGGAGAGGTTACATCAATTGTATCAACGATGGATGGGAAAAAGGCCATAGCAGGATATCACTATTATGGTGAGAGTCCAGGGGGAAAGCGCAATACTATCAGTGTCTGGGAGATTAACACCGGCGAAAAAGTTCTCTCCTTCAACAACAGCAGCAACTACACCATTGCGCTTGCCATGATGCCGGACGGGCAGCATCTTTTGTCTGGAGACTGGGGGCAGGACAGTGTCACTGTCTGGGACATTCATTCAGGGACTCCGGTCAAATCATTTTCCACGGGCGGGACTTCGGCTATTGCGATCAGCGCCGCCGGAGGCTACGCCTTATTCGGCGGAAGCATGAATTTTAGACTGGTCGAACTGTCAACAGGAAGAGAAATAAGAAAAATCGACAAAGGTATTCGAGGCTGGGTGCGGTCAATCAAGTTCAGCCCGGACGGTAAATATGCCCTTGTCGGCGATGAGGTGCCGCAGCCGAAATTATGGGATCTTGCTTCAGGGAAATTGATCAGAACTTTCGGCGGATATGCGGGACAAACGACAGCCGCCCAGATTATAGAAACGGGCCATACCTTGATGACAGCCCACGGCTACAGCAACAGCTTGAGTTTATGGGATTATAAAAACGGGGCGCAACTAAAAAGAATTAAGAATGATCCGGGTCGCCTGTTAACATCCGCTGCAATCAGCGCGGACGGGGCCAAGGTCGCATTCGGCGGCTGGGATTCGACTGCGTATCTCTCAGCCTGGGATACGGACAATGTTAAAAAAATATTCCAATTGAACCCGGTGCAAGAAGTCGGTCACCATCCAAAGTCGCCTGTCTTTACGAAAGACGGTCGGAGAATGATTTGGGCGTTATACAATGAGGTAATCATCAGCAACACCCGGGACGGGGCTGAAATAAAAAAATTTAGCCCGGGCCAATATCTTATCGAAAAAATAACCATTGATCCGGTGGGAAAATATATTCTGGTACGTGATGACCGGAGTGATCCAAAACTGATCGACCCGACAACCGGTAAAACACTGAAAACCTTTAAATCTGCAAAATGCACCTTCAGCCACGACGGCAAAAAGGTATACGCACTGGCAAACAAATCTGGACGTGCCGCTGTTTTAAAAGAGACGGATTTATCTACCTTGAAAGAAAAGGTCTTATTTAAATTCGGATTTAACATGCTGATTCCGGCTGATGATGCGTTGTGGGCCAACTATATTGAAACACTTATAGCCGGACCCAATAAAGATTATTTGTATTTTTTCGACTCCTTTAAGAAAAACATCTATAAAATTGATTTGAAAAATGCTGAAATTGCCACTCAATTTAAAGGCCATACCGACGAAATTATCAATATTGACACCTCCCCTGACGGGACCCTGCTGTGTTCCAGCAGTGATGACGGCATAACACGGTTCTGGAATCCCGAAACCGGAAGAGAAGTCGCTCAGTTCATTAGTTTTTCCGACGGCGAATGGATTGTCATTACACCGGAGGGCTATTACAATACTTCGGCGAATGGCGATCAATACCTGAATGTGCGCATCGGCCACAATGTCTATGGTATTGAGAACTACCGCGAGGCGTTTTTCCGGCCGGAGGTTCTCTCCAGGACTTCAGAACGCTGGCCGACGTAAAGCAGCCGCCGACGGTCCGCATCGTGAGAACGCCGCAAAACGTCGACAAGGACACCATGAAGGTTACATTGCGCCTGGCAGACAACGGCGGAGGTATCGGGGATATTCGTCTTTATCTGAACGGCACTGCCGTAGCCCTGGACAGCCGGGCCGTCCAGGTTATGGCCGGGGAGTCAGCGGGTCTCATTAGAGAATATACCCTGAAGCTGGCTAACGGGAGAAACATCATCAAGGCCGTGGCCTTTAACGGCGGCAACACCATGCAGAGCAACGCGGCGTCGCTGGAAGTGGTGGCGACTTATGCCGCCGAAAAGCCGTCGCTGTCCGCACTGGTGATCGGGATCAACGAATTTAAGAACCCGAAGCTCCGGCTTAACTATCCCGTGGCGGACGCGGAACTTTTCGCGGCAACACTGGCGCAGGGCTCCGCGGGGCTTTTCAAGAAAGTCGACATCCGGAAACTGACCGCGCCGGCGGCCACCACCAACGAGGCGATCATCCGGGAAATAAAGTCCTTTCATTCGCTGCGGCCCAATGATCTGTTTGTGTTTTATATCGCCAGTCACGGTACGGTAGATGACGGTGAGTACTTCCTTATTACCTCCAATGTCGGCTCATTGCGGACGAAGAAATTGAAAACCGACGCGATTTCCCAGGACATGCTTAAAGTGGCCATCGCCAATATACCGGCCACCAAGAAGCTCATCATCATCGACACCTGCAATGCAGGCGCGCTGGGCGAGGCGATCCAGAGGGCGGTGCTGACACGTGGCATGAGCGAAGACACGGCGCTGAAGATATTGAGCCGGGCGGTGGGTTCGACCATTCTTTCCGCGTCCACCTCCGTGCAGGAAGCACTGGAAGGGTATAAGGGGCACGGCCTGTTCACGTATGTTCTGGCCGAAGGATTGAAAGGCGGGGCGGATAAGGGCAAGACAGGCTACATCAAAACCATTGAACTGGCGGATTATGTAGATAATGAGGTGCCGCTGCTGGCGGAGAAAGTATTTCAACGGGCGCAGTATCCCACTATCTCCATCAGCGGCCAGGCCTTTCCCATCGGGAAGGTGCGATAGCAAGAATATTGACATCCAGGCATTTGCATATAAGCCACTATTAAAAGTTGACCTGGCCAAAACGACCGGGAAGGTGCTTGATGAGGCCAAAATGAAAAATTGAGGATTATTATCCGAACGTTGAGTTTTCAACGGGACTAAGAAATCAACCATACAACCAGCAAGCTTGAGGGCCCACTATGTATTGTGGTTGCGGGATTTGTGTCAAAACCATCGCTATCTATATACCCACCATGCAAAACCTAACAGTCTTCAGCCTTCAACCTAAATCTACTTCTGCAGCATAGCCAAATCGCACTCTATCACATAGCCTGAAACCGCGACTATGATTTATCGCTTCCTTCCACTCTAAGTCGGTTCAAATTCGAGCGTGCGAAATTATATTCTATCCAGTCGCTCAGGTAAGATGCCAGGGCCTCCTTGTAATGCTTAATCGCCTTGGCAATGTCATGGTCCGCTTCGGCCTGAAAGCCCAGGGCCGCATGGGCAGTTACCAGGTCTTCGGGCCTGTCCTGGGCTCTGTTTACCAGGTCCTTTACCGGGTATCGCCCGAGCAGGCATTTGGTGATTAAAAGATACCAGGGGTCCTTGATCTCCTGTATTAATTTATTCAAGGCCTGCCGGGCAGCCTCTTTTCTTCCCATCCGGTAGAGAATTTGGGGCACCAGCAGCCCGACACTTAGCCGCGCCGCACTCTCCCGGCGGGGTCTGGCCAAAAACCGCCCGGCCGCTTTGAGAGCCTTGTCCCACTCGCGGCCCATGGCATACTGATAAACCAGCCCGGTGAGGATATCTCCGCTGTCCGGATCGTCAACCAGGAGTTGCTCCAGAAGGTGCCGCTTTTCAGCTGCCCCGACAGATTCATCCGCCAGTTTACTATACACGACTGCCCGCCGGGCATTTTTTTCCAAGCCCTTTCGATATTCCGCCTCAATGATCGCATCTAATTTTCCGTTTTCTTCAAGATACCGACTATGGCCTCTGACACTTTCGATTGTGACCAGCCTCAAGTGACGTATTTCTGCGATCTTTTTCCGTGCCAAATAGTAGACCCAGGTGTCGACATCAGCCGCCAGAACCGCCTTTTCAATGCGCCGCTGCGCGCCGGCTATATCCTTGGAAGCGAGCAGATCGATTCCGACAAAATAGTTCAGCCAGCCCAGTTCCGTTGGATTATCCCACCCGGCCAGGGCCCGGTCATGATCTACCTGGCCGTCGAGGACACGGGCTACGAACCCAATAAATTCATCCGACGACCGCCAGTCAAGCCTTAACAGAGGCCGGCGTTGCCGGCTGACCGGCCCATATCCTGAATGCCAGTCAATTAAAAACAACATGAGCCGCGCATGGTTGTTACTCGCATCCATCGACAGAGCTTGACTTAAAATCGTCCTGGCCACCTGCAGATCACCAATGCAATAGGACAACATACCAGCCGCCATGTAAAGGGCCGGCCCGGGATTGCGATCAAGCTCTGCCATCGCCATATCCCTGGCCTCAGTCCATTTCCCGCCCAGCGCCAGCTCCCCGATCGATTTCAACTTGTCACGAAGGGAGAAATCAAGGACCCCGTTCCATTTGACGAGACCCTTTCTCAAATCGTTGAGAAAGGGGATAACTCTGGAGATAGGCAACACCATCCCAATATCGGAAAGTGGGGTAACCACGGGAAAAGGACCGGGAACCCGCTCCGAAGCAACACTGGAAGCGATGCCTATAACCCGGCCGCTCATATCGATTATCGGCCCGCCACTGCTCCCCATGTGTATGGACGAGTCGACCTGCAGCAAATCATTGAAGCTGCGGCGGACGTATCCCCGGGTGACACTGACATTGACGGCCCTGTCCTGGGTGCGACGCCCCAGGGGAAACCCCAACGCCATTACCGGTGATAACCGGGCAACTTGCTTCGCATCCATTTCGGTGTTTAGGGGAATGGGTTTCACCGTGACCGTCTCCGGCGCTACTTTCAGTACCGCGAAATCATCCCTTAAAGACAATTTGTGCCGGGGCCGGTTTTCCCCGGCCGGATGGGCAACGCCGGCTATCGTCAGTTTCGGACTGCCATCTGACTGATAGGCTGACTCCAGAACATATATATCGGCCAGATCGGCACTGTCAGAAAGAGCCGGTGATTTAAAAAATGCCCGATCCCCTTCAAACCACATATAGGTCCGGTACCCGAATTCAGGCACAACGGACCGCCTTTCAAGTGTTTCAATTACGCCTTGGAAGCGGGCGTCCTCAAGCCAGGGGCAGGCCACGTGTCGATTGGTGAGCAGATAGCCCTGGCTGTCCACCAGAAAAGCCGTCCCTTCCGTCCGGTTTTTATAAATGACGGTTTCCTCGAAACTGATCCAGTATTCAACGAGTACAAAAGCAACTGCCCCCGAATATTCCTGGGCATAATTGGCCAGCACAGATTCGTCATGCCGCATCTGTCGTTTATACTGGAAAACCGAAGCCCCAATTGCCAGAACCACCCCGGCCAGAATGACCGCCAGCAGGCGCTGCCGTTTTTTCAGTGATCTAAGATCTCTGGCCATGGCTTGTCCGAAGAGGAACCGGTGTCTTTTGGCTTGTTTAAGTTCTGCCTTTTTAACCGATCCCAGTATTCGGGCAACGTCTGCCATGGTACGCGGCCTGAGATCCGGGTCATCGGCAAGCATGGTCTTAAACAGCTTGCGGATGCGCTCAGGCCAAGGCAAGCGCTCAATTTTGGCCATGTAATCAAGTGACTGAAAATCAGCCGTCAGGACTTCTATAAATACTTTCCCGAGGGACCAGATATCACTCCGGAAATCCAGGGGGCGGCCGTTGATGATGTCCGGGTGGTTTTTAAGCAGACGCTTGAGCATGGGGCCGGGCCGAACTTTGCCCGGATCAAGAAACCGCGAAAGTTTATAATCAATCTTAACATCAAGTTTCCCGGCCGATCCCTGTGTAACCATAAGGTCGTCCAGGATGAGGTGGGGGATGAAATGTCCCCGCCGGTGAAGGCTGTCAAGCGTTATGGCAATGTCGGCAAAAAGTTTGCAAACCGCCGCCGGATCCTTCAAAAGGGGCCCAGCCACCAGATCGCCCCAATTAAGGGCCGCTACCCATTCGCTTACCCGGTACCAGACACCATCAGCAGAACGATTGATCTCGTAGTGCGCTACGAAATTCTCCGTGGAAAGTTTCTGCAGCTCTTTTAATTCCAGTTTCAAACGGGCGGCGATCCGGCTGTCAACCCCCGAGCCCGAAGTAAAAATACGAATCATGACCGGATCTTTTTCACCCAGCTTGACGGCCTTGCAGAGAATACTGGCGTACCCTTCATGAACAATTTGCTCGATACGGTAATTATCGATAAACTTGCGTCCTCTGATCACCTTTTGTCCGCAAACCGGACAAACAGATATCTCCTGAGCAATTATCTGTCCGCACTTTTGGCAAAGTTTCATTACAACGCCTCATTTGACTACCCGTAATGTTATTGGAATGCGCGCGGGAGGTTCCAGAACAAACACAAGGAAGGGCAATCGAACACGAGGCCAGAACAAGGCTTTTTCAGCGGGCTCTATGCATACAATAAGGAGAGATCCAGACAGTGTCAAACCGGGTCGGCGGCGGTGCGGGTTAAGCATTCAACTGCCGGGTTACGGCAAACCATGCCAGGCCGTCACCGGCAAAGCGAGTTCAGTCCGGGCTACAGACCGCTTCCCGATGCATGCGTCTTGCGCATGACCGGGATACGGGCTACTATTTTCGTCCCTTTGTTCGCCTGGGATTGAATTTCAAAACTACCGTTGAGGAGATTGATGCGCTCTTGCATACTGCGCAGCCCCATCCGCTTTTCATACAGGGCTTGGGCCATACGATTTTCCACGTCGAACCCCTTGCCGTCATCTTCGATGCGGATAATCAAATCCGGATGGGACACGATTAACCGAACCTTGAGATTGCTGGCGGCGGCATGTTTGCGGACGTTGTTCATGGCCTCCTGCACAAAACGGTAGACATTGATCTGGGTATCGAAGTCTAGGGTCAGCTTCTCGAATCCGGCATAACTGCAATCCACCGACAGATCGTTGGACTGTTCGTAATCATCGCAGAAACTGTCAACGGCATGGGCCAGGCCCAGCTGCTCCAGGCTCAGCGGCTGCATGTTGTAGGACATGTTCCTTACGGTCGATATTGCGTCGCTTAGCCGTGCTGAAAACTCGGTCACGCTTTGCTTTATCTCAGTAGACACTTCCGGATTTCCGTCAAAAAACGTCTCACAGGCCAACTTCAGGGCCCCCAGGTTCTGGGCCACGTTATCGTGCAACTCCCGGGCAATCCTCTGCCGCTCGAGTTCCTGGGCCTTGAGCAGGTCTTGGGTTAAAGAGCGTATCTGTAGTTCGGACTGTTTGAGCTGGGTCACATTGTGGGAGGTGATGATCGCCCCAGCGAAAAAAGGCGACATCCGGATATTAAGGTATTTCTTCTCGTATCGCTGCTGGGGGAACTCCTTGGCAACTCCCAGGCGGATGCAATCCATCAACTCGACGTACATGTCGATTTCATGCTCACCGGCAAAATCGCGATACATCACGTCTCCCGGTTTTGGGGTTCGTCCGCCGGTGTTGTCCCGGGCTTGGTTGAAACTGATAATACGCGCCTCGTGGTCCACCACGACGGTTGCCACCGGGCTGTTGTCAAAAAGCGCCCGATAGCGCTCTTCGCTTTTCTTTATCAGCCGGTTGGTACCGATGAGCTGTTCTTCCATCCAGCGGTGCTCCTCCCGGTTGCTGCGCTCTTTCAAGATTCGCTTCAGGCGAAGCATCAACTCCTGGGGACGCAGGGGCTTATGCACAAAATCGTGGGCCCCTTTTTCAATAATCTCTTCAAAGGTCACGTCCCCGCCGTAGCCCGTCATGACCATCACATCCGTATCGGATGCGGCCTTAATCCGCTCCAGCAGCTCCAGGCCGCTCAGGCCCGGCATACGTAGATCCGTGATGACGACATCGAATGCCAGGTCCTGCATCCGGGCCAGCGCCTGCTCGCCGTCGACAGCGGTCGTACACACAAAACCTTCTTTCGTACACAGCTTGTGCAGCATCCGCCGGACGCTCCGGTCGTCATCCACTACCAGGATGTGGTCTTGGCGCGGCTCATTTTTATAGGGTAAGGCCATGGTTCTCCTCCAGCGGCTAAGAGGGTGCCGCCAGCCGATTTCGGGGCCGCCGGGCATATGCAAGGTGAATTCGTGAAAAGCCGAATTCATCGGTTTTACGTGTTAGGTCTTAGGTGTTAGGAAAAAAGGGAAATCATCAAAACAGATACTTAACTCAACTTTCGGGTTTCATGAAAGTTTAGGTTCAATATCGGGATCGAAATCGCTATCGAAATCGATTTCCGTATGGCGTCTCCAGACCCGATTTCGATACCGATAGCGATTTCGATTTCGGCATACAGGGTACGGTAACAATTTCGAAAATGCTGGTAAATTGTATGGCTGGACAGGCAGATCGTTACCCCAAAGGTAACCAATGTGCCCGAACGGGTCAAGCCAAAATCCCGCCGGATGCAGGCGGATCAACGCTGCTTATTAAAAATCACTGGCCGGGCAATCTCTGCGCGAACCTCCGCAGCCGTATAAACCGGCTGGCGGCAGCCGCCCCGGTCACAGACAAAGACGGTAGCCTTCCCGTCAATGGCGGTTTTACCCTTTAAAAGAGGTATGGCCCGGGTGCCCTGCTCGACTTCATCCGGCCCGCCGGCAAACAATACCCGGCTGGGCAGAAAGGTGTCCCGGAGCGGTGCCAGCAAATCGCCGGGCGCCCCTTTTCTGTCGGACTCACCAGCAATCACAACCTCTACCGCGCCGTCGAGGTAAGTCTCCACTGCCAGCAGCATTTCTCCAAAGGCCGCCGGACTCTGGTTTAAACCGGTCGCAAATGCCTTGAAAAGTACTTCGACCCTCTGGTGATAGGCCGCCTGCTCGGTGTAGGCCCCCAGCCTCAAAAGGTTTGCCGCTGCCACGGAATTTCCCGAGGGCAGGGCATTGTCCTGGGCGCTTTTTTCTCTGACGATTAGGTTCTTGTGCTGAGTCGAGCTGGTGAAAAACCCACCGCCGGTTTCATCCGCAAACAACTCGGTGGTCAGGGCCTCAAACTCGCGGGCCTTATGAAACCAGTGTATATCAAAAGTTGCCTCGTACAGGTCCAACAAAGCTGCTGTCATAAACGCGTAATCTTCCAGGAAGCCGATGCTCCCCAGTTGTCCGGCCGTCCACGACCGGTGCAGCCGTTCGCCGCTCACCAGATTATCCAGGATACAGTGCACCGCAGTTTCGGCGGTGGCGGTGTAATCGGGCCGGTCCAGGATAAACCCCGCCCGGGCCAGGGCCGAAATCATCAGTCCGTTCCAGGCAGCCAGCACCTTCTCATCGCGCAGCGGCAGAGCGCGTTCATGCCTGGCTTCCCACAGAACCGCTCTGGCCCGTGCGATCCGGCGCTGCAGTTGCGCAACGTCCAGTCCCAGGTTATCCGCCACCTGCCGGGGAGAAAGCGGGGTGTGGAGAATATTGCGCCCCTCGAAATTGCCCCGGTCGCTCATGGCATAGTAGGCCATCACGGTATCGGCGGTCGCGTCGTCCAGCAAAGCCCGCATCTCGGCCGGCGTCCAGGTAAAAAAGTAGCCTTCGTCCTGCTCGCCGGAAGGACCGATGCTGTCCGCGTCCGTGGCGGAATAAAAGGCCCCGGCCGGCGATCGCATCTCTTTGAGGACATAATCGAGAATCTGCTCGGCCACCTCTTTGAAACGCGGGTTGCCGGTTACCTGGAACCCTTCGAGATAGGCGGGTACCAGCAGGGCATTGTCGTAGAGCATCTTTTCAAAGTGGGGCACCAGCCACCCGGCATCGGTGGCATAGCGATGGAACCCGCCGGCGATATGATCGTACATCCCCCCGGCAGCCATTTTTTCCAGGGTCGTTGTCGCCATTTTCAAAACAGTCTCGTCCCCCGAGCGCCGGTAATAACGCAGCAGCAACCGCACCGGCAGGCTGCTGGGAAACTTGGGCGCGCCGCCAACCCCGCCGTTTACCGGATCATAAATCTTGCGGAACAGATTCACCGCGTTGTGCAGGGTGTTTTCATCCGGCAAATTCCCGGCCGGACGGGTTGTGTTCAGCGTTTGCAGATGGGTGCTAACGGCCCGAACCGTTTCATCCACCTTGCCACGGTTGTTGTCGTAATAGGCCTTGAGTGAATTAAGAACCGTAAGAAACCCGGTTGCCCCGGGCCGGTCATTGTCCCGGGCCGGGAAATAGGTCCCGCCGAAAAAAGGTTTCAGATCCGGGGTCAGCCAGACATTGAGGGGCCATCCCCCGCCCAGCCCCATGGCCTGCACCGCCTGCATGTAGATCGAATCCACATCGGGGCGTTCCTCCCGGTCTATTTTGATGGGCACGAAATTGGTGTTGATGACCCGGGCAATCTCTTCATCTTCAAAAGACTCCGCCTCCATCACGTGACACCAGTGACAGGTGGCGTAGCCGATGCTGACCATTATCGGCAGGTTCTCCGCCCGGGCCTTTTCAAAAGCTTCCTCGCCCCAGGGATACCAGTCCACCGGGTTATGGGCGTGCTGGAGCAGGTACGGGCTGGTCTCCAGAAACAAACGGTTCGTATAACGGGCCCAGCCCTCTGCATCCAGATGATGCGTTCGCGGCTGGTAGGCGGGCCCCCGCTCTTTTCGCACTTCTGCGTATTTTGATTTGAGTTCTGTATTCATATTCTTAAGCCTGTTTTTAGTTATTGTGCCGCCCATAAATCAAAGATTTCAGGACGGAGCTATTGGCTATTAGCGGTTAGCTATTAGGTAATGCTCCGTATTTTAACCGTTTTATCTAAAAGCTAATGGCTAAAAGCTAACACCTTCCAGCCATGATTTCCAAGCATGGCTGGGCACTAGCAGGCTGTTGAAAAATAAGTTTAGAGTTACGTATTTTTTTAAGCGTTTTTCC
>CAZYGG010000038.1:0-37822 GCA_964647585.1 uncultured Desulfobacterales bacterium
CCCAGAATTTTCCCCAGACTTTCAGATTGGATTAAAGTTTTAAATAATAACAGGAGGTTACGGGGTAGCAGGATGTGGTATTCCGTGACCAGGCCAATGATCTGATCATACACATCTTTAACCGAGATGGTCTGCAAACTGCGGCCATAGAAGGGTTCGCTGATTTCTTTCAGATCTGATCGAAATTGATCGAGCCGGATATTGGTTTCATCTATTAAGCCTGTCCCGATCAGGGCGTCCATCACAAGATCATAATCATGGGCGGCATAGCCTAAAAACAGGTGGGCCAGGTGCTGCATCATCTCCCGATCCAAGTGGGAGACAATACCGAAATCCACCAGCCCAACCCGGCCATCGGGCATTACAATGGTGTTTCCAGGATGGGGATCGGCGTGAATGATACCAAATTCCATTAATTGTTTGGACAGAGAGCGGAGTCCGATTAAGGCAATGTGTTTTGGATCAAGGCCCATCTGGCAAATGGCATCGACCTGATCCACTTTAACACCCTCCACAAACTCCATCACCAGTACGGATTTTGAGGTGAGATCCCAAAATACTTTGGGAATATGGATCTCATTTATGTACTGATAATGGCGGGCAAACCGATCCATATTGCCAGCTTCAATGTGCAGATCCAATTCATTGAAAATGGTGCGTTCAAACTCTTTGACAATATTGGTCAAGCCAAGTATGCGGGCGGTTTCAAAGGCGGATTCCAATCGTTTGGCCAAAAAATACATGACCCGGATATCATTCCGGATTTGTTTGTGGATGCCGGGTCGAATGATTTTTACAGCCACTTTTTGGCCGGATGCCAGGGTCGCTGCATACACCTGGGCCACCGAGGCGGCCGCAATGGGTTCTTCCGCAAAATCCGTAAAGACCTCTTTTGTATCGTTTTCAAAGGCCGCATCTAGCAGGGGTTTGATTTGATCAAAGGCAAGCGCCGGGACCTGATCCTGTAATTTTTGCAGTTCAAGGATATAGAGTTCCGGCAGAATATCGGCCCGGGAGGAGAGCAGCTGCCCAAGTTTTATAAAGCTCGGCCCCAGCTCCTGAAATGCAAGGCGTAAGCGCAAAGCTTTATTCGCAACAGGCGCTTTCAGGGGGTCTTTGGCAAAGGCTGCCAATTCATCATCGGCCAGCAGGGCGGATTTGGTCAGGATGGCCCCAAAACCATGGCGAATGAGAACTTTTGTGATCTCACCAAAGCGCTTTACACCTGAAAATCCCAGGCCGGTATGAAGTGCAGATGGATGCGCCACTTACTCTAGTCCACCTTATTCCATTTAGTGAAAATCTCTTTTAATTTAGAGGGATCGGCTACATACCGCTCCAAATGCCCACACTGAATGCAAACATAATTGTCAAGGGCTGCAATGGAAGTGAGGCTGACCGGAATGGAATTACTGCCAAAGGGCCCTGCTTTTAATTGAATATCTTTTCCGCAATACACATCTTCAGCACCGCATTTTGGGCATTTTCCGTCCTTCATTATTTTCCTCCTTTTCTGCCTTTTTGAGTTGTATCTGTCTAAAACAAGCAGATTTTTAAATAATAGTAAAGACGACTCTTGAAAACAAAGAAAATTCCAGTGCACGGCTTGACACGGGGCCGCCGGGACGCTAAGCTGTTTGTTACGTAAAACAACGTAACGTAAATAATCGTAACGTAAAATTACGTAACATGAGGGTGTGTGAATCCTTTCAAGTATGGTCAGATTGTCAAAGCGCAGGATTTCTGCCGGCGGCCGGCGTTGGAAAAGAAGCTGTCCGGGCAGATACGGCGCGGGCAGAATGTTTATCTCCAGGGTGAGCGCAGAACCGGCAAAACGTCCCTGATCTGGGAGACCGTGCGCCGGATGAAAAAACCGCGCATCGTTTATATTGACCTTCTGGAAACCAAGACAGCCGACGATCTCATCAAAAGGATGGTGGCGAGTGTCATTGCCCTGGAGCGGTCGCGGGGGCTGGTGAACAAGGTCTTTCAGAACCTGGCGCACTTACGGCCGGTGGTTTCCGTGGACGCGCTATCGGGTTTGCCGACGCTGACGCTGGATGCCGCGGTCCAGCTGAAGCCCGATTCCATTACCGGGGTCCTGGATCTGATCGCCACCTGCCAGCTGAAAACGAAACCGCTGGTGGTTGTGTTCGATGAGTTTCAGGACATCCTGAACCTGTCGGACGCGGATGAGGCGCTGGCCCGGTTGCGCAGCAAGGTTCAATTCCTGACCGATATTCCCTTTCTTTTTGCCGGCAGCGTTCGCAACAAGATGAATACCATTTTCAACGATCCGGACAGCCCCTTTTTCGAATCAGCACTGCCGAGCGAGGTGGGTCATTTGAAAAAGGATGAATTCCAAACATTTATTGCTGCAAAATTTACAACCGGAAAACGAAAACTCGATCCGGGGGCCCTGGATCGCGTTTTTGACATTTGTTTCAATATTGCCGGGGATATTCAGCAGTTGTGCGGCGCCCTGTGGGAGTCCACCTCCTACGGTGATGCCATCGGCGCAGAACGGATACCCGTTGCCCTGGAGCAGATATTTGCCCATGAAGCCAAGGGGTATGAGACGGCCCTGAAGATTGTGACCGGCCAGCAGCTCAAGTTCCTGGCAAGCCTGGCCCGGCTGGGGGGACGCGAACCCACTTCGGCCCGATTTCTCAGGCAATCCGGCATCTTTCAAGCCTCGTCCGCCCAGGCGGCCCTCAAGCGATTGATCGACTTGAAACTTGTCTTGCGATATAAAGGTGAGTATCGTTTCGTGAACCCTTTTTTCAGAGCCTGGCTGCTGTATAAAAACCTGTAGGCCCAATTGGGGACAATAAGGGCTGTTGTTGACAAATTGTACAAAGCTGAAATGGGGGATACACTTGTAAAAACGATCGACAAGATTGCGCGTTATGCTAATGTATAAGTCTGCCCCTAAACCGGACATTTCCTGGAGTATTGAAATGAGAAACCCTTTGGCAACCCTGTTGTTTGCAGTTTTTATCATCATCGGCGTTCTGCTGCTTGAACTTGGCACGCCTGCCCCGGGCCTTGGTGAAACGTTCCGGTCCGGCACCGTGAATGCGAATGTAAATGTCCGGGAGAAACCCAGCCTGCGGGCGAATATTGTATCCGGCCTGCTGCAGGGGGCTCCGGTTAAGATTTACGAGGAGAAAGATGGCTGGTACCGGGTTTCTGCGCAAAAATACCATCAGGTTTTCAATGGCTGGGTCAGCATACAGTATGTGGAAACGGCTGCTGTGGAAACCACCGCCCCGCCTGCCAGCATCAAGGCGCCCGAATCAGATCCCAAAGCGCCGTCCCGGCCATCTGCTGAGAAGCCCGTTCAATCAGCGCCCAGCGTACAACCTGAAAAGCCGCTTCCGGCGTCTGCAGCGAAATCACCTCCGCCGGAAACAAAAGCACCAGTCGTCTCGCCGGTGCCTGAACCGGTCAAACGGACGGTTGCTGAACCCCCGCCGGTAGTAAAAGCGCCAGTTGTCTCGCCGGCACCTGAACCGGCCAAACGGGCTGCTAAAGAATCCCCGCCGGTAGCAAAAGTGCCAGCCGTCTCACCAGCGCCTGAACCGGACAGACAAGTTGCTGCCAAACCCCCCAAAAAGAAAATGGTCGCTACGGAAACCAAGCGGCCGCCCCCGGTCAAAAAGAGGCCGGTACCCGCAGCCGACCCGGAACCAGCGGATGATCTAATGCGCCTGCTGCCCATAGCCCTGCCGGTGCTGGTCGTCATCGTTCTGCTTATCGTGGTCATTGTCTATCGGGCAAGACGTGCATCCGGTCCAAAAGCCGAAAAACCGGATTTTCCTGCGGCACCGGCACCGGCCGTATGGCCACCACCACCGGCTGAGGATAGCCAGGTGCTCGAAGAAAGTGAGCCGATAGAAGAAAGTGAGCCGATAGAAGCAAGTGAGCCGATAGAAGCAAGTGAGCCGACAGAAGCAAGCGAGCCGATAGAAGCAAGCGAGCCGACAGAAGCAAGCGAGCCGACAGAAGCAAGTGAGCCGACAGAAGCAAGTGAGCCGACAGAAGAAAGTGAGTCGATAGAAAAAAGCGTAGCGATAGAAGAAAACGAGCCGACAGAAGAAGGTCTACCGTCAGATTTTGAATTTCAGATGGATTCGATGGATGCGGACGGGGCATCCGGTGATGATGGCGATAGCGTAACAGAGGTTGTCTCCGCCAGCGATGATGTCGATAGCGCAACAGAGGTTGTCTCCGCCAGCGATGAGGACGATAGCCCGACAAAGGATGTTTCCGTCTATGATCAGGTCATGGAAAAAATCAAACGGATGTCCGACGTAGAGCTGGCTGAGTTGCTGGACCTGGTTGACAAACAGTTGAGTGAGGAGCAGCGGCAGGACGATCGGCTGATTTTTTACACGACGGTGGACTATGTTGTCGAGGACCAATACTACCGTGATTTTCTCCAGGACCTGAGTGTCAGCGGGGTTTTCATCAAGAGCCGGCAGATGTTTGAAACGGGGCAGCAGATTCTGATGTCCTTCATGTCTCCGTTTCTACAACAGCCGTTTAAAATTTCCGGAGAGATCGTGCGCACCATGGACACCGGTATCGGTGTAAACTTTGATAAGGAAAGTCAGGTACAGACTGAAGCCATATCCGCCTTGATGGAACAGATCCGCATGATCGAGGAAACAGGGTAGACCCGGGTGCCCAGGCTGCGCCTGGCAGGCGGATAAAACAAGGCGTCGGGAATCGGGATTCGGGCGTCGGGAAGGGCCAGAGGTCAGGGGTCAGGAGTCAGGAAAATCAAAAAGTCAGAGGTCAGACGCCGGGAGTCGGAAGGCGGGAAGATCCCAAGGGCAAAGGTCTTTGATCGCGGGGTGCATACATGACCGTTTTTGCTGACAAAACAGCTATTATTACGGGGGCCGCTTCCGGCATAGGGCGCGCGCTCGGAACCGAACTGGCTCAGCGTGGCGCAAGGGTTGTCCTGGCAGATGTACAGGCGGAAATGGTGGCGGAGGTTGTTGAATCAATAACCAGACGGGGCCATAGGGCCAAGACCGCAACACTTGATGTCACCGACGCTGAAGCCGTTAAAGCATTGGTTAACGATACGGCTGCCACGTATGGCCGGCTGGATTACATTTTCAACAATGCGGGCATTGCTGTCGGCGGTGAAGTCCGCGACTGTTCAATTGATGATTGGCGCAATGTCCTCGATGTAAATCTGCCTGGCGTTGTCAATGGCGTTGCCGCAGCCTACCCGCTGATGGTGAAGCAGGGATTTGGGCATGACGCCGGAGGCGTGTGCTTTAGAAATTTTACGGGGCGTGGAACGGAATAAAGCGATCATCGTGGTGACCGGTATTGCCAAGATTGCCTGGCGGCTGTATCGCATTTGCCCGGGATTAGTACTCTGGATCTTGGGGCGCGAAATTAAAAAGGCGCGCACAGAAATGCGCATCGATCATTAGGCAACCGGGGGCGTGGTTAACAAATTGTACAAAATGGGAAGAAAAGAAGGGCAGATGAACCGGATTGGCCATAACTATTTTATGGTCAAAATTGATTTTAGGCTGGCAGGATTCAGGTTGGCATAATGTAAAAAGCCTTCTCGGTATTCAGCGACTCTATTTGAAGCGAATCCATCAATAATATAACCGGGTAGTTTTCTTTTCTGGGCGTATCGGTAGGCGGTAAATTCACACCGCCCTTCCTCGTATGGAACCCGTTGTTCTTTTTTGTCAGCAAGCTGCATCTCTTCAGCAATGATCGCATGTGACAATTCATGCACCAGAGTTGTTTCAAACCTGTCAGGGTTCAACCCGTATAAGATTTCGACAGTGTGTTTGTAAAATAACAGTCCGGCAACATTCGTAACCCTTGTTTTACAAGCCCCCTTCATATCGGCACTTGCCTGTCCGTTTATCAGGTGACCGGGCGGGAGAACCACTATCTGGACATTTTCGGGAATATCTATCCCTTCGTTTCTAAAAAAGTCCAGGGCCTTTTTATAATGTTTGTCGGCCTGTTTTTTATCCTTTATCGATCTCCGGCCGCAGTATTTACAGAGAAATAAATGATTTTCAATAATAACTCCGTCGGGGAGCCAATCACCGCAGGAATAGCATTGCCGGGTCTGATTTTTATACTTTTCTAAAACAAACGTTTTTGACCTGTGGTTCACTATGTAGCGGCCATGATTTGCCAGCGGCAATGCGCTCACGATGCATTTTTTCGATTGGTCGTATGCGGTCTTTTTAAAGAGTTCCCGCCCAACTCTGACGGTTGCGGTGCCGGGCCTGATATAATCCCCGGTGATTCCGCAAAAGTTCGCGTTCTCAAAACACGCGGCATGCCACTTTCTACCGTCATTTTTTGCTTTCCGGTAGGACTGTCCGGCAATTATGGGTTCTCCACAGGCCACGCACAAGGATGCCGTTTTGTAGCAGGCACTGTGAAAAGGATGCCCGGCCGCGTCAACTTTTGTTTTTTGGTTTCTGCCAATGGGAAGGCCGCAAATTTTGCAGCGCTCGGCGATATTATGACAATCCCGGTGGTAGACAGGTCCATTTTTGTACCTTATAAACTCACCGCGGATGGGTTTGCCACAAAACCCGCAGACGGTTGCCGAAACCTGTTTGTTGGATTGAAAACAATTCCCATCGCCGGGAAGTAGGAATCCAAACAGCAGCAGTAAAATCAGGCCTGACCGGTTCAATTTGAAAATGATCCTTTTTGCGTTCTTATGCCGAGTGAAAATTCCATGGTAGTCTACGTCACTGGGGGGATAAGGGTCAAGTAACAGTTAAATAATAGGGGACGTTGTTGACAAATTATACAAAGCTGAAATCGAGGCTGCTTGTTTTTGCTCCGGCAGAAAGGCTGCCGGGAAAAGGGTTGGATTTCTATTGGACTAAGCCACCCGACGTGTATTACCCTGTCTATTCAGGGGCGCTTTAAACCAGCGCCGGCCTGTTCAAAAAAAGATGGGGGCACCGGATGAAAATTATAGCGCTGTCCATTTGTATTTTCTGCCAGATCGTTTTACCTGCCTTTGCCCAGGATACTGCCCAGTCGATACGAATCGCCGTAAAAGAGTTCCCGCCGTTTGTCTTCAAGGACCTGCGGGGCTTCAGCATCGACATGGCCAGGCTTATCTGTGAGCGGCAGGGTCTGGAACCGGAATTTGTCTACTACGATACGGTGCCGGCGGTTCTCAAGGCCGTGGAGACCGGCGAATGTGATCTCAACTTTTCCGGCACCACCATTACGGCCGGCCGGGAGAAACGGGTCGACTTTTCCCACCCGTTCTTTGACTCGGGACTGATCATTGCCGTTAAAGCGACTTCTGAAAACGCGACCCTGCATTTTGTACTGAAGATCCTGAAAGTCATCGGTTATTCCCTGCTGGTTTTTCTGATTGGACTCACGATTGTTGCGCATGCGATCTGGTTTCTGGAAAGAAACGACGAACATGCCAGGAGTTTTCCGGTTGACTATAGAAAGGGCATCGTGGATGCGTACTGGTGGGCGATTGTGACCATGACGACGGTCGGCTACGGTGACAAGTGCCCGAAAAAAGTCATCGGCCGGGTGATTGCCTCAGTCTGGATGATCATCGGTATTATCTGGTTTGCCGCCTTTACCGCCTCTTTGAGCTCGTCATTGACGATCAACCGCATCGGGCTTGGCGAGATAAAGGGGCTAACCGATGTCCATACAAAGAAGGTAGGGGTGATAAAAGGGACCACCAGTGAAAAATTCCTGCGCTATCACGATGTGACCGTTATGCTGGTTGAAACGCTGGATGATCTGATAATGAGCCTGAAAGCCGAGACCGTCGATGCCGTTGTCTATGATGCTCCCGCCTTGATGTACGTCGCCAAAAAAGACCCTGAGATCAAAGTGGTGGGGGAGATGTTCGATGTGCAAAAATACGGGGTGGCGTTCCCCCAGGGCGGGGGCAGCCCCTACGAGGAGATGTTCAATATCGCTATCCTGGAAATGCAGGGCAGCGGAGAATACGACCGAATCTACAA
Organism: uncultured Desulfobacterales bacterium; assembly: GCA_964647585.1. GTDB lineage: Bacteria > Desulfobacterota > Desulfobacteria > Desulfobacterales > CAJINA01 > CAJINA01. The sequence goes on from CAZYGG010000038.1 coordinate 8,028, forward strand.
CAAGTGGTTTTGAGGAAAGATAAGGGGCCGGAAGGCGGGAGCCGGGAGTCAGGTGTCAGAGGATTCCCCTGTAGATTTGGGCCGATCATACCAGACATGGCACAGGCGGCGGGAAAACAGGGCAAGGGGAAAAAGCGTAAGGATAATGCCGGAAATCAGCAGTCGTGCCGGCGAGAACCAATCCAGCTTCCGGACTGAGGTGACAACCGGCCAGCCGGGTATGACCCTGAATCGTTTCCCATGACGGTGGGCCCACCGATGCATGCGCATGGAAAACCAGATTTCTTCACTGGCGTATACCCGTTCCGAAAAGCCGCCGATAGCCTCAAAAGCCTCCCTCTCACAATAGACAAAACTTCCGGCCGCGATATTGACGCGTCTGGAAAAGCCGTTCCAGAAATTGAGTGCCCGCTGGGCAGGGTAATCCAGGGGCCGGTCCGGGGCCATCGTCGAGCCTCCGCCGGCAATGTGTCCGGACGCCAGATTCTTGAGGGCTTCCCCGAGCAGCGCCGACGTCAGGGTCGTGTCGGCATCCAGGAAAACAAAGAAGCGGCCTTTGGCCGCCCGCGCGCCCGTGTTGCGTGCCCGGGCAATCTGGTTGATCGGCTCGTGAACGACGTTTGCATTCATGGAGCGGGCGATGCGGGCTGTGCGGTCGTTGGAGTTGTTGTCCACCACCACGACCTCCCCCGTCCCGGGAATGCCGACCGTGGCGGCGTATACTGACGCCAATGTACGCGCCAGATAGGCTTCCTCGTTGTAGGCGGGGATGATTATGGAATAGTCCGGCATAGAAATAAGCGCTCAAGCTATGCATTAAGTAAGCATTTGATCTTTCCTGGACAATTCAACTGTCGATATCATGTTACCCGGTCTTACGCAAATAGGGATCAAGCTCCATGAAGCCTGCTTCCGGCCTTATACGGCATCTTTTTTGATCGGCACTGTTCAAGTGTGCTATGGTGTAGAAACTATCGCAAACAGAGCCAATCGACTCCAACTTTACGGGTGCTGCACCGATTCGCATAGCGACCCAGCGGTTCCGTCTGGCCCCGGTCTTTTGGGCCGAACCAGCGCGCGCATTCCCCGCAGCCTGCGGCGGGATTAGCGCGTGAATCTAAAAACAGGAAAAACCCCTACAGGGGAACGTTCAGATCGAAATGACATCATGGCTATAAACGAAGATAGTTTACGGGCCTGCATGGAACTTGGCAAGGCCGTGACCGCGACCCTTCACCTGGAGCAGATCCTGGTCATCATTTTTGAGCGTCTCAACCAGATGATCCGGGCGAAAAACTGGACCCTTTTTCTGCTGGAGCCGGACACCCGGGAACTTCGTTTTGAGTTGGTGGCCGGACTCCAGGACTACTCCTTATCCAAGGTGCGCATCAAGGTGGGCGAGGGCGTCGCCGGCACGGTAGCCGCAACCGGGGAACCGATCCTGGTGCCGGATGTCGGCCAGGACCCGCGGTTCAGCCAGAAGATCGACGCGATGACCGGATTCGTGACCCGGTCGCTGATTTGCCTGCCCCTGAAGATCCAGGAGTCGGTGATCGGGGTCATTGAAGTGGTCAATCCAGAAGATGACTCGCTCTTCGATGAGCAGGCCATGCCGGTGCTCTCTATTCTGGCCGACTTTGTGGCCATTGCCATTGCGAATGCCCGGGTGCACCGGGAGATGGAGGCCCTGACGTACAGGGATGACGTGTCCGGTTTCTACAACACGCGGTTTCTACACAAGGAACTGGAAAACCTCATCGGCAAGGAGCGACACTTTTCCCTGGTGTTTATGGACCTGGACAATTTCAAACAGGTCGTTGACACCCACGGTCACCTGATGGCCAGTCAGACCCTGGGTGAGGTCGCAACCGTGATCGGCTCCCGTTTGAAGGCAAAGGATTCACTGGTTCGCTACGGTGGGGATGAGTACGTGGTGATCCTCCCGGGCCAGGGAAAAAAGGCTGCCAGACAAAAAATCGAAGAGATTCGGACCGCCATTGTGGAAACCATATTTCTGGCCCAGGCCGGACTCAGTGTCCGGGTCACGGCCAGTTTCGGTATCGCCAGTTATCCGGAAGACGCCGACAGCAAAAGGGCCCTGCTTCACCTGGCAGACGAGTCCATGTACCGGAGCAAGGCCGGCGGGAAAAACCGGGTCACTGTGGCTTGAGACAGCTTCTAGTAATTCGGATTGCACGCCTGTCGGTTGCTGTTTGCCCCCTATTCATACCCCTACCGCGCAGACTGCCTTTTGACTTGATTTATCAATCAATTCAACATATAAGCCAATAACTTGTCTTTTAAATTTTTACACCGGATATATAGAATCCTGGACCAAAGGGATAGGCTTTGGGTGACCTCTGAACGGGGCTTGGTTGTCACCGGCTGAATGTGATGTGGCCGGATTCAGGCTTTCAGGCTGAAGGTGTTTAGACTGAAGTAAGACCTTTTCTGTCCGGCATGGGACCCCGTTCTAACCTTTTAAGCAACCCATGCAAGCATAGGGTTGGTCAAAATCTCCGCTTGAAGGGTGTTCCTAACAGTCGTCAGTCTAAACAACCTTACGGCATGGCCCTTTAACTCTGACTCCCGCGATGTGGGACAGGCTTGGCCCTGAGGACCAGGTTTGAAGGGCTGAATCAAGATTGTATCTTATTTAATGAGGCTTGGGGTGCCCTTTAGGAGGCACCCCTGTTGACAGGAGATAACGATGAAAAATTGGGTTAAATGGATCCTTGCGGGAACCGGGATAGGGTTGGTGGTAGTCGTGGCGGCCGCAGGCGGGTTCATGCAAAAGGTCGGTCCTATCGGCAGCGGATTCGTGTCCAAGTATCTGTGCTCCAGCACGTTTATCTCCCAACGGGACCCGGATGTGGTGTTTCGCGAAGACGTGGTGCCGGCGAATCCGCTCGCGCCGTTTTTCGACTACCGCATCGATTACAAGAATAAGGCGGTGACCGCTGACGTCCACGGGCTGTTTGGCCTGACGGCCATTTACCGGGAGGGCTGCGGCTGTTCTCTGGTGATCGGCACCACTGAAGCGGCCATGCGCGCCCAGGACTTTCTACCCCCCGACACAGCGGGGAAGCCTTCCGCGCGCCGGACGGATGTGCCCTGGCCGGCGGGCAGCGGCGGGCCGGCAGATGCCGCGGCAATGGGCATTGATGTCAAAAAACTGGAGGCGGCCCTGGATGACGCCTTCCGGGAGCCGCGCCCGGACAACCCGCGCAAGACCCGGGCCGTGGTGGTTATCTATGACGGACAGCTGGTTGCCGAGCGCTATGGCAAAGGCATTCACAAGGAGATGCCGATGCTGGGCTGGTCCATGACCAAGAGCATCACCAACGCCCTGGTGGGGATTCTCGTCAAAGACGGCCGCCTCGACATCCAGAAACCGGCCCCGGTACCCGAATGGCAGGCAGACAACGATCCGCGCCGGGCGATCACCCTCGATCAGCTGCTGCGCATGAGCAGCGGGCTGGCCTTCGAGGAAGAATACAAACCGCTCTATGATGCCACCGACATGCTTTACGGCAGCTATGATTTTGCCGCCTTCGCCGCAGATAAGCCCCTGGCGGGGCCCCCCGACAGCACCTGGTACTACTCCAGCGGTACGGCCAACATCGTGGCGCGCATTGTCCGGCAGACCGTGGAAAAAGATACCCCCCACTACTACCATTTTATCCGCGACCGGCTTTTTGACAGGATCGGTATGCTCAGCGCGGTCATCGAACCGGATTCCTCGGGAACCTTCGTGGGCTCTTCCTACAGTCACGCCACTCCCCGGGACTGGGCGCGTTTCGGGCTGCTGTATTTGAATGGCGGCGTCTGGCAGGGTGAGCGGGTGCTGCCCGAAGGCTGGGTGACGTACACCGCAACCCCGGCCCCCAAAGCCCCCAAAGGAGAATACGGCGCCCATTTCTGGCTCAATGCCGGTGCTCCGGGCGACCCCGGCAACCGGCTGTGGCCGAACGCCCCCCGTGACGCCTACGCCGCCCAGGGGTTTCAAGCGCAGAGGGTCATCATCATCCCCTCGCGTAAGGCGGTGCTGGTACGCTTCGGCGCCACATCCGAGCGCAAGACCTGGGACACGGACGCGTTCATTACCAATGTGCTGGCGGCGTTGCCGGGTTAGGTGCGGCGGAGCGACCGGAAAACCGCGGCGTACGGAAACAGGGGTTGTTTAGAAATCGTATCCAACAAGGTGAACAATGAAGAAAAATTGGTGGAAATTCGGCATTCCCGGAATCGTATTGGCCGGGTTTATTGGCGGGCATTTATATCTATCAAACGCGAACCGTTATCAGACTGATGGCCAGGTAAAGCTGAAAGGCCTCAGCGCTGCAGCCAGGGTAATCCGGGATGAGAAAGGAATGCCCTATATTTTCGCTGAGAACAGGTCGGATCTGATCAAGGTGCAGGGCTATGTGACGGCTCAGGACCGCTTATTCCAGATGCACCTTACCCGTTTGTTTGCGGAAGGTCGTTTGACTGAGCTTGCCGGGGATAAGGCCAGGGCGCTGGATATCCGCATGCGGACCATCGGACTGCATCGAAATGCCATCAAGCATGCCAGGATATTAAACCGGGACAGCCGTGAGTTCCTGCAGGCTTTCGCCGATGGCGTTAATCAATACATAGGTGCTAACAGAGACAATCTCCAACTTGAATTCAAGCTCGCCGGGGTAAAACCGGAATTCTGGAAAATTGAAGATTCGCTGGCCATTTTCTATTATATGGGGTGGGGTTCGGCTGCGAACATGAAGACTGAAATGATTTCCCAGATGCTGATTGAGAAAGTTGGCGTCGAACGATTTCGGGAAATCTTCCCGGTCAATACCAATCCGGATGACACCCCGCTGGCCCTGAATTCCAAAGAGGCTACATTACCGGGCGCCCTGGTCTATAGTCCCCTTGAACCTCAAAAGGACGAGCTTCTGATGGGTTTCTTATCAGGGGCCAATTCAGTTTTGGGTATGGGCAGCAATGCCTGGGTCAGCGGGAGCCGCCTGTCGGCGGGGGGGAAACCGATTGTCGCCAACGATCCCCACCTGGATGTGCGCCTTCTACCCGGTATTTTCTATCCATCCGGGCTTATAATGCCTGAAATGCGACTTGTGGGTGCAACTGTTCCGGGAATACCCGGGGCGATAGTGGGGCGAAATCAGTATGTGGCCAATAGCCTCACAAACAGTTATGGCGACGCCCAGGATCTGTATATCGAAACCATGGACCCTGAAAACCCGGACCATTACCTGGAAAACGGAAAATCCATTCCGTTTCAAGTCATCTCGGAAACGCTCAAAATCAAAGATAAGAACGCCCCCTCCGGGTTTCGTGAAGAGGTGGTGAAGGTTCGTTTGTCCAGCCGGGGGCCGGTGATTTCAGGCGTTTTGAAACCTCTGCAAACCGGTAAAGTGGTGACGATGAGGTGGGCGCCCTTTGAAACAATGGAACCGTCCCTGGGGGTTGATTTTCTTCTCACCGCAAAGTCAGTTGACGACATGCGTAAAGCGCTGCGGTCCACCACAATCGTTCATTTAAATATAACCTGCGCCGATGTCGAAGGAAACCTGGGCTGGCAGACTTCCGGCCGTTTGCCTGTTCGCAATTTTGGTGATGGGACGGTTCCGGTGGACGCAAATCGTCACCCGAATACCTGGACCGGCTGGGTTCCCTACGAGGAGACGCCCCGCCGGCATGGCAGCGACAACGATTGGATCGGGAATGCGAATCACAACACCGTAAAAAAAGACTATCCGCATTACTATTCATCTTATTTTGCCCCTTACTATCGTTATCAGAGACTTAAAGAGCTGATGGAACTGCCCGGGCCGAAAACGGCTGAGGACCATTGGAACTATCAGCGGGACGATCTGAATGTTTTTGCCAGAAGAGTGGCCCCCATCATGGTCCGGGCCCTTATTTCAAACCCGGAAACAGCCCAATTGGCTCACATCCTTCAAGACTGGGATTACCATGACCGGATAGATTCTGTTGCGCCCACTGTTTTTCAAACGATATACCGTCATCTGGCCACATTAACTTATGAAGATGAATTGGGACCTGATCTGGCGGCCACCATGCTGCAAACCTGGTATTTTTGGCAGGAAAGATTTGAAACCATGATTGTGGCGGGTAATTCCAGCTGGTTTGATATCATCTCCACAACCGACAAAAAAGAAACATTGTCAGATCTCATGCAACAGGCCGCCCTGCAGGCAAAAGACACGCTTTCAAATAAGCTCGGCAAGGATATCAATGGCTGGACCTGGGGCAAAATGCACCAGGTTGTGTACACCAACCCGATTCGCCGCAGTGGTCCTGGTAAAGAATGGCTGGGGGGCGGGCGCTATCCCATGGGGGGTTCGGGAGAAACGCTCTATCGGGGACGGTATGTTTTTAACAAACCCGATGAAATCAAAATTGGCGCAGCGCTGCGAATGGTTGCCGATTTATCAGACGGCGAAAAGGTTATCGCCGTGATCAATGGCGGCGTTACTGGACGAACCTTTCATCCGAATTTTAAAAACCAGATCAACGCCTACCATGGTGGCTCAAAACTCTATTGGTGGTTTAGCGATAAAAAGATTCAGGAACATAAAAAAAGCGAGTTAACCTTCATTCCTTAACGAACCGGGAATTTTCAAGAGAACGGCCTCAGCGTTATGACAGAAGGTCCTGCAGGAAGGCTGTTCGTTCGGCCATGCCCTGGAGTTCTTTGTCGTCAACCTTCACAGAATTGATCTTGAGACCGGTTAAATATTCAGGCAGGCCCCGATTGAATTTGTCGACGACCCAGACAACCCCGGCAAGCAGAATGACCTCCTCCCCGGTGGAAAATGTGATCACCACATCCGTAGCAGGTTGTATGCGTGTGGTTGTCTTGAGGCGGAGACCTTCCAGGCTGGTACCGACCATCGTCCCGGTAGTTCTGCCAACATCGGCGGTTATATCCACCTGGATATCTACAGAATAACGCTGGTGTTCCCGGCGTTCAGAATCAGCCGTTTGTTCCTCTTTGGCCATTTTGTCTCCCGGACGGGTTTTGCAATATTGAATTGAGCTATGAACACCTGCCTGTATCGGGCAATAGTATATGGAAAGTATCTGAAGTAACCGGGCCTGTCAAATTCTAATCAAGCAATAACAGGGGACGCTGTTGACAAAATACACAAAGCTGAATGTGCACCGGAAGGTAACAGCCCGTCGACAAATAACCATTAAAGCGCAAATGGAATGGAGCGGCACACGCCTGCGCCTGCGTGCCTGCCCGGTATAGTTTTCAGCGCAGACAGATCCTTTTTCCAAAAAAGCGATAGCATTTACTGCAGACTCTCAACCAGCCTTTTCACGGCAGCCAGGTATTCCGCCAGGCCGCGCATGAAAATATCATTGTGATTGGCCCCGGGTATTTTCAAAAAACTTTTATCAGGGGATACGCACGCATCGAAAAGGGCCTGGCCGTCGGAAAACGGAATGATGTGGTCATATTCGGCGTAGATAATCAAGGTCGGTTTCTTAAACGTTTTAATTTTATCTGTATGCCCAAACCCCAGAGCCTCCTCGCATCCGACCGCCGCCAGGTTGATCCCCAGGTGCTGGAGCAGCGGTCCGGCATAGGCAAATCCGCTTTCGATCACCAGGGCATCCATCTGGTCCGGGTACTGCCAGGCGAGTTCAAGCGCGCTGGCGCTGCCCAGCGAACGCCCCATGTGAAAACGGCCGCCGACAGTAACGTCGTCGGCCACCGGGATGAGCTCGTCCCGGGCGGAATCCGGCGCTGCCTGGTCAGCGGACGCTGCTCTGGGATGAAACAGGAAAGCGAGTACCTCGGGTTGGTCGAGGGCCGTGTAGTTGGTCTTTGCAGGCGGCATGCTAAATTACCCCACGTCACGCTATGTTAGAAAACTGGTGTTTAGGATTAGGCGGATAGACTAGAAGCTATCTCAATTTCTTTTCCCCCGCAGTATCGACATAAGATAAATTCAGAATCCGGATGTAACTGGTGGCCGCAGGTTTTGCAGATATATCTGTCGTTAAAATGGGCCGGGGGAAACGTTTTGGTTTTAATTCCAAACCGTATGCCGGTATGTTTGGCAATCAAGTCCGCACAACTCTCAGCCGCTTTCAGAAGAAGGGGGCTTTCCGAAGAAACACTGCCGAACTTGCAAAGACTTATCTTTTCAAAAGGGTCGCGGGTGATAAGAAACAGAGTGTAAATTCGATCGGGGTGATCTTTTTCATGTTCAGGGAGTCTTGGATAGGTAATATCTGTATAATTGATCTTACTGTATTTGATTCTAATGGGCCGTTGCCAGCGCCACCATTTCTTAATTCTGATGTCGACCAGTTTCTTTGCGTTGGAAAAATGAATAATGCTGCAACCGGAGAACAGGTCAAGGGCATTTTGAAAGAATGATGTTTTGATATAGAGACTATCGCCGGTAATCTGGACGGTCGGCACAAAAGCATAAAAGGGGACTGGAAAAGGATAGGCGTTCACTTGTCTACATTCCTTTGAAAACGCGTCTCGCTGTCAGATAACCAAATTAATCTCAGCCAGGGATTTATGTGCAGGCATCTTTCAAACAGGCCTCAGCACCTGGCTTTGAATTGCTCGGGGAATCTGCGTTCTTCTAATTGGTAGGTTAATCAGGTGGTTAAGTCAAGATAAAGATAGGCGGGGTCAAGTACGCAAGCGCACACAGCAGATCTCCGCACCTGTCTGGTCGGTGCCGCTGGCGTTGAAGTAGCACGGTTGCACAGATCGGAAAAAAACTGTAGTCTGAACCAAAATCCGTTTTTTGAGATAGCTTTTAATAGATGGGGGCAACATGAATACAATCAATAGAAGACAGTTCATGAAAAAGGCAATCGCTGCGGGGGCAACCATTGCGGCTTTTCCCGCCAGTCTGCCCAATGAAGTCCGGGCGGAAAAAGTGTCCCCAGTGGCTGTGCATCCGAATGTGAATAATCTGAGGGTAGTCGGCGTGACCGATCCCAAGATGACGACATCCCATGACCCGGTTTCTACCTGGGCTACTCAAGACCAGCTTGTATCCAAAGAAGTCGTCTGGAAAAATATGGATAAACTGGCAAGTGGTCTTGCTGAAGTCAGCAACCCTACTGAGGCCTGGCAAAGTATTTTTGTTAAGCCACCGGGCAAATCCTGGTCGGATACAACCGTGGCGATCAAAACAAACAATCTTGGTCGACAGCATACCCGGAGTGCCGTGATGGCCAAAATCTGTCACACATTCACCGGGACACTGGGCGTGCCGCCGGCTAACATCATTATCTACGATGCCTGCCATGGCCGCTCTATGATTGAAAAGACGGCATTTTCAGGCCTTCCTGATAACTGCCGGATAGAGAACCGTTGGGGTGGGAGCTCCGCTCCGACTGCGATTCCCGCACCCTGGAAAGACGGCCGGGGTAAAGCCAATTGCCTCGAGCATCTGGTGAACGGTTCGGTGGACATCCTCGTCAACATTGCCATGTGCAAGGGCCACAGCCAGAAGTTCGGCGGTTTCACAATGAGCATGAAAAATCACTTCGGTACATTCGATCCCTGGCCCGGCCATATGTGGGGCGGAGCGGATTATCTGGTGGCCATAAACAAAACATCTGAAATCCTGGGTGAGATGGAAAAAGAGACCGGCCGGGTTCTTTTCCCGCGCCAGCAGCTTTGCCTCATCGATGCCCTCTGGGCCAGCGAGTGCGGGCCCGGGTGCGCCTCTTCCCACCAGCCCAATTTTCTCGCCATGGGTGTCCTGGCGCCTGTCCTGGACCATGTCGTGGCCACCCGTTTTCGGGGTGAAACAATGGGCTGGCAGCCCAATATGGAGATGACCAACCGAATGCTGACCGAATTCGGTTACAGTAAAAGCGACCTGATATTTGGCGGTAAGATTATAAAAGTTTAGCGAGTTTCTGAAAAGGGCTTAAGTGGGGGGCTTTATACAGGTATCGCTTGCGAGACCGGGGTGATGCACCCGCTACGGGCCAGTGGCATCACCCCGGAGGGTTTGCGGCTATTTAATTGTGCAGCAAAGAGTTCAGCTTCGCGAGCCGTTGCGCACGCCCTTCGCTTGCCATCTCTTCCATTGCGGCAAGATCGGATTCGGGGATCTCGACGAGGCCCGTATCGGCCATTTTTTCGCCGGAAACGTTACCCGTGAAGGCCTTGAATTCGGTGCGGCCGGACACATAGCCCTGGACGTCGGCCAGATCTTCGGCGCTCATATCAACCAGTCCCAGATTCTCTGTGGCCTGTGTTTCGGCTGCGGGGTTTTTTGAGGTAAACGTCCGGCTGCCGGACACCAGCCCCTGGAGATATTCAACCTCCGCTTTTTCCATATCAACGACCCCTGTATTCACCATTTCGGCGGATGCGGGTACGGTTGCGGCCACGACCATCAAAAGCGCTGCTGCTAAAGTTAATGCACGTTTCATTTTTATTCTCCTCGTTGTGTGTTTGTTATGAATATGAACTCTTGTTCGTGTTCTGTCTCAACAATATGAACTTCAGTTCACGTTGTCAAGTAAAAATATGAATATTTTTCATATTTATGGGCGTGTGTTAGGTGAGATGTGTATAAATAAAAATGATAACAAGTCTTTAAGGCTGGAAAAAAATAATCAAGGATGGGGATAAGGTCCCTTTTTGAGATGACTTCTAGAAGCTATCTCAAACGGAAGCTCACTGAGCGAAGACTGTACCGTTGCTTTCTTCTATAACGATCAGGCCCTTCCGGGGACCGGGTTTCCGGACAAGAACCCGGATCAGTGTAAATCGGGGGCTCAGGGTGCCTGCAACTCTTGCCCGGGGTGGTAGGCTTTTTCCAGGTTTGCCTGGATGTCCGCTGCGGTGAGCAGCGATGGCCGCATCTTTCGTTTGATAAAGAGCGGTGCCTGGTCCGCGTAGGGCATAATAAGGGGACGTTGTTGACAAAATATACAAAGCTGAATATAAGAGGAAAGCCTAAAGAAAGAACACGTTAGCGTTCGTGAGGTAGCCAGCGAAACGCTGCCGAGTATAAAAAGGGGGGGCTGCGATGCCGCGAGGCCCAAGGCTGGATGCGCCGGGGACATTGCACCATGTGATCCTGCGGGGTATTGAAAAGCGCAGAATTGTTGACGACGACGAGGACCGCGTGGATTTTACAGCTCGTATGGGGGCCATCGCCCTGGATACGGGAACGTCTGTTTATGCCTGGGCGCTGATGACCAATCATGCGCACATTCTACTGCGCAGCGGCACGGCCGGCCTGCCCACATTCATGCGGCGGTTTCTTTCCGGCTATGCCGCTTTTTATAACCGGCGACACAAGCGCCATGGGCATTTGTTTCAAAATCGATATAAATCCATCGTTTGTGAGGAAGATCCATATTTTAAAGAACTTGTGCGCTATATTCATTTGAATCCGTTAAGGGCCGGCTCTGTGGAAACCCTGGCAAAACTTGATCGATACAAATGGTGTGGTCACGGCGTTGTCATGAATCGTTGTAAAAACCATTGGCAGGACCGAAGATATGTTCTAAAATGGTTCGGTCGGAAAGAAGATGAGGCCAAAAAGGCCTATAGGCGATTTGTCAAAGAAGGCATCGCACTTGGGAAAAGGCCGGATCTGACAGGGGGAGGCTTAATCCGGTCCGTGGGGGGCTGGTCTGTTGTAAAATCCATGCGAAATAGCGGCATTAAAGCAGAGAGCGATGCTCGGATTCTGGGCAGCGGCAAGTTTGTCTCCGCGGTGATCAAGCATGCCGGGGAAAAGGTAAAATATCAGTTGCCCGCCATGGAGCAGCAAAAAGGCATCCAGGCCGAGATAGAGAGACAGTGTCAAAATGAAAAAGTAACCGGCGCCAGCCTTAAATCAGGCAGTCGCCGCCCCCCTTTACCGCAATTGAGAAGATCGCTCGCATTGAAACTGATCAACTATTATGGCGTGTCTTTAGCTGAAACGGCAAGGCAACTGGGTATATCGACATCCGGTGTTGCCCAGATATTGAGGCGGAGTCGACAGGATTGAGTTTGTGTAATTTGTCAACAACGGCCCCTATTACCTTCATACCAGGGAGAAGGCAATGACTGACAAAGATCCTAAAGAGACCGAAGGAAGCGGCGGTGGTGATGGTGGCGGGGAGACGCCCCCCCCGGAAAAGGACCAGGAGAACCGTTACGATATCCGTGCGGATGTTGATCAAAAGCTCGAAAACATCTTTGGAGACTTTGATGAGGACGAGGATGCGGTCGACGCGCCCGCAGACGACGAGGCTGTGGTCGCCGTACCTGAAAAAGACGAGGCCGTAGTTGACGTACCCGATGAGGAGCCGGCGCTTGCCAGCACCACACCAGAAATTGCCGGGGACACGTCTTCCCGGGCGGTGGATGCCACGGATCCGCCGGCGCCATCTCCAGTAAAATCCTCCCCGACTCCAGAGGCCCCTTCGCAACCGCGACCAAAAGTGTCGCCGCCCCCTGCAGAACCAAAACCAAGGAAATCGCTTACCTCGCGGATCCTTGTTTGGGGTGCTGTCTTAATCATTATAGCGGTCACAGTCAGGTTCTTCTTATCCTACAGCGCCGAAGAACTGGCACCGGTACCTGCAAAACCCGGCCTGCTTTTCCATAAAATCGCACCCGTACCGGCCTCCCTGGCCAACATCACACCCGACGACCAATCAGCACCGCCCCCGAAAACCGCCGCACCGGCAGCCAAAGCCACCGGCACACCGCAGGCCGCGCCACCCCCGAAAGTTTCCACACCTGCCGCCAAGCCCACCGGCACGGTCAAGGCCTATGTCCCCCGGGTCTATCCGTACGCAATTCATATTGCTTCTTTTAAGTCGCCCGACGCGGCCAGGAAGGAACTTGCGCATTATCATCGGGGATTCCAGGCTTACCTGGTGCACGTTGATCTGCGTAAAAAGGGTGTCTGGTATCGGCTTTTTGCCGGGCATTTTCCCAGTGCCATGGCCGCATTGGAGGCCATTAAAAAGTACGATTTCAAAGATGCGCTGGTAAGCCGCACCCGCTACGCTTGTCTTCTGGGGTCATATACAGCAGTAGCGCAGGCCGATGCCGCCACCCGACGACTTGCCGGCAAAGGCTTTTTTCCTTACACCCTTGTTGTCGATGGCACTTACCACGTGTTGATGGGCGCGCACCCCACCCGGTCAGCCGCCAAGGCATTATTAATGGATCTTTCCGCAGCCGGTTTTTCCAGCAACCTGATAGAACGGTAGCGGCGACGGAGGTGGCATAAGTGCGTTTGGCGTTACCCGGGCCGGTTGCCGGGATGCCCTGAAAGTTGAAACGGACAAAAAAGGTTTAAAATGATCCATAACCAGGAACACTCAGGAGAATGACATGACCCAAGCAAAATTTGAATTCGGCGGTCCGGAGAACCTCGTGGACCTTTTTGAACAGGCAGTGGCGAAATTCAAAGACAACAAACTGTTTGGTACTAAAAACAGTGCCGGTGACGGATATGACTGGATCACCTACGGCCAGGTGGCCGCGCGGGTGGACCACCTGCGCGGTGGACTGGCCGGCGTAGGGGTCGGCAAAGGAGACGGGGTCGGCATCATTGCCAACAACCGTAATGAGTGGGCCATCGCTGCGTATGCAACCTACGGTCTCGGCGCCCGCTACATTCCCATGTACGAGGCAGAGCTGCCCCGGATCATGAAATATATCATAGAAGATTCGGGGGTGAAAGTCCTGCTGGTCTCCCGGGATGATATCCTGGAAAAGGTGAAAGATTTTCCGGATGAGATCGAAGGCCTGGAAAAGATCTTCGTCATCGAGAGCGACGGCGACAATTCCCTGGTCCGCCTGGAAGAAGCCGGCCGGGAAAACCCCGTGCCGTCGATCAAGCCGGACAAAGAAGATATTGCCGGCCTGATCTATACGTCCGGCACCACGGGCAACCCCAAGGGCGTGCTGCTCAGCCATTACAACCTGACCACCAATGCGCTGGCCGCCACCATGGTATTGCCTGAATATGTCTCCGCAGGCGACCGGACCCTTTCCTTCCTACCCTGGGCTCACTCTTTCGGCCAGACCGCCGAATTGCACATGCTGATCAATTTCGGCGGCCAGACCGGTTTTGCCGAAAGCCCCCAGACCATCGTGGATGACCTGGCCCTGGTGCGACCGACCCTGCTGGTAGCTGTGCCCCGGATTTTCAGCAAGGTGTTTACCGGCCTCAACGACAAGATGGAAAAGCAGGGTGGACTGGCCAAGTTCCTTTTTAATATGGGCCTTAATGCGGCCGCGGAAAAAAGGGCCGCCGGCGGCAACGCCGGCTTTATGAACAACTTAAAACTGGGGATCGTGGACAAGATCGTCTACAGCAAGGTGCGGGAGAAATTCGGCGGTCGCATGAAGATGGCGCTCAGCTCCAGCGCCGCGCTGAGTCCCAAAATCGCCGAATTTTTCTATGATATCGGTATTCCGGTATGTGAAGCCTGGGGCATGACCGAGCTGTCCCCGGCCCACACCGTCCAGGTGCCGGAGACCAACCGGCCCGGCAGCGTGGGAAAGCCCATCCCCGGTTGTTCGGTGAAAATCGACCGCGCCCTGGCACCGGACAGCGACCGGGAAGGCGAGGTGATCGCCTACGGTCCCAATGTCATGGTGGGCTACCACAACCTGCCCGAGGTTACCGCCGAAACGATAACCGCGGACGGCGGGTTGCGCAGCGGCGACCTGGGCTGGATGGACGACGACGGCTACCTCTACATCACCGGGCGCATCAAGGAGCAGTACAAGCTGGAAAACGGTAAGTATGTCTTTCCCGTAGAAATAGAGGAAGAGATCAAACTGAGCATGTTCATCGACAGCGCCATGGTCGACGGCGCCAATAAGCCGTACAATGTGGTAGCGGTGGCCCCGGACTGGCTGGTGGCCGGACCCTGGGCCAAAGAGCAGGGCCTGCCGGAAGACCCTGAGGTCCTGGTTAAAGAGCCCAAGCTGATCGAGAAGATTGAAAATGAGGTGAAAAACGCCTGCAAGGGGATGGCCGGGTACGAAACCCCCAAGAAAATCCTGATCCTGTCCGAACCGTTTTCTCCTGAAAACGGCATTCTTACGCCGACGCTCAAACTCAAGCGGCGCGAGGTGCACAAACACTTCGGTGATCAGATTGAGGCCCTTTACGAGTAAGCGGAGGCGGGCTGTTGGAATCTATGGCCGGATTCCGGCAGCCCCCGCACAGTAAGGGTCAAGCCGACGTTGGCTTGACCGGCGACCTTCCTGGCGGGCGTAGTTTTTTGTGAAGATCGATCCGGCGACTTGTCCGGCCAAGCGCGCAGGGCGAAGCCATAAGCTCACTGAACGAAGAGAGGGCCTTTCCAGCTGTATTTCCTGCCGTTTTATCTCTTAGAATCCAATAAGACCTAAATGGCCGGGGGCTTTTGTTGCGCAACCGGAAAGCAGGCACTATGATTTAAGCTGGGATCGTTTTCGGGAATAGAGAGAAAGGAGCACCCATGGCCAGGTTGTTTTCACCTCTGAAAATTAAAGACATAGAGTTCAAAAACCGCATATTCGTTTCGCCCATGTGCCAGTACTCCTGTGACGATGGCATGCCCACCGACTGGCACCTGGTGCACCTGGGCAGCCGGGCCGTGGGCGGGGCCGGCCTGGTGATTGCCGAAGCCACCGCCGTCTCCCCGGAGGGGCGGATTTCACCCGGGGATTGCGGTCTCTGGTCGGATGCCCACGCCGATGTGTTTAAACCGATTACCGCTTTTATTGAAGCCCAAGGGGCGGTTCCGGGAATCCAGATTGCCCATGCCGGACGCAAGGCGTCCACTGATCTGCCGTGGCGCGGCGGTTTGCCTTTACCCGACGGGCAAGACGGGTGGCAGCCGATTGCGCCCAGTCCGGTTGCCTTTGATGAGGCCTCTGCCGTTCCGCGGGAGATGGCTGCCGCGGATATGGATCGGGTGGTTGCCGAATTTTCAGGGGCCGCTGAAAGGAGTCTGGCGGCCGGTTTCAAGGTCCTGGAACTGCACCTGGCCCATGGGTACCTGCTGCATGAATTTCTGTCGCCGTTGACCAATCTCAGGCAGGATCAATGGGGCGGGGAGCTGGAAAAACGGGAGGCGTTTCCCCTCCGGGTCGCCGCGGCTGTTCGTGATGTCTGGCCGGAAACCCTGCCGCTGTTTGTCCGTGTTTCCTGTACCGATTGGGTGGACAACGGCTGGGATCTGGCCCAGTCCATCGATCTTTGCGGTCGGCTCAAGGCCCTGGGTGTTGATTTTATCGACTGTTCCAGCGGCGGAACCGTTCCCGATGCGCGGATTCCTGCCGGCCCCGGTTTTCAGGCTGCATTTTCAGCGGCGGTCCGCAATGCGGTCGGCATTGCAACCGGCGCCGTCGGTCTGATTACCTCAGCGGCCCAGGCCGAACAGGCCCTGGTCACCGGGCAGGCCGATGCGGTTTTACTGGGGCGTGAATTTTTACGGTCGCCTTACTGGCCGCTGCTCGCGGCAGCCGACCTGGGCGTGGACCTGGAATGGCCGGATCAATACAAACGGGCCAAACCGGTGTGAAGGAGGTGTAAAATGGATCTTGGCATACATGGGAAAATTGCCCTGGTGGCGGCCGCCAGCCGGGGGTTGGGACGCGGCTGCGCGGAGCAGTTGGCCGCAGAAGGATGTCGGGTAGCGATCTGTGCCCGGGATGGGGCGGGTGCAAAGCAGGCCGCCGAAGACATTGCGGCTGCATCCGGCGCGGAAGTATTGGGATTTGGGGCTGATATGAAACAGACTGAAGATATCGGCCGCCTGCTTGAGGACGTCAGGCACTCTCTGGGCGAACCGGACATCCTGGTGACCAACGCCGGTGGTCCCCCGCCGGGAACTTACGCCAGCACTGCCCTGGAGGAATACGACACGGCCCTCAACCTGACTTTGATGAGTGCCGTGCGCCTGATTCACGGGGTAACCCCGGCCATGCAGACCCGCGGCTGGGGCCGGATCATCGCCATCACCTCCATTTCGGTCAAACAGCCCATCGGCACACTCATTTTATCCAATATGGCCCGGGCCGGACTGACCGGCTTTTTGAAAACAATTGCCACGGAGCTGGCCCCGGATGGCATCACCGTCAATGCCCTGCTCCCGGGTACCCACAAAACATCGCGGATTGAGCAGCTGGCCAAGTTCCGGGCCGAACAGGAGAAGAAGTCGCCGGAGGAAATTATTCAGGAGATGATGGCGGCCAACCCCAACCAGACCATCGGGGACCCCTCTGATTTCGGGGCGGCCGCTGCTTTTCTGGCCAGCGTCCAGGCACGGCATATTACCGGCCAGAATTTACTGGTTGATGGTGGGAATTACAGCGGGTTGCTTTAGAACCCATCTCAAAAAAGTCTTTTGACCCAAACTCGGCGTTGGGCGTTCGGTTCAAGTCCTCGAAATACTCGAGTATTTACCACGCAAGGCATTGGCTTCGCTGGCACCTCCGGGTTGCGACCCACCATTGAGAATTAGATTAGGCGGGAAGTGCCGCAACGTGGCGAACCTCGCGGCCGCCTTGATTTTGAACCAAAAACCGTTTTTTGAGATAGGTTCTAACAGCCGGTTTCAAAACGATTGCCCGGGTGCGTGCCGAAAGGCGACGCATTCTGCGTTTAGTCTGAGGAATCGAACATGGAAGCAGTCAAATGGAGTCTGGTTGTCTTGGCGACCGTTTTGATAATTGGGGTTGCCGCCATATACGGCTATCTGCGGATGACGCTGCCGGAGTACACCGGCACTCAGACGGTACCGGGTCTGATCGACGAAGTGGAAATCGTGAGGGATTCGTTCGGCTTGTGTTGGATCGCAACAGAGTCCTGCAGGATGTACGGTATCGACTTATACTGAAACCCGCAAAAGGTTAGAAACCGGCGCTGTTTGCTTGCACCCCGGCAACCTTTTTATGAACAAACCATTCGGAGGTATACTTTGGGACTATTAACCATCGATGAAACTAAATGTAAACGTGATGGCCTGTGCGTGGCGGACTGCCCGACAGCCGTGATCCAGATGAAAGACGAGGAGAGCTATCCGGAACTCGTGCCGGGTGGCGAACAGATGTGTCTGCGGTGCGGCCACTGCGTGGCCGTTTGCCCCCACGGTGCCCTGAATCATGCCGAGGTGCCGCTGTCAGACTGTCCGCCTATCCGCAGGGCGACGGCGGTTTCCCATGAACAGGCCGTTCAGTTCCTGCGTTCCCGGCGATCCACCCGCCTTTTCAAGGATAAACCGGTGGAAAAGGAGGCCCTGCAACAATTAATCGACATTGCCCGCTATGCCCCCACGGCCAGCAATGCTCAACTCGTTGAGTGGGTGGTCATCAACGACCGGGACCAGGTTCGTGATCTTGCGGAAAAGACCATTGCCTGGATGCGGTCGGTGCTGGAGAAAGACCCCCGGCCGGCCAGTGCACCGTACATGCCCATGCTCGTGGCCGCCTGGGACTTCGGGATCGACCCTGTGTTGCGCAATGCACCTGGCCTGGTCGTCGCCATGGCGCCCAAAGCAGACCCCAACGGCATGGTGGATCTCACCCTGGCACTATCCTACCTGGAACTGGCCGCACCGGGGCTGGGGCTCGGGACTTGCTGGGCTGGTCTGCTCCAGGGAGCACTGCTTTCAAATAAGTCCTTAAAGCCGGCGGTGGGCATCCCGGAGGACTTCCCCCACCACTACCCGATGATGATCGGTTATTCAAAAGCCAGGTATTACCGGCTGCCGGAGAGAAAAAAGCCTAAAATTAAGTGGAAAAGTGATTGAAGGCGGGTTAATGGGTCCGGGTTTGAAGTGGTCTAAAGTTAAAAGTGATCTAACGTTAAGGAATTCTTCTGTTTATAAAAGACCATTGAAGCGCAGCCAGGCTTCGCCGAAGGCTACGCATCCACTTTAGTCACTTTTAACTTTCTGGTCCTGGTCAGTTCCCGTAGGCGGGCGTCTTTCAGGTTTAATGTCTGCCTGCTTTATTTGTGCAAGCGGATCACCCATTACACCACTTAACCGGTCTAGAACCCGAGTTGCTTCGCACTTTGTTTGCGTTTTGGCCTTTTCAAAGGCCTGAATGAGTTCGCGCTTCTTCATATGCCTCTTTTCGATACTGAATAAAATCTAACAGTACAACAACTGGAATAATATGTCAAGTAATTTTAACATGTTATAAATTGGCCGGCACCCATTTAAGGATAGGTGTGCGTAAAAGTTAAATAGCAATTCGGATTTAGCATCATAAATCAACGTGTGCTTGTCCGGCGAGCTGTCCGATGAAGCTCGTAGTGCGAAGACAGAAGCTCACTGAGCGAAAACCGGACAATCTTCAATCAATTCTGATGTTTGTCAACCATCTTATGGGCGATACACCACCCCATCGAAGCAACAGAAGGTAATGTGAGTTTCATGGGAAGTTTGGCGGGTTGCCAGGAAGAGTTTAAGTGCGAGGGGCTTTTTAAAGGTATCGCATGGAAGACCGGGGTGATCCGCTTGGGTATCACCCCGGCCAATTCAAAGGGCTTAGTTGTGGATGAGCGTGTGCAGGTAAGCCAGCCTTTGCGCGCGACCCTGGCGATACGCCTGTTCGATCCCGGCAAGATCTTCGTCGTCGATTTCGACAACCGTGCTCTTTGCCAGGTGCTCTTCAGAAACCTTTCCCGGGGCCGCTTTAATTTCAGTGCGACCGGCCACATAGTCCTCAATGGCGGCCAGGTCCGCGGCACTCATCTGGACCACGCCCGTATTCACCGCGGCCGGTTTTGGGGCCACCGGGGCTGAGCCCGAGAAACGCTCACTCCCGGATACCAGGCCCTGAATCCTTTCAAGATCTGCTTTGTCCATCTGAACGACCCCTGTATTCACCATCTCGGCGGATGCGGGTACGGTTACGGCCACGACCATCAAAAGCGCTGCTGCTAAAGTTAATGCACGTTTCATTTTTATTCTCCTCGTTATGTGGTTGCTATGAATGTGAACTCTCGTTCGTGTTTAACCAGACAATATGAACTGGGGTTCGCATTGTCAAGCAAAAATGTGAATATTTTTTCACATTTTCTTACGGGGGGTGCGCTGTGTATAATAAAAGTAATTTATAATAGATAGTTAAACGTTTAGCCGCGTTCTTGAATTCAGGGCTAAAGTAGAAAAAGGTATTGCGTTTTAAGGAGGAAGCTTAATGCCGAAAGGAAGTTCAGCCCCCTATGAGGGGGCTTTTTGATGCTTCCAGCCAGGCTGGAGGCGCAATGCGGCCTGATCGTCTGAGGGAACGTTCGGCCTACCACCAGTTGAGGACATCTTCCGCAAAACCCAGAACATGATCCAGTTCTAATTGCCGCCCGTCATCAAGCCCGACGGTGCCGGAAAAGTGACCGAAAACCTGATGCTGGACGGATTTGATGGCCACGAAATTGGTTTGCGACTGCCGGTCAACCAGGGGTAAAAAATCCATCTCAAAGCGGTGGTCATTGCTGGTGATTTTCCAGGGAGCCAGGTAGTCGCCGGTATTAAAATGAAAGGTGACGTCATCCAGTTTATGCGCGGTTCCCTGATAGAAAATCATATTTTCAGTGGCCGGCGTCCGGTCGCTGAAGCCGTAGCCAAGGTTCCAGCCGATGGGTTCGCCGTCCAGCAGGCTTGAAGCCGACCCCCAGTACCACCTGTTTTTGTAGGTCCAGTTGCCCCGACCCCAGTCAAGGGTTCCGAAATCGGAGTCGGTCTCAAAATTATAGGACCGGTCGCCCACGGAGACGGTCCCGCGGGCAGGCATGCAGTTGATCTTTTGATTATAATAGAAGGCCAGGGGGTTTTCCTTCCACGAGGTGGCAATCGCCATGGTGTCCATGGACGGGTCCTGGGAAAGCGTGAGGGTCCCCCTTAACCCCTTTGAGCCGTCTCCCGCTACAAAGCCGGGGGCGTCAACCGTGATAACCCGCTGGTTCCCGGACACATCGAATGAGAGTTTCAGATTCTGGTTTTTAAAAGCAACCGCGCCGGCCCCCGAGGTGGATGGAAAGCCGGTACGCCCCATGGGCAGGAGCGAGAGGGCGTCATGCTGCACAGCCCCCGGTGTTTTAAAATCGAGCCAGCAGACCGCGGCAATACCGATATAGCCCAGATCAGCGATGGTAAAAGTGATGCCGTATCCATTTTCAGGTGAAAGGATGGCATAGTAATCCCATTCCTTGATCCGGTGCCACCCGGCTTTGATTTTTTTGCGGTCGTAACGCCAAAACGGCTGCACGGCGTAACCCGGGCTGGTCAGCCGGCCATGCTCGTCGAGTAATTCACAGGGCTCGGTAATCTGGTTCTGGGGCTGCATGGAATTCTCCATAGAAAAAGGATTGCACTGCCGGTTGACGTTTCACATGCCACCGCCTATGCGGTGCCTGAAAAAGCGGATACCCCGGTCAATTCGTTTTCATCCCCATGCGCCGATAAAACTCGGGGAGCTTGTCCCGCCGGTAGGAGGGGCATTGTTTCAGAACCGCCTGGGTAGCCGCCTTGTCCATGGGCCAGAATTCCGGTTTGTTGGCGGCAATGACGTCGTTGCTCTTGTTGGCATAGCAAGAACAGCCCGGCACGCAGAAATGCCGGCTGGTCTCTTCCCAGATTTCCTGGATGGGGCGCTGCAGGATGTTGCCGAAAGACATCATCGTAAAATCACAAGGGCAAAGGTTGCCCTGGGAGTCGATAAACATATAATTATAGCCGGCACCGCAACCGTAGAAAAGCGCGCTTTCAAAGTAATCATAGGCAAAAACACCCGGGTAACCCGGGGTGCGGGTACAGAGCTTCTGTATTTCAAAAATGGTCGCCACGTTTTCAGCAGAGAGTTTCTCTTCGGGCCTGGCCGTGAGATGGCCGCTGAGGATCGGGGATGTCAGGCGCATATCATCGATTCCCAGCTCCCGGAGGAATTCAATGACCTTGAACAGCTCCTCGCGGTCATCCACCAGCTTTTTGTCCGGCACAAAGGATACCGCCACGTAGAACCCTTCTTCCTTGAACATCCGGATGGCTTCCAGGGTCTGTTTAAAGATGCCTTTGGTGCGGCGGCCGGCATCGTGTTTTTCGGCCGTGTAGTGGTCCAGGCTGAGGACCGGTATCATCAGGCCGGCTTCCTTCAATCGCCGGATGCGTTCAATGGTCAGTTGGTAGCCGGTGGTGAACATGATCGGCATGGAGCGTTCATCCACGGCCGCGATAATTTCTTCAAGATCTTTACGCAGCAGGGGTTCCCCCCCGGTGAAACCAATGACACTGGCCCCCATGGCCTGCACGTCGGCAATAGCCCGCTTGAGCTGGTCCAAGGTCATGACATCACTTTTAGACCGGTCTGAAAAAGAGCAATGCCAACAGTTGCAGGGGCAGTGCGGGGTAATCGCAAAATTTGTAACGACGGGATATGGTTTCCCCTTGCCGGCAGAGACCACCCCTTTCAAGAAGCGATCATAAGCTATGGATGGGTAATAGGGTGTAAACGTGTTCGTGAAGATCTTATCTCCCAGCCGGGTCAGCTTGCTCTCTTTGGAGACGTAGTTCAGGGCCAGCTTTTGTTTCAGTGACAACCCCTTCAGCTCTTTGTTCATGCCCATCTTCAGCGTTGCCCAGAGCCTTTTCAGGCCATATAGCTGTTCGCCGTTCAGCGCTTCCATGGTTACCCCCATATTCGTCTGGCAGAATATCGCTTTCTAAGATACGCTAAATAGCATCATTGCGGTGTATTTGCAAAACGGAGGGGCCGTTATATATTCTTCAAGAGAGTTGAAAAACTGGTTGTAACCGATTAAAAACAGAAGAGACCGTATATTTGTCCGGTCAGGCGTATCAATCCGGCATGGGGCGCATAGGCCTGCTCTGGAATGGTTATGGGGGGAGAAAACAAGGGTTTCAATCAATTAAATAGAAAGTAGAACATACGATGGCAGATCAATATAAAGTCAAAGCGGGAGAGTGGGATGAGATTCCCTGGAAAATGAAACTGGCCCGGGATGCCTATGACGCAATCTGTGCGAAAGTGAACATTTCCCCGGATACACGCTTGGCCGATTTTGGCGGCGGGACCGGCTTGTTGACCTTAAAATTGAACTACTGGCTGCCGCGCTTTCTGGCTATCGGGTTTGCCTTGTCCCTGGTGCTGCCTGTCCCGGGGTTTTTGAGGGGCCTGGACGACGGCCAGTACATCCTCTGGCTGGCAAGGCTTATCTGGGTTGTTTCCGTGCCGGTTGTTTTCGGCGTCATCCTGTTGGGGTTGCTGCTTTCAGTAAAAAAGAAGAAAAACGCTGACTGCGACCGGCAGTGATAAATAAGGAAAAAATGACGGATATTGGTAAAATCAATACGCTCACTGTAAAGAAAAAGGTGGACGCGGGCGCCCTGCTCGACGGGGGGGCGGTCGGGGATGTTCTGCTGCCGAAAAAGTATGTTTCCCGCAAGTGCCGGCCCGGCGACAAGCTGGACGTTTTTGTTTATATCGACCGGGAAAAACGCTTGCTGGCAACCCTTAAAAAACCATTTGCATCCATCGGCCAGGTCGCCCGGCTGCAGGTGGTGGCGACTTCGGCGGCGGGCGCTTACCTGGCGTGGGGACTGGATCACGACCTGTTTGTGCCCAGCCGGGAGCAGAGCGATCCCATGGAGAAAGGCGAGTCCCACCTGGTGTTTCTCTTTCTGGATGAACGTACCAGCCGCGTTACGGCCTCTTCCAGACTCAACCAGTTTCTGGGGCAGAACCCACCCGCATATAACGAGGGTGCCGTGGTGGATCTGCTCATCAGTGAGCAAACGGACCTGGGTTACAAGGCCGTGGTGGATCATTCGCATTGGGGCCTCATCTATAAAAACGAAGTTCTGGATGCACTCCGGCCGGGTCAGCATATGAAAGGCTATATCAAGGCAATTCGGGCCGATTTCAAGATTGACATCAGTCTGCGGCAGACCGGCCACAAAGGCATCGACACCCTCTCCAATACCATCCTGGAAACGATGCAGGCCGGTGGCGGCCGCCTGGCCGTTTCCGACAAGAGCCCGCCGGACGAGATTTACGCCCTGTTCGGGGTCAGTAAAAAACGGTTCAAAAAGGCGATCGGCGCCCTTTACAAAAGAAACCTCATCACCTTCGGTGCCAATGGCATCCGGCTTTCCAAAAAGTCAGGCTGAATTTAGGATTACCCCTGTGAATTTAATTTTTTGGTGATGGTCCCTTACTTGCCAGATCGTCAGGCGCGTGTTATTTTGGATCAAACCTGCACGCCAATAACAAGGGTTTCACCCGGGTCGGGCCTGTTTTCACCGGAACTGGCCTGATTCATGCCAATTCTTCTGATAGCAGACAGGAGACCGGATGCACGTTTTTCGAATCGCATTATGCGCGGTCGTTCTCGCCCTGATGGCGCAGCCCTGTTCCGCCAAGATCTACAAGTATCAAAAAGACGGGGTCTGGTATTATACGGATTCGCCCCCCCGGGAAAAGGTTAAAGAGAGTGAAACCATGGTGGAAACCGGTAAGACCGTGCCGTCGCCAAAGCCCGGCGGTACGCTTTTGCTCAAGGACTACCCGCGGCGCTCCGCCATCGAAATGGCCACCGCGGCAACTGTGGCGGTGAAAGGCGGGCTTGGATATGGAAGCGGGTTTTTTATCTCTACCGACGGCTATATCCTGACCAATAAACATGTCATTCGAACCACTGAAAAGCAGAACCTAAGCGAAAAAAAAGCCTCTGAAACGGTGGACGGTCGCATCGAAGACCTGGAAAAAAAGTTTGCCGACGAAAAAAAACAGATGGCGGGCTATGCAGCTGATTTGAAGCAGCTTAAACATCTGGCGGACAGTGAAAGGGACCGGACCCGTAAAAAGTCTTATAAAGATGAATACACCTACCGGCTCAAAAAGTATGAAACCTGGAAAGCGGACTACCAAAAGCGCCACCGGAAATTCCTCTCCCAGGAAAGAACCTATCGATCGCAGCGGGCTGATTACAATTATAAAAAAGCCGTTGCCAATCTGTCGCAAAGTTTTGCCATTATCCTGGCGGATAATACCGAGTTGAACGTCCGCCTGGTGGCGATTAGCGCGGACTATGACCTGGCCTTGCTTAAATTGGACGGGTACAAAACACCGGCCTTAAAGAAGTATGCTGCCCGCGCGCTGATACCCGGGGGGGCGCTGTATGCCATCGGCAACCCGGCCAGACTGAATAATTCGGTGACATCGGGTGTCTTTTCCGGTTATGAGCAGGGCTTTATTCAAACCAATGCCCAGATCTATCCGGGCAACAGCGGCGGCCCGCTGGTCACCGGTAATGGCCGGGTCGTGGGGATCAACACCTTCAAAAAAATCACCCGCAAATTCGAAGGCCTGGGGTTTGCCATCCCCATTCAGAAAGCTTTCCAGGAGTTTGGTCGATACCTGCGATGATTGCCGGGAAAGCGTGCTTTTAGGGGTGCCTTTCAGGCCCGGCGCGGCTCTATTGCCCCGAGAGTTCGCGGCCTGCGGCCGGGGTGCCTGTAAGGTCCTGAGACAATTGCCCTGACAGCGTCTGTCGGAAAAATGCGGGTGGGATGCCGAAAGGTCAAGGGGAGGCGGGCTTCCTCTTGTTGCAACTTTCACCTTAATTGTTGTATCTAACTGAAAATTGAGGTATATTCCTTTCCAGCACCAACGGGACAACTCGGGGTAGCGCCATCATGACCATTCCGAATAAAATCATCCAGGAAATCCAGAAGCGATTGTTGGAAATCGAGACCTACCGGTGCCACTACCTTTATAAAGAAGCCCGCACCTGTTGCCGGGAGTTGGCCAAGTACATCCAAAAGACAAAGGCTGTTAAAAGCAAGCAAGCCTTTATTACGAAACTTGAAAAGAAAGTCGCGCAGATCGATCATGAATTAGAGGCCTTCAGCTCCTTGTCTGCCAGCGTTGAGATGTCACCGCATGAACAGTCGCTTGTCCGCCAATTATTTGTTTCCGGTAAAGGTGGGAGCACCTCGGCAGACTTTGAGACTGCCACCGCGCTGCTGGTTTTTGGTCAACGCTTGGCGGCCCTTGAGGCTTTCAAGGTGCTGCTCGATGACGACACCCACCGGATTGCTGCGGCCAAGAGCATCATTCGCTGCCATGTCGGGGACGGTAATATCCAGAAAGCCGTCAAAGAGTACCTTGCCTGGTTCAAAGACGATGGTTTTCCACCCAAAGCACTGGAGTCCGCAAGGATTTTTCTCCAGGCGATTCTGACGAAAAAGGGCTACAAACAAACACTCCCGGAACCGGTGATGATTGAAGCGGTTCCGGTGGCGCCGGCGCCGGAGCCGGAACCGGAACCCGAAACAGACACGGGCGATTACCTGTCCATCGTGCTGCCATTCGTAAACAAGCGCTTTCGCAAACAGGAGGTTGTACTGGATGTCAACTTCCAACGTGGGAAGCGGATCAACTGCATCGTTCCAAGCTACAGAGAGGACCTCAGTGGGTTTTTTAAAGCGGGATCGGTTTTCAACAACGTTCAGCTCAATGGAACCTTCATGGTCACCTTTTGTTCGATCCGTCTCACAGAGGTCAGTAAAATCAGGGTGGGACGCCACGCGGGTGACACCACCATCACCCTGCAAGTGCTGGACGACGACTGATCCGGGTTGCAAAGCACTTTTCAGAAGCAGCGGTACTGTATCGTAGGACCTTGCCTGCTAAATTTCACCACCTGAAAACTGTTTCGGGCGAATTTCCCCGGGGTATTGACCCAACCGCCGGTACTTGAAGAGCGCCCCCCGGGACATGGGATGCCGGTTGTCCGGATGGCAAATCTATAGAGGCTGTTTCAAAAAAAGGAGAAACCAATGAAAATCCAGTGCCAGGCGTGCCAGGCCGAGTTCAATGTGGATGCAGCCAAAATACCGGAAGCGGGCATTAAAGCCGCCTGCAAGAAATGCGGCGAACCGATGTTTATCACGCGGCAGGGGGCCGGCGGCTCGGGAAACACCGCTGGGCCAGCCCCATCAAAGCCGGCGGAAAGCGCCCCAACCGGGGCGGTGGATCTGTCTGTCCAGGAGACCCGGCTGGGCGAATTGATCGCGGCCGACGACCAGGACGGGGCCGCGGCCGTGTTCCTGGAGATGATCAATACCTGTGCGCAGGGCGGTGATTTTGAAAGGGCCGACCAGCTCCACGCCCGCATGTATGATGAGACCCCCATGGCGCTGAATACTATCATCGCGGCGGGTGAGGCCATTGAAGCGCTGAAAAGCGGTTCGATTGATCCGGAACACCTCGAACGCTGGGACGAGATATACGCGGAGTTGACCCAGGAAGAGAGCACCACGCTGAGTTTTGCCCTGAAAGAGATTTCCTACCCGGCGGACGCCGCCGTTTTTAAACAGGGTGACGTGGACGGACGGCTTTTTCTGGTAGAAGAAGGGGAACTGAAAATGGTTTGCGCGGACCCCGAAGCCGAAGAGGATGCCACGATACAGGCAATCAAGGCCGGCGATGTTTTCGGCGCCGATCACTTCTTCTTTTTTTCAGTGTGTACCTATACGGCGATTGTGGTCGCGGATTGCCGCCTGAAATGCCTCGACAAGTCCTACCGCTTCAAATGGATGGAGGCGCAGCCGAAGCTGGAACATAAACTGCAATCCTTTTGCAACACCCGGGAGAAAGCCAGCGATCTCATCGCGCAGCAGAATATTGAAAGGCGCAAGGCTGAAAGCCGGTCATCCCACGTCAAAGCGACCATCGAGATGATAACGACTGATAAAGCTGCCGCCGAGTGGTCCCGGACTGTGCGCTTTTCCGAAGTGTCGCCGGGGGGTGCCTGCCTGGAGCTGAAACTCAACAAGCAGGTTGAGGCCGAGGCACTGCTGGGGCAGGTTTTCAAAATCAGCTTTAAACTTGAGGTTGGCGGGGTGACAAAGCCGGTGAAGATAACGGCCCGGGTCGTGGCCATCAACTTCATGTCCTTCGGCGGTTGTGAGATGCACATCCAGTTTACAAAGGCCCTGAGCGAAAAGGCCGTGGCGTTGTTTTAAGGCGGGCAACATAAAAGGCCTCGCATTCATGGAGGCCATCATCAAGCCGTTTACCTGGGTGGGTTTTTCCAAAGACTTCAAGCTGGGTTTCAAGCTGATGCGCACGCCGGTGATCGGGTGGTTCATGATCCGTGTGATGAACGGGTTCATAAACAAGATGCTGCCCGCAACGATTGTGCGGACCTTGTCCGCCGCGGAACAAGAGCAGTACGCGGCGCCCTATAAAACAATCCCAAGCCGCAAGCCGCTGCGTGTGTGGCCCTGCGAAATTCCCATCGATGGCCAACCTGCGGATGTCCACGCCGTGGTCCAGGCCTACAATCAACAACTCCAGGAGAGCGATCTGCCGAAGCTGCTGCTTTACGCGCGGCCCGGGGCGATTCTTGACCGGAAACAAGTTGCCTGGTGTCGAGGGCACCTGGAAAACCTGACCGTCATCGATATCGGCCGGGGCATTCACTTCATACAGGAAGACAACCCGCACGGTATCGGTGAGGCCCTGGTTGACTGGTACCGGACTCTGGCCAGATAGGGTGATATGCCCCCTGCCGTAAGCGCCGGTCCGGCCGGTTGCGCTGCCCCATCGCCCCCCCTCCAAGTTGACATTCATGAAAAATGAATCACATTGAATACATAGCCGATAGGCTATCCTTACAAAAATATACGACTCCAACT
This sequence comes from uncultured Desulfobacterales bacterium, assembly GCA_964647585.1. Classification (GTDB taxonomy): domain Bacteria; phylum Desulfobacterota; class Desulfobacteria; order Desulfobacterales; family CAJINA01; genus CAJINA01. The sequence goes on from CAZYGG010000038.1 coordinate 36,744, forward strand.
GGAGGTTAAAATGATTATTAGATTGTTATCTATCCTATGCATACTGGTTGCCGGATTCGCACCGCTCGCTGCGGCTGATTCGCACGGCGACGTGAAAATTTCTGCCACTCGTGTTGCCGATCAAATTTTTATGGTAACAGGCAAAGGCGGGAATATTGGTCTGTTTATAGGCCCGGACGGGACTTTTTTAATTGACGATCAGTTCGCACCCCTGACCGAAAAGATCCTCGCGGCCATCAAATCGGTGGGCGGGGATGTCCCCAAATTTGTCATCAATACTCATTACCACGGGGACCACACCGGCGGGAATGAAAAACTGGGGAAGCAAGGCGCCCTGATTTTTTCGCACCACAATGTGCGCGAACGCCTGGAGAAAGGGTCCGCCATCGGGGCCTTTAAAATGGTGCGGCCGGCGGTTGCCAAAGAGGGCCTGCCGGTGGTGACTTTTTCCAAGAAGGTGAAATTTCACCTCAACGGCGACACCGTTCATGTCAAACATGTGCCCCATGCCCATACCGATGGCGACAGCTTTATCTATTTTGAAAAAGCCAACGTGATCCACGCCGGAGATTTTGTTTTCAACGGTTTCTATCCCTTTATTGATGTGCACCATGGCGGGTCGCTCAAGGGGATGATCAGGGCTGTGGACAAGATTCTGAGGATTGCCGATGATCAGACAAAAATCATTCCGGGGCACGGCCCGCTGGCGAATAAGCAGCAGGTGGCCGATTACCGTGCGATGCTTACCACCGCATACGAACGGCTGGGCAAGCTAAAAGCGGAGGGCAAAACCGCCCAGGAAGCCGCCGCTGCTGGCCCTTTGAGCGATCTCGAAGCGACCTGGGGCGATGGGATTTTCAAGGGCGATCGCTGGATAGAGGTGATCTGGTCCGGGGTGTAAAAAACAACCCGTGTGACCGACCCGGGGCATGCGGTTGTAATCGGACGGCCCAGGTTCAACCCCGCGGCCTTCGGAAGTAACTACCGAGGCCGCGGGGTTTTGTTTTGTGCAGTTTAAAGGCGCTTACGCATCAAGTGCCTGACGACTGGCCATATCCATCAAAACCCGGTCCCTGGCC
>CAZYGG010000039.1:0-37773 GCA_964647585.1 uncultured Desulfobacterales bacterium
TATTCCTCTGGTTTGATATTCGCGGCCGCCTTGATTTTGTCGCAGATCCCGCGCGCTTTTTGCGGGGAACCAAAATCCGGTTTTTGATATAGGTTCTAATATGGTTAATTCGCACACGCCAAAAATTCTTATCTGTTGTTTCTTCTTCTTACTTGCTGTTTTCAGCTTACGAGTTGATCAAGCAATTGCATCTGATACGCGTACTGACAGCTGGGCCTTTTTAGGAGGATACGGGCAAAGCTATCCGGGTTGGGGGCAAACAACACAGCGCGTCGAAACGATAGATCTTATTCCGCGTTACAATTATATCGTCTTCGAAAAGTTAGGTTCCGGTTGGTATAAGGGCTTCCATTCCACTCTTTTCGAATTTCCTGTCAGTTTGATACTCAATCCGGAAGTATCCTCCATGATCGGTATCAATTTTCTCGCCTGTTATACTTTTACTGCAAATGATCAATGGCAGCCCTATTTATTTGGCGGCGGTGGACCCGTTTATATTTTCACAGATATCCCTGGAATGGGGACGCAACTTAACGGCAACTACCAGTTTGGAATTGGATTAGAATATTTCTTGAACAAACAGAACCATCTTCTTTTCGAAGGCCGGTATCATCACATATCCAACGCTGGTACGGCGGATCCCAACGAACCGCTGAACTCCTTAAAATTCATCATTGGCATAACATTCTAAGTGATTAGAAGCTATCTCAAAGAAGTCTTTAACAATTAATCCTGAAAGCAAAACAGAGAAAGAGGCACTGCCATGACATTTCAGATTGATATCAACTGCGACATGGGCGAGAGTTTTGGGCTTTACACTTATGGACACGACGCCGCTATGCTGCCGCTGATCAGTTCCGCCAATGTGGCCTGCGGATTTCATGCCGGAGACCCGACTGTTTTGCGAGCCACAGTAGCCGGGGCGAAGGCCAACAAGGTCAAGGTGGGCGCCCACGTGGGGTTTCCCGATCTTATGGGTTTCGGTCGCCGGAACATGCAGATAGCTCCCCGGGATCTCAAAGACCACACGACCTATCAGATGGGGGCGCTGGCCGCCTTTGTAAGTGCTCAAGGATTGGAACTCCAGCATGTCAAGCCGCATGGATCTTTGTATATGATGGCTCTGGAAGACCAGGCCATGGCCATGGCTATCGTAGAGGCTGTTGCCGAGTTTGATGACTCCCTGATGATCTACACGATCAAAGACAGCGCCACGTGGCTGGCCGCCCAGGCTAAAGGCCTGCGGCCAGTGGCCGAATTTTTTGCTGATCGTCCCTACCACAAAGACGGGCAGGTAAAGATGTTCAACTGGACGATTGAGGAGGCCGGCGGAGAGCCTGTGGTCCTGGGGGAGCGGGTGGTGAGCCTGATTACCCGGGGAGAGATTCCCTCTTTTGAGGGCGGCCGTGTCCCCATGACAGCCGAAACGGTGTGTGTACACTCGGATACCCCGGGGGCACCGGAAATCTTGAAAGCCGTGAGAGCTGCTCTGGAGGAAAACCACATCACCGTTACGCCGCCTCAATAAAATAACTCTGCAAGGGTATTCCCGGCACGGGCCTGGCGCTTTTCAAGATAAGTTTCACAGCTTTTTTCCGGCGTTGCTCTCGATCACAAATTCCATAACAGATGAAAATATATCCCTTTGATATTGCAAGTAATATCAGGAGGGATCGCCGGCGTGCCCCGTGCTGCTATGCCGGCCTTTGCCCCAGCCACTCCTCATATAACATACAAAAAAACCACATTGTGCAATAAGTTGTTGACATTTATATTTAATTATATAATATTTTAGAACAGTTATGATTCTACCCATTTATCATGGCAAAACCACGTGGTAAAATTATGTGCAGAGTCCTGATAATAGACGATGAAGAGGCCGTACGCAGCGTGCTCCAAGAGGCCTTTTCCCTAAGCGGCATAGATGCAGACGCAGCTGCCGATGGCAGTGATGGGATTGAAAAATTTCATCAGGGTAAGTTTGATATTGTGATAACGGACCTGGCCATGCCCGGGATGAACGGCAACAGCGTCGCCCGCAAAATTCGCAATTCTGATCGCCCGAACACACTCATCATCGGTATTTCGGGAATGGCCTGGCGGTTTGATGATCACCTCTTTGATCTTATTTTCGAGAAGCCCATGTCGATCAGTTCACTGGTGGATGCCGTGAAAGATTTCGCGCCGGCTGATTTACCGGTGGCCTAGTACCCCCGACCGCGGCTTTCATCCGGCGGCAGAAATACCATCCAGAGCCTTATCTATCCGACACGGACCTATTCGACCGGGCAACCATCCGCGATCCAGGCTTTGATGCCGCCCTCAAGAAAGGCGGCTTTGAAGCCCTCTTTGTGTAAACGATCTACTACAGATTGGCTGACCGGTCCGCCCTTGACACAATAGGCTACAATCATATTTTCGGGAGAGAGCGACTGAATCCAATCGTCTATTTTTAGCGGATCTCGCCAGGTCGCTTCGGGCAGCATATGGGGTGAATTTTCGTGATCCGCTTTGCGGCGCACATCTATCAGAATCGGGGCCGTGTCGCCGGCCGATGCCTTTCGGTAAGTTTCTATATCAATGGAAATTGTCATGTGAATTTCCTCTATCTCTTCCGGGTTCATGATCAGATCCACACCCGCCAGATGATCCCGGTCGCAGCCGCGATCAGGACCAGATAATGGATGGGAAAGTGAAACTTCTGCAGCAGCACCAGAGATACACCCGCCGAAACCAGCGCAAAGACATCAAAGCCGTTTTCAGGCAGGATGACCTTGTATCCGAACCAGACAGCCAGGTTCAGTATCACGCCAACTACCGCGGCGGTCACGCCGGTGAGCGCGGCCTGGAGCTTTTCGTTTTCCGCCATGGTCTCGATGTAAGGCGCGCCGGCGAAGATGAAAAAAAAGCAGGGCAGGAAGGTGACATAGGTTGTCAGCAAGGCCCCTAAGACGCCGGCCGTCAGTGGTGAGAGATCGCCGGGCAGGTGCCAGGCGCCCAGGAAACCCACGTATTGGGTCACCATGATCAGCGGTCCGGGCGTGGATTCGGCCAGGCCCAGGCCGATCAGCATCTGGCCGCTGCTCAGCCAGCCGCTGCCCACCGCGACTTCGTTGATGTAGCTCAAAACCGCGTAGGCGCCCCCGAAAGTGACAAAGGCCGCCTTGGTAAAAAACAGGGCGATCTGCGTCAAAATACTGTCGCCGCCCTGCCAGGCCCAGACAGCGCCTACCACGACAGCCCATAAAACGAAACAGACCAGAGCAACCCGTATCAAATGAGCCCCGGAAGGAGGCGCAATTTTATTGGTGGTATCTGGATCGACGGTAATACGGCATTCGCCGGATTCCGGGTCGAAATCACCCTTGCAGAACACCTGCGGCAGCCAGCGCTGCATGAGCAACCCGCCCAAGGCCGCTGCGGCGACCACGTACGGAAAGGGGACTTTGAATGCAAAGATGGCGATGAATGCCAGGGCGGCGAACCCATAGAGTAGCCAGTGGTTGAGGGCCTTTTTCCCGATCCGCAAAACGGCTTCGATTACCACGGCCACGACGACCGGCTGGATGCCGTAGAAGGCCGCCGCCACTGCTTTGATATCGTAGTGTGCTACGGCCAGGTAGCTGAGCAGCAGCATGACGAAGATCGATGGGATGACAAAAAGCGTCCCGGCCGCAATCCCGCCCAGGATGCCGTTCAGCCGCCAGCCGATGTAGGTGGCCAGCTGCTGGGCCTCTGGGCCGGGCAGGAGCATGCAGAAGTTGAGGGCTCGTAAAAACTGGTTTTCCCCCAGCCAGCCGCGCTGTTCCACCACTTCCCGGTGCATCATGGCGATCTGGCCGGCCGGCCCGCCAAAGCTGATAAAGCCTAAGCGGGTCCAAAATTTCAAGGCTTGTTTGAAAGGTGCAGCTGTATCCGAATCGTTGGCGTTAGATTGATAGTCCATTTTCTATCCAAAATTTCCAGGCTCTTACTTTCCCAGGTGATCTCAGGATTCACTGATTTGCAGGCGGTTGTCGATTTTAAGTCACATATTCAATATGGTGACGAAGATTTAAATTTCAAGGGCCGGCTATTTTATCAACTTCGTGGCAGGATTTGATTTTACCCATTTATGTAATTTGGTATCCACCGACTTGATCATGGGCAGGTGTTCTTTAAAGTACGTGCCTTGAATACCCTTAAGCCCTTTGCGGTCCGGATACCAGAGGGTGCCGGTTTCCTGGTCATATAACACGAAGGTCCGTTTATACGTCCATCCCGAGGGAGCCAGAGTCAGCGTCCGGCCGTCGATTTCGCGGCTGTACACAGCCGCCAGGTCGACCAGCGGTCAGTAGCCGGCGACAACCGGCTGCGTACCCAGAAAGGTGTTGGCCGTTTCATGGGACCACAGTTTTGCAACCGAATACGCGTGGGCGTCACCGTTACCGGCCACCCCGATGACCCGCATCCGGGAATGTTTCTCTACCGGGGTTGTTGCCCAGTTGCTTTCATCCAGAGGATTGAAAGCGTTGCGCCCGATACCGAATTCAAAATAGCGCGGGTCGAAGCCGATGGAGACGGCCTGGGTAATATCCCAGCGCTCACCGGTCTGGTCCACAATAAAAACTTTTGCGCCTTCCCTGACGGCCGGCGTCCCGGATGATTGCGCGACCAGAACCATGGTCGCGAATGCCAATAGCACCAACAAAAAGAGCCATCTGTTCTTATATTTCGTTTTCATATTACCCCCAATTCCAGAAACCGATTCAAACCCGATAATAGTTCCTGATATGAGAAAGATGTGTCTACTCGGTTTGTCTGTTCAACATTGAAATCCTTACAGGGCCGCAAATTTTAAGCAGAGGCTGTAATCTGGAGAAAACGAAAAAATGGAGGAATCATTCGGGCGTACGCAGGGCCTTTTTGATGCGATTTTTACAATCTTCGGAAAGACCATCGACCGGTGCGTCCCCGGGGGAATCAATATCAGCTTCGCCGCCCATTTTCCTGAGCAGGCGCAGTTGGCGGCGAAAGCGGGCGCAGTAACGGCACATCATGATGTGTATCTCCACCGCCAGGCGCTGGTGCCAGGGCAGCCGGGTATCCATGGCCTGGGACACCTTCCGGGAGACATCGTTGCAGCGAAACATCCAGTGGTTTATCATCTTTATCTTTCCTTACTCGTTCTCTTGACGTGGACTGAGTCCAGCCATTTCGAGGCACTTGCGCAGCAGCATTCTGGCCCGATACAAAATTACCCAGCAATTATTGGCGGTAATACCCAGCCGCTTACAGATCTCTTTGGTGCTTAATCCATCAATTTCCCGAAAAGTAAATACATCGCCGGTTTTTTTGGGCAGGTCCGCCAGGCACCGGTAGAAATGATCTAAAAACTCTCTTACCTCCTGGGACTTGCCGGGATTCAAGCGCCAGTGTTCCGGTCGCATCTGCCAGGCGCCCCTGGCGTTGAAAAAGGCATCCAGGTCCTCCGCGTCCGAAATTGAATCCTGAGCGTAGATGATGGGCCTGTTTTTGCGGTAGTGGTCAATCACCTTGTGCTTCAGGATGCCGAACAGCCAGGTCTTTTCGGTGGATTGCCCCCTGAAGCGGTCCTGGGATTTCACGGCGGCCAGGAATGTTTCCTGAACGAGATCCTCCGCTATCTCCCTGTTTTTGACCCGTGCCAGAGCAAAATGAAAGAGGGCGTCCCCATAACGGTCCACCCAGGCGTCGGAATCTATCTTTGGCCCACTTTCCATTTTGACCGGATACCCTTTCTATAGTTGCACAGAAATGCGGTAAGGCTATCAAACTGCGGCTGGATTGCAAACCGGAAATTCGCCCGGTGCCATTGTCCGTGCCGTTGTCCGTGCCATTGTCTGTCCAGGGAGGCGATCAGGCGCCATTCAGCGACCAATCGTAGTCCAGGTATTTTATTTTGAGCGATGATCGGTGTGCCCTGAGCTTGCTTTTCAGTTCACCGGTCGCGTACTGCTCAAAAAAACCAATGACATCATCATTGAAATCTTCACGGAACCACTTGAAAATGCGGCTGACATAAAGGGTGTTGCCCTCTATCCAGTTGAACCCGGAGTTGTTGACAAAATTTTCTGCAGCGGCGTTCAGCTGGTCATCGAGGCGGCTGCCGACAAAAGGTTCCGGCCACAAAGGCGGACAGCTCTTAGAGGCGCAATTGACCGCCATATGAACCCGGGGGTCCTTGAATTGCGGGCGCAGGATATCATGCTCGATCGTGTCCAGAGTGATGACTTTGCCGTCAAGCTTGACGAATTTCTTCTTCCAGGGGCTTTTAAACAGACTGCCCAGGTCTTTTATGGACGCGACCCCGGGGTATGCGGTCAGGATAAGCTTGATCGTCCAGGCGTTGTAGGCGTTCGCATAGAAGGCGAACCGGTCATCGCGCGACAGGGAATCCGGCTTCACACCGGCAAGTGCTTCCAGGTAGGCATCCAGGTGGGCCTCTTCTTTTTTGAAACCGGCGTAGTCCACGACGCCATTGTGGTTGTAGCGGGACAGCAGTTGGGCAAAGATCAGATGATCCGGTGCCGACCAGGCTGTCGCCGACCACAGGAGCGACAAAACGACCGGGATAAGCCCTGGCCATAACCGGCGGACGCCTGGATATTCTCTTTTGCCAAACATGATATTTATCCTTTCAGCGATTATAGCGCTTCAAATTACTTAGTCGTATGGATTTCGTTTACTTATATTGCTTTGTCGGACTATTCGGCAAGGCCTTACATATTTTTTCGATGAGTCCTCCAACGGGCCAGTGATATTTTGGGTGTTCATGAGGAAATTTATTAGATATACTATTCCACTAAGCCTTGCTCAAAAAAATATTTTTAAACCGACTAAATAAAGAGGTGATGCATGCTATCAAAACGCTTACGAATTACCGCTACCCGGTTGTTGGCCCTGGGGTGTGTAATACTTATCAGCGCCTGCTCCAGCCAGACCGGCCAGAGGGCAGGGCAGGGCGCCGCCGTGGGGGCCGTCTCCGGCGCGGCCGGAGGTGTTGTCAGCGCCCTTATTTTCGGTGGTGATGTGGGTGAGGCGGCCGCCCGGGGTGCGGCTTGGGGTGGGTCGATGGGGGCTGTGGGTGGCGCTATCTCGGGCGCGCAACAGGATAGTGCCAATAAAAAAAACAGGAGGATGCAGTTGCGAAGCTGAAGCAGAAACTGGGAGCTGATGCCTTTGCGGGACTTGTCGCCCTGACCAACTGTAAACACGATGCGGCAACCAGCCATGCGAATGCCGCTAAAAGCCTTGATAATCCAAAGTATGCCCTGGCCGGACAGTGGCTTGAAGTTTTAACCCTAGCCGATCAGAGACAAGAAGACCAGGCGCGGGCCCTGTTTCCGGTCTTGATTGAAAAAGATCCCGAGATTGACTCAGAAGCCAAGGCAGAGGAGAGTATGCGCAAGGGCTTGCAGGGTCTTATGAAAATACGTGCGGAATATAATTTGCCGCAAACCTGCCAGTAAGCAATGGGTGTCGGATAATGGTGAATAGGGGGACACTTTCAAAAACCGGCTGCGTTCAGTTGCTTGGCCCGCTGCTTGGGTTGGTTCTGTTTTTAAGTGCCTGCGCATCCAAGCCGGTAAACGAAATCATGCTGATGCCGGCGCCGGATGTGTTCGACCAGGGCAATTGGGATCCGTTTACGGATCGGGATCCCATCCAGGATATTCCCTATGGCGGGATGCTGTATGCCACTGACCGCGAACCGGCCCCGGAAGAAGGGCATCACTACCGGAACTCCCGTGGGCATGTGCTGCGCCTGGGGGTGGCCCAGGTTAATGTCGGCAAAGAGGGGATGACCTGGGAAGAGGCGCGGCGGATTTCCCTGCTCAAGGAGCGACCCGAAGAGTACCCGCTCAAGGTGACTGCGGTCCGGGAACTCGGTATTTTAGATCGCAGCATCAATCCCCTCACCGAAAGCCTGGCGGACAGGGATCAGGGCCGGGCGACGGATGAACAGTTTGCCGCCAAAGTTAACGCCAAGCTGGCTATCTCAAAGCAAAAGGACATCTTCATCTATGTCCACGGGTATAAAGTAGTATTCGAGAACCCGCTGCTCGTGGCTTCGGAGCTGTGGCATTTTCTGGGCTATGAGGGGGCCTTCATTGCCTTTGCCTGGCCGTCTACGCCCAGCACCCTGGCCTATTTTTCCGACCTGGAAACGGCTGTGCTATCAGCCGGGAATCTGCGAACCCTGATCCAGTTTCTGGCCGAACAGACGGATGCCCGGCGGATTCACCTTATCGGTTACAGTGCCGGCACCCGGGTGGTGGCCCAGGCACTGGGCCAACTGGCCCTGATGCAGACAGGCCCGGACCGAAAAGATACCGCCCGGGAATTGCGCTTAGGCCATGTCATCCTCACCGGCAGTGACTTGGACCAGCACCTTTTCGGGGCCTATCTGGTTGACGGAATTCTGGATGTTGTTGATGGCCTAACGGTCTACGCCTCGGCAAAGGATTCGGCCCTGGGGGTTTCACGGTGGGTGTTCGGGCGTGACCGGTTGGGGCAGATCGTTACCGGAGAATTATCGGCGGACGCCGTCAATTACCTGCGGCAGAACAAAAACCTGGTGATCGTCAACGCAACCGACACACCGGGAGCCGACATGGGCAACGGTCACGCCTATTTCCGGCAGAGCCCCTGGACGAGCAGTGATATCCTGGCGACCCTGGCATTCAATTTCAAGCCGGCCCAGCGCGGCCTGGAACAGGTGGGCGGTAATCCTATATGGACATTTTCCAGGGATTACATTGCCAGATTGCGGGACGCTGTCTTAAAAGCCCAATCCAAATAAATACCAAATGAAGCCTGGCTGATAAGCAGGTCAACCCAGTGTGGGCGCAGCCCCGACAGGACAGGAGAACTCCCAACGTGAGAAAATTGAGCGATTTTTAAAAATGACGGCGGCCGGCGGTCTCATGGTTTTGCTGCCGGTGTTGCTGCTCTGCCTGCTACTGGCCGAGATGCTGCAGCTGATCGTGGCCCTGGCCAACCCGATAGCCGGCATGCTTGCAGAAGGCGGGCTCGAAAAAGCGGCCAACCCGGTTTTGGTGGCCCTGGTCCTGCTGGTCGGGGCCTCTATTGTTATTGGCCTGGCCATGCAATCCGGAACCGGGCGACAACTGGGACGTTGGTTTGAACGGGCGACCCTGAAACGGTTGACGCTTCTCGACACCAACATCGGGGACCTGTCACGGGCACTCAGCCACTGGGGCGTGGGTACGGCCTCCCTGGCAGCCATGAAGATATCCTCCGGGGGCTGAAAGGATAGATATGCGTATTCGACTATAACTTATCTCAAAAAAGTCTCTTGGTTCAAAATTCAATCTTCGCTCTTAGAGCTTCCATCTTCGCTACGCGAGCTTCGCCGGACAAGACGCCCGACAAGAAGACTTTTTTGAGATGGGTTCTAATACTCAATCACGCGCATGTTCTTCCACTTCCCGCCCCGGTAACGCCACCAGGACATCAAGAAGAGCGAAACGATAAAAAAGACCACGCAACCCCAGGCAAAGAAAAGGCCGGCCTCGAACCAGAGGATGCCGACGGATACCGGGAGGATCATGCAAACCAGAGACAGGACCCCGATGACCAGCATCAGGTAACGGGTATCCCCCGCCCCTTTCAGGACACCGCTGTAGATCATGTAGAGCGCATCGATGCACACGTACACGGCCACAATGCGTAGTAGAATCACACCCAGGCGCTTGATTTCCTGGCCGGCGGCTGTCGATTTTTCGGCGGCCATGAATATTGACAGGAGCCGGTCCGGTGCGAAAATAAATACCAGGTCGAGAAGGAATACATATGCCAGCAGCAGGTGAATGGAACTTTTGGCGGCGATCACGGCGTCCTGTGGGCGGTTGCGACCCAGGGCCTGGCCGACCAGGGTGCTGACCCCCATTGAAAAGCCCATGGCCGGCATGAAGGCCAGGGAGTTGATGGAAAACACGATGTTGGTGGCGGCCAGCTCATGTTTACCGATGCGTCCGACCATCAATATGAAAAAGGTAAAGGCGAAGACATCCAGGCAGAACTGCAGGGAGCCGGGGACGCCGAACTTCAGCAGGCGGGTGAATAGATCCCGGTCAAAACCGTGGTTTTGCCACAAACCGTATTGCCGGATGTTTTTCCGGGTGAAGATTAGCAGGCAATAAACCAGGGCCATCAGGCCCCAGGCCGAGACCGTGGCGATGCCGGCCCCGGTGATGCCCATTTCCGGGAAAATCCAGAGTCCGTTGATCAGGGCGTAATCCAGGGGAATATTAAACAGCATTCCTAAAAAGCTAACCGCCATTACCGGTCGGGTGTACCCTCTACCACTGAAAAAGCAAGCCAGCGCAGCCGCGGCCACATTGAAGCCCGCTCCGCTGCAAAGGATGCTGAAATAGGTGACCTCCAGTCTCTGCACTTCCAGGGAATGGCCGCTGAGTCTGAAAAGCGGCTCGGCGATGAACACGAGGCCCAACAGGGCAATGGCCGCAAAAAGGGTAAACCAAATCCCCTGCCACAGGCAGGCGCCCACCAGGTGATTGGCCCCCGCGCCGGTATACTGGGCAATGAAAACATTCACGTAGCCGGCCACCCCCAGAAAAAATGCGATAAATAGAAACGCGGTAATGCCGGCCGGCACCACAGCCGCAATGGCTTCCAGGGAATAGTTCGCCAGAAACACCCGATCGGTGAACTCCATGACGGTAGTGGCCGCCATGCTCATGGCCAACGGGAGGCTGATGGAAATTACCTGGCGGTAAGTTGATTTTTTTTCAGTTTGAAAAGGTCCGGGCATATTCGAGCCTTAAAAGACTACTATAAATATAAAGGAAATCACTTCAGAACAATTTCACTGCTGTTTTGGCTGCCCGGGGTTGGATAAATGGTTACCGGAACTTTATTTATAATTCATAGCTGATACCGAAGAAATAATAGAAATCATCCCGTTCGGGCACTGTGCCGTCCGCGGCGGGGGTGGGGTCGTCGACGCGGTCCCAGATGGCCGACAGTTCCAGATCGAAGTCCTCCGTCAATTCTATTTCAAATTTAGCCAGGGCATGTTGGTATAGGTCCCCGAATCCTGGTTTACGACATTGATCTTGTAGGATGCCAGAAAGTCGATATCTTTGGTCAACTCAGTGTCAAAGACAGTTTCCACCACCGCGGACGGCGTCGTCTGTTCCGGGTTCTCCCCGGCCTCGACGGACTTATTGCGGGAGTACTGGTAGGCGATACCCGGCGTAAAGTCCCACCTGGTTCGGGAGGTGTTAATGATGTGGTACCCGAAGCCCGACCCGACGGTGACGCGGTGTTCGATATTGGAGAAGGGGTCCCGGAAATACTCACCGAATACGACGCGCCAGTAGTAGTCACGGGATACGAACCGGTCGTAGTAGGTGTTGGCCCGCTGGTTCTGGGCGGTATCTTCGCCATCCGTTTGATTGTAGATGCCCAGATAGTCAATTGAAAACCGGGATGCTGCTTTCCGGCGTTTGGCAGAGGCGTTGGCATTGAAGCTTACCTGGTCCGTATTGCCTTTCTGAACATTCATGCTCAACCCCACCTTGGCCGACCAGGCATCCAGCCCGCTGGTTGCGGCCGGTGCAACGGCAATCAGGAGGGAACGTTCGAATTCCCGGGTCTCTCCCATGTTCGCTATGAACACTTTATCGTCGGTGATGTGCAGCATGCCGGTGACTTTCCCGTGGCCATCGAAGCGGACGCTGTAGCGGCGGTGGCCGCGCACTTCCTGCACGTCTTCCCAGTCCAGTTCCAGGAGCCCCAGTTCGTCGCTGTCGAATTCCAGGCTGTCCTCGTAGAGAAACTTGAGTTCACCCTTGAGCCACTCCCCGGAAGCAAGCTGGACCCAGTCAAAATTTTCCGGGTACGCTTCCGGCTGGTTCCACTCCGGGTGCCCCCACTGTTGAGTGCCCGCCTCTTTCGTGGCAGGTTGAATAACGGCCGGGGGTGTGCCTGTCTGGCTCGTCTGGGCAAGACCGGTATTGATAAAGACCAGGCTGCCGATGACGACCAGCCAGATGATCAGACAGAAAGCCCGCCGTGCCGGTCGGCGGCCGGCCGGGATTTCATTTTTTACAACAACAGTCACTTCAGTACCTCCTGAGAATGCTTAGCGATACTCTCTGCGGGCGCGGTCGAGATCCCGTTTCTCATCCCTTTTTTTGATGGTCTGGCGCTTGTCGTATTGCCGTTTGCCCTTGGCCAGGCCCAGCAGGATCTTCACCTTTCCATCTTTAAAATAGAGTTTCAGGGGGATCAGGGAGTAGCCCATCTCGTTGACCTTGCTGTAGAGTTTCCTGATCTCATACTTGTGCAGCAGGAGCTTGCGCGTCTGGAGCGGGTCGTGGTTATCGTAGTGCGCCCAGGGGTAGGGGCTTATGTGCATCTGATAGACGAACACCTCGCCGTTCTTAATTTTGGCGTAGCTGTCCTTGAGGTTGGCCCGGCCCTGCCGGAGGGACTTGACCTCGGTACCCTTGAGAACGATTCCGGCCTCATAGGTGTCCTCTATGAAATAATTGTACCGGGCCTTCTTGTTCTGGGCCACCAGCTTTTCATGTTTTTTTTCTGCCATATTTTATACCGGCTGCCATGAGTATGCTCCGTTATTCTGTCACTCTGAGCGTAGCGAAGAGTCCCCTTCAATCTCAGGCCGTGGCCCATTGTGAGGGATTCTTCGTCGCTACGCGCCTCAGAATGACAGGTAGACCTGTCGGAATACTTTTTGAGCAACCGCTTTCTTTCAAAGTTCGATGTTGAATGTTCGATGTTCGAAGTTAAGCGCGGGCAGCCCCTGGAACCCTCGACCCCTTGGCCCCTCGAATCCTTCTTTTACCTCACCACCGAGAAGTGTTCTTCAAGAACGCCGCCGTAAGATGCCTGGCACAGGTCATGAATTTCAGCGACGGTATTCAGGGCCAGGACCTTTTCGGTGAAGTCGCGTGATTCTTCCGTATCCAGAAAACGAATCATGCTTTTTACGGCGGGAATAGCCTGTGAGTTCATGCTGAGTTCGTCAATCCCCAGGCCCACCAGGATAGGTATGTTGGCCGGATCCGCCGCCATTTCACCGCACATGTACAGCCTGGTGCCGGTCTGTTTGGAGACATCGGCCACATGCTTCACCATTTTGATGATGGCCGGGTGCAGCGGGTGGAACATGTGCGCGACTTCACGGTTGCCACGGTCAATGGCCAGCGAATACTGGATCAGGTCATTTGTACCAATGCTGAAAAAGTCGACTTCCGGGGCCATGACGTCGGCCAGCACCACGGCCGCAGGCACTTCAATCATGATACCGATTTCAATGTTATGGCTGTAGGTCGCTTTCTCCTTTTCAAGCTCCCGGGCAGCATCGCGCAACATGGTTTTAACCTGGGCAATCTCTTCCATGCCTGAAATCATGGGGAACAGGATCCGGACCTTGCCGTATGCGGCGGCCCTCAAAATTGCCCTGAGCTGGGTCATGAACACATCCGGCTTCTTGAGGCAGTAGCGGATTGCGCGCAGACCCAGGGCCGGGTTTTCTTCGGCGACTTCCTTGCCGTTGGCCATGGCCTTGTCCCCATTGACATCCAGAGTGCGGATGGTGACGGGGCGGTCGCCCATCACATCGATCACATCTTTGTACTTTTCAAACAGCTCATCTTCCGTCGGGAAATCGGTCCGGCTCAGGTATTGGAACTCGGTTCGGTAGAGGCCGATGCCGTCGCCGCCGTAACTCAAAACCGAAACGACTTCTTCGGGCAATTCGATATTCCCCATGACACTGAAAGTGACCCCGTCGGTCGTGGTCGCGTCGAGGTGGCTCTGGCGGCCGATCTGGGCTTTCTGGACTTCATAGAGTTCTTTTCTGACCTCAAACTCGATCAGCGTCTCTTCGGACGGATTGATGATAACCAGCCCGGCAACGCCGTCCACGACGATGAGGTCATCATTTTTAATAACGCTGGTGACCTGGTTCAGACCCTGTACCGCGGGGATTTCCAGACTGCGTGCAATGATACTGGTGTGGGAAGCGCGCCCCCCCCGGTCGGTGATAAAACCCATAACCCTTTCAAGCTGGATCTGGCTGGTATCCGCCGGTGAAAGGTCGTTTGCCACCAGGATGACCCGTTTCCTGATTTCAGAAATATTGACCGGGGCCGCCCCGATGAGGTTGTTCCAGATCCTTTCCGATACCTGGACGATATCATTGGCGCGCTCCCGGAAATACGCGTCCTCCATATCGTTGAACACAGCCTTAAGGTCAGTGACGACCCGCTTAAGCGCCCATTCGGCATTGATGAGCTCCGTTTCTATCATCTCAAGGGTCTTGTCATATAACAGCTTGTCTTCCAGGAGAACGACGTGCGATTCGAGGATGCTGCTCTGCTGACGGAGTTCCCGGGGGGTGTCCTTGAGAATGTCCCGCAGATCGCTTTTGGCCTTTTTGACGGCGGTCTTGAAGCGGTTTTTTTCCTTTTTCAGGTCGGATTCAAGGATATAATCGGTGTTAAGAACCTCAACCCCATGGGTATCCACAAGGTAGGCTTTCCCGATGCAGATGCCGGGAGAAGCGCTTATCCCGTCGAGGCGGATTTCCTGCGTTTCATTTTCCACTGCCATTATTGCGGCTCTCCAAAACCGTCGTTTACAAGATTTACCAAGGCCTTCAGGATATCATAATCTTCAGGGTCTGCAATGGTAAACTCGAGGGTTTCTCCGACCGGGCATGCCAGGGTCAGAATGTCAATCACGCTGGTGGCGTCGGCTTCTAGGTTCCCGTGCGTCACCCTGACAGCCGCCCTGGCCCCCCGGGCCACCCGGGCGATCCTGGCCGCGGCGCGGGCGTGCAGACCAAGCGCGTTGGGCAGGGTGGCTTTACCTGTTAATTTGTCTGGTTGTTCCGGCACGCTGCGGTTTTCCTATTGGAACACATCGTTTATTAGAACGCAACTTTCTATCAACATGCCACGGGTTTGTCAAACCGGCTGATTGACACCTTTTTTCGATGCTGATAGGCTTTGATCGCCTGACAGTTTCAGCAACTAAAAGACCATCCGGGTTGGCGCAGCAACCTGAACAGGGGAGGGCCGCATGGCAAAAAAAGTGACCATTTTCGGGAAGAATACCTGACCACATACTATAAAGGCTCGGGAAGCCTACCAGGCCAAAGGTATTGAAGTTGATTATGTCGATGTTTTTTCCGGTCAAGACAAGCTGCAAAGCATGCTTCAATATTCGGGCGGCGAGAGAAAAGTTCCGGTAATCGTGGACCAGGAGAAGGTTACGGTAGGATACCAGGGTGGGGCCTGACGGGTTTGATGCAATCCCGGCCGTGAGCCGGGGCCACCGATCACAATGATCAGACAATCTAATGCTAAGGCAGGTAATATGGAACCACAGTATGTAATTGATGACTTCAAACTGGAAGAATCGTGGCGTTTATTCAAGATCATGGGTGAATTCGTGAACGGGGTGGAGGCCCTGCACCACATCGGGCCGGCAGTGACCATCTTTGGGTCCGCCCGAATTAAACCGGAAGATACGATCTATAAGAAAGCGACCGAGATCGCAGCCCTTTTCGTTAAAGAGAAATTTGCGGTTATCTCCGGCGGCGGACCCGGTATCATGGAGGCTGCGAACAAGGGCGCCAAGGAGGCCGGCGGCACTTCTGTGGGCCTGAACATAGAACTGCCGTTTGAGCAGGAGCCCAACCCGTATGCGGATATCCAGGTGAACTTTCAATATTTTTTTGTCCGTAAAGTGATGCTGGTAAAATACGCTCTGGCCTACATCATCATGCCGGGTGGTTTTGGCACACTGGACGAATTGTTTGAAGCCGTGACCCTGATCCAGACTGAGACGATCAAGCCCTTTCCGGTCATCCTGGTGGGGTCGGATTACTGGAAGGGGCTGCTTGACTGGATAAAGGAGCGGATGCTGGCTGAAAAACGGATATCCGCAGATGATGTGGATATCCTACAGATTCTCGATGAGCCGGCGGACATCGTTAAGGCGGTTACCAGTAAAGTAATTATATAACAGGTCCGGTTTCCCTGGAATGAATCCGGGTTGAATCCCGGACAGGGTTTTTAGCGGCAGCCGCTAATTCTATGGCGAACAATCCTACATACGAAGAGTTGCTGAAAAAGGTGAAGGCCCTGGGCCGGGAGACCGAACGTCGGGAGCGCGCGGAAAAGGCGCTACGCCGCCAGAATGCCTACCTTTCCGCCCTGCACGAAACCTCCCTGGGTCTGATTAACCGGCTTGACCGCAAAGAGCTGCTGGAGGCGATTTTAGACCACGCGGCCCTGTTGTCGGGAACTGAGCATGGTTTTTTTTATTTACTAGAGAAATCTGGAAAGCGCATACAGATGCGTGTGGGCATGGGGTTTTTTACAGATCAGCTCGGTTTACGGGTCCGGCCGGGAGAGGGTTTCGGCGGCAAGGTCTGGGAAAGCGGCAAGCCGCTGGTGGTAGACAACTATATGTCCTGGGAGGGGCGTCTGCCGGATAAATCCCTCGATGCCCTGCGCAACCTGGTCGGCATTCCCCTGAAGTCAGATAATAAGGTGATCGGTGTCCTGGGTCTTGCGCGGGTAAAAGGTGAAAAAAGTTTTGGTGAAGATATTGTGAACGCTCTGGGCCGTTTTGCCCAACTGGCCCTTATCGCCCTGGATAACGTCAATCTTTACGAGAATATGCGGCACGAACTGGCCGAACGTAAAAGAACCGAGGCGGTCCTGCGGGAGAGTGAAAAAAGATACAAGTTACAGCTGGAAGGTATGCCCGACCCGGTTGTTGTTTACGACATGCAGGGAAATGCCAGTTATGTGAACCCAGCTTTTGAACAGGTGCTGGGCTGGTCAGGTGAAGAGCTGATGGGCCGGAATATTGATTTTGTCCCCGCGGAAAACTGGCCCGAAACCCGGCAGGCCATTGACAACATGCTGGCCGGACAAAAGATCCAGCTTTTTGAAACGCGTCGTAAAACCAAGGATGGACGGGTGCTTGACGTGCAGATCAGTTCCACCCTGTTTTATGACCTGGACGGGAACCAGGCCGGTAATATCGTTACCATGCGGGATGTCAGCGCCCAGAAAAATGTTGAACGGGAATTGCGCCGGTATCGCGAACAGCTCGAGGATCTGGTTGAAGCCCGTACCGCTGCGCTGGAAACCAGCCACCGCCGGCTTGAAAAGGAGGTCCAGGTTCGGGGGCGGGCGGAAAAATCTCTCCTGAGAAGTCAGGAAGAGCTCGAAGCCCAGTCGCGGCACCTCGAGGAGGTCAACACGGCTCTGAAGGTTCTTCTCAAGCAGCGGGACCATGACAAACAGGAACTGGGCGAAAACGTGCTGTCTAATGTAAAGGAACTGGTAAATCCCTACTTGGGCAGGCTCAAGAAAGGCCGGTTGTCTACTGATCAGGCGACCCTGGTCAGTATCCTGGAAGCTAACCTTAATAACATCGTATCCCCCTTTATCAGCAAGTTGTCATCCAAGTATTTCAAGCTGACCCCTATGGAAATCAGGGTTGCCAATCTCATCAAGGCAGGCAGAACCAGCCCGGAAATTGCGGACATGCTGTTTCTTTCTAAAAATACGGTCCTGTTTCACCGGTATAATATAAGGACCAAGCTGGGGATCAAGAATACCAAGACCAACCTGGCTTCACACCTGCTTTCTTTTGATGAGTAATGGTATTTGCCCACTAATTTACCACTACAATATCACTTTGAATCACAGATACTCCTCCTGCTGCCAATAACAGAGCGCCGGGCCTAGCGGATAGTCACCCTGCCACTGATGCCCTGAGCACCTTATTTGGTTCGGTCGAAACAGGCGGAGCCCCTTTTGGGATTTATAAAACACCAAAATGATAAATGCATGTAACATACTGAAAAAAATAAATAAAAAAACTACATCCAGGGAGTGGCTGACCGGAGTATCGTCCGACTTGTATCAATTGTGGCAACCGGCGCTGGTACGCGCAAAGCCACTGCTGCAAACCGGCAGAGCACCGTTGCTCCGGTTGAAGGATTTCCATCTGTGAATAGTGGTTTCGGTTTGGTTGCCCTGTGAACCAGAACTTTTTGACTTGACTTGATAAAATATAGTTGAGATTAATTGAATTAACGGTAATCGGTAAATGAATTGTGTTCATTTTTGCTTGAGGCGAGATCGTATGTTTCAGACAGTATATCCGGAACCATCCCACCCCGGGCAGGCAATAAACAAAATCAATCCAATCAAAATCGGTTTTCAGAATTTATGACACCTCTTAATGTATCGAATGTAACCCTCACTTTCGGTGGGCTGGATGCGCTTTCCAATGTCGATATGACCATCGAACCCGGCCTGATAACCTCTATTATCGGGCCCAACGGGGCCGGCAAAACCAGCATGCTGAACTGTATCTCCGGCTTTTATCATCCCAATATGGGGGAAATTACCTATGGGGAAAAAAGGCTGACCTATTCTTCACCGCACCAGGTGACCAAACTGGGGATTGCCCGGGCGTTCCAGAATCTGGAGCTGTTCGGCGGCCTTTCCGTACTGGACAACCTGCTGCTGGCCCGGCATACCAATCTCAAATATAACTTTTTACAGGCGTGTATATTTTGGGGTAAAGCATCCCGGCTGGAAGCTGAAAACAGGCGCTATGTCGAAGAAGTCATCGATTTTATGGAACTCGAGGCTTATCGCAAGAGCGTGGTGGGGAATCTCAGTTACGGGGTCCAGAAACGGGTCGAAGTGGCCCGGGCGTTGACCCTCGGGTCGGAACTTTTGCTGCTGGACGAACCCATGGCCGGTATGAATATCGAGGAAAAAGAAGATATCGTCCGGTTCGTCATGGATATCAAGCAGGAGCGCCACACCACGATCATACTGGTGGAACACGATCTGGGGGTCGTGATGGATATTTCGGATCGCATCTATGTGCTGGATTTCGGACAGGTGATCGGATCGGGCACGCCCGAGGAAGTCGCCTCCAATCCAAAAGTCATAGAGGCTTACATCGGAGAAGATTAATTGAATATGGAAAATAAAGACCAATTGTTGGAATTCAGCATCCCTCAGTTGCTGCGCTGGCGGGTAGAATATACCGGCGACAAAGTCGCGCTGCGTGAAAAGGATTTTGGATGCTGGAACAGTTACACCTGGGACCAGTACTACGATTATGTCCGCAAGGTCGGCCTTGGGCTGCAAAAGGTCGGGCTCCAAAAGGGGGATATCATCGCCCTGATCGGTGACAATATTCCGGAAATGCTTTTTATTGCCCTGGGGGCCCAGTCCATCGGTGCCATCTCGGCCGGTATCTACCAGACCACCATGCCGGATGAGATTTCGCAGCTGCTGCAGTACATGAACGTTACTGTGGTTTTCTGTGATGACCAGGAACAGGTTGATAAGCTCGTCGATATCCGGGAGCAGGTTCCGGAGGTCAGGAAGGTCGTTTACGAGGATCCCCGGGGGATGCGGGACTATCACTCCGACGACTGGTTCATGTTTATCGAGGATCTATACGCAGTGGGGGACGCGGTTCACAAGGAAACACCCGAGTTGTTCGAATCCCTGGTTGACCTGGGCCAGCCGGATGATGTCTGCCATCTCTGTCTCACATCCGGTACCACCGGGCTTTCCAAGGGGACCATGCTGACCCACAAGAATTACATCGCCATGGGCCTGCAGCTTTCCGAGGCTGACTACCTGGCCAGTACCGATGAATATGTCTCTTTTCTGCCTTTTGCCTGGATCGGCGAGCAGATGAACTCTTTCGGGGTGGCCATGGCCACCGGGATCACCATCAATTTCCCGGAGTCCGTGGAAACCGCCATGGAGGACCTCAAGGAGATCGGCCCCCATTTCATGTTCGGCGCGCCGCGCATTTATGAAACGATCCGGTCCCAGATCTGGCTTAAAATCGATGAGTCCTACTGGCTGAACCGTCTGTTATATAATTACTTTATAAAAGTAGGCCTGCAGGCGGCCACTTTTCGCATGTCGGGAAAAACTATGCCGCTGGGCCTGCGTCTCAAGGCCTGGCTGGGGTACCAGATAGTGTTTCGTCCCCTGATCAACCAGATCGGCCTTTTGCGCCTGCGGCGGGCCTACACGGGTGGCGCGGCTTTGGGACCCGAGCTTTTTACTTTCTACCAGGCCATCGGCGTCAACCTCAAACAGATTTACGGTCAGACAGAAATTGTCGGGATCGCCTACATGCACCGCGACGGCGACGTGCGGCCGGATACCGTGGGAAAACCCCTGCCCGGGACCGAGTGCAAAATTTCGGAAGAGGGTGAGATCCTGTCTAAATCGCCCTGTGTGACCCCCGGTTACTACAAGATGGACGATAAATCGGAAGAGCTTCTGGCCGGCGGCTGGCTGCATTCCGGGGATGCCGGCTATATTGACGAGCACGGGCACCTGGTGGTCATTGACCGCCTGGCCGACGTCATGCACAACAAAGAGGGGGAAATGTTCAGCCCCATGTTCCTGGAGAACAAGCTCAAGTTCAGCCCCTATATAAAGGAGGCGGTGATCTTTGGCGATAAGCGCGATTATGTCGCCTGCCTGATCAACATCGACCCCATCGTGGTTGGCAAATGGGCCGAAGACCGGGGAATTTCTTATACCACCTACATGGATCTTTCCGCCAAACCGGAGGTGGCCGAGCTTATCCAGGAGCAAGTCGCGGAGATCAACAGCCGGGCGGAACAGGAACATTTCAAGATCAGGCGTTTTGCCGTACTCTACAAACTTCTGGATACAGACGACGGGGAGTTGACCAAAACCGGGAAAATTCGCAGGAAGTTTGTCCGGGAGAAATACCAGGATCTTTACGAAGCGCTCTATGATGAAACCATTAAAGAGAAAGAAGTAGAAGCGTCTTTTCAATATCAGGATGGTCAGTCGACCTCTGTTAAAACATCAATGTCCTTTTACACAATGGAAGGGGTCTGATGAGTTATTTTTTTCAGCTGGTGGTCAGCGGTATTGTGGTTGGATCGATATATGCTCTGGCAGCCCTTGGTTTTGTATTGATTTACAAATCGAGTAAAGTCCTCAATATTGCCCATGGGCAGATTATCGCGGCGGGGGCTTTTATTACGTTTGCCCTGACCAGCAAGATAGGGATTCCGGTCTACATCTCCTTTTTGTTGAGCATGGCGATCACTTTTTTCCTGGCCATGAGCGTCGAAAGAATATTTTTGCGCCGCTTGATCGGGGAGCCGATCATCTCGGTCATTATGGTGACCATCGGGCTGATGTCGATTATCGACGGTTTGATTTTCCTGACCCCTTATGGCTCCGAGAACTTTTCATTCCCGAAGTTTCTGCCGACGGAAATGATTGCCTTTGGCGGGGTTTCCATTTCCTGGACCCAGCTTGTGGGTGTTCTGCTGACGGCCACGATGATTGCAGGGTTCTCGATTTTTTTCAAGAAATCCACCATCGGGATCTCCATGCGGGCCGTATCGGACGACCAGTTGGCGTCCATGTCCATCGGCATCTCAGTTCCCCGGGTGTTCGGTCTGGCCTGGGCCCTGGCCGGGTTAAGTGCGGCCGCGGCCGGTTGTATCATTGGCAATATTACCGGGTTGAATTTTGAAACCCTGCAGGCCTTTGGGATCACGGTATTTCCGGTGGTTATCCTGGGTGGACTGGATTCTATCCTCGGGGCCGTGGTGGCCGGGATTATTATGGGGTTGATCCAGCAATTTGCCAGCGGGTATCTGGATGGTAACTTCGGGCTTAACGGCACCGCGGAAGTCCTTCCGTATATGATCTTGCTGATTATTCTGCTCATCAAGCCGCATGGGTTGTTTGGCATTCATGAAATAGAACGGGTATAGATTATGGCAACAAATAGATGGTTGGCGACGGGCAATTATTTTACCTCCTACAGGGATGAACAGCGCATATACTTTACGCACCTGGACCGGACGATCTTCACCCTGTTTCTCATGCTGCTTTTTGTCTGGCCGATGCTGTTCTCGTTGAGCAACAAGTACATGCTGGTGATTGACAATATCCTGATTGCGGTGGTTGCGGTGATCGGGCTGAACATTGTCACCGGGTTTGCCGGCCTGATCTCCATCGGGCACGCGGCCTTTGTGGGTATCGGGGCTTACACCGTGGCCTCTTTCAGCACCATGATCGGTGACCGGCATGTGATTATCACCCACTGCTGGCCTTTGCTGATTCTGATTTCCGGCGGCATGGGGGCTGTATTCGGGGCCATCGTCGGGCTGCCGGCCATGCGGCTGAAGCACCTGTACCTGGCGATTGCCACCCTCTCTTTCCAGATGATTTTTTCCTGGACCATCAATTTCCTGGATTTCTTCAACCAGGGGCAGACCATCTTCGTAGGACGGGCTTACTGGTTCACAGGTAAAGTGGGCCGGAGCGATCATTATCTCTTCTGGTATTACGTCATTCTGGTGGTCGTGGTGCTGTCCGGGTTTATGGTCAGGAATCTTTTGAGAACCCGCTACGGGCGTTGTCTGAGTGCTGTCCGGGACAATGACCGGGCGGCGGATGCCATGGGGATGCATCCCGGTCTTACCAAGGTGTACGCGTTTGCCCTGGCCGGATTTTTCGCCGGTATGGCCGGCGCTCTGCATGCATATTTGTACCGGGGTGTCGGCTTCGAGTCTTTTACCCTGCATGAATCGATTGCCTACCTGGCCATGGCGATCGTCGGCGGGCTGGGAACCCTCAACGGGTCTTTCTGGGGGCCGGCCGCCATTATGACGCTTGATCTCCAGGTCGAACACCTTGCTGAAAAAGTCGGCAGCCTGTTGCCGTCGAACATGAACCTGGCCACTGCATTGAATCCGCTCTCTTTCGGCCTGGTCATCGTCCTGTTTCTGATGTTCGAACCCCGGGGAATCGCCAACTGGTGGCGGATTGTCCGTTCATATACCAAATTGTGGCCGTTCCGTTACTGACGGAGTGGCCCGTAAAAAGTTTTGCTTGAAGCGTTTGCGCAATTGTTAACAGCTCCAGAACTTTAACCGTCAATCAACAAACAGACCAAGGGGGAAACATGAAGAACAGAAAAAGGATGCTGTTTAAAATTTCGTTGGTGTTTATGATTGTATTCGGGTTTGCATTTCAGGCCCAGGCCGGAGAAGTTTACAAGCTGGCCCTGTCTCTGGCCATTACGGGTCCGACTTCGGATGCCGGTAATCCCTATGCCAAGGGTGTCGAGGATTACTTTAAGTATGTAAACGACATGAAGCTTCTGGGGGATGCCAAGATTGATTGCACCATCCGGGATGACCAGTACAAGACGGATGTCACCAAACGCAATTTCGAAGATTTTATTGATATGGGCATCGTCTTTTACCTGAACTACTCCACCGGCAGCACGCTGGGTTTGAAACGGGATTTTGAGGAAGAGCAGATGCCGACGATCCCGGCCTCCTTTCACGCCGGTAACCTGATCGATTCCAACTACATTTTCCTGCCCATCGCGTCTTATTCCGCCCAGGCGATCGGCCTGGCTGAATATGTTGTCAATAATCACCAAGGCGCCACCCCGCGGGTCGCGATGTTCATCCATCCGTCCGCATTTGGCCGCGGCCCGGTTTCCGATGTCGAAAAGGCCGTCAAGGCGGGTCTTGACATGAATATTATCGAAGTGGTTGAGCACGGCAAAGACCTGGACAACACCGCCATGCTCAAACGCCTTGTCAGCAAAGGGGTTCAGTATGTTTTGATCCAGACGATCCAGTCTCCGGTCGCCACTATGATCAAGGATGCGCAACGTCTGGGTATTGCCGCCCAGTCCTTCGGCCAGAAAGGCAAGATCACCTTTCTGGGGTGCCATTATACCGGTGGCAACGACCTGATCGCCCTGGCCGGCAGCGCCGCGGAAAATTTCTTCTGGACGACGTCCTACACGATCACCTCCGAGCCCGGGGTGGGTACGGATGCCCAGCTGGCTCTGGCCAAAAAATACGGTCGCGATGACAAGGCCGCTAATTCACACAACTATGCCAATGGTGTGATGGTGGCCCAGGTTGCGGCCGAGTGTATTCGCCGGGCCCAGGCCAAAGGCGCCAAGGTCACCAAGGAAAGCCTCTACGCGGAACTTTTGGAGATGAACGGCATCAATGCTTTCTACCCGGTTACAACAGTGGGACCGGTAACCTATTCCAAGACCGATAAGGCCGGGGTTGACACACTGCAGCTTTATTCCGTGCAAAATGGTCAATTCAAATCGATGGGTAAACCGTTTATACCGGAATACACCGGTAAAATTAAATAGGTTTGAGTCAGAGGGGTCACGCCCCAAAGTCCAGACTGTTTCAGATACCCCCTGTGCCGTCGGCCACACCTGGCCGACGGGGCAGGCTTACCGAGATCCAGTCGATTTACCGGTAAGCATTTATAAGGATTCTTAAAGCTGCCTTATGGATAAGAACAAAACGGAAAACCTGCTTGAAGTGAACAACATTGAAGTGGTTTACAATGACATTATCCAGGTTCTGCGCGGTGTCAGCCTGAGTGTTAAAAAGGGCGGTATCGTGGCCTTGCTCGGAACGAACGGCGCCGGTAAAACCACTACCCTGCGAGCTATCAGCGGACTTCTCAAGCCGGAAAACGGTTTCATCCGGGATGGTTATATCAAGTTTGCCGGACACGACATCACCAATGTCCTGGGAACGCAGGTCGTCAAACTCGGGGCCGTCATGGTTCCGGAGGGTCGCCGTGTCTTCAAACACCTGACAGTGGCTGAAAATATCCGGGCGGGGTCTATCACCCGCAAGGACGGAGCGCAGAAAATCCGCCAGGACTACGAAAAGATGTATGATCATTTTCCACGGCTTTCTAAAATTACCAACCGCCTGGCAGGGTACTGCTCGGGTGGGGAGCAGCAGATGATCGCCATCGGCCGGGCGCTGATGGCGGCACCGAAAATGCTCATGCTGGATGAACCTTCCCTGGGGCTGGCGCCTTTGCTGGTCAAGGAGATTTTTGAGAATGTTGAAACCATCAACCGGGAATTGGATACTACCATCCTGGTGGTGGAACAAAACGCAAAAATCGCGCTGCAGGTTTCCGATTATGCCTATATTATGGAGTCGGGGAAAATCGTCCTGGAAGGGCTGTCCGCGGAACTGCGTGATAATCCGGATGTAAAGGAATTCTACATGGGCATTACCCAGGGCGGCGGCCGCAAGTCATTCAAGGAAGTCAAGTCGTATAAAAGAAGAAAGCGGTGGATGTAAACATCCTGGGCCTCCGGGAAAGGAGTTTAAGATGAACATTCTGGTTGGTTACAATGCAAGCTACGTTTCCAAATCAGCGCTTGAGTTGGCCAGAAAACACGCCAAAGCATTTGATGGCAAGGTCTATGTAATGATTTCTTCGGAGGGCGGATCCAAGGAAAAGCTCGAAGACGTAAGCCTGGCGAGAAAAGAACTTGAATCCGCGAAGGAGTTTGTTGAAAAAGAAGGCGTTGAGTGCGAGGCAGTCCAGATGGCCCGGGGACTGTCGCCGGGTGAGGATCTGGTGCGCTTTACAAAAGAAAACAGCATAGACCACCTGTATGTAGGGATTGAGAAAAAATCCAAAACACAGAAAATACTGCTTGGTTCTACGGCGCAGTATGTCATTTTGAAGGCCAACTGTCCGGTTACCACTGTTAAATAGTGATAACGCCTATGACGCGATGCGGCCTTTCGCAGCAGGCGAGGCAATACCGGCCCGGGTGTTAGGCCATTTTGAAGCCATCTCAGCGCATAATCCGGTTTTTGAGACAGCTTCCAGTACAATTTCCAGACCAGCAACGTAAATTTTCCTGACAGACAGCCGGTAAACCCGGACACTACGAGTGCGTCCTGGATTGCTGATACAAGGGAATTGCCGGTACACTTTAAAGTCTGCTATCCAGCGTATCTTAGCCACTATTGGCTGGAGGTGAGTGATTATGGGACTATATGATTTTACCTTTTACGACCTGATAAACCGCAATGCTGCCTGCTACGGGAACAGCGATGCCTGGTTCGAGGTCGATACCGACCAGATGTTTTCCTTCAGCGAGATTAAAAAGCTGACCGACCGCCTGGCATGCGGGTTGGAGGTAGTCGGCGTTAATCGCGGAGATCGTATCGCGGTCCTGGGTAAAAACAGTTTCGAATTTTTTCTGGTATACTGTGCCGCCGCGGCCTTGGGTGCCATTGTCCTGCCGGTGAACTGGCGGCTTTCTGAAGATGAAGTCGGTTACATACTGAAAGATGGCGCCCCGGTGGTATTGTTTGCCGATGAGGAATTCGAGGCCATTCTCGTAAACCTGGAGAACACGCTTCCCTCGGTTAAAACCAGTTATAACCTGAAATTAGATGGCGGCGGCACCCTTAACCAATTCGATACCCTGATGGATAACGAGGGCGCATTCAGCGGTGAGCCGGCCAACTCGGACGACGGGTTCGTTATTATCCACACTGCGGCTGTTGCCGGAAAACCACGGGGTGCGCTCTTAAGCCACGCCAATCTTCTGTGTGCAAATCTCCAGTGGGCCTGGTGCTGCGGTATCGGTAAGGAGGACGTGCATTTGAGCATGCTGCCGCTATTTCACGTTGCCGGTCTTTTTATGGCGGCGGCCAGTTATCACGTGGGAGCGCTAAACGTCAACATGAGGAAGTTTGACGCCGGGGTGGCGGTAGCGCTTATCGCAGAAAAGAAAGTGTCGTTGATGTTCGAATTTTCACCGATCCTGGCGAATATAATGGAACAGCAGGCCGAAACCGGGGCGGATATCAGTTCCCTGCGGGCGGTTATTGGCCTTGATTCCCCGGAAAACATAGAGAAATTCCAGGAACTGCACGAAGGTATTTTCTATTGTATGTACGGCCAGACAGAAACCTCCTGTGTGGCGACATTCGGAAAATATGGAGATCGTCCGGGATCGGCCGGCCAGGTTATTCCCATGGGGCAGGTGCGGCTGCATGATGACGATGACCGGGTCGTGCCTCCGGGCGAGGTTGGCGAAATTGTTATGCAGGGCCCGATGGTTTTTAAAGGCTACTGGAATCTGGCTGAGGACAATGCGGCCACGTTTCGCAATGGTTGGCACCACACCGGGGACCTGGGACGGTTCGATGAAGATGGGTACCTTTTTTACGCAGGGCGGAAACCGGAAAAGGAACTGATCAAGCCCGGTGGTGAAAATGTGTATCCCGCGGAGGTCGAAAAGGCTATTCTGGAACACCCGGCCGTAGAGGAGACCGTGGTGTTTGGGGTGCCGGATCCTAAATGGAAAGAGGGTATCAAGGCTGTCTGTGTGCCCAGTCCGGGGCAGAGCCTTGCCGCCGAGGACCTCATTGCCTTTGTGGGTGAGCGTATTGCCCGCTACAAAAAACCCCAGTATGTTCAGTTTGTGGAAAATCTGCCGGAAAATGATGACGGCAGCCCGGATCGTGGAAAGGTGAAAGAATTATATGGCGGCGACCAGGCTTAGAAGTTGTGGATTTTAATCTAAATCCTCATAGTCTGGCAGAGGGTCCGGATAGGTTCTAACAATCCGGGGAGAAAGCCGTCGTTGTCACCAGGCATTCAATAGGATTGTAACTACCTGTTACCATGTAACGTTTCGTCACTTTTCTTGTGCGTACAAGAAAAGTGACCAAAAGAAAACGCCATAAGACGCGGCCCTGCGGGCTGCCCTGCGCTTCTCGGAAAGGGCGCGCTCAGCGCAACTCGCTAGCGCTCAAACAAGCACTTCGCTTCCTCGCCCTTCCCTGCGATGCTCGGCGCGTCTTAAAGGGGAAAGTCAAAACCGAAAGGGAAATCAAACTTCGTGACCCCGGATTCTGATAGGTTTCCGGGGTTTTTCATTTAGCCCTGAAAACCTAAATCAGGCCGGAGCCGCGAATATCTTGGCTGCCAGGTCAATATCTTCCGGACAGAAAACAAAGAGGCATTTTTCGTCTGGAGATGAAACCGAGCCGTACACGTAGTTGATGTTAATGCCTTCCTCGCCAAATTTCGAAGCCATCTGGGCCAGAATGCCCGGTTGGTTGTCCAGTTGAACGGCAATGACCGGCATGATGTCAAATATAAACTCATTGCGGGAAAGCAAATCAATCGTCTCGTCGGTCTTGTCTACCAAAAAACGGATGAGGGCATAATCCACGGAATCTTTACGCATGGAGTTATAGCTTGCCGCCGAGGCGATTCTTTTTAAAGACTTCCCCCGGGCTTTGAACAGGCCCTTCACGTAATCCGACGCATCCTGAATGGTGAGTGCATCAATATTGATGCCGGCCTCCGAGATCATGGATGTCAACCGCCCCAGTTCTCCCGGAACATTTTTTAGGAAAAGCGAGATTTCTGTTCTTACCATGTATGCCTCCGTGGTTTAAAATCGAAAATTGGGCCTGGGCCTGGTGCTGAGTGACACAATTTTTGGGTTCCAGCCGAGATCGAAATCGAAATCGGTATCGAAATCGACTCTGGAAACGTCCGTCTGACACCGATTTTCGATAGCGACTTCGATCCCGATCCCGATTTTGGACCGCAACTTTCATGAAACCCGAATGTTGAATCAATAGAAAGGTATAGTGCCGCCGGTAAGCGAAAGTCAATAACGCATTCGCAGCCTTGCTACCGGGAAGCCCCCGCAGGCTTGCGCCTGTCTTTCAGGATCTGGTTTGAGATAACGACTCTTTGTATTTCCGAGGTTCCCTCGTAAATAGTGAAGACCCGCGCATCCCGGTAGAACCGCTCCACAGGGTAATCTTTGGTAAAACCATATCCGCCGTGAATTTGAAGCGCCTTTCCGGTAATCCGGTTGACCATCTCGGAGGCAAACAGCTTGGCCATGGACGCCTGAGCCGTGTATCTTTCGCCACGATCTTTCATGGCCGCAGCCGACAGAACTAGCTGCCGAGCCGCTTCTATCTCGGTGGCCATGTCGGCGATGATCCACCGAAGGCCCTGGAATTTTGATATGGATTGTCCAAACTGCTGCCGCTCCTTCGCGTATTTAATGGCGGCGTCCAGGGCGGCCTGGGCCACGCCGATGGACTGCGCGGCAATTCCAATACGGCCGCCGTCCAGCCCGGACATGGCAATCATGAACCCGTCGCCTTCGTTTCCCAGCAGGTTTTCGGTTGGTACCCGGCAGTCCTCAAAGATCAGGTCGGTTGTGTCAGAGGCGCGCAGCCCCATTTTGTCTTCTTCGTGTCCCACGATCAGCCCCGGGGTGCCCTTTTCAACGATGAAGGCACTGATGCCCTTGTGTTTCTGAGAGGGGTCGGTCTTGGCGGTTACGATGACGGTTTTCGAGTTTTTACCGGAAGTGATAAACCGCTTGGTGCCGTTAATAATGTATTCATCCCCGTCCCGGACGGCGGTCGTTTCTTGGCTTACCGGGTCTGATCCGGCGGTGGGTTCAGTCAACGCAAAGGCGCCGATTACTTCTCCGGCGGCCAGCGGCTTCAAAAACTTTTCTTTCTGTTCATCTGTTCCGTACCGGAAGAGGCTTTCGCAAACAATTGAATTCTGGACCGACATGACCACAGCCGTCGAAGCGCAAGAGTAGGCAATTTCGGAAAGGGCCAGGACATAACTGATAGTGTCCGCGTCAGACCCCTCGTAATCAAAGGGGATCATCATGCCCATGAGCCCGAGCTCTCCCATCTGGCGGAGGTTCTCCGCCGGGAAATCTTTGGTCTTATCCCTTTCGGCCGCGGTGGACGCAACCACTTTCCGGGAGAATTCCCGCACCATACTCTGGACCATTAACTGTTCATCTGTAAGTTTATAGGACATTGTCAACTCCCTATGGTCCGTAGATTACTACCAACAGTTTGGCGATCGACTTGCCGACATTTTTGAGATTGTGACTGATGCCGGAATTGAAGTGCAGGGATTCGTTTTTTGAAAGTTTATTGACGTGATCCCCCACGGTGATTTCCACTTTGCCGGCCAGTACATAAACAAACTCTTCACCTTCGTGCTGATAGCCCACACCTTCATGGTCGGCCAGCGGGTCAATAGATACGCGGAACGCCTTCAGGTGCTTATTCTCAGCCCCCGGCGTCAGGGTGGTGTAGGCATAATTCGAGGTTCGTTTGGTGTAGGCCTCAACCCGATCGGTAAGCTTGTCTTCACTCTGTTCTTTTAAAAACAGGGCGGAATCGATCTGTAGCGAGCGGGCAATCTGAAGCAGGGCGCCAACGGGGGGGATTTCCTTGCCGGCTTCGATTTTTTTCAGGCGCGCAACGGAAAGACCGGTCTCGTTGGCCACGTTTTCCAGGGTCATCTTTTTCTGGGTTCTGAACTGTTTGATCTTTTTTCCCACCGGTGTTATGGCCGGCTTTTTTTTGCGTGGCATATGGCCTCCTTAGTGTCCCTTCACAAATGGCATCTTTTGGCCTGGAGCGGCGTTTTCACAATTTAAAAATCCTCAATATAGAATTTCTATGCCTGCGGTTTTAAAAGCATTCAAGCCGTACTCTGAACCAAAACCTACCGTCTGTGAAGGGACACTGAATTTTAATATTCGTAAAACCCGCGCCCAGTTTTCCTGCCCAGCCAGCCGGCTTCAACATACTTGTAAAGCAGGGGGCAGGGGCGGTATTTAGAATCTTTAAAGCCGTTGTAAAGCGTTTCCATAATCGCCAGGCAAGTGTCCAGGCCGATGAGGTCTGCCAACTCCAGGGGCCCCATGGGATGGTTCATACCCAGTTTCATGACCGTGTCGATATCTTCCCGGGCACCGACGTGGTGATACAGGCAGTAAACGGCTTCATTGATCATGGGCAAAAGTATCCGGTTGGCGATGAATCCGGGATAATCGTTGGCCTGGGCCGGTGTTTTTCCAAATTTTTCAGAAAGCGCCCAGGTGGTCTCGAAAGTTTCATCCGAGGTGGCGATGCCGCGGATAACTTCCACCAACCGCATGACGGGTACCGGGTTCATGAAATGCATGCCGATGACCTTTTCCGGTCGGGATGTCTGGGCGGCAATCCGGCCGATGGGAATGGAAGAGGTATTGGTCGCCAGGATGACATGGTCGGCGCAGGCGGCATCCAGATTCTTGAAAATCTGGAACTTGAGCCCTTCATTTTCGGTGGCCGCTTCGACCACCATGTCGGCCGCTGCCATGTCCTTTATATCCGTACTGGGCTTGATCCGGGCCAGAATAGCCTCTTTTTCGTCCGCCGCCAGCTTGCCCTTGTCGACACTGCGGGTGAGATTTTTAGTGATTACCGCCAGCCCGTTTTCTACGAATTCGGATTTGATATCGTTCATGATGACATCCAGGCCCGCGGCGGCCGCCACCTGGGCAATTCCGTTTCCCATCTGTCCTGCACCGATTACGCCAAAAGTTTTAATATTCGCCATTTTTTGCTCCTTTACTATAAGCAGGGTTCAAGGGTTTCCATCTTCGCTCTTCGAGCTACGCCGGACAAGCAAGGGCCCAAGGGCTTCCATCTTCGCTCTTCGAGCTACGCCGGACAAGCAGGGGCCCAAGGGTTTCCGTCTTCGCTCTTCGAGCTATGCCGGACAAGCAAGGTTCAAGGGTAGTAAGGTTTTCCGCTTTTCACTTGGCCCCTCGAATCCTGGACCCCTTGAACCCTGATTTTTTATCTTTTAACAATCATTGCCACCGCCTCTCCGCCGCCGAGGCAGAGGGACGCGAGGCCGGTTTTGCTGTCGCGTTTGATCATTTCGTGCAGCAGGGTTACCAGGACCCGGCAGCCGCTGGCGCCGATGGGGTGGCCCAGGGCCACGGAGCCCCCGTTTACATTGACCCGGTCGGCTTCAAGTCCCAGTTCCCGCATAACTGCCACGGTTGAACCAGAGAAGGCTTCATTGATTTCGTACAGGTCCACCTTATCTTTCGAAATACCTTCTTTGGCCAGGCATTTGGGGACCGCCCAGATAGGTGCCACCAGGACATATTTCATGTCGATCCCATAGGATGCCTGGGCGCCGATGCTGGCCATGATATCACAACCCAGCGCTTCAGCTTTTTCCCGGGACATGACCACGACCGCGGCCGCCCCGTCGCTGATGATCGAGGCATTGGCAGCGGTACCAACCCCGTCTTTTTTAAAGGCGGGCCGCATTTTAGCCGCGGATTCGTAAGTGGTTTCCGCTGGGCATTCATCCTGTTCGAAGCGGAGCGGTTCACCCTTGCGCTGTGGTATGTCAACCGGGAAGATCTCATCTTTGAACCGGCCGGTCGCGATTGATTCCAGGGCCCGGGCATAGGACTGGACCGCGTAGCGATCCTGATCTTCCCGGGTAATATCATATTTTTCCGAGCAAAGCTCATTGGACATGCCCATGTGAAAATCGTTGACGATGTCCCAGAGCCCGTCATGCATCATATGGTCCTGCAACTGCCCCGGGCCCATGCGGTAACCAAACCGGGCTTTTTCGAGGTAATAGGGCGCTGCGGACATGTTCTCCATACCGCCGGCGACCACCACTTCCGCATCCCCGGTCTGGACAGCCTGGGCAGCGAGCATTACCGACTTCAGGGCTGAGCCGCACACCTTGTTGATGGTGAGGGCCTCGACTTCCCAGGGCATGCCGGCGGCTACTGCGGCCTGTTTGGCCGGATTCTGGCCGCTGCCACAGGGCAGGACCTGCCCCATGATGACCTCGTTGACCTCTTTCTTATCGATTCCCGCCCGGCTGATCGCGGCCTCGATGGCCATGGCGCCCAGTTTCGTGGCCGGCAACCCGGAAAGGGATCCATTGAAACTGCCCAGTGGTGTCCGGCCCGCGCTTACAATGACTGCTTCCTTCATTTTTTTCTCCGTATGCTTAAAAGGTAAAGGGTTCAAGGATTCAAGGGGCCGAGGGGTCGAGGGGAAAACCTTACCGGGGTTGCGGGTTTTTGTCCTTCACTTGGACCCTCGAATCCGCGACCCCTTGAACCCTGTTTTTATCACATATTCCGTCTGTACTTGCCGCCCACATCATACAGAGCCCCGGTAATCTGGCCCAGGCTGCAGGTTTTGACTGTTTCCATCAATTCCGCAAAAATATTTTCTCCGGCCAGGGCTGCCTGCTGCAGCCGTTTCAGCGCTGCGGGGGCCTCGTCCCGGTTCCCTTCCTGAAACGCAGCCAGTCGGGTGAGCTGGGATTCTTTTTCTTCATCGGTGGCCCGGGCCAGATCGATACAGGAGATGCCTTCATTGAAGTCATCATTGTCGGCATGGGGGTCGCGGAAGGTATTTACCCCCACGATGGGCAGGTCGCCGCTGTGCTTCAAGACTTCATAATGGATAGATTCGTCCTGAATTTTGCTGCGCTGGTAGCCGGTCTCCATGGCGCCGAGGACACCGCCCCGTTCGGTTATCCGGTCATACTCCATCAAGACTGCTTCTTCAACAAGATCGGTCAATTCTTCGACAATGAAGCTGCCCTGCTGGGGGTTCTCGCTCTTGGCCAGACCCCACTCACGGTTGATGATCAGCTGGATGGCCAGCGCCCGGCGCACGGACTCTTCCGTGGGCGTGGTGATGGCTTCATCAAAAGCGTTGGTGTGCAGGCTGTTGCAGTTGTCATAAATGGCGCACAGGGCCTGGAGCGTGGTCCGGATATCATTGAACTGGATATCCTGGCTATGAAGGCTGCGGCCGGATGTTTGGATATGGTATTTCAGCATCTGCGATCTTACCGAGGCGCCATATTTTTCTTTCAGGGCAATGGACCAGATGCGGCGGGCTACCCGGCCGATGACAGTGTATTCCGGGTCCATGCCGTTGGAAAAGAAAAAGG
Organism: uncultured Desulfobacterales bacterium; assembly: GCA_964647585.1. Classification (GTDB taxonomy): domain Bacteria; phylum Desulfobacterota; class Desulfobacteria; order Desulfobacterales; family CAJINA01; genus CAJINA01. The sequence continues at coordinate 33,792 of CAZYGG010000039.1, forward strand.
AGAGGTTCGGCCCGAAACTGTCCAGGGGCATCCCCCGGGAGAGGTAGTACTCCAGGTAGGTAAAGCCGTTGGCCAGGGTGAACGCCAGCTGGGAAATGGGGTTGGCGCCCGCCTCGGCAATATGGTATCCCGATATGGAAACAGAATAAAAGTTCCGGACATTTTTCTCGATGAAATACGCCTGGATATCGCCCATCATTTTCAGGGCAAAATCAATGGAAAAGATGCAGGTATTCTGTCCCTGGTCTTCTTTGAGGATATCCGCCTGAACCGTTCCCCTGACGTTCGCAAGGGTTTGGGCTTTAACAGTATCGTATTCATCCGCGTCCGGCCTACGGTCGTTGGTTGCCTGGAACTTGTCCACCTGTTGATCGATTGCGGTATTGAGAAACATGGCCAGCATGATCGGGGCCGGTCCGTTGATGGTCATGGATACGGAGGTGGTCGGTGTACAAAGCTCAAATCCGCCGTAAAGCACCTTGACATCGTCCAGGGTACAGACGCTGACGCCTGAAGTGCCCACCTTGCCCATGATATCGGGACGCCGGTCCGGATCGTAACCGTACAGGGTCACCGAGTCGAACGCGGTGGAAAGCCGCTTGGCATCACTGGAGGCAGACAAAAGCTTGAACCGCCGGTTGGTGCGGGCCGGGTCGCCTTCACCGGCAAACATCCGGGTCGGGTCTTCCCCCACGCGTTTCATGGGAAAGACACCCGCGGTAAAAGGAAAATAGCCCGGCAGGTTTTCCCGGCGCAGCCACCGGTAGATTTCACCGGGATCTTTGAACTTGGGCAAAGCGATCTTGGGAATCTGTTTGTGCGAGAGGGATTCGATTTTCAAGGGTACCCGGATTTCCTTGCCGCGCACCTCATAAATCAGATCATCCTGAAGGTAGGCCTGCCGGGTTTTATTCCAGTCGGCCAGCAGGTCAGCAGTTTCTTTATCCAGGGCATTTTCGGCGGCGGCAATTTCCGTGTTCAGGCGTTCCAGCAATTCTCCGGAGTTCCCATCCAGAGACCCGGCTGAAAGGGTCTCGGCGGTTTCACGCAGGTGCCACACCCGGCGAAGGGCATCGGCCTGTTCTTCGGTCCGGCGGTGGTAGCCGCGGACCGTTTCTGCGATTTCAGCCAGGTAGCGGGTGCGTTCCGGGGGAATGATGATGGTTTTGGAGGACGATTCCTTGCTGGGCGGCTGCGGCAGGCTCGATTCAAACGTGATGCCTGTTTTGGCCGCAATCATTTCTAATATGGCGTGATAGAGGGCGGTCACCCCGTCATCGTTGAATTTAGATGCAATGGTGCCAAAGACCGGCATGTCGTCCGCTGCTTTGTCAAAAGCGTTGCGGTTACGCTGTACCTGTTTGCGGACGTCTCGCACGGCATCTTCGCCGCCGCGTTTTTCGTATTTGTTGACTACAACCAGGTCAGCGAAATCGAGCATATCGATTTTTTCAAGCTGCGACGCGGCCCCAAACTCGCTGGTCATGACGTACAGGGAGAGGTCCACCAGGTCAATGATGTGCGAGTCGCCCTGGCCGATGCCGGCGGTTTCGGCGATGATCAGGTCATATCCCGCGGCCTTGGCTACTTCAATGGATTCGGCCAGGGCGTCGGGTATTTCCGTATGGGAACGCCGGGTGGCCAGCGAACGCATGTAGATCCGCGGGCTGCCGATGGCATTCATGCGAATCCGGTCACCCAAGAGCGCGCCTCCGGTTTTCCGGCGTGAGGGATCCGCACTGATGATGGCGATAGTGATGTCTTTGAGGTCATGCAGCATCCGCAGGATTAATTCGTCTGTGAGGGAGGACTTGCCGGCCCCACCGGTACCGGTGATACCAAGGACCGGCACCCGGCGGTCTTTGATCAGGACCTCAAGCGCTTTACGCAGTTTTTCGAGATGGCCGTTTTCGCTGGCCTTGGCCTGTTCGACAGCAGTGATGACATTGGCGACCAGCAGCTTGTTGTCTGTGGATAGCGTCGACAGGTCAAAAGCTGTGTCGGTGGCCCGGGGAGCGGTGTCCATTTTTTGGACCATGTCGTTGATAATCCCCTGAAGCCCCATGCTGGCTCCGTCTTCGGGGGAATAAATCTTGGTGACCCCATACGCTTCAAGTTCCTGGATTTCTTCCGGTACGATCACGCCCCCACCGCCGCCGAAAACCATGATGTGAGGTGCGCCGGCTTCTTTCAGCAGGTCAACGGTGTACTTGAAAAACTCAATATGACCGCCCTGATAGCAGGAGACGGCAATGCCCTGGGCATCTTCCTCAATGGCTGCATCGACAACCTCCTTGACCGAACGGTTATGACCAAGGTGGATGACCTCTGCGCCGCTGGCCTGCAGGATCCTCCGGAAGATGTTGATCGATGCATCGTGTCCATCGAACAGGGATGTGGCGGTAACAATTCTAACATTGTTTTTGGGCTGATAAACTTCGACTTCCACAGGCATGCCCTCCTTCCTTTTGGGGCCTTCCGCGGAGCCAACTGTTCGTTGGGCCCCAGCTATATTTAATCGGCCGGCTGCAGGATCAATACCGCCCGGCGTTGCAGATACCCAGTATAAATTCAGATTGCATTTTTATATAGTCTTCGATCCGGTAGTGCCGGGCCAGGTACCACCGGCGAAACGTCCACATGTGCCCGAGGACGGTGATGTTATGGGCAACCAGTTCGATATATTTCTCCTGCAAAGCGGGGAGTTCTCCGGACGCCATCAATTTGGCCAGGACCCCCATGAAGATCCCGGTAATCCGAACCTCATTTTCCAGAACTTTGTTGCGCCATTGGGGCGGCAGGGACTGGGTTTCCTGGTAGATCAGCAGGATGTGGTCATTCATGCGGTGACAAACCAGAAAGTATTCCCGAATGACTTCAGCCAGGGAATTGCGCCCTTTGTCGGTGCGTTTCAGCGCCTCATTGACCCCCTGTTCAATTTCCGCATGGATGGCATCGCAAACCAGGTAGAGAACATCCTCTTTTGACTCGATGTACTCGTACAGCGACCCGATAGAGAGTCCCGATGCCCGCGCGATCTGGCGCGTGGTTGTTTTGTGAAACCCCTTTTCAATAAACAACTGAACAGCGGCATCGATGATCTGACGGCGACGCAATTCAACCAGATCCTGGTTTTTGATCTGGGTAGGAATATTGACGACTGTATTTGTGTGCCGGTTTTTCATCGCTTTGCACCTGTCACTAGCAGGTGAAACAGAACTGCATGAACTTATTGAGCGAGCGCTCGGTCAATAAATATCTTTCAGAAAGGGTGAATGTCAAGGGTTTTGTTTCTTAAAACTGAACATAATTTTAAAGGCTTCGAAAAAACAGCTCTTTTTTAAGATTTAGATTAGCTCAGTAAAAAATTTAAGGAAAGGTGTTCTTGCCAGATAAGCATTATCGCCAGGCGATACTTGGGGGTCTCTCATGTTTTTTGGCTTGACAAACAAGGCCGGGCTATGGGAAGTACTAAGCAGCCTACCGGTCGGTCGGTAAGCTGGATTCACCTAATGCCAGCATAACCCCGAAGGGACACCTCTATGGCCAGCATGAAGGAAACCATTAAAGCGGTTGCCGTGGACCTGTTTTACCGGCAGGGTTACTTCGCTACCAGTATCAGTGATATTGCCAAGGGCTGCGGTATCCAGAAAGCCAGCATCTATTATCACTACCCCAGCAAGGAAGACCTCCTCTTTTTTATTATGGAATCAACCATGGACGGCCTGGTTGAACATTTAAAGTCAGTTCTGGCAGGGGCTAAAGGGGTGGAAAACAAGATGCGCGCCGCGGTTCATGGGCATGTCCAGTTCCATCTGAAACAACAAAAGGAAACCTTTGTGGCCAGCAGCGAGCTAAGGGGGCTGTCGCCGGACCATTATCACGTGGTTGTCAAAAAACGAGATGAATATGAAGGAATTTTTCAGAACCTTATAAAAGAAGGGCATGACCAGGGGGTCTTTGATCAGGGGGACGTAAAAAT
>CAZYGG010000040.1:0-34785 GCA_964647585.1 uncultured Desulfobacterales bacterium
GTAGCCTCATACAACTTGGCTGTTCGGTGTGTCTACTATTTTAGGGAAAAGCCACTGTATAACATACAATGCTGAATGGTTTTAAGCGCGATAGCGCAAACAAGCTGATTTTTGCTTTTCTTTGCGTCTTGGCGCCTTTGCGCGAGGATCGGGTTTATGGTTTTGACCTTCCCAGCGCGCGAAATTGTTCTTGGGGCAATTGAGAATTAGAAACATAAGAGCGAGACCAGGAGGTCAAGTGAAACAGATCATCAACATCAGCCTGGGACCAGGCAATGACGATTACGACATAAACGTCAAATTTCAGAAGAAAAACTTCTCCATCAAGCGCATCGGGGTGGCCGGGGACATGGAAAAGGCTTCCGAGCTTTTGCTGACCTGGAACAAGAAGGCCGCGGCCATAGGCCTGAGCGGCATTAAAACTCCCTACACCATCGGATCCGCTGCCGTTCCGGACACGAAAACCGCACAGCTGCTGAAGGAAGCTAAAGCGTTGAGCACACCGGTAACCGTGGGCAGCCTCCTGCGGGAAGTGTGCCACGAGTGGTCCCTGCGGCATACGCACTTCAACTTCGGCGGCAATTTCTTCACCAACGCGCGGGTTCTCTTTTTTTCCGGCATGTCCAATTTTAAAATCGCCCGGGTCATGCAGGAATACACACCCAACCTGCAATTTGCCGACGCACTGCTCGAAGATGGCATCCCCCGGTTGATGGAGTCTTTGAACGAGCTTGAATTGTACGCACACCGTTTAAAAAGCGCGCTGAAATGGCTCCCGGGCAGCCGCCTGGTCACCGCCGCCGGTCCCGTGAAAAAAACGGGCGCCTATCTCCTGAAGCAGGCGGTCCAGAAGGCCCAGGTTCTCGTGGTACCCTACTACGACTTCTACCGTTACCTCGAAAATTTCAGCGTGGATGACCTCAGGGGTAAGACGATCATTACGACCACCGCCTACGCGGACCGGGTGGCCTACCTCAAGGAAAAAGAGGTTGGCATGATCATTGACACCACCCCGAAACTTTTCGAAAAGGTTATCGGGGTCAGCGTCCTGGAAGCCCTCCTGATGGCCGCCCTGGAGCTGTCCGCAGAAGAAGACAGCTCCGACGACCTGCTGGAAGTCATCAGTGACATGGAGATGGCGCCCCGGATCATCTACCCGGGCGGCAAAGAGCACCGCGTGAACCGCTTTGCTTATATCGTCTACCCCCTGAACCAGGCATTTTTGAAGAAATTGAAACCGGTCGAAGTGGTGGCGGATGTAGCCCCGGGCGCCATGGACACAGTTGAAAAAGTGCTGGCCTATGCGCCCCCGTTTGTCTATTCGCCCGTGACCGGCATAGAGTCAAAAACCGGTGTGAAAGCCGAAGGCTGGCTCATCGGGATAGGGGAGACCCCGGAACAGATGCAGGCCCATGGTCCCGAGTTCACCACCAAGCGGCTTTTGAAGGCCGCTGAACTGGCCCGGCGGATGGGTGCCCAGATTATGGGTATCGGCATTTTTCCGAAATCGATGCGCTCCGCCAGCCTCGAGGTTTCCAAGCACGCGGTGCTGCCCATCACCACAGGCAACAGCTATTCTGCCTCGGCCACCCTCTGGGCCGCGGCCGAGGCGGTCCGCCGGATGGGCCTCACTAAACTTAAAAACGGTAAAATACTCCGGGCCCGCACCATGGTTATCGGCGCCACCGGTGCCCTTGGCGCCATTTGCGCCCGGCTTCTGGCAACAGCGTTCGAAGAAGTCCACATGGTGGGCCGCAATATGGCCAAACTGCTGGCCCTGCAGGAATCCATGCAGGCCGAAACCAAAGGCGTTGACCTGCGCGTCTCCACCCGGGCAGATACGTACATAGGCGACATGGATGTCGTAATCGCTGCCAGCGCCGGAGCTGCCAAGGATCTCGATATCATGCGCCTGAAACCGGGCTGCGTAGTGACGGACACAACCCTGCCTTCGATGTTCACCGCCGATGAGGTAGCCAAGCGCCCGGATGTCCTGGTTATTCGCAGTGGTGAAATTCTCCTGCCGGGCACCGGCATCACCATGAAAGACATCGGCCTGCCGCCGGAGGTCGTCTATGCCGGCCTGGCCGAAACCATCATCCTGGCATTGGAAGGCCGCTTTGAAACCTATACGGTGGGCAGTGAGCCCGACTGGGAAAAGGTAAAGGAAATCTATCGGCTGGGACTGAAACACGGTATGCAGCTGGCCGCCATCACCGGTGTAAACGGCGCGATGAGCGACGACGATATCGCCCGGGTGCGAGAGGCTGCGCTCCTGGAGTTAAAAAAAAGATAACTGGTCAGTACTGAGAACTAAGGGCATAACCATATCTCTCACACGTCCTCCTCTGAAACCAAAATCAATTGAACAGTCCAACGTAGTCGGGGAGCACACAGAGTTCGCAGAGAAAAACAGAAGATGGCCGGTTACGCCAGTTAAAGCAAAACCACAACCATGCATCGCGTGGCCCACATTTGAAGCATTAATCAGCGGGAAAGCCGTCCTGCGACCCAAGACGCAAGGGCGCTAAGAAAACCGAAGGTCAAGACCATTGCATCGCGCCAAGACGCAAAGGCGCAAAGAAACCCAAGAACCGATATTTATCGCGCTTTCGCGCGAAACGGACTTTGATTTTGTCCTTTCAGCGCAGCTGACAACTATTGGTTTTAACCCTTCTTGGCGCCTTTGCGTCTTGGCGCGATGCATAGTTTTTTGTTTTTGACCTTCTCTGCGCCTCGGCGTCTCTGCGCGATGCAATGCTTTTATGTTTGTGAACTTCTCTGTATGCCCAGTGAGAGACTTTGGGTTTCTCTTTTCTCTCCAGTAGCGATTTTCCTTGTTGTGTCCGGCTTAATGCGGTATAACGCGTTGCGTTATGCTTGTGGCCGGCAGGCCCAGTTAAACCTATTTCAGCAATACTGCGGAGCAATAGCATGGGAATCACGATTGTACAGAAAAGCGACCTGAAAAAACCAAAACGCAACCCGAAAATCGCACTGGTTCTGTCCGGCGGCGCTGTATCCGGGGGCGCCTTTAAAATAGGGGGTCTTAAAGCGTTCAACAGTTTCATGGTCAACCGCAAGGTAAAAGATTTTGATATGTTCGTCGGCATAAGCGCCGGGTCCGTCATTGCCTCCTACCTGGCCAACGGTGTTTCGGTGGATGGAATCTACACCAGTATGATCGACCGGAAAGGACCCCTTTCGGCCGTAAAACCATTTGAATTTTATTCCGTGAACAAAGGCGACATCCTGAAAACCCCCCTGCATATGCTGGGGGACCTGGCGTCAATCACGTCCCGGAAGGTGTACGGCTTTATCACCAGCAACAACCTTTTCAGGAAGCAGTTTCGCAAGCAATTGTACGCCTTTGCTTCAAATCCAAGCACCGCCAGCCTGGAAAGGTTCACAACCTATTGTTTTGAAAGGAAAGAGCTGGAGGTCAACCACCCGTCCCTGCCGTGGCACTACCTGCCCAACGGTATTTTCAAGACCGACAAGATAGAACGGGCAACCCGGAAAAATTTCGAAAAGAACAACCTTTGTAATAATTTCAACGAATTGTATAGAAAAACCGGTAAGGAACTCTATATCGTCGCCATGAACCTGGATACAGCCCGGCGTTCGATATTCGGACACGACCAGGTGAACACGATCCCGGTGTCAAAGGCCATGCAGGCCTCCATTGCCTTTCCCCTGTTCTTTAAACCGGTGAACATCGACGGTGACGATTATATCGACGGTGCGGTAATCAAGACAACCAGTATGGATTTTGCCATTAAGAAGGGGGCCGATCTGGTCATCTGCTACAACCCGTTCAGGCCCTTCAACCACGAATCGTTCGATGAGCACAACCTGGAAGGCCGGAAAAGACTCAGCATCGCCCGGGACGGCATCGCCGCAGTGATCAACCAGGTGATGCGCACACTGCTGCACACCCGCCTGATGCACGGAATCAAAATGTACCGGGAAAATCCTGAATTTAAGGGAGACATCATCCTGATCGAGCCCACCAACCATGATGACCGTTTCTTCGATATGAACCCCTTTTCAATCAACAGCCGGCGTGAAGCGGCGTCCCGGGGTTTTGAATCGGTTACCAATTCCCTCAATAGATACCACGCGGATTTAAAACAGATCCTCGGTGCCTATGGCATTGAAGTCAGCCCCGCAGCCGAATCAACCCCTCCTGGATAACCGAAGCAACCAGTTTTCCTGTGCGTGTATAGATCCGGCCGTTGTTCAACCCCCGGGCACCCGAGGCGTTGGGGCTCTCCATGGCATACAGCAGCCAGTCATCCATGCGAAAATCGCGGTGAAACCACATGGAATGATCCAGGCTGGCCACCTGCATCTGCGGTTCCCAGAAGCTGTGGCCGTGGGGATAAAGGGCGGTTCCCACCAGGCTGAAATCGGAGGCGTAGGCCAGCAGGTAGCGATGAACCACCGGATCGTCGGGCAGGCGGTCGATCGCCTTGAACCAGGTGAAGCGCCGCGGGTCTCTTTTCTCCGGCGCAAATGGGTTGATGGGATCCACCGGCCTGATTTCGATGGGCTTTTTACAGAGAATCTTGTTTCGAATCGGTTCCGGTATCCGGTCGGCCACCTGCAGGGCCAGTTCCAGCTCCGGGGTAATACCTTCCGGACCGGGCACTGACGGCATCCGATCCTGGTGCTCGAAACCGTTCTCGGCCACCTGGAAAGATGCGGCCAGGTTGAAAATGGCACGCCCCTTTTGAACGGCCACCACCCGCCGGGTGGTAAAACTCTTCCCGTCGCGGATACAGTCCACATTGTAGACAATGGGTCGGAGCGCGTCGCCGCCCCGCAGGAAATAGCCGTGCAGGCTGTGGGCGCTGCGCCCCTCCGGGACCGTCTGGTGGGCAGCCGACAGGGCCTGTCCCAGAACCTGGCCGCCGAATACGGCGCCGAACCCCAGATCCTGGCTCTGGCCCCGGAAGATGTTCTCTTCGATTTTTTCCAGTTTCAGCAGTTTCAGCAGTTCTTCAAGAACATTCTCCTCAACGCATTCGTCGTTCATACCGCCGGGCTCCTTTCAGATTTATCAACCGGTTGCTGCCTTGCACCCAAACCAGGCCCTGTTTTTTCGGAAGGGATTCTTCGTCGTTACGCGCCTCAGAATGACAGAAAATTAGAAACGCTTCAATATTATATGTCACTCTGAGCACAGCGATAGTCTAAAAGCGCAATCAAAATGAGACGACAATTTCATCCCGGGTCTTACGCCACTTGGGCGGTTGAAGTTCGAGATCCGGGCTCGGGTATCCCACGGCCAGCAGGAGCGGAATCCAGAAATTGTCCGGAATGTTGAACGCTTTGCGGACCCCCTCATGATCGAACCCGTCCATGGGATGGGTTTCCAACCCGAGGCTGGTGGCGGTATACATCAGTCCCATGGCAAAAAAGCCCGTGTTCTTGTTGGCAAAGGCCAGGCTCGCCTCGGGACTCCAGCCGTAGAGGGATTTGGCCGCATCGAGAAACCAGTCCCGCTGATCAGGTCCCATGGTCCCGCTGTCCAGCATCTCCTGCCAGTTTTTTTCCACCGTGGGATGCCCGGCCTGCCAGCCGTTTTTATCCGCCAGCACGATGAGGGTCACCGGCGCCTCCACCACCTTGGGCTGATCCCAGGCCAGGGCCTTGAGCTTTTCTTTGGTGGCGTTGTCGCGCAGCACCATCAGGTTCCAGGGCTGCAGGTTGAAGCTGGACGGCACCTTGGCGGCCAGGTCGATCATTTCACCCAGCAGTTCTTCCGATACGTCCCGATCAGGATCGAAGAAATTGATGGAGCGTCTCTTGTCGGTTATTTCTTTATAGTTCATTTTAGTATCCTCGTTATTAGTTCTTACATAGTTTTCGTTATAAACCGAACCTCCTGGCTTCGCACAGGGGTCTTTGAAAAGGATTCAAGGAGTCGAGGGGCCGAGGGTTCAAGTGAAAACCTCTAACCAATTTGTGAAAGTTCTATAAAATTTTATTGCCGCTCAAGTCACCTGATAAGACCTCTTCCTAAATTGAGGTAAGTCTCCATGACGTTTTTCCGGTCCCGGATTGCAGGGCGCTTGCTTCAATGTTAGTTCACCCTCCCCCGGCCCCTCCCGTCAAGGGAGGGGGGTATGGTTCGGAGGCTACTGAGATGCTTGCGGTAACAGTTCGCGGCTGACCCAACATTGAATCCATATCCATTCGTTCTTTCAGCCTTTCACTCGAACCCTTGGATCCTTGGCCCCTTGAATCCTTTTGCTATCTCTCCGGTGCATCAATGAGGATAAAATCCGCATTCTGATCCGCAGTCAGATCAAGTGTTTCAACTCCGTCTATCCGGGCTTGATCCCTGGCCGCCAGCAATTCACCGTTCACCCGCAAATTACCAGATGTCACGTAGATAAAAATTTTGCGGTCCGGTTGGGTGGGGTGCTGCCGCTGCCGGCCCGCCGCGAGCTGCGACCGGTAGATGGTGGCATCCGTGTGAAAACTTACGGCACCGGCTTTATTTTGCCCGGAGGCTAGGGGAAAGAGCACATCCTTAAATTCAGCCTCCGCGTACTTTTTCTGTTCATACGAAGGCGATAGCCCGGCCTGGTCGGGTAAAATCCAGACCTGGTAAAAATGCAGGTCCTCATCGGCTTCATTGTATTCGGAATGGGTCAACCCCGTGCCGGCCGACATCCGCTGGACTTCACCGGCCCGGATCACCCCGCCGTTGCCCATGCTGTCCCTGTGGGAAATTTCACCCTTCAAAACAATGGTGATGATCTCCATTTCATCATGGGGATGGGTTGGGAAACCTGTCCCGGGCTTAACCACATCGTCATTGAAAACCCGCAGTTTGCCGTGGCCCATGTTGGCCGGGTCGTAATAATTTGAAAATGAGAAGAGCCAGTAGGTCTGCAGCCAGCCCATATCGGTAAAATGGCGTTTGTTGGCCGGTATAATGTTCATGTTCATGATTTCCTCCTGCCGGTCGGAAAAAAGGGGCCAAGGGGTCGAGGGTCCAAGGAGTCAAGTGAAAACCTCAAACCCGAAAACCAATTCAGGTGAGCAGTTGGTGGCTTTTGTCGTCATGCCGGACTTTAGGAGCCTGTTCCGCACTGCGATGCGGGGGCATCCAGGAGCGTTTCCTTTGTACGGACCGGATCCCAGCCTTCGCCGGGATGACTGGCCTTCCCCGACCTATTAGTTCAGGTACATATTGAACCGGTCTTGATCTGAGTTTTTGATCTTCCACTTGACCCCTTGAATCCTTGGCCCCTTGACCCCTTGTGTTTAGCCCCCTACATTTGCCTTTCCGACTTTCTTGAGCAATTTGCCGAGGGTCAGCAGCTCGTCCGGGTCCAGAACCGCAAAGGCCTGTTCGGCAATCTTTGCATGGGTTGGAAAAATGGCATTGATGAGGTCAAAGCCCGCCGGGGTCAGGGACACAGTTATCCGGCGGCGATCCGCCCGGTTTTTTTCACGGACTACCAGCTTTCTTTTTTCAAGGTTGTCAATCACGGTGGTCATGTTTCCGCTGGTCTTTAGAATTTTTTGGCCGATATCCCGCTGGCATAAGGCGCCTTTGTGATAGAGGGCCTCCAGCACGCCAAACTGGCTGAGGGTCAGTCTGTGATCAGCCAGGTGGCGATGCATTCGTGTGGTCACCGCATCCGCAGCCCGCATCATCTGCGTGTAGGTCTTGAGAACGAATCGCTGGTGGTCGGTGGGGGGGGGGTTAGATTTCATCTCTGCCTCGTTTTGACTAGTTTAACATTAAGCTAATTAATATCGATGCATTGTCAAGAAGAACTATGAAGGTCGGGGATCAGGCGTCGGTAGTCAGAAAAAACTTCCCTCCCCTGGCGGGAGGGATTGATCCGTCTACGTAAGGCTACGCCGGACAGGGGGAGGGGGAAGCCCGGAAGGCGGAAAAACCAACAACAAAAGCATATCAACGCGCGGAGGCGCAGAAAAGGTCAAAAACAAAAAAACTATGCATCGCGCCAAGACGCAAAGAAGGTCAAGGGCGAGATAGTGGTCAGCTTCGCGGACAGGACCTTATTAAACAATTTTTTAGATCTTTAAGATCTTGATTTTGTTTTACCCCGCGGAGCCGGGGCCCACTATCGGTTTTCTTTGCGCCTTTGCGTCTTGGCGCGATGCAATGGTCTTGACCTTCGGGTTTCTTAGCGCCCTTGCGTCTTGGCCGCAGGGCGGCATTCCCCGCGGTTTGATCTTTCAGCCGTGGGTCACGCGAAAAAAGGTTTTTTCTTTTAAGGGTTTGCTGTTTGCCCTAGGAGCATTGGTTTAGCGCATTTTCCAGCACCTTAAGAAAGACATCCGCGTCTTTTGGGTTGAAGCAGATGGGGGGTTTGATCTTGATGACATTGTCAAAGGGGCCGTCGGTGCCCACCAGGATGTGATCGGCCTTCAGTCGGTTCTGGATGGCTCCGGCCAGGTCGGTGTGTGGATCGCGGCTTTCAGGATCTTTTACAAATTCGACACCTAAAAAGAGGCCCTCGCCCCGGACATCACCGATAACCGGGAACCGTTTTTTCAATTCGTTGAGTCCGTCCTTCAGATAGTCCCCGGTCTTTTGAGCGTTCTCCGGCAGCCTTTCCTCTTCCAGCACCTCCAGCACGGCCAGCCCCACCGCACAGGCCACGGAGTTGCCGCCGAAGGAGCTGAAAAATTCCAGGCCGTTTTCAAAAGAGCGCGCGATGGCTGCGGTGGTCACCACCGCAGCCAGGGGATGGCCGTTGCCCATGGGCTTGCCCAGCATGACGATATCCGGTACCACGCCCAGCATCTCGAACCCCCAGAACCATTGACCCAAACGTCCGAAACCGGTCTGGACTTCATCCGCAATGCAGACGACGCCCGCAGACCGCAGCACCGGGTAGAGCGTCTCCAGGTAGCCTTCCGGCAGGGGCACCTGCCCGCCGCAACCGATGATGGGTTCACTGATAAAGGCCGCCGGGGCCTGGCCGCCGGCCTGGAAAAGGGCGATGGCATCCGCGGCGTACTTTTCACCGGCATCCGTGTCCCGGTAGGGCCCCCGGTAGGTATCTGGTATGGCGGCTTTGAGAATGTGCTCCGGTTGTCCCGGTCCGCCGGCGTGCTCGAATTTATAAGAACTGATCTCAATACCGGTTACGGTGTTGCCGTGATAGCCGTGTTCCAGGACCATGATCGGTTTTCTACCGGTGTGCGTCCGGGCCAGGCGGATGGCCAGATCCGCCGCTGCACTTCCCGAATTCACGTAAAAAACCTTGCTGAGGGATTCCGGGAACAGGGCCAGCAGCCTTTCCGAATAGTCGTGCAGTTGGCCATACAGGTAGCGGGTGTTGGTGTTGAGTCGGGCCATGTGCTCCTGGCCGGCTCGCACCACCTTCGGGTGGCAGTGTCCCACGTGCGGGATGTTGTTGTACACGTCCAGGTAGGTGTTGCCGGCCGCAGCGTACATATACTGGAACGCCGCTTTTTCCATCCTGAGAGGCTCGGCGTAGCTCACCGAGAGGGCCCGGCTGAAATAGGCATCCCGGCGGATAAGGTCCTGATCGATGTTGGGCGGCGCGCTTTTTTCCAATCCGGCCGCTTCGGTAAAAGCGGCGGTCACGGCCAGGGGATTCAGGGCCAACCATTTTTCCAGCATCTCCCAGGCCGGTTTTTCGCTGATGGTAATATAGTCACTGTCCGGCTTGAGGGTTTTGGCATGGGCTGAATTGCAGACACTGGCGCACAGGCGCCCGGCCACCAGGTAATAGAGCAGGTCAACCTCTTCTTTTTCCAGGGGCAGCTCGGCGGTATAAGCCCGTAACAGATAACCCGCCCAGGTGAGCGGGTCCGCTTTACCCAGCATGGCGTAGGTGAGGGCAATGGCTATTTCATTCACCAGGGATGTGTAGCTCATGTCCCCGAAATCAATGATGCCCGAAACCCGCCCGCCGGTGGTGAGCAGGTTTTGCTGGTTGGCGTCCCCGTGGATCACACTCCGCCTCAGTGAAGGGATCCTGGGAACCACAACCTCTTTAAATTGCATGTAAAAATATTCGACCAGCTTCCGCTGGCGCGGATTGCCAATATAGGGGAGATGCTGCAATGGCAGCTGCAGGTGCTGCAGGTCCCATTGCAATTGCCGGGCCTCTATGCCCGGGTGACGAAAATCCAGCAGGGTCCGGTCCAGGCGGGCCAGAAAGGTCCCCAGGGATGTGAACAGCTCCGGGGTGTGATCAGCCCGGTCAAAGAAATCACCTTCCACAAAGGAGAGCAGCCGGTGCAGGGTCCGGCTGCCGTCGGGATTCTCCGTCGCGGACAGAAGGCTGCCGTGGCCATCTTCTTGCGGCACCGTAAAATCGTAGGGCAATGCCCCGGAAAGGGATAGCAGGACCTGGTTCTCAGCCTCTAGAAATGCCCGCTCCAGGGGCGAATCCGGATTCTGCTTCCAGACGAATGTTTGCCCGTCAGCGGTTTTTACCCGGATGTTGATACTGTCATATCCTTCAAAATCCTGCAGGTCCGGATTTTGAATACCATAAAGATTTGCAAGTATTTCCGGTGCGGTCATCGCTGTTTTCCATGCGTCTTGTTCGAAGTGTGGGCGTAAAGAATTCTGTCCCAGGGGACCAGACTTTAGTTGCCCGTCTTCAGGCTTTCAGGCCTAAGACTGAAGGCTGAAGCAAAACCCTTTAAGCGGTAATTAATGGCCGATGCTACTTTAAGTGGCGGCCAGGGTCAAGATGCTATTACCCTAGAATTTCTACAATAAACGCGGCAACCCGCGATGCCCCGTTTCCCCGGGGGCCCCCGGATGGCGCAAGGGCGGTCAGGGCCGGGATGAGGGTGGTCCAGGAACCGTCCTGCAAGGCCGCTTCCGGCACTTTCACCGAGCGCAGCGTTTCCCTTGTAAAGGCTTCCAGCACCGGTGCCTCACGGAATGTGGTGCGGGAAACGTAACCGAAAGGAACGTCGGCCTGGTAGATCTCCGCAAGGGTGCTGTACCCGGCCTTGCCGATCACGGCATCGGCTGCCCGGACCAGGTCGGGATGGTAGATTGCGGAATGTGCGGGTAGCTGGAGGGTGCCGCCGGAACGCTTTATCTTTGCGGAACTGCCTGGTACCACCAGGAAAACATCGGCGGGCAGGCTGTCAAGGTTCAACCGGCCCGGCGAAGTGGCCGTGCCGCCCAGGGTGAGAACCACAAGTTTTTTATCTGTAGGCATCTCCAGCTGTCGGCGCGTATGGTCAGCCGACAGGCGGGGGGTGCGCCCTATGGGCGCCACGGTTAAATCCACACTTCCGGGCGCACAGACCGGTGCCGCCTGTACATGGTAGGTGGCTGCTTGAAACAGTCCCTGCAGGTAATCGATGTGGGGTGCGAGCCTGTGGGTATATTCCGGGTAACCCGCGTAAATCCAGTCCCATGTGAAATTTTCCACCAGAACCGATGGCAGTCCGGCATGGCCGGCAACGGCAATACCCATGGGCGCTATGTCACAGATGACAGCACGGCAGCCCAGCGCTTTAACGTTGGAAGCCGCGGCCCCCACCCGCTGTTCATCCAGGGGGTAAAATGCATCCAGGGCTTCGATTGTGGCCGGCAGGTTTTCTTCCAGGGGAGATTTCTGGATCAGCCCCACGTCGGTTTCGAGCGGGTGGCAGGCAAAGGGCCCCGCAAGGCAATCATCAAAAAACCAGTGGGGTACAGTGGTGAAAATTTCGAACCGAACCGCCGGGGCCACCTGTTGCACGGCGGCCATGACCGCCGCGGCCCGGGCGGCATGGCCAAGCCCGTGGGCAGAGACAAAATAGGCAATGACGGGTGGATCGTTATTCTTCATATCTATTCAGATCGTATCTTGAAGAGCGCTACAATGCTTGAAAGTGCTAAAAATTAATAACTGTTTACCTGCATTGTTGGATGAACACTAAGAACCTACTTTCAAAATTGCATCACAAACCGCCGCTATCTCCGACAGATCGGCCTCCAGCGGTTTGCCCTGGAGATTGTTGCGAAATATGAATTGGCTGTCCGGCAGGCACCCGATAATATCGGTGGCGTCGAGGGCCTCGTTCAGCTCTTTTTCTATGTCCGGCTTCGTCCGGTTGAGCACGACCGCTACCGGCAAACCAGCTTCCCGCGCCAGATCCGTTACCCTTTGGGCCATCATAATGGATTCATAGGAGGGGTCCACCACGCACAGGATCTGGTCGCACTGCCCGTCCAGACCGCGACCGAAATGTTCCACCCCGGCCGCAGCATCCACGATGACCAGATCGTTCTCGACAAGTTCCAGCGCGGAAAACAGCAGCCGGAAAAGCCGGCCCATGGGGCAGGCGCAGCCTTCGCCGAAATGGTGAATCTTGCCCACCGACATCACCCGGAGGCCGTCTGCCCGGGCCACACATGCTTCAGGCAGGGCGTCCACCTGCAGCCCCTGGGGAAACAGCTCCGGCGGACCGCCCAGGGAGAGCCCCGGGGCCGTCTTTTCCCGCAATCCCTTTTTTCCGCCCAGACTGTCCAGGAGCGACTGAGGCATGGCAACCCCCAGCATCCGGTACAGGCCGATGTTCGATTCGTCCGCGTCCACCAGCAAAACCCGCTTACCCCTTTTTTGCATCGCCCGGGCCAGCAGGGCCGCCACCGTGCTCTTGCCACAACCGCCTTTTCCACAAATCAGCATTTTCATCGTGAGACTACCATCCTCTCTTTTATGTCAATCGTCAAAAACATGTTCCGTTGTCATGTCACTCTGAGCGTAGCGAAGAGTACTCCACCGGTAAAAGCCTTCTCCCCATTGCGGGGGATTCTTTCAGCCGTCGTAGCTATCGCTACTATGGCGAAGTCGGCTCGCCGCTTCGCTCCTCAGAATGACAGATAGATCTATCGAAACGTTACTCTGGCAACCGCGCCATCAATGCAATACTTCTGGTTGGGCCTAAATTAGGCGGATTGAAATCCTGAGGCAAGGAAAAAAGACATCCTGGCTGTCAACCTTCAGCCTGACAAAAAAGCTGACCCCGAAGCCGGTTGGCTTCGGGGTCAAAGGGTTGCGCTATATTAGTTTAATTTCAAATCAAGTGGAGATCAGCGGGTAAACTGTAAATCAGAAGAGGTCTCATCGTAAGCGCTGAGGTCTTATGCTACCATATATAGCCAGTTGTCAAGAAATTTTTCGACATATGGTATGTTTTAGCCTAGAACCTATCTCAAAAACGGATTTTGGTTCAAAATCAAGGCGGCCGCGAGGTTCCCCACGTTGCGGGACTTCCCGCTTATCAATTTTGAGATAGGTTCTACTCCCCTGAAGTCCCCCTGGAAAAGGGTCCATAAGGATCCCGGGTAAACGGAGCCGCGGGGTTGACCGCCGGGCGTATGGTTTCCAGCAGGTTTTCGTACAGGTATATGGTGCCGCTGATCAATTGCCGCCCCGTCTTTATCTCCCCAAGCACCTGGCGATCCTGAATGAAGGTCGCGTACACTTCCAGAAAGCTGGCCGCGTCCTCCATTTCGGAAACGGCTATATCGAGATCCTGGGCCCGAAGCGTCAGAAAATCTGCCCGCCAACTCTCTTCTATATAGGGAAAGTCTGACAACAACCTGATCTGGTAGGCCGCCACCAGCCTGGCCTGGTTTACGTAGAGGTAGGTTTTCTGAATATACCCCAGCTGCAGGTCGTTGGTGCTCCGGCCCGCTTCATCCACGGCTGCGGTGTGCAGGCGGTCGTAAATTCTATCCAACTCGCCGGCATTCACCCGGCACGCGGCGACGGCCTGCCGAATTTCGTTTCCCAGGGAATCGGGATCAGTTGCCCCGCTTCGGTTGTGCGAGCCGGTATCATGGGCGCACCCGACCAGCAGAGCCATTACGGGCAAGAACCATAACTTTATGATTTTATATTTTATTGTTTACTCCCGCCCCGGAACGATAATCCGGGAGTCTTCCTTCTCCTTCATTTTCTGGGCTTCTGCAATCATCTTCTCAGTCGCCTGGCGCATGGCCTCCGGGAATGCCTCCAGGGCCTCCTTGAAATTATTCGCCGGTAAGGCACCCTGAATAGGCAGCATGCCCTGGGGTGTCATCAACTGGGTGGTGCCCACATAAATGGCCGCCCGGCTTGGATCCTCGTTGCCATCCGGGTCAACCGGCACCAGCCGGCGTACAGAGGCGACCTTGAGATCGGTATACCCCTCTTCCTTGTACAGGTTGGACGTGTCCACCTTGAAATCAAGGCCGTTCAGTTCATCGTTGCTCATATGTTCTCCTGATAGGTACCCAGCCATGATTGGAAATCATGGCTGGAAGGTGTTAGATTTTAGCCATTAGCTTTTAGATAAAACGGCTAAAATACAGGGTATTACCCAATTGCTAAGCGCTAATAACTCCATCCTGAAATCTTGGCTTTGGAAGGGCACTAACTGGGTAATAGAAGCTGTCTCAAAAAAGTCTTTTAGCCCAAACTCGGCGTTGGGCGCTCGGTTTAAATCCTCGAAATACTCCAGTATTCCTTCGGTTTAAACCTCGTGTCCGCCTTGATTTTGAACCAAAATCCGTTTTTTGAGATAGCTTCCAGTGTTGGCCGGTTATCCGTCAATGCATCCGGGCCGTTTAAGATCGAATCAATAAAGCCCAATTTTAAAGGGGAGTCAATCAATAATCAGAAAGGATGGGGGGTAGAAGAGGCCGGGCGTCGCCGTGACAGGCCCGGTGCGTTTAACGCGACCATTGGACTCCGGCGATCGAGATTGTCCTGGATAACCATGCGCACGCGCTGCAGCAACAAGTCCCGGTCCGCCGGTGTAAACCGGGTGACTTCAATGGGGTCCCCGATCTCGACGCACATTGTCCCCGGCCGTATAAACCGCTGCTTTTTGGGAAACAGCGCAAAACTCCCGGTGACAGTTACCGGCACGATGGGCAGGCCGGTCTGCAGGGCCAGCATGACCCCGCCCTTCTTGAAGGGCAGCAGCCGCCCGTCCGGGCTGCGGGTGCCCTCTGCAAAAAACAGGGTGCTGACGCCGCCAGCCAGGGCCGCGACCGTCCGGTTCAGGGCTGCCACGGATTTTTGGGAATCGTCCCGGTCAATAAAAATGACGCCGGCCCTCCGGGCAGCCGGACCGAAAACCGGGATGCGCGCCAGGGACGATTTGCCGATGAACCGCAGGGTGTTCGGAATCGCCACGGCAATCGCGGGCGGATCCAGGTGGCTGGCATGGTTGGCGATGAACACGTAGGATCGACCTGAATCGATTTTATCAAGCCCGATGGTCTCAAGGCGAACCCGGTTGGTCCGCAGGATGCACCGGGACCAGAGTTTGCCCACGGCGTAAGGTGCCCGGCTGCTGCGGCTGAACAGGGCCAGGAGAACAATGGGGCCAAAGGCGGCAAGCGTGTAGACCCCGGCGGTTCCAAACCCCCAGGCACACAAAGCGGCTGCTTTGAGTTTGTCCATGCAACCAGCATAGGTGAATGCTTCCGTGAGGACAATATGAAAATGTAAAAGAAAAGTAAAAGCCGCGGAAAGTTTTTCCGCGGCTTTTACTTCAGTCTTCTACCTTCAAGCGCTATGCTTGATATACATCACCGCATAGGTTTCCGGACCGGTGTTGATGCCGATAGCCGGCCCGAACCTGGCCGGAATAATATTGCGGCAATTGAAGGAGGTCTGGAAAACCTCTTTCAGGTTTGAAACCGGGGCGGTCTCTTTGGCATGTACAATGGCAAGGGTAATCGGGCGATTGCCGATATCCGCGGTAATTTTATCCATCATGGACAGGATCATGTTTTTTTGTTTGCCGAAAAGCTTGTCTCTAATGGTCAGTTTGCCATCCTCAAACTCCAGGACCGGCTTGACCCCCAAAGCTAGGCCGAAAAGCGCTTTAAGACCGCTTATTTTTTTGCCCTTACGCAGGTACTTCAGAGTCGGAATGGCCATGAAATTGGACATCTGGGCCCGGGTTCCGTACACTGCGCCTTCGGCTGCCTCCAGTGATTTTCCGGCAGCAGTGGCCTGGGCGGCAGCCATGACGACCATGCCCAGCCCCATGGAGCACAGCCCCGAATCAATAACCTTGACCCGGCATTTGTGCTGCTCTTTAAAATCTTCAGCGACCTGCAGCGCGACATTGAAGGTGTCGCTCAGGTGCGCGGAACAATGGATAATCAAAAGCTCGTCATACTGCTGCACCAGTTTCAAGAATTCCAGAGCATAATCTTCGTAGGAGACCGCAGAGGTAGTCATCGTCTCGTAATCGTAGTAGTTTTTATAAAACTCTTCCCGGGACATTTCGACGCCGTCCTTATAGCGCTTACCATCCAGAATTACATTGACCGGCAACACATAAATGCCGTATTTGCCGACGATTTCAGCCGGCAGGTCTGATGTGCTATCGGTTACTATCAATCTTTTTTTCATTGACCCTCTCCCCCTTGCAGACAGCCATTGGCTGCCACAATAGTCTTTTCGCCGGAACGCATGGACGCCGCTCTATAGTTTACGCGGACGTAAAGGGGGGATTTATGCTTATTCAAAACCATTTGTCAATCCTCTTTTAAGCGCACAACCGTATTTCTTGTTGCCATCTTGACCATGATTATAGTATTTTTAGCCGGTTGATGTTTTCACGCTGCCGTTCCGACTACAATTAGGAAAATACTCCATGAAATCAAAAGGTAATCCGGCGATCTCCCGTCGCTGGAAAACGCTGGCCCTGTCTGTTGCGGGCCTGTTGCTCCTGTATGCAATCATCGGTTTTTTTGTGGTTCCCCGGGTCGTCAAATCTATGCTCCCCGAAAAGCTGTCGGCGGCCACGGGACGCATCGTCACCCTGGATTCGGCTGCTTTCAACCCATTTACCTTTGAAATTACCCTGGAAAACTTTGCCGTTCTCGAAAAAAGCGAAAAACCGTTTGCCTCCGTGGGCCGTCTGTATGCCAACGCCGAGCTGCTGCCCCTGGTCATCGGCAAGGCGGTCCTCAAAGCCCTGGTCATCGAACAACCGGTGGTGGCCGTGATCCGTGACCGTGAAGGTGTTTTCAATTTTGCCGACCTGATACCCCCTGCCGGAAAGGAACCGGAAGAAACCCCACCGGATCCGGACCGTAAAATACCTGCATTCTTGGTAAAAACGATCGATATCTCCACCGGAAAAGCCTCCTTCACAGACCAGACCGCCGGCAGTGGTTTCAGCCTGACCGTGGAACCCTTTGCCGTAACCATTGAAAACCTGGGCAGCCGGGAGAAAGAACCGGCCAGCTACTCGTTTGATGTGGCCACCCGTTCCGGCACCATCCTGGCCGGGCAGGGAACCGCCGCCATCACCGATCTGACCTCGACCGGACAGGTCACCCTGAGTGGGCTGCCCCTGACCCAGTTTGAGCCCTACTATCGTAAATTTATAAAAGCCGAGATCAAGTCCGGCCGGGCCGGAGCTGTATTTACGTATCGGTACCCCGCCGGCCCGGACAGCCCGTTGCCCGGGGTGACGAACGCCCGGGTCTCCTTGAAAAACTTCGTGGTCACCGGCCCGAAGGGGGCCGTGCACCTGATCAATATACCCGACTTTTCAATCGGGGGAATCCAGGTGGATCCTGAAAAACAGACCGTTCTGGCCGGCACCTTGCAATTGATGAACGCCTCTGTTCGGGTCGACCGGTTAAAAGAGGGCGGGATCTACCTGGTGGACGCCTTTATGCCGAAAACAGAAAAATCCCGGGAACCGGCAGCCCCTGAAACCCAAACCGTCTCCGATCCCTGGAAGGTGCGCCTGGAGCAACTTGCCGTAGACAACCTGTCTCTCGCCGTACACGAACATTCCTCTAAAACACCGTCCATCTATAGCCTGGAAAAATTGGCGGCCCGGGCATCCGGGATCGAATATGACACCGGAAAAATGGAAGGCATCCCACTCATCGCGGAAGCTGGTGTTTCCCTGCACAATTTTAAAATCACCGCCGCCGGGGCTGATGACGCTATTGTTTCAATCCCCGTGATTGAAGTCGCCGGTGTCAACCTCGACCCGTTTGAGGGCCTGGTTTCGGTTAAAACCGTCACCACTCGAGAGGGCACCGCTTCTTTGCTGAAAGAGACTGACGGCCGCATCAACCTTATTGAGTCACTGCCATCAGTCATGGCGGCACCCCAGGGGCAGGCTGTTGCGAACCCGCCGGAAGAGACCCAGGCAGCCCAACTGGTAGCACGCATCGATGAAGTGAGCCTGGATGGGTATTCACTTTCAATCAGAGACCAGTCTCTGCAAACACCTGCTGTCATGTTTCTGGACCAGATCGCCCTGAAGGCCGGCAATGTTTCCACCGCACCCAATGAGAAGACAACCCTGTCAGCAAGCCTGCGCTGGGACGAGGGCGGTACGTTGTCCTCCACGGGCACCCTGACCCTGTTGCCGCTGGCCGGTGAGATGGAAGTCAAAGCGGAAAAGCTTGAAATCACCCCGGTACAGCCCTATCTCAATGAAAAAGTTCAGATACTCATTACCGGCGGCCACCTGAATACCACCGGCAGGGCCACATTTAAGGTCGATCCCGACCACGGCTTTATGGCCAGCTTCAAGGGTAACTCCCTGGTGGCGAATTTTGCCACCCTGGACAAATACCTGGGCAAGGATTTGCTGCGGTGGAAAAGTCTGCACTTCTCGGGAATAGATGTGGATATAAACCCGTTGCGGGTTGCCCTGGATGAAATCGCCCTGGCGGACTTCTACTCCCGGACAACGGTCAACGCAGACGGCACCATCAACCTGCGCACCGTCCTGGAGTCAGGCGAAACCGCCTCATCGCCCTCATCGTCGGAGCCCGCAACTGAAGACCCGCCGGAAAAAGAAAAGCCGGCCGCCGTTGAAAAAGCACCGCCTGCTGAACCGGAAAAGGGCGCCGACCAGCCTATGGTTCCCATAACAATCAAGGCGATTACGCTGCAGGGCGGCACCGTCGTGTTTTCCGACCAGTTCATCCAGCCCCATTTTGAAACCGAGATGCTGGAACTGGGCGGCAACATATCCGGATTGTCCTCCGAGGAGCTGGCTCGGGCGGATATTTTCCTGGCCGGGCGGCTTGAAGATCATTCCCCGCTCAAGATAACCGGCAAGATCAACCCGCTCACCCGGGATCGTTTTTCGGATGTCAGCATTGAATTTCGCGACATAGACCTGAGCCCCTTCTCCCCTTACACGGGCAAATACATCGGGTACAAGCTGGAAAAGGGCAAACTCACCCTGATTCTCAACTACCGCCTGTCCCAAAACACGCTGGTGGCCCATAACAAAATCAAGTTTAATCGGCTGGAACTGGGAGAAAAGGTGGAAAGCGAAACCGCCATAAACCTGCCGGTTAAGCTGGGACTGGCCATTTTAAGTGACAGTGAGGGCAATGTCGAACTGGACCTGCCCGTGAGCGGCAGTGTAGACGACCCCGAATTCAGCCTGGGCTCCATCGTCTTCAAAGCCATCGTCGGCCTGATTACCAAAACAGTGAGCGCCCCTTTTGCCGCCCTGGGATCGGCTTTCGGCGGCGGCGCCGAGTTGAGTTACATCGATTTTGAAGCCGGGCAGGTGGCGGTGGGCCCGGAGCAGGTCGAAACCCTGACCACCCTGGCCACAGCCCTGGTGGAACGACCGGCGTTAAACCTGGAAATTACCGGGATGATAGATCCGGAGAACGACACCACAAGATTGCGCGAGTCCCGCTACAATGACCTGCTCCGGGCGCAGCAGGCCCGGTCACTCTACAAGGGTGGCCAGGCGCCGCCGGAAGATGAGCGGCCGGCCATCAATGCCGCGGATCGTGACGCCTATATCGCCCGGGCTTACCGGGAGGCTGATATCCCCAAACCCCGTAATGCAGACGGGTCCCTGAAAAAACTGCCGGCAACTGAAATGGAAAAACTCCTCTTTACCGCCATTACCATATCGCCGGCTGACCTGCGCCATCTGGCCATGGAACGGGCCGGGGCCGCCAAGGACTACCTGCTCAAGGATGAGCGGCTGAAGCCGGAGCGCCTCTATATCACCGCACCGGTTATAGATGTGCCCGCAGATGCCGCCGAACCACCCCGGCCCCAGGTTAAATTCGCCATTCAGGGGTAACACTTCAGGCGTTTAGGTTGATAAAGCCGCAAAAAGTCAAAAACAACTTTTGTGAGCGTTTTAAGTTTTAGGCCTTAGGGTTTAAGTGTCTGTTTTGATGATGTTTTTTGCTAACACCCAAAACCTGACACGAAAAACCGATGAATTCGGCTTTTTACAGACTCATCCAGACAAACCTCAAAAACCTGTTATTTCAGTGAATTACATTGGAAGAGCTGCGGACAAACAGGGAGTGTGCGGGCAGGGGCGGTGCCGGTAGGCAGGGGTGGATCAGCAGGGTACGTCGATGGTTGGCCCGGCCATTTTTTCACTCTCGAGCGTAGCCCGGGTCAATTCCCAGGTGTGATAATCCAGCTCAACCCCTCGCCAGCCCACATAATCCATCTGCTGGTTCACCTGGCTCAGGGTCATGTGAGGCTTCTTGACCAGAGCATTGGTAAGGCTGCGCATGTACCCGGGAATGGTGCTGGAATCCAGCCCTTTGTTTTCAAGCCGTTGCCTCAGGACCCGGCGTACCGGTCCCATGTGAGGCTCTTTTTTCTGTATTACCTGAGGTGTCATAACTCTACTATATATTGATAAATAAAAATTTCAACCACTATATATTGTAATATCGGACCCCACAAGAAAACCGTTAGAGATAAACTGAAGACATCCCGTAAAGAAAGAAATGAATTGATGTGAACGCCCGCTCTGATTTATAGTCTATGCATTTCAGAGCCTGCCCGCAACCTAAAAATGATCTTTCGAGAGACATAAAAAATTGATAAAAAGCGTATCGAGTTCTTACGGTCTGATTTTGTTCAGGGTTTTCCCGCCTACTGTGGTTTCACCGTGGACCATATTTCTGAGGGGAGGTTTGAAACCCGCCGTGGGCAATCTCCTGATGTGCCGCAGTGCCGTGATCAGCCCGGGAAAAAGCATCCTCGTAGCCGAGTCGAATCTCTATTCCCAGCCGGAAACGATTGAAAAACATGTGGCCCGGGCCACGGTCACCCTCATGGCCGTCGATTCCCGACGGTTGACAAGTTCTGAAAATTTCGGTTAACATTCAAAGATTACCGGGACTGTATCAAAAACAGTTGATAGTTTCCCACTCCGCGGCAGCCCGCAACCCGACCGGTTGCCCGCCAGATAAGCAGTATGTGGTTTCACGGAACAGACCAGATCAAAAAATTTAAAGACAGCCAAATATAGAGGAAAACGCTATGAAAAAACCGTGGGTATACCTGTTTTCAGAGGTGGAAGCAGCGGAAAAAACAGTAGGCGGCGATTGGGAGGCCATCCGGAGTCTTTTTGGCGGCAAGGGCGCCAACCTGGCGGAAATGGTCCGGATCGGATTGCCGGTGCCACCGGGCTTTACCGTTACAACCGAAGCCTGCAATGCCTATCTGGAGGCCGGGGGGGAATTTCCCGAGGGCCTGTGGGATCAAGCCCTGGCCGCCCTGAAGGTGGTTGAGGAGCTGACCGGGAAAAAATTCGGCGACCCTGAAAACCCACTGCTGGTCTCCTGTCGGTCCGGGGCCAAATTTTCCATGCCCGGCATGATGGACACGGTTCTCAACATCGGCCTCAATGACGAAACCGTGATCGGTCTTGCCCGGCTGACCGGTGATGAACGCTTTGTCTATGACGCTTACCGGCGCCTGATCCAAATGTTCGGCAGTGTGGTGATGGGCATCCCGGATCATGCTTTCGAAGCTATTATCGAGGCACAAACCCTTAAAAGCGGTGTGAGCGCGGATACCGACCTTTCCGCCGATGACTGGAAAGCCGTCACCGTGGAATTCAAAAACGCCTTTCGCAAGGAAGCGTTGCGGGATTTCCCCAACGACCCTTATGACCAGCTGCGCATGGCCACGGAGGCAGTCTTCAAGAGTTGGAACGGAAAACGGGCCATCGACTATCGCAATGCCGCCAATATTCCCCATGACCTGGGAACGGCCGTAAACATCGTGGCCATGGTCTTCGGCAACATGGGGCCGGACTGTGCCACCGGCGTGGCCATGACCCGCAACGGCACTTCCGGAGAACCTGAAATCGAAGGGGATTACTTGATAAACGCCCAGGGCGAAGATGTGGTGGCCGGCATCCGTATCACCGAAGACATCAAGCTCATGCAGTCCCAACTGCCCGAGGCATACGCGGAACTGCTGGAAATCGCCGAAAAGCTGGAAACCCATTATCGCGATATGCAGGACATCGAGTTTACCATCGAAAAAGGCAAGCTCTGGATGCTCCAGACCCGTGACGGGAAACGCACCGCCCAGGCCGCCGTGCGTATTGCGGTGGACATGGCTGATGCGGACCTTATTTCCAAAAAAGAGGCCGTGCTGCGGGTGACTCCGGAACAGGTTGACTTTTTCCTGCATCCCCAATTCGATGCGGAGGCGATTGAACAGGCCCGCCAGGACGGATCCCTGCTGGCCACCGGCCTCAACGTTTCTCCGGGAGCCGCCGGCGGCATGGTGGCCATGGATGCCGACCTGGCCGAAGCCTGGAGCAAAAATGAGGGCAAATCGGTGATCATGGTGCGCCCGGAGACCAAACCCGATGACGTCCACGGTATGCTGGCCTCCCAGGGGATTTTAACCAGCCGGGGCGGGCGGACCAGTCACGCGGCCCTGGTGGCCCGGCAGTTCGGGAAACCCGCGGTGGTGGGTGTTTCCGAACTGGACATCGACATGATCAAGCGCCAGATACGGGTGGGCAGCACCTTCATCCGGGAAGGTGACTGGCTCTCCATAGACGGCAATACCGGAGAGGTTTTCGTGGACAAACTGAAAACCAATATCCCGGACATCAAGGACCCGTACCTCATCAAGCTATTGGGCTGGGCCGATGAATTCCGGAGTCTCGGGGTGTGGGCCAATGCCGACTATCCGGCCGATGCCACCCGGGCCCGGGAAAACGGAGCCCAGGGAATCGGGCTTTGCCGATCGGAGCATATGTTCTTTGAAGCCAACCGGCTGCCGCTTTTCCAGAAGATGATCATGACTGACCGTCCCTACGAACGCAGAGAGGCCCTGGCCGGGCTGCTGCCCTTCCAGCGGAAGGACTTTGCCGGACTCTTTCGGGCCATGGATGGGCTGCCGGTTATCATTCGCCTGATCGACCCGCCCCTGCATGAATTTTTACCTGATCTGGTGGAACTTATGGGCGAACTTTCTGACCTTAAATTGCGCATCAAACATGCCGGCACCCTGGTCGAGATTGATGAACTGCTCCAACAGATCCGGGTTAAGGAGGCGATTCGCAAACGGGTTTTACTTTTAAAGGAGCAAAACCCGATGCTGGGGCTGCGGGGAGTACGCCTGGGTATTCACTATCCGGAACTTACCACCATGCAGGTCCGGGCCATATTCGAAGCGGCCTGCCTGGTATCGGCCGAGGGCGTCAAGGTGTTGCCCGAAGTGATGATACCGCTCACCAGCCACATCAATGAGTTGAAAGTTCAGCGCAAGGTCCTCGAAGAAGAAGCCCAACTGGTGATGGCCGAACAGGGGACCGAGATCGAATACAAGTTCGGCACCATGATCGAGATTCCCCGGGCAGCCCTCACTGCGGACCAGATTGCCGAAGCCGCCGAGTTTGTCTCCTTCGGAACCAACGATCTCACCCAGACAACTTTTGGCATATCGCGCGATGACGCCGAATCCGGGTTTCTGATCGAGTACATGGAGGCGGGTATCCTCACCGAAAATCCATTTGCCACTATCGATCCTGATGGTGTCGGCGAGTTGATGCGCATAGCGGTCGAAAAGGGCCGCCAGACCCAACCGGACCTGGAGTGCGGTATCTGCGGTGAGCACGGCGGTGAGCCGAAATCTATTGCGCTCTGTCATCAACTGGGGCTTAACTATGTCTCCTGCTCGCCGTTCAGGGTACCCATTGCACGGTTGGCGGCGGCGCATGCGGCGCTGAAGAAATAATCCGAAACTCACACGCCCCCCCCTGTGGTCACAATTTTACGGCCAAGCGTATATATAAAACGCCCCAAAGGCCAAAGCATGCATCGCGCCAAGGCGCAAAGAAGGTCAAAACCAAATGTTGTCAGCTACGCTGAGAGTGCATAATCAAAAATACTTTCGCGCTAAAGCGCGATAAATATCGGCCCTTGTTTTTCTTTGCGCCTTGGCGTCTTTGCGCGAGAATATTGGTTTTTGCAGTTCTTTTTAACAGTTTCCGGCAGATACGGGGGAGCAGCGTTGGCAAAGGTTTCAAAGCCTGCTTGGCCTGTTCTTTTCCTGGCAGGAATCGGGTTGTTGGGACTCCCGCTGGCTGGATGCTTCCTCGCGGGACGTCCGCTCAGCCGGTATCTTGAATTCCCCCCCCAGACCCGCTATGTGACCCACGCCCCATTTTCGGCGTGGGCTTTTTTCTGTTTCAGTGTTTTTGTCCTATTAGTGGTCGGTTTGCTGGTGGCCGGGGGGAGACGCCCGCCGGTTGACACACGCCGGACAGCGCCTCTTTTGAAACGACGGTTCCCGTGGTGGGGGTGGGCCGCCCTGGCCTGCTGCGCGGCGTTCTGGACACTGGCCTGGACACGCCTTGACTGGTTTGCCGTCCTGCAGCCGCACACCTTTTTTCCCCTGTGGCTGGCCTTTATCATCCTGATAAACGCGGCCTGTTATGCCCGCTCCGGCCACTGCATGCTTATCGATCAGCGGGCCTATTTTATCCGTCTTTTTTTCATCAGCGCAGGTTTCTGGTGGTTTTTCGAGTACCTCAACCGGTTTGTGCAAAACTGGTATTATACCGGCTCCCAATATCCTCCCCTGACTTATTTCCTGCTGGCCACCCTGAGCTTTTCGACGGTCCTGCCGGCCGTCCTGGGCATGCGGGATCTTCTGCGCACATTCGCCTTTATCGAAAATCGCTATCAGGGTCGGCCCCACAGGTCCCGGGTGCACCCTACCCTGCTGGCCTGGCTCTGTCTCCTGCTGGCAGCCGCCGGGCTGGCCGGCATCGGTATCTGGCCGGACCTGCTATTTCCACTCCTGTGGGTGTCTCCCCTGCTGATCATCACCAGCCTGCAGCGGCTGTCCGGGCTGCCCCATATTTTCACGGCCACCGCTGACGGTGACTGGCGCCCGGTGGTTTCCGCAGCCCTGGCCGCCCTGGTATGCGGACTTTTCTGGGAAATGTGGAATTTTTACAGCCTGGCCCGCTGGACCTACAGCGTCCCCCTGGTGCACCGGTTCCAGGTTTTTGAAATGCCCCTGCTCGGCTACGCCGGATACCTGCCCTTCGGTCTTGCGTGTGCCCTGGTGGGCCGCCTGCTTGGAGAGCCTGAACCCACCTTGAAACCCTTCTAAAAATGCCCAATTCCCCGGCAATTTCCCTCCTATTCATCTCCGGAAAGATTGAAACGCGCCTTTAATTAGATATAAATATACTATATGTTGTATTTATTTGTTGACATATAGCTACATCTTGTTAAAAGTGAAGGAAAGTTGACACACCCTCTTACTATGAATAGCTTCCATACCATGCTTTTTTATTTTTTCCGGCCGACGACTGCCGGAAACAAAAACCTGTACAAAAACCCGTTGCAAATTTCTGTCGTTTTGATATGGACAGGCGCTCCGGCTGCAGCGGCGATGCAGGTGGTATTGTAGGTTAACGGCTGTTTCAATGCATACACTTGAGTTGCGCAGAATTCGACTTACTTCAGGACGGACAAACAGCATATGGGTAAGCATATAGGGTTTGTATCTACCCGTTTCTCGGGTACTGACGGGGTCTCGCTGGAATCCAGTAAATGGGCGGAAGTCCTGCGCTGCAGCGGGCATCATATTTTCTGGTTCGCCGGCGAAACAGACAAGGCCGCCGAGTGCACCTACCTCGTACCGGAAGCACACTTCCAGCACGAACTCAACGACCGGATCAACCGGGAGGCTTTCGGGCAGCGTGGCCGAACCCCCATGTTGACCAGGTCCATCCATGTGCTGCGCTCACATTTAAAGATGCGCCTGCATGAATTCATAAACCGCCACAATATAGATCTTCTGATTGTGGAAAATGCCCTGACCATCCCCATGCACGTCCCCCTGGGGCTGGCCCTGACAGAGGCCATCGCCGAAAGCCGTATTCCGACCATTGCCCATCACCACGACTTTCACTGGGAGCGCACCCGGTACGCCATCAGCGCCGTGGATGACTATCTCGCCATGGCTTTTCCACCGCAGCTGCCGGACATCGCTCACGTGGTCATCAACACCGAAGCCCGGCAGCAACTGGCCCTGCGCAGCGGCATGGCTGCGACCATCATCCCCAATGTGATCAATTTTGAAAATCCGCCGCAGGTCGACCCGGACCGCACCGCTGCTTTCCGGGAAGCCATTGGCCTGGCCCCGGAAGACCGGATGATTCTTCAGCCCACCCGGATTGTACAGAGAAAAGGCATCGAACACGCTGTGGCCCTGGTCAAGGCCCTGGATGACCCCCGGAATAAACTGGTCATCTCCCACGAAGCCGGTGATGAAGGGTATGAATACTTTGAGTGGCTGAAAGTCCATGCCCGTGAAAACGGGGTCGATCTGCGCCTGGTTTCCGGCCGCCTGACAGATCCCTGGAGCTGCAGCAATCTGCCGGACGACACTTGCAGCCTCTGGGATATTTATCCCCATGCGGACTTCGTGACCTATCCCAGCCTGCTGGAAGGGTTCGGTAATGCATTTTTAGAAGCCATCTACTTTAAAAAACCCTTGCTGATAAATCGTTACCCGGTTTTTGTCAGCGATATCGAACCGCTGGGTTTCGACCTGGCCACCATGGATGGCTTTTTGACCGGGGAAACCGTGCAACAGGTACAAACCCTTTTGGGATCTCCACAGCGCCGCAAAGAAATGGTTGAACACAACTACAAGGTGGCCGCCCGCCATTTTTCGTACAATGTTCTGCGTGAGAGCCTGGATACCCTGCTGGCCGGCCTGCTGGGCAATACCATGGCTCCGCTGCAGTCAAACCCGGAAACGGAGGACGCAGAGTGCCTGTTGACACCGATGCAGCCCCAGCCGGTGACGCAGGCGCTTTAAGACGTCCACCCCTCCAGAACAAACCAACCCTATCCTTGCCATCAGCCGATATCTGACTATGTTATGATAACAAGGCGGTTAAGGTAAAAGGCTGAAGGTAGAAGGTTTATGTTCGGTTTGACTTTGCTTCAGCCTAAACACCTTCAAGCTAAAAACCTGATTTACGGAAACCCCCATGCCCTTTGTCAAGATGCCTGGTGTGATCGGAAAGGTCTACGTGCCGGAGTCGATACCCGGGCAGGCCCAGAAACACCCTTGTCCGGACTGCTTTGCCTGTCAGCAATGCAGCGACGATCGCTGTGGGGTCTGCAGGTCCGAGGCAGTTGTCCGCCACAGCCGCATAAACTGCTGGCGGTCAGGTTCAGGTTCCGTAGGCCAGTGTCACCATCACCGCAAGTAGCAGCATTAAGAGGATGAAAAGGCATTCCAGGATGCCGTCGAATAATCTGGTCATCATTTTTCCTCCGTCTCACCGAAAACCATCTCAAAAAAGTCTTTTGAAATAGTTTCATTGGTTCAACTTACTGCCTGGTTTTCGTTGTAGTAATCCGCTGCTTCCTCAACTGTGTCAAAAAGAAGCCAGTCCCGTTGGGGCGCTATGCCATTAACCACCTGGATCCTTTCAACAATAGTGCTTCCATGATACTCAAAATATTCCTGTTCCGGGGCCAGTGCATTTGATAACAGCATCTTTTTTTCCTCCTTTTTATGCCCATTATGACAGTACCCCGTGACAGATCCGGTCACAGGGCCCTGATTTTTTTCGAGGTTTCACCGGCACGGGGTTGCTCCGGCTGAAAATGTAATCTATACAGGATTGTAGAAGGCTCTTCCTGGAAGGGCTGAAAATCAATACCCAATGTCCAAGTAAGGTGTCCTGCCATTTTGATATTTTCAAAATCAGCAGCGCAAAGCGCTTCCACACTTGGATATTGGACATTCCTTGTTGGATATTGATTATTCGTTTTTATCGATAGCAAGGTAGACATCCATAACTTGTGAGGGGGGCGCCCATGGCCCGCGGCGATCAGTTGAGCCGGCAGTGGAAAATCATTCAGCGGCTTTTTGCGGCCACCCGGGGCGTTTCGGTGAGTGATCTTTCCAAGGATCTGGCCTGCCATTCCCGGACAGTATACCGGGATTTGGAGGCCTTACAGCTGGCCGGGTTTCCGCTTTACAACGAAAGCATCGACGGCCGGCATCTCTGGTCCATCCTGGACACCGTCAAGCAACAACCACCGCTACCGCTGAACCTCACGGAGCTGATGGCCCTCTATTTCAGCCGCAATGTGTTGAAGACGTTGAAAAACACCCCCTTTGACAGTGCCCTGGATACCCTGTTTGGAAAAATTGTCACGACGATCCCGGAAAAGACGCGCACCTACCTTGACAGTTTTGAAGAAACGTTTACGGTGGGACAGGCCCCGCACGGTCACCGCAAAGAAGTTGCCCAATGGGTCGACATTCTCAACAGGGCCATTCTGGACCGGCGGCTGGTTGAAATGGATTATTATACCATCAGTCGCGACCGTGAAACCTGCCGGCGGGTAGCGCCCTATAAAATCTGGTTTTTCAAGGGGTTTATCTACCTGGTAGGCTACTGCCAGCTAAGACAGGAAGTGCGAATTTTCACCCTGGACAGAATTAAGCGCCTTGCGACCACGGAGGTCGCATTTGACCTGCCGGTTGATTTCAGCGTGGAAGATTTCATGAGCACCGGTTTCGGTGTTTTCGTCGGTCGCCCGGAAAAAGTGACGATTCTTTTCAAGCCGGAAATAGCCGGCTATATCCGGGAAAAAACTTGGCATACGACGCAACAACTGACACCGCGTGCTGATGGAAGCCTTGAATTTAAGGTAGAAGTGGCCGTCACGGCTGAACTGAAAAACTGGATCATGGGCTGGGGGGCGGCGGCAATCGTGTTGAGCCCGCAATCCCTGGCCGACCGTATCCGCGCGGAAGCCGGCGCCGTGGTAGACAATTACACGGATTGGTCTTGAATTCACCGGGTGAACCGTTTATAGGACGTCTTTGTAATTGGGGTGTCCCACAGATACGGCCAACAAAATGGTGAAGACACTCTCTTGGATTCATGCGATACATAACCCCGAAAGACCATGAAAAGCTAAGGATAATGCCTTGAGTATATATTATATAGATGGCGCTTTCGTACCGGCCGACCAGGCTGTCATACCCGTAGATGACCTGGCGGTTTTGCGCGGTTACGGGGTCTTTGACCTGGTACGGACCTACGGCGGAAAACCCTTCTTCCTGAAAGAGCACATCGAGCGCCTGCGCAACAGTGCCGCTGAAATCGGGCTGCACATGCCGTGGACCACCCGGGACCTGATCGGGATAGTGCGTGAAACCCTGTCGAAAAACAGTCATGGCGAATCAAATATCCGGGTTGTGGTGACCGGCGGATCCAGTCCCGATTTCACGACTCCCCAGGATAAGCCCCGACTGCTCGTCCTGGTTTCACCCCTGCCGGAACTGCCGGCGGCCTGGTATGCGGACGGCGTTAAAATCATCACCCTGGTGACCGAGCGGTTCAAACCCGGGGCCAAAAGCATCAATTACATACCGGCAACCGTCGCCCTCGAAAAGGCGCGCCGGAAAAACGCCATCGAAGCCCTGTACCTGGACCGGCGGGACTATGTCCTGGAGGGCACCACCAGCAATATTTTTGCATTTATAGGCCCGGCGCTGATCACGCCCGGCCGGGACATCCTCTCCGGTATCACCCGGCAGGTGGTCCTGGCCGTCGCCGCAGAACATTTCGAGGTTCAAATCAGGGACATTTCCAGGCAGGAACTGATGCAGGCCGACGAGGTGTTTATCACCGGCACCAACAAGGGCGTGGTGCCCGTCATTCAGGTGGATGATACCATTATCGGACGCGGCACTCCCGGTCCATTGACTCAGCGACTGACCGATGATCTGGCCCGGCAGACGGCACAAGACATCCATGAATGAAAATTCGGTTCACCGGTAAAGCAGACCCGGGGATAGGGACTGTTTCTAAACAGTCTTTACGATAAGCTTTTTGATCGCTTTTTTTTGTCCGTCCAGCAAACCAACAAATTCAATTCCCCGACGCCGCCTGGTTTCGGAATCGTCGGCATCTAATCCGGGAACCTCCCGGTCTGAACGGGCAACGGCGGCAATGGATTTCACTTTCACATCATTGTTTAATGTGAAAAGGTCAAACTCCGACACGTTGGTGGGTTTCTGGTCGCCTTCGATATAGAGAATGGAAAGTCCGCCTTCACTGATATCTATGATCTGGCCCAGCATGGGATGGGGGGCTCGAAAGACCGCATACATTTCACCCGGTGCTTTGAAACGCCTGTACTTACGGCGCTCTCTTGAACTTGTAATGTTATCTTCTATTTGCATTGGCAGGCCTCCGTTGGGCTACTGTCATTGCGAGTTTAATAACCCATAGGTGACGGCTAAATGGTATGTCAACAAATAAACCCGGCTACACCTAGAAGTCAACCCATAAAGCCATTTTGTCGGGCGTCACGCGCCGAGCGAAGGCTGGACCGTAACCAAAATCCATTTTTGAGATGACTTCTATTATTTTTAAACCAATTCTAAGATTTTTATTGCTTTTAACCCGATTATAATGAAAGAGAAATACGCTTAACGGGTATGGAGGGTCCCTTTACGGAAGGATAGTGGCAACATGTCGGAAAAACAGGAAAACCAGTCGGAAGAAGACGAGCAAAGTTTTGAAGAGCTTTTCGAATCCTATACAACCGGAATGAATGAGGATATTCAGGTTGGTGACCGCATCCGGGGTGAAATTATATCTATCGGTCAGGATGCGGTGTACATGGATACCGGAACGAAGATTGACGGTGTCGTCGACAAGCCGGAGCTTCTGGATGAAAACGGGGAGATGCCGTTCAGCGCCGGTGATATCATTGAACTGTATGTGGTTGCCATGACCGAAAGTGAGGTCAGGCTCTCAAAGGCCCTGTCGGGAATCGGCGGCATCGAGCACCTCCGCGAGGCCTATCACAACAAGGTCCCGGTTGAAGGCAAGGTCCAGGAGACCTGTAAGGGCGGGTTTCGCGTTGAAATCCTCCAGCAGAGAGCCTTTTGCCCCATCAGCCAGATTGACATCAACTATGTGGAGACGCCTGAAGATTTCGTGGGCCAGGGCTTTGAATTTTTAGTCTCCCGTTTTGAAGAAAACGGCCGCAATATCGTGGTGTCCCGCCGGGCCCTCCTGGAAAAGGAGCTTGAAAAAACCCGGGCTGCTTTTTACGAAACCCTGAAAACCGGTGAGACCTATACCGGTAAGGTTTCCCGGATTATGCCCTTTGGGGCTTTCATGGAACTGGTTCCGGGCGTGGAAGGCATGGTCCATATTAGTGAGCTCAGCTGGTCCCGGCTTGAAAAGCCGGAAGACCTGGTTGCCCCGGGGGATACCCTTGCTGTACGGGTGATAAAAATCGAGGAGAGCGATAGAAAAGGCCAGAAGAAAATCGGGCTCTCGGCCAAGCAGGCCCTGGGCGACCCCTGGGAAACGGTGGAGTCGCAGTTTTCAGCTGGCAGCCGGGTGACCGGCAAAGTGACCCGCTGTATGAAATTCGGTGCTTTTGTGGAAATTGCCCCGGGTATCGAAGGGCTGGTGCACATCAGTGAAATGAGCTATACCAAGCGGGTAATCCATCCCGCCGACGAGGTGTCTCCCGGACAAAATGTATCCGTAATGATTAAAGAAATAGACACTGATAAGCGCCGGATCTCCCTGAGTCTCAAAGATGCGGAAGGGGATCCCTGGCTGGATGTGGAAGACAGATTCAAAACGGGCAACCGGGTAGAAGGAATCGTTGAGAAGAAAGAGGGGTTCGGCCTTTTTATCAACCTGGCCCCCGGTATTACCGGCTTGATGCCCAAATCGAAAATCAGCCAATCAGAAAACCCCGCTAAAATTGAAGGCTGTAAAAGCGGGGATACCCTGAAAGTCGTCATTGAAAGGCTCAGCCCAACCGAACGGAAAATTACGCTGGCTCCGGCTGACACGGCCGGGGGCGGTGATTGGAAAAGTTATTCCGAACAGACGGACAATAAACCGATGGGCACCCTGGCGGAAAAACTCCAGCAGGCATTGGCATCGAAAAAGTAAGGCAGGCTAAACACCTGATTTTAGGAGATTGTTCATGGCAAACGCAGACATTCTTGATCTTGTAATCATCGGCGGCGGTCCGGGCGGCCTGACGGCCGGCATCTATGCAGCCCGGGCGACCTTAAACACCGTTATTGCCGAAAAGGGCGTTCACGGAGGCCAGGTGACCATGTCGGATGAGGTTGAAAACTGGCCCGGCACCGAGCACATCAACGGCGCAGAGCTGGCCCTGAACATGTCCCAGCACGCCCAGGCGTACGACATCGATACCATCTCCCGGGAAGTCACCGAGGTCATTCCGGGGCAAGACCACCACCAGGTCCGGTTTGATAATGACGAAGTTATCGAAACGCATACGGTAATCCTGGGGACCGGCGGCAGCCCCCGCAAACTGGGGATACCCGGTGAGGAAGATCATTATGGCAAAGGTGTTTCATATTGCGCGGTCTGCGACGGTTTTTTTTTCAGGGGCAAAACCGTGGTTGTGGTCGGCGGGGGTGACAGCGCCTGTGAAGAGGCCCTCTACCTGGCCAAGCTGGCCAGCAAGGTTTATATCGCGCACCGTCGCGATGAGCTGCGCGCCGGCCGGCTTCTGCAGAAACGGGTCATGGAAACCGCCAACATTGAAATCCTGTGGAACACGGTCCTGACCTCCATCAACGTGAAGGACTCCGATGGTGTCGGCGCGGTTGACCTGCAGGATACAGTATCCGGAGAGCAGCGCGCCCTGGACACAGACGGGGTTTTTGTCTTTATCGGGTTTGTCCCCAACAATGACGTGGTGCCCGCGGCTGTTGAGCTCACCGATGAAGGCTATGTGATCACGGATGAAAAATGCGAAACCTCCGTGCCCGGCATATACGCTGTGGGCGATCTGCGCTTTAAATTCGCCCGTCAGATCGTTACCGCGGCCGCTGACGGCTGCACCGCAGCCCTGGCTGCCGCACAGCATGTAGAGCATAAAAAACTCTAAAAAAGTACAACCCCTCTTTTTTAGATCAATTGAGTTCCGACTGAGATAGGTGTTAAATAAAGACGATTATAAATGAATTCGGGTTTTCGAATTCATTAGCGGACGAGTGGCACCCCGCTTAACAAATTATCCCTCACTAAGAAAAAGTGGCTCATATGAATCCTGACAGCAACAACCGCAATCCCCTGGGAAAAGAGGTCCCCCACAGTCCGCGCTACAATCCCGGACACCTGTACCCGGTTCCCCGCCGGGATGGTCGCAATGAAATCGGCCTTGGGGAAACGCTCCCATTTCGGGGGGCCGATACCTGGAACGCATACGAGATTTCCTGGTTAAACCGCCAGGGGCGGCCGGAAGTTGCCATCGGCCGGTTCATTTTTCCCTGCAATACCGCAAACCTCATCGAGTCGAAGTCACTCAAGCTGTATCTCAACTCCTTCAACCTGGAACGCTTTGATTCAAGTGCCATGGTACAGTCAACGATAGAAACGGATCTTTCCAGCGCCTCCGGTGGTCCGGTTGCAGTAAACCTTACTCCGGCCAACCGATTTGGCGAGACCGTCATTGGTTCACCCCCCGGGCAGTGCCTCGACAACCTGGATATCGAAACCCGCGACTTCCGGGTGGACTCGGAAACTCTCGCCACCACCCGGGCACAGGTTGAAGAGACGGTCTTTTCAAACCTGCTCCGCACCAACTGCCCGGTAACCGGGCAGCCGGACTGGGGCACCGTGGTTGTCAGTTACCACGGTCGGCGTATCGTGCCTGAAGGGTTGCTGAAATATATCGTTTCCTACCGGGAACATACCGGCTTCCACGAAAATTGTGTGGAGAGAATTTTTATGGATATTACGCGGCAATGTGCACCCGTCCGGCTCTTTGTCCAGGCGCAATTCACCCGCCGGGGCGGGCTGGACATCAACCCCTGGCGCGGGAACTATGAGGCCATACCGGATCTCTCCCGCTATCCACGCCAGTAGGCTTTCTTCCTCTCAGAGCAATCCGACGATTTCCTTAACAATTTCTTTGAATCACACTGGATAATAGTGTAAGGGGTGGATTTCAAATCGTTATCGGGTGGCTTTGCAGGGCCCTCAATACAATGCAGATAGGAAGGAAACGCCTGTAGTGATTGATCAAATGAAAAAGCAGTGGTTTTTCATCGGCATCGCCGTGATGGTGCTGATTGCCTTCGGCCTGCCACAGGTCGGACTGTTCATCCGCGAATACAAGATATTGAATATCGGTATCTTTCTGGCTTTTTTCATCACCGGCCTCACCCTGGAAACGTCCAGCCTGGTGGACCAGTTGAAAAACGTCAAGGTGCTGGTAGCCGCCGTCGTGTCGTCACTGTTTATCTTTCCCGGCATCGCCTACTTTCTCGCGCAGCTGGCGTTCAGTTCCTGGCCGGATTTTTCCATTGGGGCGCTGATTATCGGCGTAGCCCCGGTGACAGTAGCTTCGGGAACGGTCATGACCGCCATTGCCCTGGGCAATGTCCCCCTGAGCCTGTTTATCTGTGTGCTGTGCAACTT
>CAZYGG010000041.1:0-34692 GCA_964647585.1 uncultured Desulfobacterales bacterium
AGAGTGAAAACGCCGCTCTGGGCCGAAAGATGCCGTTTATGGATGGGCACTAACTTGAACCGAGGTAGACATGAACAAGTTCGAGTACCTTGTTCCCCGATCACTGGATGAGGCCGTTTCAA
The DNA here is from genome assembly GCA_964647585.1 of uncultured Desulfobacterales bacterium. Taxonomy (GTDB): domain Bacteria; phylum Desulfobacterota; class Desulfobacteria; order Desulfobacterales; family CAJINA01; genus CAJINA01. The sequence continues at coordinate 123 of CAZYGG010000041.1, forward strand.
TGTATGACGCCCATGGTGATCAAGCGACCTATATCGCCGGCGGCACGGATATTGTGGTAAAAATGAAAGAGTATAAAATCTCTCCCGGATACCTCATCTCCCTGAGACAGGTTCTCAGTCGGAACGAACCGAAGCGCGACCGGGAAACGGGCGAACTCACCCTGGCCGCGTCGGTGACCCACCGCATGATCGAGAATTCAGCGCTGATAAAAAGCGAGTATCCGATATTGCATGACGCTGTTTGCAATATCGGCAGCGTCCAAATCCGCAACGTAGCTACCATCGGTGGTAACCTGGTCAACGCAGTTCCGTCAGCCGATGGGGCCATCCCGTTGATTGCCCTGGATGCCCGGGTCAATATCTACGGGGCCAAGGGCCAAAGGTCCCTGGAACTGGTTCATTTCTTTACCGGACCGGGACAGACCGTCCTTGAAGGAGGCGAAATTTTGACCGAAATCGTGATACCGCCGCAACTGCCCCGGACCGGCAGCGCCTACCTGAAATTCGGACGGCGTAAAGCCATGGAACTGCCCATGCTCGGCGTGGGGGTCCTGCTGAGCCTGGAGGCGGATTCCGACCGTTGCACCCGGGCCCGGGTCTGCCTGGGAGTGGCCGCCCCCACACCGTTCCGGGCCCTGGGGGCTGAACGGTTTCTGGTCGGTAAAAAGATCGATGCCGCGGTTTTGCAGGCGGCCGGCAATATCGCGGCAGAGGAATCCCTGGTCCGTGACAGCATCCGGGGGGTCGCCTGGTACCGGCGCGAAATGGTTGCGGTCCTGGTAAGGCGCATGGGACAGAAATGCATAGACAGGATTAAAAAGTGAAGTGACTAAAGTGATCTAAAATGCCTAAAGTTAATGCGTCGCCTGCCGGGCGTAGCCTTCGGCGAAACCTGGCTGCGCTCCGCTGGTTTTATCTGATTGGCAGGACACCTTAACTTTAGTTCACTTTAGTCACTCTATACGAATCTATTGGGCATAGCCAAATGCCTCTGACCAAACCCTGAGAGCCCAGTTTTAAAGGGCAGAAAAAATAGGAGTCACCTGTCATGTCTATGGAAATTGAGTTCACGTGCAACGGCAATCGGACGCGTGCGGAAATTGAAACCCACTGGACACTGCTTCATCTTCTGCGCGAAGAATTGGGGTTCACGGGCACCAAGGAAGGCTGTGGCAGCGGAGAATGCGGTGCCTGCACCGTCATTGTAGACGGGCTGGCTGTCAACGCCTGTATTTTCCTGGCAGTTGAAATCGACGGTCGGGCACTCACCACCGTCGAAGGGCTGGCCGACGCCGACGGCACCCTGCACCCGCTGCAGCAATCGTTTGTGGACAACGGCGGTATCCAGTGCGGGTTCTGCACCCCCGGCATGCTCATGTCCGCCAAGGCCCTGCTGGATGAAAACCCGGCCGCGGACGAAGCGCACATAAAAGATGCCCTGGCCGGGAATATCTGCCGGTGCACCGGTTATGTCCAGATCTTCGATTCCGTTAAAGCCGCCAGAGATCAAAGCGCTGACGACATCAAAGTGGTGGCCTGGAAGGATAACGCGAAAAGCAGGTAGACTAAATTCGTAAAATCCCGAATTCAACAGTTTTAAGTTTTAGGACCGAAGGCAACCACAGAAAAACAAAGGCTTAAAACTTAAAACATAAAACCGAAAACAAATAAACTGGAGTCCTTTACATGGGTGCGCTGAATATAGTCGGAAAGAGTATCCCCAAGCTTGACGCTGTTGATAAGGCCACGGGGCGGGTTCAGTATATCCAGGATCTCAAACGGCCCGGTATGCTCTACGGGAAGATTTTGTACAGCCGCTACCCCCACGCGAAGATTGCCCACATAGATACCTCCCGGGCAAAGCAGCTGCCCGGGGTGCGCGTTGTCCTCACGGGCGAAGATATCCCGGCGATAAGGATGGGGGTTTACAAGGACAATCCACCGTTGAAAGCCGGCAAGGTCAGATCCTACCGGGATGAGGTGGCGGCAGTAGCCGCCACCGATCCGGATATCGCCCGGGAAGCACTCGGACTCATCCAGGTGACCTACCAGGCCCTGCCCGGTGTCTTCGATCCTGAAGAAGCCATGCAACCGGATGCGCCGCTGGTACATGCAAGCCATAAAACCAACATCCTCAAAATGCCGTGGAAGCTGCACTACGGCGATGTGGAGGCGGCCCGCCAGGAAGCTGCCTGGGTGGTTGAAGACCGGTTTACCACCACCTGGGTGACCCATTGCTGCATGGGCACCAGCGGCGCCATCGCGGAATTTGATCACGCCAACAACCTTACCGTCCACACCAACACCCAGATCCCCTCCCTGGCCCAGAAAGATTTTTTGGGCGTCCTGAAAGCCCTCGGACTGACCGAAAAAAGGGTCCGGGTGGTCAAGCCCTGCATCGGCGGCGGTTTCGGCAGCAAACTGGACACCTACGCCTATGAACATATCGCCATTTTGCTGGCCTACTACGCCCGCAAACCGGTCAAGATACTTTTTGACCGCCGCGAAGAATTCATCGCCACCTCTACCCGCCAGCCGGCCATCATCCAGATTGCCCAGGGTTGCGACAGTAGCCACCGGTTGGTTTTCAGGGACATTTCCATGGTCCTGGACAATGGCGCCTATACCAGTTGGGGTGCGACAACGCCTTCGGTCATGATGATGCCGATTACCACCCTGTACAAAGTGCCCAATGTGCGGTATGAAGCCAAATGCGTTTACACGAATAACACCTATTCACAGGCCATGCGCGGGTACGGGAACCCCCAGGCCACTTTCGCCATTGAAAGCAGCATGGACATGCTGGCCGAAGAAGCCGGCATCGACCCCGTGGAGTTGCGCCGGATCAACGCCAACGAATCCGGCGATGTTTCCACCCAGGGGTTCCGCATCACTTCATGCGGTCTGGCGGAATGCATTTCAACGGTTACCGAAAAACTCGGAAGCCGGGAGAACTGTGAAACGGGAGAAGGTATCGGCATTGCGTCCCTGATTCACGTCGGCGGCGGTGCCCGGGTCTACAAATCAGACGGCTGCGGAACCATTATCAAAATGGACGACTACGGCAAGGCCAACGTCTTCACCGGGGCCTCGGACATGGGCCAGGGGTCGGACACCGTTATCGCCCAGATCGTAGCCGAAGAACTCGGGTTGCGGATTGAAGACGTCCATGTCATTCACTCGGACACGGATGTCTGCCCCTGGGATGTCGGTGCCCATGCCAGCCGCACCACTTTTGTCGCCGGGAATTCAGCCCTGGGCGCCGCCCGGCAAATCAGGTCGCGGCTTTTCGAGATGGCCGCGGACCTGCTGGAGGTGCCCCTGCCGGACCTGGCAGCCAAGGATCGCCATATTTATGCAAAAAGCAACCCGGAACAGGGCCTGGAAATCGGCAAACTGTTGCGCCAGGCTCATTTCAGCCACGGGGGCCAGATGCTCACAGGCGAATGTTTTTATGACCCGGACAACGAAAACCTGGGCCGGGATTTCCGGGGCAACCTTTCCATGACCTACACCTTTGGAACTCACGGTGTCCGGGTAAAGGTTGATGAGGAAACCGGCAAGGTTGATATTCTCCAGTACGTCGCCGCCCATGATGTGGGCCGGGCCATCAACCCCATGCTGCTGGAGGGCCAGGTATACGGCGGGGTCCTGATGGGTATTGGATACGCTCTTACCGAACAGGTCATCCTGGAAAAGGGCGAGATAATGAATCCCAATTTCAGGGACTATAAAATCATGACGGCCAAAGACGCGATCAACATCGAGGCGCCAGTACTTGAGACAACGGATAAAGATGGGCCCTACGGTGCCAAAGGCATTGGTGAACCGGGCTGTGTGCCCACCGCCCCGGCCGTTGCCAATGCCGTCTATGACGCCATCGGTGTCCGGATCAAGGACCTGCCCATCACTCCCGAAAAAGTCCTGGCGGCCATTAAAAAGAAAAAAGGTATCACCACATGCGGTATTGACCCGCTGACCGAAAAAGAGCATATATGCTGAAGGGGGAAACCTGACATCCCGTTTGAGATAGCTGCGCACTTTTGCGATAATATAAAAACGCAACACCGTAAAACCCCTTAAACCTTTAACAAGGAGGTTATCGATGAACAAAAAAGTGATCCTTTCTTTGACTGGGTTCTTCCTGGTAGCGGCCTGCATCACCGTTTTCACTGCACCCGCCGCCTTTGCCGGGACCATTAAACTGAGCTATGCAAACTTCCCGCCGGCCCCCACCTTTCCGTGCGTCCAGATGGAACGGTGGAAAACAGAGGTGGAAAAACGGACCAACAGGAAGGTCGCGGTCAGCACATACCCCGGCGGCACCCTTCTCGGGGCCAAGAATATGATGGATGGCGTCATCGCCGGACAGGCCGATATCGGTAACCTCTGCATGGCTTACCAGCCGGGGCGCTTCGTGGTCACCAACGCCACCAGCCTGCCCCTGGGAATACCCAATTCGCGCGTGGGCAGCCTGGCCCTGCTGAACCTCTACAAGAAGTACAAACCGGCCCCGTTTGCCAAGGTTAAAGTCCTGGCCATGTTCACCACGGCGCCGACCAACATCATGTCAAAGGTCCCGGTCCGCAACCTGGCCGACATCAAAGGCCTGGACCTCAGAGCCTCCGGCGGCGCGGCCCAGATTCTGGGTGCCTGGGGCGCCAACCCCGTGGGCATGCCCATGCCGGCAACGGTGGAAGCCTTGCAGAAAGGCGTTGTCAAGGGCCTGTTCTCTTCGCTGGAAACCATGAAAGATTTTAAATTCGCCGAAATGTGCAAGTATGTCACCATGACCGATACCGTTATCTATCCGTTTGCGGTCGTTATGAATATGGACTCCTGGAATGCCCTGCCCGCGGACGTTCAGAAGGTGATGAATGATCTTATCCTGGAGCAGTCCGAATGGACCGGCAACTACATGGACAACCATGTCAACGCAGCCATTAAATGGTCCAAGTCCCAGCAGGGCGTTGAGTTTATCAAACTCTCCAAAGCGGAAAAAGCCAAATGGGATGCCAAGCTCTCGTTTTTGAGCAACAAGTGGGTTAAGGGCGCCAAAGAAAAAGGGCTGCCGGCACAAAATATTGTTGATTACATCAGCATGCTGATTAAAAAATACTCCAAGTAAGCAAGCGTGCGTATACCCGGTAATAACGCCGCTTACGGCCGGGCACCGGTCGGTGTCCGGCCGTAATTGCGATTAGCCGGGAAGCGCATTAGAGACAGCTTCTATATCTGAAAGGAACGACATGGACTTTCTGGACAGGATCAACCAGTTTCTAAACAGACTGCTGACATTCATTGGCGGCTTTTTCCTGGTGGCCATGGTGCTGATGACCTGCGCCAACATTTTTTCCAGAAATGTCTGGGTCCCCATCAAGGGCACCTTCGAACTGATGGGCTTTTTTGGTGCGATTGTTACGGCGTTCGCCCTGGGGTACACCCAGCTAAACAAGGGCCATATTGCCGTCGATGTCCTGATCAACACCTTTTCCGAAAAAACCCGAAAAATACTGCAGATCATCAACAATGGGGTCTGCGCCATATTTTTTGGTATTGCCGCGTGGCAAATCGCGGTCAAGGCGACCACCCTGATGACCACCGGGGAGATAACCGAAACACTCAGAATCATTTACTACCCCTTCACCTATGCCGTTGCTTTCGGCTGCCTGGTCCTGGCGCTCGTGATGCTGACTGACCTGCTGAAATCCCTTATCCCCCAAAAGGAGCATGAATCTTGAGTTTAGCCGCTGTTGGAATTGCCGGAATTATCATCCTGCTGCTGATTCTTTTTTTTGTTGGTATGCCGGTGGGGTTTGCCATGGGACTGGTGGGCTTTTGCGGATTCTGCTACATCATCTCGTTGAAAGCCGGCTTGAATATGGTCAGTGCGGTCCTGTGGGACACGTTTTCCAAGTACGGTCTGACCGTGATACCGCTCTTTATTTTCATGGGCCAGATCGCCTTCTATTCCGGGGTCAATGAAAAACTCTACAACGCCGCCTATAAATGGGTCGGGCAGATAAGGGGCGGCATCGCCATGGCCACGGTCCTGGCCTGCTCCGCGTTTGCGGCGATCTGCGGCTCCAACGCAGCCACCGCGGCCACCATGACAACCGTAGCCCTGCCCCAGATGGAAAAATTCGGATACAATTCCAAACTGAGCACCGGGGCCATCGCCTGCGGCAGCACCCTGGGAGTCGTAATCCCCCCCAGCGTGGTGTTGATTATCATTGGCCTGTCCACCGAGCAGTCCATCGCCAAGCTTTTTTACGGTGGGATCGGTGCCGGTGTCATCCTGGCCCTGCTCCTGATGGCGGCGATTTATGTCGTCTGCCGCCTGCATCCGGACTGGGGACCGGTGGGCCCCAAAACCGGGTTTTCCGAAAAGCTCAAGGCCCTGGCCGGCGCCTTCGAGATGCTGGTACTTTTTTCCATCGTCATGCTGGGCCTTTACTTTGGTTATTTTACTCCGGCCGAGGCCGGGGCGGTGGGCTCTTTGTTCGCGGTCATCATCAGCGTCATCCAGCGGCGCCTGACCTGGAAAGGGCTTATACTCGCCATCACCGACACCCTGCGGATTTCCTGCATGGTGATCATGATTGTGGCCGGGGCCATGGTTTTCGGTCGCTTCCTGGCGGTTACGCGGATACCCTTCGACATCGCCGCCTGGGTCGTGGACCTGCCGGTGAGCGGTACGGTGATCATGGGAATCATTTTCTCCATCTACATCATTGGCGGCGCGGTCATGGATGCCCTGGCCCTGCTGCTGATAACGATCCCGATTTTTTTCCCGGTGGCCCGGCAGCTGGGGTATGACCCGATCTGGTTCGGGGTCACCATAACGGTTGTCACAACGCTCGGCGCCGTCACCCCGCCGGTGGGGGCAACCACCTATGTGGTCGGCGGGATGGCCAAAAACGTACCCCTCGAAGATGTTTTCAAGGGGGTTACCTACTTCCTGCCGGCGTATATTTTATGCGTGATCATCCTGATGCTCTTCCCGGGACTGGTGACGTACCTTCCGGGACTTTTGAAATAGGGTTTCGATCCGGGCCAGATCTTCCGGTGTATCCACATCCTGAAAGGTGTCCGCCCGGTCGAATTCAACCAATAGAACATCTTCCGGCCGCTTCGCGATGATGGCCCGGGCACCGGTATCGCCCGTGATGCTCAACAGGCGGTCGTAATAGCGGTGGCTGAAAAGGGTTGGGGTCTTCCGCTCTCCCCGGCAGAGCGGCACGCAGATACCCTTCCCGGACAGCCGAAAGCGTTCAATTAACAGGTTGATGGTGTCGGCATCCAGAAGGGGCTGGTCGGCAGGCAGAAACAGGCAAGCCGCATAACCGGACCGGATAGCCCGCACACCGCAATTCAAAGAGCGGCTCAGACCCTGGCGATAGTCACGGTTGATCACCAGGTCTAAATGGGGTGCTTTCAGCCGGTCGCCCATTGCCGCCCGGATTTCATTGCGACAATGGCCCAGAACTACGCTGACCTTATCCAGGTCTGAACTCAGGGCGGCATCCACCACGCGGTTGATGATGAACTCGCCACCGATTTGCAGCAACTGCTTTGGCTGGCCGAATCTTTTTGACATGCCGGCAGCCATGATGATACCCGCGATCGGGCTTGTAGAGGTCATAGAGATGTAATCCCTGTCTGACGTTTATACGATGAACTCGTAATAAGTCAAAAAACAACTTTTACGAGCGTTTTAAGTTTTAGGCCTTAAGTTTTAAGTATCTATTTTGATGGTGTTTTATTTTTTCCTAACACATAAGACCTAACACGTAAAACCGATGAATTCGGCTTTTTACGAATTCATCAATTAAACAGCTTTAATGAAAAAGATAAAGGTAGAAAATGCGGTGGGCACGGTGCTGGCCCATGACGTCACCCGGATCATCCCCGGAAAATTCAAAGGCGTTGCCTTCAAAAAAGGCCATATCGTCCAGGCCAAGGACATTGACGCGCTAAAAAAAATTGGTAAACGCCACCTCTATGCCCTGGATTTATCTCCAGCCTGGCTGCATGAAGACGATGCCGCCGTGAGGATCTGTACCGCCATTTGCGGGGACCATATCACCGGGACCCCGCCGGTTGAAGGCAAATCCAATATGATCTGCCAGACGGACGGTCTGCTGAAAGTCGCCGCAGCCGCGCTGATGCGCCTAAACAGCTTGGAAGATATCATCGTATCCACCCTGAAAACCAACACGACCTGCAAAAAAGGCCAGATCGTGGCGGCTACCCGCATTATCCCCTTGACCACCCGGTGCACGCAGATCGAGCGCCTGGAAACCATCGCGGCGGCCGGGGAACCGGTTTTGAAGGTACTGCCTTTCCGCCCCCTGAAAGTGGGGGCCGTGGTGACCGGCACGGAGGTGTACCAGGGCGTCATCCACGATGCCTTTGATGAATTCGTCAAACCGACGGTTGTCCGTTACGGTTCCGAGGTCATCCATAAGCTCATCGTCCCCGACGACACACAGGCCATCGCGGGGGCCATACGGCAGCTGACGGCGGGGGGCTGTGATCTAATTGTCACCACGGGGGGCCTGTCCGTCGATCCGGATGATGTTACCAAAGCCGGTATCCTGGAAACCGGGGCGCAACTGGTGGCATATGGCGCACCGGTTCTGCCGGGGGCCATGTTCCTGTATGCCCGCTACGAAGGCATACCCATCCTCGGCCTGCCGGCCTGCGTGTACTACCACCGGGCGACGGTCTTCAACCTGCTCTTGCCCCGGGTCCTGGCCGGCGAGGTGCTTGCCCGGGCAGACATTATTGCCATGGGACACGGCGGCCTCTGCCTGAACTGCGAGCAGTGTCAGTTTCCGGTGTGCCCTTTTGGAAAGTAGCTTGACTATTTACTTTGATGCAGCGTCTTGGAGTATAACCCCGAAATGAACAACGCGATCGCAGAAATTATTATCTGTATAAAAGGTGCCGGCGAAATGGCCAGCGCGGTTGCCTGGCGTCTCTACCAGGCCCATTTTCGGAGGATCTTTATGCTGGAGGTCCCGCAACCGCTGGCTGTCCGCCGCCGGGTCGCCTTCAGCGAAGTGATTTACACGGACTGCCAGACCATTGAAGCCGTCACCGCGGTAAAAACCGCAGACATTGCCGCCGCGACCGCCGCCTGGGAAAAGGGTCATATCGCGGTGCTGGTGGACCCGGGTGGAGAAACAATTGCCGCCATGCAGCCGGACGTGATCATAGACGCCATTTTGGCTAAGCAAAACCTGGGCACCCAGCGGACCCAGGCCCCGCTGGTCATTGGTCTGGGCCCGGGATTTGACGCGGGGCAGGATGTGCATACCGTCATTGAAACCAACCGGGGGCATGATCTGGGGCGGATTATTACCAGCGGCCGGGCCCAGCCCAATACCGGTATCCCCGGCAGTATTGCCGGTTACACCCGCCAGCGCGTATTGCGGGCCCCCCGGGGCGGACAGTTTGAAACCCGGATGGACATCGGCCAACCGGTAAAAATTGGAGATGTCATTGGGACTGTCGGCGGCCAGACGGTTTGTGCCGAGATCAACGGCGTCCTCCGGGGGCTGGTCAGGTCCGGGATTAAAGTGCCGCACAGGATGAAACTGGGCGACATCGACCCCCGCGGCAACGCAGCGTACTGTAACACCATCTCGGACAAGGCCCGGGCTGTTTCGGGTTCGGTCCTGGAGGCGGTGCTCAGGAAATTTATGGCGCCTTTCGATCCGGAGGCGTCTGCAAAATCCACCCCCGGTGGATCCGGCCGCCCGGTGGATTCGGCCGCGGTGACGGCCCTTGCCACCGGGGTTGTAAACGGCCGGATCGGGGCTGTTTCCAACGCGATCCGACATGTTGAAAACCAGACCGAGCTTGCCATCCCCCTGGTCGCAGCCTTGCGCCCGCGCACTGGAAATGCCCATAAAATCGGCATCACCGGGCCACCCGGCGTGGGCAAAAGCACGTTCATCAGCCGCCTGGTCGGCCTGTTTCGATCGGCAGGCGAGTCCGTCGGTGTCATCGCGGTTGATCCCAGCAGCCCTGCCACCGGGGGAGCGCTTCTGGGGGATCGTCTCCGCATGCAGGCAGTGGCCCGGGACCCCGGTGTCTTCATCCGCAGTATGGCTACCCGGGGAAAATCTGGCGGTCTGGCTCGCCAGGCTGCCGCGGTGGCCGACATTCTGGATGCCGCAGGCAAGACCATCATCCTTTTTGAGACGGTTGGTGTCGGGCAAGGCGACTTTGATATTATTTCCATGGCCGATACCGTCATCACACTGGCCATGCCCGGCGCAGGTGATGTTATCCAGGCCATGAAGGCCGGTTTGATGGAAATAGGTGATATCCTGGTTGTTCACAAGGCTGATCTGCCGGGTGCCGGCCAAATGCAGGCCGACCTGGAACTGGTTTCGGGAATGCGCACGCACCCGGATAAGTGGCAGCGTAAAGTCTGGCTGGTCGATTCAAAAAAAGGGACTGGCCTGGAACCGGTTTACAATGATATTAAAGCACATTTGGAATATTTGCAGGCCAATCGCGCCGAAGGGAACGGTTCGTAGACATGCCCAATATCTTCCTGGAATCCAACCGGCATCTTGGCAAGGGTCACAAGATCGTGCTGGCAACAATTATTCGCCGGCAGGGCTCGACTCCGCGCCAGGCCGGTACACGTTGCCTGGTACTGGCCGACGGCACGCTCGTGGGAACGATTGGCGGCGGCCTGCTGGAATTCAAGGTTATCCAAAAAGCCAGAGAGGTTCTTCAGGCGGGAAAAAGCGCCCTCCTGGAATTTCGGCTGTCCGGCCAGGATGTCGCCCATACGGATATGCTCTGCGGCGGCACGGTGGATGTCTACCTGGAACCGTTGTTCCCTGAACAGAAGGAAACGGCAGCCCTGTTCCGGGAAGTGGCGGCCACCATAGAGGACCACGCTACCGGTGTCCTGCTGACCCGCATTGCCCAAGGCACCCCGGCCAATGATCCGTCCGGTCGACTTTTTATCAGGGCCGACGGTACGCTGCCGGAAAACAGCGGCAAGTGGGCGACCCTGCCCGGTATGCCCCGGCGCTTTCTCGAACTTAAAGGCCCGCGGACTTTTGAAGACGATTTTACCCAGCCGGTGATATACGCGGAACCCATCGTGCCGGATGACCGCCTCTACATTTTCGGCGCCGGGCATATCTCCACTTTTCTGGCACCCCTGGCGCAATCGGCGGGTTTCGGGGTCTGGGTTCTCGACGACCGGGAAGAATTTGCCAACCCCCAGCGTTTTCCATCCATCGAAAAAGTGCTTGCCATCCCCTTTGGGGAGGCGTTCACGCAGGTCCGGGTCACACCGGCGGCCTATATCGTCATCCTCACGCGGGGACATGCTTTCGATCTACAATTACTCCGGGAAGCTCTGGGAACAGAGGCCGGCTACATCGGCATGATCGGCAGCCGCAAAAAACGGAACCTGATCTATGGCACCCTGCGGGGGGAAGGTGTTTCCCAGGCGCGCTTAGATCAGGTATATTCACCCATCGGGCTGCCCATCGGCGCCCAGACACCGGAACAGATCGCGGTGAGCATCGTCGCCGAGTTGATCCAGGTTAGAAGTCAAAAATGTCTACCACCGGAGGATCATAAAGAAGCTGGCCCAGAATAGACCGTTCAAGCCGGGATATCCGTTCCCGATCGGCAAGAGCCGCAATGACCTGATAGCCGGCTTCCAGGCACTCCGGAGTTTCGGCCTGATTCAAAAAGGCAATCTGCCTGGCATGGGGGGGGCTGCCCTTGAAAATACCACCCTTACAACAAAAACTGGCCGCGATGGCGGCGGCCGTTATCGTATCGCCCGCTTCAAGTCCGGTAAGACTGGCAAACAACGGCAGCCTGAAGACCCATTGATCTGTCAGGGGCTTCCCAAAGGCTGTCAGGCCGGCCATGCCGACAACACATTCACAACAATCGGGAACGACCGGCTCATGCACGTCGGGAGTTTTTAAAGGCCGCCGGAAAGCACCATCCGCCTCAACTATTATCCAATCAAACAGGTTCGCCTGCCAAAGGCGATCGATGTCCCGGGCTTCAAAACCGATGAGCTTGCCGGCAGACCCATTCCGGGCGGCGGTGATGGGCAAGCGCGCTTCCCGACTGTCACCGGCCCGGTCTAACAGGGCCCCCACCGAACCCGTTATAATTTCGGACGAGTTCCGGGCGGCCTCCTGTTCACTGATCTTGGTTGTCGTTGTTGTCAGGACCCGGTCGCCGGAGGCCGCCAGTTCCCGGGCCAACCGGAACATCAGGCTGGTTTTGCCGCCGGCTCCGACCAGGCAGATGACAGCACCCTGATCAAGTAAGAGGGCCTGACGCAGGGTTATGTCTGTCCGTATGGTGTTCATAGAAAATCATATCCAAAAGAAAACTTCCGGGCACCCCCAACCGGCAATCAAATCAGCGTGATAGGGTTTTCATTTTTACCCGCCACCTGATATCCATAATCTCTATAAACCCTCATGCAATGGGAAACTTCCATGAAAAACCTTGCAAACCGTTCTCTCCGATCAATATTTATGAAAATCCAAAGCTGCAATGTATTTTAGTAAAGTTTTGGATGCGGGTCTTTCACAACGCCCTTACCTTCAGTCTTCAGCCGTAACCTTTTACCTGATGAAAGCTACTGGCCTGTCAGGCGCGCGGCGATGCTGCCGGCGATTGCAAAAATTCCCGCAGCCGTCTGTTTGTCCGCACCATACCCCGAAACGGTTACCTGGTAAGATCCTTTATAAAAATTGAGATAGTAATCCTCAAAAAGAGCCGCCTCGCCGAAATCCGCCGCGCGGCCGCCAGCGCCCGCCTTTTGTGAATACACTTCCCGGGCCAGCGCCGGTGTCTTCATCTGGTAGATTTCAAGGTTGATGTGCTTGCCCGCGGGGCTCTGGTAAGAAGCAAAGACCGCCCGCCGAAAACCGAGCCGCAGGTAAAGTTCGGCCCCCCCGTTAATAACCGTAAACAGCTGATTTCCCATGGCTGTCATAGGCGGTTCCAACACGATCCAGCCTTCCGGCGGCTCGGTCAGGGCGACGAGGTCAACCCCGGCGGTGGTCTGCCTGGCATCCCCCGCAGATGCGGCCGTCACCAGTATCAGGCAATAGGCTATTGCCAGCGTGCTTATCAGTAACTGTCTTCTTTGCATGGCGCCTCTTGGGGCTATAGTTCAACTTCACTGATGTTCAATTTGTCGAGCCGCATCTCTCCCAGGCGGTGTCCGGCTGCCTTGGAATTCGTGAGAATGTCCGCCGGTTGATGCCCCAGCAGGGTGCAGCAATACGCATCCAGACTCACCGCGTTGGTCGCGGCCACAACTTTCTCCGGTTTCACTATCTTGCCCGGACCATAGGGACCGTTTTCCGTAATCCCCGCCGTGGCATCCGAGATACACAGGTCGGGCTGCCTGACCAGGTTGAGATCGGCGATACACTGACTCAGGTGGTCCACATCACCGTAAAAGCCGAACTCCAGGGCGCCGCCAAAGTGAAAATAGCTGTTGGTGGAAAAAGGGCACAGGCCCATCATGTTTTTCAACGCCCCGGAATAATGAACACCGTCGTGGTGCTTGGCGATGGAAACGTTTATGAATGTATCACATCCCAGCAGGTCCTTGTTGACCTTGGCATTTTTCAGCTTGATACCGCCCTTGATTGCAATCTTCTCCCGGTCACCGCTTTCATATTTGAGCAGTTTCATCTCCCGGGTAAACCTGGCTGCCAGGTCTGTCCTGCCCCAGTAGCCCCGGTGCGGATCTTTCAGATACCGGATTTCCCGGGCACCGGCATCGGCGCATAATTTCACCACCGCCAGGGTAATATCGGGATTCACGGATGCCCCGAAGTTTTTAAAAGGCGAATTGACCAGCAGACCGACCGTGTCACCCTGGCTGACAAAGGCGCCGATACCTCCTATTTTCTCTATCGCCAATACTGTATTTGCGTAAAAATCCCGGCCTTTTACGGACACAATGTCACTTTGCTGGCCGGCATGGAGCACAGCCGGACAATCCATGAGATGCCGCAAAGCACCCTCTCCCACCAGTGAGACCGCTCCCGCTGCAGCGCTTTTTTTTAGAAACGACCTGCGTGTCAATTTTTTCATTGGGCCTCCTTTACCGAGGGGTCCGGTAATGAAATATGTAAACATCCTGGCCCGGAGGGCCAAACTTTGGATTGCCGCTTGAGGGAGCGTCTGACCAAAGCGCTCTGGTGGTACCTGGCCGGATTCAGGCCGCAAACATTGAAAACTTTATCATCTTTTGCCTCCAAGCAAAACACCCAGTATCCGATTTTTCGATCGGAACTTGTGCCAGGGGATCTGATGCTATATAAATCGACAGGCTTAAGGGAAATGGAAAACAGGCTCCCAACAGAAAAAGGTCTAGGGGTGGCGACGACCAATCGGGTAATGACATCTTGAAACTCAAATTGAAAAAGCTGCTTAAATCAGAGCTGTTCATCTCCTTTATTTACCGGTTTATCCGGGTCTATGCGTGGACGTTGCGGCTGCGCATAGAAAACGAAGATAAATGGCTGGCCCATATCCGGGGCGGAGGTTCTGTTTTGCTCTGTGCCTGGCACCAGCAGTTCTTTGCCGCCATCCGCCCTTTTCAAAACTATGCATTTTTCAGTCCCAGCATCATGATCAGCCGCAGCAATGACGGCGCCATCATCGCCGGGGTAGCCGAACGAACCGGCTGGCACACGGTCCGGGGTTCTTCTTCAAAGGGGGGCAAAACGGCCCTGCGCAATGTCATCGTCAGCCTCAACAGGTCAAAACTGGCCGCCCATATCGTGGATGGACCGCAAGGACCGGCTGGCAAGGTCAAGGCCGGCGTCATTCGCCTGGCACACCTTACCGACAGCGTAATCGTACCTTTTTACGTGTCTGCGGAAAAGGGGTGGTATTTCAACAGCTGGGACCGGTTCCTGCTGCCCAAACCCTTCTCAAAGGTTCATCTGCGTTTCGGTGAATTGCTGAAATTCGACCGGACCAAAGATCCCGCCCGGTTTGAAGAACAACGCGCCCGATTGGAAAAAATCATGCTTCCCGGTCTAGTACCTTAAAACCGGCCTCAGACATCCAGCTTGAACCCGCGCATATAATCATTCAGGGCATTTTTTCCGTTTTATAACTTTCCAGCAACATGCGCCCTCTCTACAGGTTCACACACCAGGATATTGCGTTCATCTTTTTCAAACCGGCACTCCAGTTCAAGAATACCCTTTAATTTCCGGCGGGCCCGGTGCAGCCGGGTCTTGACATTCCCGGGGCTGATCGCAAGGATAGCCGCGATTTCCTTGTGCCGGAACCCCATGACATCGTACATGATCAAGACGCTTTTCAAGTTCTCGGGCAAACGGTCGACCTTGTCCTGGACACACCGGTTCATCTGGTGCAGCTCGAGTTTCTTGTCAGGCGGCATGACGTCCTGGATCTTGACCTGACCGGCCAGCTTACGCCCGTTTTGAAGCTCTTTTTTCGTATTGCGGAAATGGTCCTGGCACAGGTTATAGGCGATGCGGAATATCCAGGCTGAAATTTTGGCCGGGTCATTCAAACTTGCGAGGTTTCTCTGGACCTTCTCGAACGTATCCTGGGTAATGTCATCCGCGACCCATTCGTCCTTAACAAAAGAGATCGCGAACTTACGGACGTTTTCATGGTACTCGTAATAAATATCCCAGAATTCCATAGGCCTGTCCTGAACGCGTTCGGCTACGCTCTAACCAACACAGCTTTTCACAGAATCTGTGCCGGTACATCCGCAGGGCTGTTGTGAAAGCTCGTCATATGCCTCGAAATCGGTGCCTATCAATTCATCTATAGACGATTTTATGGCTAAATGCGCCCCTTTTTTTACGATGGACGCCAGCTGGGCAGCCCCCTGGATCTCTTTTTCGGTCAATCCGGCCTGATGGGCTTTCTCGTAGAGATGCTCAAAGCAGGGAATGCAGTTGGCGGCCGTAGCGGCCCCCAGGCAGATAAGGGTTACGATCTTTTCATCATTGAAAATGTCTTTGGCTTCGGTGGTTTCCATGTGGCTGCCTCCATCCTGTCAAGATTAATATTACCTGTATGACGGTGAAGGCAGCCAAAAGGTTACAGTTCGGCATCACTTTTTTGAGAGACCTCAGCCTCGTCAAAGGAGGCCATCTCCCGCATGATCCGGCAGGCGGCGTCCACCACGTCGATGGTCATGGCCGCGCCGGTGCCTTCGCCCAGCCGCATCCCGAAATCGATGACCGGCTCCAGCTGCATATATTCCAGGGCGGCCCTCTGGGATACCTCCACCGACCGGTGCCCCGCGATGAGATACCCGCGGATATCCGGATTGATCAGGTAGGCGATGAGTCCCGCGGCCGTTGATATGACGCCGTCCAGGACAACGGCCGTCCCCTGCGAAGCCGCCGCCAGGGCGGCCCCCGCGATGCCGGCGACTTCGAAGCCGCCCAGACGCTGCAGGATATCGAACCCGTCGGCCGGATCCGGGTTGTGAAAATCCAGGGCCCTTTGAATCACTCCGGCCTTGTGGGCCAGCCCCTCATCATCCACGCCGGTGCCGCGGCCCGTGGCCTCGAGCGGCGAAACGCCGGTCACGGCACAGATAATGGCCGTGGCTGAAGTGGTGTTGGCAATGCCCATCTCCCCCAGGCCGACAATATCTATCGCCCGGCGATTGTGGGCCTCGCGGACTACCGCCGCGCCGTTTTCCAAAGCCTGGACAGCTTCGGCCGTCGCCATGGCTTTTCCCACGGCGAAATTCCGGGTGCCCTTTCTTACTTTCTTCTCAAGCAGAACAGGATGTGCTTCAAAATCGGCGTTCACCCCCATATCAACAACATTGATATCGATACCTTGATGCCGGCAGATGACGTTTATAGCCGCACCCCCCGCCAGAAAATTCTGGACCATCTGGCCGGTGACCTCGGCCGGATAAGCGGAAACGCCCTCGGCGGCGATACCGTGGTCACCGGCAAACACAAAAAGTGATTTGGTATTGACCGCCGGGTCCAGACTGTTCTGGATCAGGCTCAGTTGCACTGCCAGGTCTTCCAGTTTACCGAGGGCGCCCAGCGGCTTGGTTTTGTTATCTATTTTGGCCTGGGCCCCGGGGCGGAGATCTTCCGAAGGCGGGGCAATGTCTTCAATCAATGACCGTAACGAATCGGGTAAAGCCTGCATGTTGATACACCTCCATTGCAATGGTAGTCGGTTGTCGAGACCTTGGTCTCTTGTCCTAACCAGAGATGGATGCGGTAAAAGTGGCGTGGTAAAGATTCCTGCCGAATTCTGCACGCATCCTCAAAGGCAGTCAGGACTGCCGTTAAAAGATACGGACGGTGTCCAGCAGGACGTCCGGGTGGGATCCCATGTTCTTGCCATGGGGATCTGTTGGTTGCGTTCAAACGGCAGGCAGGCTTTCTGGCTTGCGGATCGTTCTAATAACCGCCCCTTCCCGGGATGCGGCCTTTGAAAAATACCCAATTTTCAAAGGCCGCATGGTTTTACGCTCCCAGTGGGATTGTGCGGCGTTCGTCCCCGCTTACAGCAATGGCTGGCTTGCGATGGATTTGCACCATCTTTCCTATTATCGTCACCCCGGTGACGCACCTGCTGAACGGTAAGACCCGGTAAATAATATCAAGGTCTCGAGCGGTCTTGATAGATCAAATCTGAGGGCGCTGTCAACTCTAAAAGAGTTCCCGGGAAGCGTCCCCGCTCAAGGGTCACATGAGGCCTTTCACCCATAACCCCCCGGGTATCAGGTTTGCTCTATGCATTTCGCTACAATTTCAATGGGATGATAAATGGGCTTATCTCCGAACTGTTCCATCTGGATGCGACAGGTCGGACAGTCGGTAACGCCCCAGTCGGCATCGGGCCAATCGTCGAGCCGCATCATGTGGTTTCCGAGCTTTTCACTGGTTCTAAAATTTTCGGCAGCCATGCCCCAGGTACCGGCCATGCCGCAGCAGTGACTTTTGAGCGCAATGGTCTTCAAACCGGGGACCTGTCCGAGCATTTCCAGAGAACTGCCTGGATCGGTCTGGACCCGGAGGTGGCAAGGATTATGATAAGCCCCGGTTTCCGGCAATTCGGCCAGGTTAAGTCTGGCCGCGTAGCGGTTCACCAGGCTGCTTAGCAAAACAGTTTTCTCCGCGACCTTCCTGATCATCCTGGAGCCCACCACATCTCGCCACTCACGCTTCAGGGATAGCGAACAGGAAGAACAGGTCACCACGATATGGTCTACCCGCTCGATCAATTCACCCCACTTTGCGAGGTTCTGGTGTATCTTCCGCCGTGCTGCGTAAATCATCCCTTTTGAAAGCATGGGCAGACCGCAGCAATGCTGTTCCGGCAGGTGGACCCGCAGGCCCATCTGCTGCATGACATCAATGGCCGCAGTACCTATCTCCGGACGGATATAGGTTGCATAGCACCCTGCGAAGAAAAGTATTTCCCGGGCATCGCGGTCCGCCCGCAGCCGGGCCGTCTTGAACAGGGGCCGGGCGGCGAAGGGAATGAAATCCCTTTGAGAAGCAATCCCCGTTACTTTCTCGGCCGCTTGCCTTAAAACCTTCAGGTTACCGACCGGCTCCAAAGGACCCGTCAGTTTTCCGAATATACGCGCCGCGGACTCTACTCCGGTGAGCAGTCTATCCGCGAGTCCGGGACCATAGTGACGTATATACCGGGCCCGGGCCTCGATGGCCATCTTGGGTATATTGACGCCGGATGGGCACTCCTGGTGGCAGCTGCCGCAATTCGCGCAAAGTTTGATCACATCCTGGAACGCCTTCTCAAACAGGGCACGCTCTGCAAGCGCCCCGCTGATAAGGGCCCTTAAAATGTTCGCCTTGGCTTTGGGTGTGGCCCCCTCCACCCGGGTAAATTTGTATACCGGGCACATGCGCGTGGCCGTCGTGACCGTGGTGCACTTAGAGCAACCGTGGCACTTTTCGACTTCATCAACAAAACCGCTTTCCCAATGCAACAACGGCCGACCCCGGTCACTGGAGCGGTACCCGGTGCCATACCGGAGGTTGTGAGTCATCTGGACCGGGTCATCACTGGTTTTTATCTCCGGATTGAAAACACCCAGCGGGTCGCACAGGTTTTTCACCCGCATGAAAAGGTCATAAATGTCCGGGTACTGCGCGCGGATATACGCACTGCGCAGGCGCCCGTCGCCATGCTCCCCGGAGACGACCCCGCCCAGACTGTGAACCAGTTGGAACATTTCGTCAGCCAGGACTTTCAGCAGCCCCACGTCCTGGCTCTCTTTCAGGTCCAGCAGCGGCCGGGTGTGCAGGAGTCCTTTGGCAATGTGGCCGTAAGTCACATAGCGCACCGCATGTTTCTGAAAAAGCTTTTGAATGCCCCGAAAGTAGTCCACCAGGCCCCCAACCGGCACAACGGCATCCTCGGTGAGGGCCAGTATCTTCCGAGTCCCTTTCAATTTGTACAGGATCGGCACAGCCGCGGTGCGCACCGCCCAGAAGCGCTGCTTCTCATCCGCAGAAACGGCCATATAGGATCGGGCGGTGTTGGGATTCTCAGCAAGTAGTGTTTTAACGCTGGCGGCCTTGGCCACACAGTCCTCCCGGTCCATGGCGTCAAATTCAATCAGGAGAACATTGTCAACTTCGGCAGGAATTTTTTCTCTAAGCTTTGGATCGGTCTCCCGAGCCAGCCGCAACAGGGAACTGTCCATGATTTCGATCCCCGACGGCCCCATGGGGAGTATCTTTTGAACCGCCCGGGCGGAATCTTCGATGCGATCGGAAAAACAGACCACCAGACTGTCGTGGCGCGGCTTTTCAAGGAGCCTGAATTTCAAACGGGTGGCGACCCCCAAGGTGCCCTCCGCGCCGGCAAAGAGTTTTCCGAGCCGCAGCCGTCCGTCCCGGACCAGGCCCCGAAGATTATAACCAGCCACGTTGTATTTGACGTCGGGGTAGGCGCCTTCAATGCGCTTTTCGTTCTCGGTATAGAGGCGGCCAAGCTGGACAAGTGCCGCCGGCAGCGCATCGGGCAGGCGGCTTTCAATGTCGCTGAAGTGGATCACGTCCCCGTTGGCCATAACAATCCGGGCATCCGCAATATAATCAGATACATTGCCGTACTTCACCGAGTGGGCCCCGCTGGCATTGGTGCCGAACATGCCCCCGAAGCTGGCATACTCGCCGCTGGAAGGATCGGGGGGAAAGAACAAACCTTTGCCGGCCAGAACCGCATTGAGCTCACCCAGGCGGTACCCGGGCTGGCATTCAAAGGTCCGGTTTTCAACATCCAGACGGATCAACCGGTTCATATGCCGGGTAAAATCAATGACAATACCATCGCCCAGGGATGACCCGCACAGGCCGCTCCCGGCGCCCCGGGGATGGACCGCAAGCTGGTTTTCACGGGCAAAATTGACCGTGGCCACCACATCCCGGGTATCTCTGGGGTAAACAACCGCCCGGGGCGGCTGCAAGAAAATACTGCCATCCGTAGCGAGCATATACCGGTCCAGCCGGCCATCGGCCACTTCACCGTTCAATTCCCGCTGAAGCTGGGTTGTCAAACTCAAATATATACCCTCCGGCTAGTGTTGCGTCCCAGAAATAAGGAAAGTAAATATTACCGAATCTGCCCTTCTATATTTTTACGAGCAAGCTCGCATTCGGTATCACCCCGACGCTCCCGTAAAAGCCCTGCAGCGCCTTCCCGAATTCTTCACCGGTCAGTCGGGTGGCCCCCATCAACCGCACCGCTTCATCCGGCAATTCAGTCACCAGGCTGATGTCTATCCGCCTGGCCTTTTCCATCATGGAAAGGGCGGTGCCGCCATTGCCGGCGTAATCCTGTGCCAAGTGTTCAAATGCCGCCCGGTACCCGCCCAGCTCAAACCAGGGCAGAAACGTATCAGAGCCGATGCCATCCGGACAGCGGGCCAGGACGATCAGCTGTCCGCCATCTTTTACAAATTTTGCAGCATTGTGGACCGCTTTGTGGCTTTGTATAAAATTGATATCCTTGGGGTAGCCACCGCAGGAAGCAATCACCAGATCATAGAACCCGTCGTGTTGTATTTCACAATTTGAGCCCTGCTGCCGGCAGGCCTTCTGGAAAGGACCTTGCCCGGCCCCTGTCATCAACTGGCAAACCTTCCCGTGGCTATCGAGCAGGCCATGAATGGCAAGGTCCGCCGGGCGGGCCGCTACAATGTCTTCAATGTCTTCTGCCAGAGGGTTTCCCCGCAGCACCCCCGGCTCACAACCAGCGGCAAGCCGTCCGGCCACTTTGTCTAAAAAGAGCCCGTGGTTGCGGTAGATGGCCGCGCGCGCACCCAATCCCGGGAAAAGCAGCTTGCGGCCGCCGCCGTAGCCGGCAAAGTAGTGATGGGTAACCGCACCGAAGGTGATGATAAAACCGGCCTTCAGGATATCGCGACGCAGCCGGATCGGTGTGCCCCGGGAGGTTTCTCCCTGACTTTCAAACAGGGCGCCGTCATCACAGTCGTGGTGAATAAACCGGCAGTCATCGTAAACCGCACCGTAGGCCGCCCGGCTCTCCGCATCGCTCTGGCGGGGATGGGTACCATACGCCACGTAGAAGGTTATATTTCGTTTTTCAGCCCCACAGGCGGTCAGTACCCGGACCAGCACCGGCAGGTATTCACGATACGCGCAAAGCCGGGTCTTGTCCGCGACAACCACAGCCACATCATCCAGTACGGGTTTTAAACGCCCCAGTTGGAACGTCAGGTCCACCCCGAATATTTCCGGGCCAACCACACCCTCCGGCTCATTGATCGTCAGGACCCGGGTCTCGTCCGCAAGGTCCAGATGGATCTCGGCTTTACCATATTTCAACTGAACGGAGTGCATGGCCTCTGTTATATTGTATTTTGCCTCAATTTTAAACCTTTGTTGCATATGATTCACTTTTCGACTAAAAATCAGTAGCTTTCAATTCAAACTCATGAATACAGAATCTACTATGTTCATCAGTTTTAGGTTTTATGTGTTAAGTGTTAAGATGAAAACCGCAAAGACTTGAACTATTCAGCGTTCACGGTCAGGGGGTATTACCCCTTGAACCCTCGAACCCTGGGCTCCTTGAACCCTGAGGTTTTTTATGATCATTCTCGTCATAAACACTGGCAGTTCGTCTCTCAAATACCAATTGATAGAAATGGAATACGAAACGGTACTGGCCTCAGGCGTGGTTGAGCGTATCGGAGAGCAGAACGCCCGGATAATTCATACAAGACACCCCGGGCAAGACCGCGAAGAAACCCTGAGGATAGAACAGGCTGTTGGCGACCATAGTGATGGCCTGCACCAGGCAATTGCCCTGATCGCAGATGATGATCAGGGCGTCATCCGCAGTACCGGCGAGATAGACGCGGTCGGACACCGGGTAGTCCAGGGGGGCGAGTCATTCAGTAAAACCACCTTCATAGATGACCGGGTCATCGCCGCCATCCGGGACTGCAACCCCCTGGCGCCGCTGCACAACCCGGCCAACCTGGTCGGCATTGAAGTCGCCGCACAACTCTTGCCCGGTATCCCGCAGACGGCGGTTTTTGACACCGAGTTTCACCAGACCCTGCCGCCCGTGGCGTTCCTCTATCCCCTGCCCTATGACTATTATGAAAAGATGGGCATTCGCCGCTATGGATTTCACGGCACGTCACACAAGTACGTGTTCAGACAGGCCGCGAATGACATGGGCCGGCTTCCCGGCGAAACCAACGCCATTACACTCCACCTTGGAAACGGCTGTTCCATGGCTGCCGTGCAGAGGGGCAAATGCGTTGACACCTCCATGGGATTAACCCCCCTGGCCGGGCTGATGATGGGGACCCGTTGCGGGGACATTGATCCGGCCGTCATCTTCCACCTGGCCGGTCATGCAGGCATCGCTCTCGAAGAAATCTCAAGCGTTCTAAACAATGAAAGCGGTATGAAAGGTATCTGCGGTCACAATGATATGCGCGATATCCGCAACCTGGCTTCACAAGGCAGCCGGAAGGCAAGGCTCGCCCTGGACATGTTCGCCAACCGGATAAAAAAGTACATCGGCGCATACTGTGCCGTTCTGGGAAGAGTCGACGTCGTGGTATTCACAGCCGGAATCGGGGAAAATGACTTCCAGGTTAGAGAGGACATCTGCCGGGGTCTGGAAGGGCTCGGGATTCAAATCGATTCCGCGGCAAACCGGTCACTCCCGGACTGCCACGGACCCATCCATAAAAAAGGCAGCGGGGTTCAAATCCGGGTCATCCCCACCAACGAAGAACTGCAAATTGCCCGCGAGACAACTGCCGTACTCTCTGACGAATGACAGGTAACCACAGCCAGGATAGATGCTGTTGGTGCTATGTTGAGATATCTGCACATTTCGCAGCCGTTCTGTAATTGGAGTACATAGCAATAAAGTGTAATCTATAGCTCTACGCAGATGGCCGAACACCTTTTTCAGCAAAACCGATTAAACTAGAATATCTCGACCTAAAAATAGCAGGGTAAGCCTTCAAGAACGATTCCGGTTAATACTGATCCGTGATTTTCTTAGGGACGGAATGATAAACGTGCGCAGTGTAGAAGGTCCTTCTGCATTCAATCGTTATGATTTTTTAATTCAGTTAATCTACGATCCGTGTACTCATTATAAATACCCTTCGTTCTTTTATTAACCAGATAGGTGCTCAATCAACTCATTCACTTCTTCAGCCGATGAAACAGGCTTGGTCTCAAAGAGAACATATGGAACATATTGCTCCGTCATCTTCATAACTTCCACATTAGTACCTTCAACAATACAATATCCTTGGCCTTCGGAAGTAAATGCTCCCCAATCTTTAAGTACCCCGCTTTCCATATCTTGCTTTATCATAGCCATCAATAAACCCCATCCTCCCCCGCGTTCTTTTGCATCAACTGAGATTCTTGCCTCATCTAACCTCCAATAAAGGTGATATTTAGCCATGATAATCCTCCTCCCTCTAAATTTTAAGAGTCACTACCTTTAATAACGAACTTGATTCGATTGGTTAATGGCAGAGCTAACGTAACTCTGCCATTAACTGAACATTTGTATAAAGAAGGTTTCTCTGAATAAAATTTATACTCCTATCAGAAAAGACATTCTCCTGTTAGGAGCCAAACATGCAAAATTTTAGTGGTTTCTCCATTTTGATATTAATCTATAAAGTTTCCTGCCAACCTACAAAAGTGAAGTTGCCCTGACCCTATCTGTCAAGAACATAGCATAAGAATCATTATAATTATTTGACGACAAACTGTTTGGCAATGAGACCGACCATCCATTTACCAATACCTGTTGCCGCTTGTTCTAAAGTTGAGAACCGATCATAAACGGTCCTAATCTCTTTAACCTTATTATCATTGTCGAATTCCCAAGCACACATGGCAGATAACTCAACGGATTTCCCCTGAACTTTTGCTTTGATATGATGCTCGAAAAAAGCTTTATTGTCAGATACGATAATTTCATTTCCAGCACCTTCAGCTGTATAAGACATTTGGCTACTTTGCCAATCCAGAAATTTAATAATTTCTTCCTTACCCACAAATTTGCCAAAAGGCGTAATCCAAACACCGTCATCTGTAAAAAAGTTCGCTGCTTCAAAATTTTTACCTTCTTCCATTGCCTTTAAACAATCTCTCATAAGATCTTCAATTTTAGCCATGTCTCTCCCCCTTTATATACTGGTTGCCTTTGTTGAAGGATGGAGAACCTCTACCGAAAAAGCCATTATGGGGTTCTTCATTATAATAAACGGTAAATTGGATAACGAGGACAGGTGCAGAGGTGAAGTAACTGGAATGGCTCAGCCTGAGAGATGTAGCTTATTTGTGAGTGGATGCGTGTTTGAGACGTGAACTCTTAAATTCATATTGTAAGTCTGGGGGAATGTCAACTAGAAGTTAGATAAGAAAGCACAGTGGCTTGGGTTGTTCAGTTGTCAGTGTAAAACTTCGGAAACCGCTTTGAAGAGCAGTCAGGGCAGATACCAGCTTGACATTTATCGAGGTTTATTGGTGTGAAATGATTTTGGCCCCAAACCCCATAAGCATCACAGACTTGTTTGCAGTAGATACATGCAATAAAATCTGTATTCCTTCGACATTTCAGGTTCCTTCTTTCGGGGCCAGTATATCAATAGCACAAAAAATCTTGCGATATAAAATAACTATTTAAAAATTAGCGCGGGATCGCCTTCTAACTTCGCCACCACCTGATGGACATCGCCTAAACATCACTTACCCTTCGGGTTTTTAGTTGCACATTGACAGCGACCAAGCTTTTTTTCCATCTGGATCTTTTCCATGATGGTTGATTTCCCATTTTCGAGGTAATCTTGTTCAATATCATCGGCGGTGTGCTCGAAACAGTAGCAGATAAAAGCATTCAAAACGTCGCCTCCTTTTAATGCTTTATATAACCGCGTCTGGCAAATGACACGGGGGCTTCATAATGTATGATTACTTGCCAGTCTCACAAATCAACTACAGATAATCACAGATCTTTATTTTTTCTGGCCTTTTTGGCATATTTGGCGGCGGCCAGCCCTGCCACACAGCCTTCGCCGACGGCCTTGGCCATCTGCCAGGGGGGCCCGCAAATATCACCGGCCGCGTAGATACCCGGCATGTTGGTCTGCTGCTGTTTATCAGCCACGATAAATTCGTACTTCTCGTCATCCAGGGCCACGCCGAGGGTGGCGGCCAACTCAATCGCCCCCTTGGCACCGGTTTCGATAAACAAGCCGTCCGCCTCAATTGTTTCACCGTTGTCCAGAAGGACGCCCTGGACGGCATCATCCCCCACAATTGCTTTTATCTCGGACTTGTCATGCAAAACGACATTGGATTCACGCACCTGTAATTCAAGACTTTCGGTTACCTTCAGCTGATCGGTCACCAGGTGCACTTCGGCCGCATAGAACAGCATGGTCAAAGCCCCTGCGACCGCAGCCGATTCATTGCCGGTCACCACTACCCGGGCGCCCTTGTAGAAATTGGCATCGCAATCAACACAATAGCTGACCCCTTTGCCGATCAGCGCCTTCTCGCCGGGCACCCCCAGACGGTTGCGCGACACGCCCATAGCCAGGATCAGGGTGTGGGTGAAAATGGCCCGGCCGCTTTCCGTTGTTATGGTATAGCCGTTTTCAGCCTGGGCGGTCTTGATAACATCCTCGTGCAGAAACACAGCACCGGATCCGATGGCCTGGTCGATGCCCTGGCGCAGCATCTCCTCCCCGGTTACCCGCTCGATGCAGCAGTAGTTTTCAATATGCGCCCGGTAAAGACTCGATTTCTGTTCCCGGCCCATTACCAGAACCCGTGCCTTTGTGCGGGCCGCATGGATCGCAGCCTGCAGTCCAGCCGGGCCCGTGCCCAGAATCACCACATCATATTGTTCCGGCATTTTATCTGCCTCCGTGTAAAGTGTTGCCTGAAAAGGTAAACTAAATCTTAGCCTGTCTTGATCGTTGGTCATCTCAAATCTAAAGCACTTTACATAGGAAAGCAACTGCTGGGCCATCACTCTCGAACCTTAATCCGCAAGGATGCCACCTCTTGAAAAGTGTAACGCCTGTCCGCATCGGAAACATCTGAGCCGGGCCTGCACGGCAAAGAAAAACCTTGCCGCCCGGTTGCCGCAAATGCCTGGCGTTAAACCAGCGCAATGCTTTACCGCCACAGCTACAAAGTTGAATACGTAAGCAGCGAGAGGGCAACTACCTGTAGTTGCCGCAAAAAAGCTGGTGATCAGTTATTGACAAAAACTAATTTTTAAACCAGATTGACTGATCAGGAAAACTGTCTTGAAAGAGAGAAAGTAGACAATGGAGCGTCAAACGGGAAAATCAGACGGGCATCGCCGGGTGGAACAGCTTATCCGCGAACTGCGCCAGACCAACTCAGAAATAGACCGGATTCTCGAACGGCTCCCGCTTTCCAGTCACCGGCAAGTCACCCGGCTGGCCAGGCTGGTCGAAAAACAAAAACGGCTCATGCGGACCTCACCGGGTACGGCGCCCGAGTCTGTACGCGTTTTCCTGGATAACGCCAAACACAGCGCCCGTTATCTTCAGATGAGATATGATGATGCCATGAAGAAGGGCAAACTTCGGAAATCCAAATAGAGAATCCTGCGTTTCAATCTTTTACTTTCGAAAATCCCGGAATAAGTGTCTTCGAGCTGTTGATGCCGGAAAGCTGCCGGATATTCTCATGTACGAACTGGCCGATGGTTTCGGCATCCGATACCAACAGATCCCGAGACAGAACAATCTTTACCAGGATATCGATATCGCCGTGCACAGAATGAATCTCCCGCACCTCATCCAGTTCAAATAGTTTTTCGATAATCCGGTCCTCTTTGCGGGCCTGGACCAGCAATTGGATGAAGGCCGTTATGCCCCGCTTCATCTCAGGGTAATCCACATCTTTGAATTTGGCCATTTTTTCTCTGAAAGCCTCCATATTACCGGGAATCAGTTTGTCGATACCAATACCGTATTTACGCCTGCCCCGGTCTTCCCACTGGTGAATGGAAATGTATACATAAAGATCTGCAAGGGTTCTATCGGGGAAAACATCGAGAAGCCGGCCTCTATTGATAATAGCCCCCAGGGGTTTGTAAATGGTTTTATACCAGTCCCGGGCAGCGTTCGCCCTCGAATCCCCGGCCTGGCCCGTGGACTCAAGGTACTGGTGGTGGGCCTGGATCTGTTTTTCAAGCTGGGCATATTGTCCAATTTCCGTCAACTTGATCTCATCTGGAAGCCCGAATTTTTCCCGAAAAGCAGAGTGCTCAAGGTAAAGGACATTCTCAAGTGTATTTTTGGATGGGATAAACTCCACGATCCGGGCGCGTATCTCATCATGGCCGCGTTCCTTGGCCGCCGCAATCCGATGATTCCCATCCAGGGCATAATATTCTTCTTTAATCTGGTAGAGCTTGACCGGAGGCAGGGGCTTCCCCTCCCGCATGGCACCCTTGATCTGCCTGAGTCTTTCCGCCGGCAGATAGCGTTTAAGCCGGAACCGGCTGTCAAAATCCTGATAGCGTCCGACGCTGCCGACAATCCGTTCCAGCGGCACTGTCTTTACGCCCCTTTGCACCGTATCAAATGCGGCTTCCTTTTCCTGGTCGGCGCTGAAAGACCGTGCGTTGGGGCCCGCGACCGATTTCTCCGCAGTCGGCGCCTTGCGGCCAAACAGGTTCAAAATTTTAGATTTCAATGACATGATAGCCGTATGCATTCATTACGTGTGTACCGTTGAGTACGGTCATCCGCTCGGAACTGTCGGCAAATTCCCGGTGAATATGCCCGTGGATGAAATAACGTGGTCGATATTTTTTTATCAGCCGGAGATAGGTTTTGAACCCCCGATGACAAAGATCCTCTTCATCATGAATACCGCGGGGGGGCGCATGCGTAATAACGATATCCGGGCCGCCCTTTCTCCAGAGGGTGAAACGCTGCCTCCGGATAATCGCAGCCATCTGGCTGTCGGTATACTGCTGCGGCCCGCCGTTATACCACCGGGAGCCCTCGAGCCCCAGAATATTCAGATTATTGACCCGAACCAGCTTTCCGTGCAGATCGAAACAACCCTCAAGGGGGCTGCTTTCATATCGCAGGTCGTGATTCCCGCGAACATAATACAAGGGGACTTCGAGGGTGTTGACCAGAGAGGCAAGGTACTCCGGCGGAAGGTCGCCGCAACTCAGGACAAGCTCAATCCCCTTAAAACGCTCCGCATCCAGATCGCTTTGCAAAGCGGGCACAACGATGTCAGCTATTGTCAGGATTTTCATTATACGAAAAGCTATACCCGAACGAAACAGGCTGGTTCTCATTCGGGTCTGGGCAGGGTTATGGGCCCCTGGAAAAGTCGGCCACAGAAGTCAGCATCATACTTAAACTAAAATTCGTTACATACGCTGGCCGCTATCGTCAATCCTCTAAATCCATTTTCTGGGCACATTCCGGACAATAAGTTGACGAGGGTGCCAATCCGGCTTTGCGCCATACGTACTCTTCAAGCTCCATCCACGTTCCGGTACCCGGTTCTCTTCCGGAGTCATCCCGGATGCTTTTACATACACAGCAAAGGGGCAAAATCTTCTCATAGGATTTTATTTTGCGATTAAGCTCCAACCTTTCAAAACACCGGGAAACGCGCAATTCGAGTTCTTCGGGACTACAGGGTTTCAACAGGTAATCATCAATACCCAGACGCAAGGCTTCAATAGCGGTTGTCATGTCTCCAAACCCGGTCAGTACAATCCCCATGGTCTCGGGCCGCAGTTCCTTGACTTTCTTAAGGACCTGGATACCATTGATCTTTTCCATCACCAGATCGGTAATGACCAGATCGCAGGGGACTTTCTGTAGTAACTCAATGGCCATCTCACCGGAACTGGCCAGTTTGACTTCATACCCGATCTCTTCAAGATACTGCCCCGTGCCCTCAAGTATGGCGGGGTCATCATCCACGATCATAATGGAATATTTTTTCATACCACCCTTGCTCCCAACCCATTCATGTCTGCACGGGTTCTACGGGTCCCGGCTGGACGATCCCGGCAGGCACAGGGCATTACTATAAGCCATCTCAAAAACGCCTTTTGGCCCAATTTCGGCGTTGGGCGCTCATATCAAATCCTCGAAATACCCGATGTATTCCTCCGGTTTGACTTTCGCGGCCGCCTTGATCTTGTCGCAGATCCCGCGCGCTTTTTGCGGGAAACCAAAATCCATTTTTGAGATGGCTTCTACCCCCCGTCAAGGTAGGACAATTTCACCTTGGTGTAGGATGTACAGAGCGTTGACCAGTGCCTGATGAGGTTCCCCCGCAGGTTGGTCGCCTCTGATAAAAGCGCGTAATCGGTAAATCCCGCTTTCCAGTCTGATAATATGTCATACAGGCAGGTATAGGAACTTACCTTCAGGCGAAATTTGGAGATCCCCCCGGCACCGATGTGAAAATACCAGTTGATTTTCCTCAGGAAATCGGCAAGCGGATCCTTGTTATTGGCCTTTCCGGGCTTATAGGCCTGTTTGAGCGCCTCAGTCAGCACATTTACTTTTACACGCACCGGTTCAAGCGATGTTTTGATTGCCTGGATTTCGTCATAGGTGTTCTCGATCGACTCTTCCGGCATCTGCATAAGGACAATGACATCGTCAAACGTATGAATATAATCACTATGCGTTTTGGTAAGTTCGAAAAAAAGAGGCTCAACCTGATTGAACAGGGGTCTATTACCCGGCTCAGGGGTGTTTCGCACAAGTTCAACTGCCATATCTAGGGCCGAGATCAGGTTATGGGTCATGAAATACCTTGCTCAGTATTCTTCTTGAAAGTCACATTTACGTAACTTAACAGGTTTAAAATATTATGCAAGTCCGAAACATCCCGCTTCCCGGCCATGGATTGTGACTGTTCACAAAGGGTAGCTGCCGGTTCCGGGCAAGGCCCGAATCTTTCTACACCCGCAGGCGTAATCAGGCCAGGTTGAGGCGTGTAAAAAAACGACCCGCTTGGGGACGATCACTCATGGCGCACACGGTAATGCAAAACCACGTGATCGCTTCCCAGGGTTTTTACTGACACGAGTTCAAGCTGCAGATCCATCTCATCAGCGAAAAACGAAATCCCGGTACCAAATAACCGGGGGGCGACGGTGATGATGATTTCGTCAATCAGGTTTGCCCGGGCAAACAGAGAATTCACTATGGAACCA
This sequence comes from uncultured Desulfobacterales bacterium, assembly GCA_964647585.1. GTDB lineage: Bacteria > Desulfobacterota > Desulfobacteria > Desulfobacterales > CAJINA01 > CAJINA01. Next base: position 30,945 of record CAZYGG010000041.1, read on the forward strand.
CCGGCCAGGACCGTCTCCGTATAGCCTATTTTCTCAAGGTTCTTGAGAATTGACGCAGGGCTCTGATCGGTAAAGATAAGTCCGGCTCCCTCAGACCGCCTTGACCGATCGCGGGTCATGACGATGTTTTTACGGTCCGGCAGGGGTTTCCCGATGGCATCGAAAGTCTTCGAGCCCATTATCATGACACCGGCTTTTTTAGTAATCTCTACGAAAAGTTTCTTGTCAGCACTACCGGTCCAATCCGGAAAATGGTGATCGTTTTTGGCAATTTTTCCGTCGAGGGTCATCGCCATCAGCAAAATTACTTTCATGTGTTATCCTTACCCAGTTCTATATTAAGGGACTCAACTTTCGGGCTTCATGTGGGAGCGGCATCTTGCCGCGAATAATGCGGCTTTGGGGCACACCGATCGCGGCAAGATGCCGCTCCCACAAAGTCCAAACCTACAATTTCAGATGAAACCCGAAAGTTGCGTCTTAAGTTTTGAGCATCTGTTTTGATGATGTTACATTTTTTCCTAACACCTAACACGTAAAGCATCCTGGCCCGGAGGGCCAGGCTTTGGGGTGCCCCTGAAAGGGGCTTCAATGCTAAAACACAAAGGCAAAACCCAGCATCTCGCAAAGACGCAAAGGCGCCAAGAAAAACAAAACCAGATTTTCGTCGCACTATCGTGCGAAAAACAGTTTCAGACTGCAGGCTATAAAGGAGCTTTTGGCTTTAATCCCGCGTAGCGGGAAACTAATCGTGCTTTTCTTTGCGCCTTTGCGTCTTTGCGCGAGAATATTGCTCTTACGGCATAGCCGATTATCTCTGACCTGGCCCTGAGGACCAGGTTTTTAAGGGCAGAATAAAACCGATGAATTCGGTTTTTACGAATTCATCAAAGATGCCCCCTTCAAACAGTCAGGGGCCGCTCAGAAGGGGTAGCTTTTGGTTCAGAGCAAGGCTTGAACGCTTTTGAAACCGCAGGCATAGCAGACGCTATGTCGAGGATTTCGAAAAAGTGAAAACGCGGCTCTGGGCCAAAAGATGCCCCTCCCAAACAGTCAGGGGCTGCTCAGAAGGGGTAGCTTTTGGTTCAGAGCAAGGCTTGAACGCTTTTGAAACCGCAGGCATAGCAGACGCTATGTCGAGGATTTCGAAAAAGTGAAAACGCGGCTCTGGGACAAAAGATGCCCCTTCTGAGCAGTCACTACTTCGTTTTCGCCACCCACACCCCTGCCCACTCATCCGGCGGGTTTCCCAGAAGCTCCCCGCACTTTTCCACGTACGCCGCCGCGGCCGGGTCTTGGTCCCGGATCGTTTGAAATATCTCCCGGGCCTCCTGAAACAATCCCTGGTAAAACATTGTCAGCCCCTTTCCAAAAGTATCATACCGGGTCTGCCCGTCAGCATATTCTGCGGGCAGCATCGGTTCATACACCGTCACCGGTTCGCCGCGGCCAACCACCGCCAGGCGGGCCAGCTCCCTTACCGGAATATCAGGGCCGATGTGCCGGCGGGTCTCTGCGGAAATCATCGTAAAGGTTCCGAATTGCTTGTTGGCGCCCTCAAGTCGCGCGGCCAGGTTGACGGCATCCCCGAGCATGGTATAGTCGAAACGGGTGTGTGAACCCAGGTTGCCCACAACCGCCGGTCCGGTGTTTATCCCTATGCGCATCAGCATCTCCTTGCCAATACGCGCTTTGATCGCCGGCCGCATCCGGGCTAATTCGGCCTGGCAGCGCAAGGCCGCCCGGACCGTCCGCATTTCATGCTGCGGAACATCCAGGGGCGCATTCCAAAAAGCGATAATGGCGTCGCCTTCATACTTATCCACGGTGCCGCCCTCGTCCATGACAATATCCGTCATCGCTGTCAGGTATTCGTTTAAAAGCGCGGTCAGTTCTTCCGGTTCAAGTCCCTCGGAGATAGACGTAAACCCTTGGAGGTCGGAGAAGAAAATAGAAAGCGTTTTCCTTTCGCCCCCCAGTTTCAGTCGGTCCGGGTTGGAGATCAGCTGGTCGATAACCGCCGGGCTGAGATACTGCCGGAAGGCGCCCTTGATGAACCGTTTCTGGCGCCCCTCGGTTGCATAATTGGCCAGCAGGGCCAGACCGATCGTAAGGACGGCAGCCGTCTCTATAACCACCAGGGGCAGCCAGAAACCGGCATTATAGGCCACCAGGCCGAAACCCGCCGGCAGGATAACCCCGGCCGTACAGGTAAGGGTTATGGCGACCGGTGAGCGTAAAAGCGACGCAGCCAGGCCCAGTAACAGGGCCAGCAGCAGAACCATCCCGATGGTCATACTGACGGGAAGACGCCTGATAAAGTCGCCGGACAAAAAGTTGTCCAGCAGGGTAGCGTGGATTTCAACGCCGGAATAAACACCGGCCACCGGGGCGGACCGTAAGTCCAGCAGGCCAGGCGCCGAGAAACCGAATAACACGTATTTGTCCTTGAACGCCGCGGGATCGTCAATGACCATCGGGGTGCCCATCCTGAACTGGATCTCGGACTGTAACACTGCGGCAGCACTGAAATTCCGATGGGTTCCCGAAGGCCCCCGGTAGCGTAAGATCGCATCACCCCGGGCGTCCACAGGTATCTCGCGCTGGCCGATCATCAGGGTGCGGCTTGAACCCCGGGTGATCTCAGCCCGGTTACCGGCCGCCAGCCAGGCGCCCAGTCCCAGGGCGGGAATCAGGTTGCCCGCGAATGAATTGAATAACGGGACCCGCCGGTAGACCCCGTCCGGATCAGGTTTTAGCTGTACATTCCCCAGTACGGCCGCGTTTTCGGCAAGTTCGGCAATGGGAAAGGTGGCCCGCGAGAAATCCAGAGGGTCCGGCAGACCGCCGGATCTGGTTTGGCGCAGACGGGGTGCGCTGATAAAAGCCGGCCAATCGGTGGAACTGCCGCTTTTTTTCCCGAGGAACACTGCACCGGCCACCTTGCCGAATGCGCCGACCGCAGTTGCAAAGGCGCGGTCGTCTTCAACGCCATAGGCGGAAGGTTCGGTGTATAATACATCCATGGCCAGGGACCGGGCACCGTTGCGACTGCAAAAATCAACGATAGCACCGTAGATTTCACGGGGCCAGGGCCAACTCAACCCGTTTTCCTTCTGGGCCCAGTCCAGGCTGTTCTGGTCCAGCAGGATAAGCACAATATCTTCGGTGGCCGGGCCGGGTCGGGCCAGGGCCCGGACGCGCCAGTCCCAGGTCCTGGCTTCCCAGGTATCCAGCCATCCGGCCATCATCATGAGAATGGCTATGACCGCCCCGGTCAACCCGGCGAGGGTGCCCAGGACCGGTTTACGGTTGAATATCCGCAGGTGGCTCATTTGTCAGACCGCCCCCAGAAGCCTTTTAAACCGTGCCTGCCGGGCCGGCTGGGTGGGAACCGGCCTGAAAACACCGGTACGCCCCTGAATATTGGCTATCCGAACCCCGGGAGACGGATGGGTGCGGCCGAACCCGGGGCTTCCGGGAGAAAGGCGGGTATTCATTTGATCCAACATATCAACCAGCCCGTTGGGATCGTATCCAATCCGCTGGAGGATGGTGACCGCCGAATTATCGGCCTGCTTTTCAAACGCCAGCGAGTACCCTGAATTGACCAGGGTGGCGGTAATATCGGTTATGGAATTTTCGAATGTCCGGGTCAGTTCGGCCAGCTCCCGGCCGCCCAGGTTTTTCGCACCCTCCATGGCCAGGGTGGATAGCGCCGCCGTCAGCCTTGATTTTTTTATGGCCT
>CAZYGG010000042.1:0-34416 GCA_964647585.1 uncultured Desulfobacterales bacterium
TAACCCCAATTGGATTGCAAGTGGAAAAATGACTTTTTCAACAGCCTGCTAAAGGCTTGTCCATTGGGAGTTACGCTTTCAGGCTAGACGGCAGTGGTCGGACTGGCACCCGACAATCGCTGGAAAAACTGGGTGCTGCTTGCCGATAAAGGCGCGTACATGGGGTAAATTGCGGCAGTCGGCCCTACAAGACGTCCCGCATTTGAGGCCGGCTGGCTGATAAAATGGGGACTCTGGCCCGGCGCCAATCTTGCGAGGAATGCCGGGGCATACTACTGCCCTCGCACCCGCTTTACCCGGCAACAATTTGCCGGGCTCAACCAGTATCGGGAAAAAGGCGCTCGCGCCCGACACTACCCGCCGACCGCACCGGCCATTTTGAAGATAGGCAGGTACATGGAAACCACCAATCCGCCGATGACAACGCCCATGAAAACCATCATGACCGGCTCAATAGCTGCCGTCAGGTTCTCAACGGCCTGGTCAACCTCTTCATCGTAAAAATCCGCAATTTTGACGAGCATGGAATCGAGGGCACCCGTGGATTCCCCCACGGATATCATCTGGCAGACCATGGCGGGAAAAACACCGCTTTCCAACAGGGGGTCGGACATGGTCCGGCCTTCGGCGATACCCCCCCGGGTATAGTAAATCGCTTCCTCGACGGTTTTATTGCCTGCGGTTTTGGCTACAATTTCAAGGGATTCCAGGATAGCGACCCCGCTCGAGAGCATGGTGCCCATCGTCCGTGTGAACTTGGCCACGGCCACCCGGCGCAGCAAGGGGCCGATGATCGGCATTTTCAGGGATGCGGCATCTACGATTCCACGCCCTTTTTCCGTGGCGTAAAACTTTTTGAAGGCGAAGAAGAATATCACCAAACCGCCGGCAACGACGTACCAGTATGACCGCGCATAATTACTCATATTAACGACTAACTGAGTAGGCGCCGGCAAGGCACCGCCGAAATCGGCAAACATTTTTTCAAAAACCGGGATAACAAAAATCATGATCACTGCCACCACGATAACCGCAACCGCCATTGTGATCGCCGGATAGGTCATGGCACCCTTTACCTGGGCCTTGAGCTTGGCGGCTTTTTCCATATAGGCGGATAGGCGCTGCAGAATGGTATCCAGGATACCGCCGGCCTCGCCGGCGGCGATCATATTTACGAAAAGGTTGTCGAAGTGTTGGGGATACTTTTTAAGGGCCTCGGCAAGTGTCTGGCCGGCTTCAACATTGTCCTTGATGTCTTTCAAGATTTTTTTAAAGCTGACATTTTCCGCTTGGGATTGTAGAATGTCAAGGCATTGGATAATCGGCAGGCCGGCGTCGATCATGGTAGAAAACTGGCGGCAGAACAAAATGATGTCACTTTGCTGAACCTTGGGCTGCATGAAGGCGATGTTCTCAAACAGATCCTTCGGCTTTGGCTTCACCTTGGGACTGGTAATCTTCATGCGGGCGAGTTGGGCCAGGGCGACCTCTTTGCTGGCTACCTCTAGCTCCCCTTTCTGGGTCGCGCCGCTTTTGTTTTTCCCTTTCCAAATATAGACCGGCATTGTCAACCCTCCCTGGGCTAGTTGGGTGAGATTTTAAAAAAGGGTTTTCAGATGCATTGGGTTATACTATCATTTTTACTATTTTTCAAGTCTTTAACGGTATTTACCTGTTTTGAGCCCCCACCGGATAGACGCGTAGGGAGGCGGATTAGTCCGGACCTTGTTGAAACAGTTTGCACCGGACAAGTGCTATGCGGGGGGGACCCAGCACTCCTGTGAGTACCGGCAGGCGCCATCTGACCGGCAGAGCGGCCCAAATGCCCCTGAACTTGCAGCTTGCCAAAGATATGGAACTATGTATATGGTATTTTTGGAATTTTCAAAGGCTTAGTAAAAAACAACTGCCGGAAAACAGGGAATTTTTATCAGCTTGCTGACGGAATTAAAAAAGGTCCAGGTCCTTGCCGGCATTTAGTTGCGCCGGCCCCTCCCCGGCAGGGAAAAAGACAAAACATAGCAGCCTATTTTTAAAAAATGTCAAAATCCGGCGATAAAACCCAGGCCCTGACGGTCATCACGACCCATATCAATGCTGATTTTGACGGCCTTGCGTCCATGCTGGCCGCCCAGAAACTATACCCGGAGGCAGTGGTCATCTTTCCTGGATCGCAGGAAAAAAACCTGCGAAATTTTTTCATCAATTCAATGGCCTATCTTTTCAATATGGCCGATATAAAGGATATCGACCTTGATCGTGTCAAGAAACTGGTCATGGTTGACACCCGTCAACCCCACCGGATTGGCCGCCTTGCGGAATTGACCCGGAGAGACGATGTCGCCATTCACGTATATGATCATCACCCGCCCACCGATAAAGATGTAAAGGCATATTCCGGGGTTCAGAAGATTACCGGGGCCACGGCGACAATCCTTACCGAAATTATCAAAGAAAAAGCCATCGAAATTTCTCCGGACGAGGCCACGATCCTGTCGCTCGGTATCTATGAGGATACCGGCTCCTTTACCTTCTCCTCGACCACCGAGGCAGATTTTCACGCGGCCGCCTGGTTACTCTCCCGGGGTGCCAAGCTCAACGACGTTGCCAGTTTGATATCCCGTGAAATTAGCCCGGAACAGGTCGGTATCCTCAACGATATGATTCAGGCCGCCCGACGATTTAACATAAACGGTATCGAGGTCGTACTGACCACCATCACCAGCGACAAATATATCGCCGATTTTGCCTTTCTGGTTCATAAAATGGTCAAGATGGAGAGCCTGGATGCCATCTTCGCCATTGCCCGCATGGCCGATAAAATTTACGTGGTGGCCAGAAGCCGAATATCGGAAGTAGACGTGGGTGCCATCGTTGCGCTCATAGGGGGGGGTGGGCATCCTTATGCCGCGGCGGCAACCATAAAGGACAAAACCCTCGTCCAGGCGGAGCAGGAACTCATTGAACTGCTTTATGAAAAAATCATCCCCCGGCGCCTGGCCAGAGACCTTATGTCCACGCCACCCATAAAGATCGATGAAGAACTGACCTGCGCCCAAGCCGGCAATCTGCTGACCCAATACAACGTCAATGCCCTGCTGGTCATCCGCCAGACTGGACCACTTGAAATGCTTACCGGTATCATCACCCGCCAGGTTATCGAAAAGGCGCTTTACCATGACCTTTCCCAGGTTCCGGTTAAAGATTACATGACCAGCGAATTTGCGGTGGTGCGGCCTATGGCGGACCTGCAGGAAATTCAGGAAAAAATTATTGACAACAAGCAGCGCATCCTGCCGGTCATTGATGGAAACGTCATTGTCGGTGTGGTAACCCGGACGGATCTGCTCAACATCCTGGTCAGGCGTTCACGGCTTACAAATGGAGACACCCCGGATCCTTACAGCGAACCGGTCAATGTCCGCACCCGCAACATTAAAAAATTTATGTCGGAAAGGCTCTCCGAGAGAATATTGGAAACGCTGAGGGCCATCGGCCAGGTGGCCCAGAGTGCCGGCGTGAACGCCTACGTGGTAGGCGGTTTCGTCAGGGATCTGTTCCTCTACCGCCGTAATGAGGACATCGATATCGTGATTGAGGGTGAAGGCATCGCGTTCGCCAAGCAGTTCGCCCGCCTTTACGGCGCACGGTTGCACACGCATGCCAAATTCGGGACAGCGGTGATTATTTTTGCGGACGGCTTCAAGATCGATGTGGCTACCGCCCGCATGGAATATTACAAGTTCCCGGCTGCCCTGCCAACGGTGGAAATGAGCAGTATTAAGCAGGACCTGTTCCGCCGGGATTTCACCATCAACACGCTGGCTATTCGGCTGAATCCCGGCCACTACGGCACCCTTATAGATTTTTTTGCAGCCCATAAGGATGTAAAGGAAAAAACCGTCAGGGTTCTGCATAATCTAAGTTTCGTGGAAGACCCCACCCGTGTTTTCAGAGCCATTCGTTTTGAACAGAGGTTCGGTTTTACCATCGGCAAACTCACCGCCGGCCTCATCGACAATGCCATAAAAATGGACTTCTTCAAACGGTTGGGGGGTCATCGGGTTTTTTCCGAACTGCGCCAGATTCTGGAAGAGGAGAATCCCGTCGCCGCCATAATGAGGCTGAAGGACTATAACCTTCTAAACGTCATACACCCTTCCATCGAAGCCAGCAAGAATCTGGAGCCATCCCTAAAAGCAGTAAAAAAAGTTCTGGCCTGGTATGATTTGCTTTTTATGGAAGAACCCTATATAAAGTGGCCCGTTTATTTCATGGCGCTTACCCGGCACTGTGATCGTAAAACCGTTCAGGAGATCTGTACCCGCTTTGAACTGGCCCCCCGCTTGCAAGCGTTGTTCAGCAAGCTGCGTTTCGAAGCCGATCGATGCCTTTACAGCCTTGAACGCAAATTGCCGAAAAAAAACAGCACGATCTACAACCGCCTGCACGGACTGAAGATCGAGTTGCTGCTTTACATGATGGCGATGACGGCCAAAGAACCGGTAAAAAGGGCAATATCGAGGTACTGCACGAAACTGCGTTTCGTGGAACTTACAATTTCTGGTAAAGACCTAAAGCAATTCGGTCTGAAACCAGGGCCGGTTTTCCGGCAGGTGCTGGATGCGGCCCGGGATGCCAAACTAAACGGAAAGATTGAAACACCCCGGAATGAACACGATTTTGTAAAAAACTACATACGGAGAAACAAACTTAATTCCACAGGACAGACCCATGAGCAATGAAGTTGTACTGACAGGTATATCGACAACCGGAATCCCCCATCTCGGAAACTACGTCGGCGCGATAAGACCGGCCATTGCGGCCAGCCGGAATTCGGATTCAGAAACGTTCTACTTTCTGGCCGACTACCATTCAATTATTAAATGTCACGACCCGGAAAAGGTAAAACAATCCAGTCTGGCGGTCGCCGCAACCTGGATGGCCCTCGGCCTTGATACCGACAATGCCACCTTTTACCGCCAGACGGATATTCCGGAAATCCCCGAACTTACCTGGATACTGAACTGCATGACCGCCAAGGGGCTTATGAACAGGGCCCACGCCTACAAAGCGGCTGTCGGGGACAACGACCTGGCCGGCAGCAAGGACCCTGACAAGGGTGTTTCCATGGGGTTGTTCAGCTACCCGGTCCTCATGGCCGCCGACATCCTGATGTTTAAAGCCAATAAAGTGCCGGTGGGCAAAGACCAGGTTCAGCACCTGGAGATGACCCGCGACATCGCGGCCCGGTTCAATCACACGTATAAATCGCTTTTTGTATTGCCTGAAGCGGTGGTGGATGAGAAAACCGCGGTGTTGTCAGGCCTTGACGGCCGGAAAATGAGTAAGAGTTACAACAATACCATACCGCTTTTCGAGCCGGAGAAAAAACTGCGCAAGCTGATCATGAAAATTAAAACCAACTCTCTGGAACCGGGTGAACCGAAAGACCCCACGGGCTGCACGCTTTTTGAAATCTACCAGGCCTTTGCCACTGAAAATGAAACCGAAGCGCTCAAAGCCCGCTATGCCGGCGGGATTGCCTGGGGGGAAATGAAACAATTCCTTTTCGAGTACCTTAACGATCGCCTGGCAAAACCGCGGGAGAGATACGGAAAGCTCATGGCGGACCCGGCCCATATTGAAACTGTTCTGAAACAGGGTGCGGAAAAAGCCCGGAAACGAAGCAAGCCGTTTTTGCAGGAAATTCGTGAAGCGGTTGGTATCAGAAAGCTTGGCGAATAGCCCGCCTGGCCCGGAATAGTAAACGGTTTGCGTTATGCAAGTAGATGACTACAAGGTTGACCTGGCAGATGTGTTCGAGGGCCCCATGGACCTTCTGGTCCACCTGATTAAGAAAAACGAGGTGGACATCTATGACATCCCCATTGCCCTGATCACCGATCAATACCTGGTCTATATCAAGTGGCTGAAAGCCATGGATATTGACTTTGCCGGTGATTTTCTGGTGATGGCGGCTACCCTCGCCCAGATTAAATCCCGGATGCTGTTGCCGGTCCACGAGGGTGATGAGGAAGAGGATGACCCCCGGTCGGAAATCACGAAGCCAATCCTCGAATACCTGGAAATGAAAGCCGCCGCAGAACATCTGGCAAACCGCAACCTGCTGGGAGATAAAACCTTCGTCAGAACACGTACCAAAAAGCCGTACCTGGACGAAACCGGTGATGAACTTGTGCGGGTCGGGCTTTTTGAGCTGATAGACGCTTTTCAAAAAATTCTGGATAAAATGGCCCCCGATCACCGGGTGGATATGACCTCCGAGCGAATTTCCGTTAAAGAACGGATGACCCAGATAGTGGATTTACTTGAAGTAAAAGGCTCTGCCGCTTTTGACGAACTCTTTGACCAAATCATTGAAAAAGGTGATATCATCGTTACGTTTCTGGCAGTTCTTGAAATGGTCAAACTGAATCTCGTAAAAGTTGTCCAGCATGTTCAAACCGGCATAATACGGATATTTTACATTTGATGGAAGCGTTAAAGAAAATCATCGAGAGCCTCCTGTTCGTCGCGGAAGACCCTCTGACGGCCCACACCCTCAGCAAGGCCGCCGGGAACCGGGAAATTACCACGGTGCGCGCAGCCCTGGATGATTTGATAGAAGACTATCATGATCGTGACGGGGGCTTCTTTCTGGCCAGGGTCGCCGGGGGCTACCAGTTCAGAACCCCGCCTGAAAACACGCAGTGGATAAAACGGCTCATCCAGCCCAACGCCCCGCGCTTGAGTAAGGCTGCCCTGGAGACCCTTGCGATCATCGCTTATAAGCAGCCGGTTATAAGGGCTGACATTGAACGTATACGGGGTGTTGACAGTGGTGGCGTCATCCGGATGCTCCTGGAAAGAAAACTCCTGCGCGTCCTGGGACGCAAGGAGATACCGGGGCGCCCCCTGATCTATGCAACCACAAAAATTTTTCTCCAGGTCTTTGATCTCAAAGACCTGAAAGACCTGCCGTCGCCGAAAGAAATTGAAGATATGGCCCTGGAAGCGAGCCCGCCGGCAACGCCTGATGATTCATCCGGGGAAAACGATAAAAGTGACACCGACGCGTTGCCGGAACCCTCGCAGGACCTTGATGCCCAGGTCCCCCCGGAACTGCTCCCGGCGGACAAATCCTCTCAAGACTGATCCAATCCGGCAAAAAAAACTTGACGCAAAGTCAACAACCCTCTATATATATTAAATATTGCCACATCATGGATCAATTGGCGCTTAAGTTTTTTTAACTTTTTCAAGGAGCCTCCATGAACAAATCAGACCTAATCAGTGCCATTAAGGAAAAAACTTCTTTAAGCCGGAAAGATGCCGAAAAGGTCATTGACACTTTTTTCGATACCATCACCCAGAGCATCGTTAGCGGCGGCCGCGTTGAGATTCGAGGATTTGGCAGCTTCATGGTTAAAGACTACAAACCCTATGTCGGCAGGAATCCGAAAACCGGCTCTCAAATCCAGGTCCCCCCTAAAAAATTGCCGTTCTTCAAGGTCGGCAAAGAACTGAAAGAGATGGTTGACAATTAAATAAATCCATTGGGATTTAGATGACCGCCGAAGAAATCCGTTGCCGCAAACTGCCCCGGCTAAGAGAAAACGTGTAGTCAATACGGGGCATCATTCCGAAATTCAAAACACCCTTTTCTTTTCAAGTGAACCCGAACCATAAACACCCCTGCCACACCCCGGGGTTAGCAACCGCCTGATTCGGAATTGACCGACCGTTATTCTCACCGGATGCCTTATGGGCATTGCCACCAAATTTGACATTTTTTCAAAGCCTTAATATACTCTTAGGTTGAAATACGACTGGCTGAAATCAAAACTGAACCCGGTGCAACACCCTGACGACAACAAAGGAATTGAACCATGGAAAACGATGCCACCCAGGTTATGGATACCGTCAAGATTAACATCCTGCAGGGGATTATTCAGGGTGTAGTGGAATCTGATTTTAATAAACTGTCCGAGAAAATCAGCCCTATTCTCAAAAAAGTCTGGTGGGACAAAGACTGCATCTTCATTAATAATAGAGACTGTGAACAGTTTTTTGGGGATTACCATCAGCTTGAAACAGTCTTCGATGAAATCGCCGCAGTGGTAACCTCGGGGCAGTATGGGAAACTGGGTTTCATTGGCCTCATGGGAAAAAGGGAGATTGTGGCAACGGTTTACTTTGCGAATCAGCAATGGGAACTCAAGGAATTCAGCCGCCCCAGTGCCCCCGAGTGGTATAAGTCTGAAGAGTGGCATAAAATGGAAAAATGGCGGGAAGAAGATTTAGAATGGGATGAGCTTTTCAAACGTCTTGACGGTTAGAAGCTTTTCTTTGCATTAAAAGTTATCTTCAAAAAAATAGCTATTGGTTTAAAATCAAGGGGGCCGGGAATATTTCCCGGCCCCTTTTTAATTTGGAAACAGCTGTTTCTGAAATCCGGTCTTACGTCTCTAAAACCGACACCCCGGATAGAGGCTTTATCCATCGAATTTAAAAGATACCGTCACCCTGACCCGGAACAGAGCAACCTTGCCATTTTCTATGGTCATGTCCATTTTGCCGATCTCGCCGACCCGCAGGTCCCTTAAACTACCGGCAGCCTTCTCAACTGCACTTTTGGCAGCATCCTCCCATGACGTTGCACTGGTTCCTACCAATTCGATGATCTTGTAAATGCTTTCGCCCATGATACCCTCCTTTGCTGGTGTGTGAGTCATAAACGCCAATGAGAACCGGGCCGAAGATAATGATTGTAAGGCCGGCGCAGTAAGAGCGGGGGCAGGCATCGCAAGAGGGCCTGTTCAGCGCAATACGTGCTTTCAGGAAGAAGCGTGTCCCGGTAACCGGAGCCCTATCGGCGCAACCGATAATCTAATTATTGATGGTGGTGATGTTTATCAGGCGCTGGCCTGTTCCAGAGCCTTGCAAATTTTCTGGCGATCTCTATTGTTGATCTTTCCGGATTTAATGTCCAGGCCTTCGGCAGTTCCGGCGCCGGCCGCCTTCCCTGCCGTTCAGGCGCTGTGATTCTTTTTCCCGGACAATCACAAACAATTTGATAATACGAATTTTTTTATGATACAAGGATTTGCTTAAAAATTTCAACACATTTAAAATAATTTATATTGTTTCAGTTGGTTATCATGTTATGCCAGCCGTTCTGGTTTGCAGAATCGGACAGCTGGCACCCCCTTTAGGGTATCTTGAAAAATGGCAACCATGGCATCCAAAACAGTGGCAGGGCCGCTAATCACCGTTCACCCTTTGACAAGACCTCTTTTTTTTTATATAAATACAAGCCGTTATCACGGCCATAAGATCAAACCAGAATTAAGGTAGCGGCGTTTGTATATGAAAACCCGATGGATCATCACCATTTTTATCACGCTGTTTCTTTCAGGGTGCCTGCAATCGACCCTGAATCTGCCCCCTGACGAAGAGAAACTCGAAAAGATAGAAGCCGGCACCCTGGAGAGTTCCGTCCGCATCATCGCCGGCGCACCCGATCGGATCCTGAAATCAAAAAAAGGCTATCGCACCTACTACTACAGGGAAAAACTATCATCGGACTGCCATAAAAATCTGCAGACCTGCACGCCCATCGTCATTGAAAATGGAAGGGTTGTCGCTGTTGGTCACCAGTGGGTCAAGGCGTGGAAACGTACGCGTAAAAGGGAAATGGCCTCCGGTGGGGGCCGCAACGTTCAATCGGCCGGAAGCGATCCGGCCGCCATCCGGCAAAAGATAGCGAAACTGGAAAAGCAGGTGAAAGCCATTCCCGCGTCAAGGACCGTGGATAACCTGGACATCTATCGCTATCTTTTAAAGTTAGACCCGGGTAATGTGCGGTATAAACGGAAAGTCACCTTCTATGAGACCCGGTTTGAAAAAGAAAAGGCTGAAAGGGTCGCTGCGAAAAAACAGCTGACTGCGACGCGCAAATGGCAGAATGCCCGTCTCAAGGAATTCAAAGGAATCCCCCCGGCCCAAATGGCGGTCAAGATCCTCAGTAACGGCAAATTTCATATCTGGCTGAAAAACACCGGCAATAAGCCCTTCCGGGTTGAAGCCACGCAGTTCTTCCTTTCATGTAAAAAAGGAAAACGCTACAAGATGTTCAGCAGTCGGGATTTTGGCCGTGATCTGGAACCGGGTGCCGTAATCGAAGGCCGCGTCATTTTCAATGTCACCTGTACCCCCCGGGAGATCATCTATGCCAACCCCGGGGTGGCCGCTGTGTCAAGGAACATTCCGGTCCCCGAATCGCAGCCCTGATTGCGGTGATCTCCTCACCGGATCATTTGGGCAACGGCGGGGGTGTCGCACCAAAAAATTCTTTAACTTCCTCCGTCTGGCCCGCCTGAGTCCAATCGGCCAGCCCCTGCTTCCATACCAGGGTTTCCCTGGTAATACGGCCCTCACCAATCAACTGCCGGATCTGATCCGGGGTAAAAGGACCCGCCTGCTGGTTGTCCAGGGCGGCATACCACTGGGACTGTTTGGGCAGAGGCGGTGGACCGGCTGCGGGCTGCGCGGCCGCCTGGTTACCAGCCGGTTGCTGGGCGGCCCCCTGCATGGCGCCGCCCATGATGTTGCCCATGCCGACCCCGGCGATCATCCCCATGGCGTTGGCACCGGCATTGGGATTGTTGGCCATATCCTCGATCGCTTCCGCGGTCTGAAATTGGGTATAGGCCCCCAGGTTGCCGATGACCCCCATCTGGGTGCGTTTATCCAGGGCCTTTTCCACCTCTTCGGGAACAGATATATTTTCAACTAGAAATTTGGTCAGCTTGATGCCGTATTCATCGAATTCGATCTGCAGGTTCCCGAGCAGCAGGTCACCCATTTCATTATAATTGGCGGCCAGATCCAGCATGGGAATCTTGCTTTCAGCCAGGGCATCGGCAAACCGGCTCACCAGGATGTTCCGAAACTGCCCCGTAATTTCACTCATTTGAAACAGCGTATCGGTACCTGCAATCTGCTTGATAAACGCTTCCGGGTCGGAAACCTTTACGCAGTAGGAACCGAAAGCCCGCAGCCTTACCGGTCCGAATTCGGCATCCCGCAGCATAATGGGATTTTTGGTACCCCATTTAAGGTCGGTAAACTGGCGCATCGAGACAAAGAACACGTCGCATTTGAAAGGCGCGTTAAAGGCGTATTTCCAGCTTTTCAGCGTGGTGAGCACCGGAATATTGGCTGTGGTCAGTTCGACCCGGCCCGGACCGAAAATATCCCCTATTTCGCCTTCATGCAGAAATACGGCCACCTGGCTTTCGCGTACAATCAGCTGGGCCCCGTTCTTGATCTCATTATCCTCGCGGGGAAATTTCCAGATGAGTGAATCCTGGGTGTCATCAATCCATTCGATGACATCGATAAACTGTCCTTTAACCTTGTCCCAAAGACCCATTTTTATCCTCCGATCCCCGTATGGGATTGTCATTTCTTAATTTCGTATCACCGGCTTGTTACCATGTCAAATTATCATCGCCGACCGGCCAACAACCCGGTCTGTTTCACTTCCCCGCAGATACGCCCGGCGGCCTATTCATGAAATCGCCCCCAACCGCGCTTGTAGTACTCATCCAGAACCGGGAATTCCAGCCGGTTCACTTCAAGGTTCTCCACCGGCCGGGCGTCTTCCCCAAATCTGAACATGGCCTGCATCCGGGCTGAATTCAAAAATCGGGTGGGAACCCTGATCGCAAGCTGTCCCGGGTCGATGGTATTACGGGCCGCCATGGCAAACCCCCATTCACCAAACGAAGGGACGTTCACGTGAAAGGGAATCGCGCTCAACCCGTCCCGGCCCGCGCCCGTATTCACCGCGCTTTCCATGGTCTGCACGATGCACCAGAAAGCTTCCGGGGCAAAGAATGGTGAGGTTGCCTGGGTAACGATGACGCCGCCCGCTCTCAGCCGGCGGGCGCACAGGGTGTAGAATGACTTTGAATAGAGCTTTGCCAGCGCACCGGAACTGGGGTCCGGCAGGTCCACGATAATAGCATCGAAAGCCGCGGGGCTGTTTTCCACATATTTCATGGCATCCGTGTTGACGATCTCAACTTTGGGCGAATGCAAAGAATTCTTATTTAGGGTCCTGAGTTCCGGCCTTTCGCGGCCAAGGGCGGTCATGGCAGGATCGATGTCCACCAGAACAATGCGCCGGACACTGTCATATTTCAGGACTTCCCGGGCGGTCAGGCCATCACCACCGCCCAGGATGAGGACATCCCCCGGCCGGGCACACGCCTCCAGAGCCGGAATGACCAAGGCTTCATGGTACCGGGCTTCGTCGACTGAACTGAACTGAATGTTCCCGTTGAGATAAAGCCGGATATCATCCCGCCAGCGGGTGAGGATGATGCGTTGATACCGGGTGGTTTTTGAAAAGATGACCGCGTCCTGGTACAGCAGGTCTTCAAAAAAACCGACCATACCGGCTGAAAACATCAGGGCCGTGAAAAGAATAAATCCGACGGCTGAAAGCCTCAAAACTGTCCACAGTCGGCGGCCTTGTAATACAAACAGGCCGGCCCCGGCGACCATCAGATTCATAATCCCGAAGACGATGGATGCCCGGCTCAGCCCCAGATAGGGCAGCACCAGCAGGGGGAAAAGAATCGCGCCTGCCAGCGCACCGACATAATCGATAGCCAGCACATGGCTCAAGGCCTCTGAAAAATCGCCATTCTCTTTTAGAATCCTGATCAGCAGGGGAATTTCGACCCCGATCATGACCCCGATCAGAATGCACAATCCGTAAAAAACCACCACAAAGATATCAGGGGCAAAGGCACTCACCGCAAACATGAGGATAGAGCTCAACCCGCCCGCCAGGCCGATCCATATCTCTATTTCGATGAAAGTTTTTAGAAGGTTCCCCCGGAAGTACTTGGCCAGATAGGACCCCAGCCCCATGGAGGATAGAAAAACCCCGATAACAAAGGAGAACTGGGTAACCGCATCCCCGAGAATATAGCTTGAAACAGCCCCGGCAACCAGTTCATACACCAGGCCGCAGGCCGCGATGAGAAAGACCGAACCCAGCAGTACAATCCGGGCCGGCAGTGAGGAGCCGGGAAGGGACATGAATCAGACAATCGCGGCGGCAATAATGATTGCAAGCCCTATCAGAACGGAACCCAGAATAATCGCCAGCGCAGTGTTCTGGTCCTCCTCGATTTCCTTGCGGACCGAAAAAGGCGAAAGCTTTACAAATATTTTAAAGGCCACCCCGAAAACAATCATCCCGAGAATGGAGTACACAATGGTCGCTATAAACTGTAGTAAATGGGTTTCTGTGAACATGCTTCCTCCCGTAATTATTGGCCGTGAAAAACCTGTCAGAAAATCGGGCGGCCATTTGAATTTTTATAGAATCTATCTCAAAAATGAATTTTGGTTCAAGGTCAAAGCGGGCGCTACATTCGAACCGGAGTAATACTCCAGTATTTCGAGGATTTGAATTTAGCGCCCAACGCTGAGATTGGGCCAATCAGTCTTCGCTCTTCGAGCTACGCCCGACAAGAAAACTTTTTTGAGATAGATTCTATTTGCCGGCCGACATTCCGCCGCCTCTGTGCATGCGCCCCTTCCTGCCGGGAACCGGCAGAGCATGGACCCCCTGCAGGCTGTCCTGCCGGAGGCTTATCCCCCGCGGGTACGCGGCCGGTTTCACCCCCTGCTTCAAAGCCGTCGCGGCGGTCGCCCAGATGGTACTGCCGGCCACCAGGCCTATGAATACTATTTTCATAAACTGCATGCGCGCTTATTCCTCATCATCTTCTTTCCATTTTGCAAATAAAAAGGCGGTCAGAATGAACAGTGCCAGGCACAACCCGCCGGCCAGCGCGAATTTGCCCCCCGGCAGCGCCCGGTCTTTGATCTCCACCTGCAGGCTGTGCAGGGCCTTGGTCGCCCTGGATGCATTCCCATGGGCGCTCACAGCCTGGATAAAAAGTTTGTACATGCCCGGATCGGGAATTTTAACCAGCAGCGAACTGCTGCGACTGCCTTCACTCCAGCTCTCGCCACCCGACCGGCCATGGTAGTATTCGAGGCTGCGTTCATACAGATGGACGGCCTTCCCGTCACTCCTCACGATGGCTGCTTCCAGAGACATCCACGCATTGTCCAGCGATGCGGAAATGCTAATTCTGGTAATTTTGCCCTTCCCCCTGGCAATGAAAGACCGCGACATCACGCCGGCGGTCAGTTCCTGGGGCGAAAAACCCTGTTTGAGAACCACGTTACCGCTCTGGTAACAGTAAAATGCCAACAATCCGTTAAACATGGCGGCAACCAGGGCAATCGCCATAAGCTGGATATACCCTTTGCGCTTTTTAGCCGGGTCCTCAAATGTTTTTGAAACTGTTTCTTTGCCAAGCTCCGGTTTCCGGGTAGCCCGGCGGACCGTTTCAAGCGGCATCGCCCGGCCCAGGCCGTATTCGACTTCGCCACCGATACTCTGGGCCTCATACCGTTTGCCGGAGCCGGATTTTTCTGCAAACTCAGCGTACTGAATGCGATCCCCCACCCTGGCTACCCAGGGCAGGGCCCCATCCACATAGTGCAATGCGTAGATCCCCTTGCCCTCGGCCACCCACTGGTTGCCGTCATGGGTTTTGATCACATCTCCCCGACTCACCTCGAAAGGGGTTTTGGTCGGCATCACGTGGGAAGGGTGGGATATTGAATAGTGCCCCCCGTATTCACCCAGCCACATGGATCCCCGCCGGGGATTGTACAGAAGGTACTCCTTTGTCATTTCAGAAATATCATTGTCTTCTATGAACGCCATCCGGGAGATAACTTCAAACCGGGTCGCCTTATGATGAAAAGAGTCGCCCAGTTCCAGCGGAAAGTAGGGCTTGTTGGCCAGCCCCTTCCCCAGTACTGTTTGCTCTGTCGCCGAAACGTCAAGTTGACTGCCGCAGTATTCACAGACAACCATCTGGGACTGTTCATCCTTGACAGTGAGGCCCGCCCCGCAACTGCCGCACTTGATATTCTGCGGTTTGTATTCAGGTCGCTCCCGGCCGCCGCTCAATTTGAATCTTTCTGCGTCCATAGGCTTACCAGTCGAGTCCCTCGTCATTCAGCGTAATGGATGCATAATTCACCCATTTCCCAACAAACAGGGTCGGGGGCGTGGCATCATACTCAATACCGAAAGTGTATTTACCATCCGGGCTCGAGGCATCGACAAACCGGTAAGTCTCTCCGGTCTGCACCTCGATGGGTAAATCCCCCTCAACCCCGATACATTCAGCTTCACCAACTGCCTGTACAACAAAGTCAATCTTGCGCACAGTAAATTTTTTCCCGGGTTTAAGCGCCTCAAGCGGCGGGATCTTTTTTGATGTAGTTCGGGTCTGGAGGGCAAGTTCATGATTGTCTTCGGTCAGCCAGCCAATGGTTCCATCACTGAACTCCAGGAACCATTCATCCCAGAATCCACTGCCAAAACTGTACCGCACGCGCCCCATCACCACGAAGGCCCGCTTCTCCAGCCTCCCGGTCACGCCCCGAAACAAGCGTGTGAAACCTTCAGGCAGGACGGATTGTTTCCCGGCATTTTCTATTTTCCCGGCATCCCAGTAGATGGCATTGCCGCAGTAATCACAAACAACCGTAATCACGCCGGGATTGTAGATGTCGTGGGTTGCCCCGCACGAGGGGCATGCGATGGATTGTGGATCCAATGGTATTGTCCCTGCATGGGTTGCGGGTATGAACGCTTAGAGAATAAGGAATTATAGAAGACCTGCCAATATGTGTCAACCCGGTTGGGACCAGCCTTCTTTAAAAAATTTTGATATCGGCAATGATTAAGGAAAGATGTCAAATCTTCCAACATTGACCGATCCAGACATGGGCGCGCTCAGGGGCCGTCCCCGCTCTGCCCAATGAACCGCTGCAAACCTCATCGGGGATCCCTGATGTTCCAAACTTCCCCCGCAAGGCCACGTCCAGAAGCCCCCATACGATGCCCGCGGTTTATCTACAAATGACGGGAAATTCTTCCTTTTCTTGGAATTTTTCGACAATTATCGACAGCTTGCATAAAAATGACGTATTGACAAAAATGGTAGCATCCAGTAATCATGAGGTTACAGCCAGTTACCGGATGAGTTATGCTTTAGGATAGGCGCAACCGCCATAATATCCGAATCATTCGATCGCCATTCACCAATTTGCTTTTTGCCTAATGACTTTTCAAAAGCAAACACTCATCCTGAAAGCCAGATGTACTTCCCTTTGAAAAGGGGCTCTGCTGATATTGATGCCGCCGCTGGACGCAGCAAATAACCAGACGGTCTTTGTTCCTTTGGCACGGCTACCCATATGGGGATAACCAGGGCAGCAAAAAACTCTGACTTTTGGTGAGCACCTGTAATGGCAAAGGTGAATGATCTTAGCTCCGGTTTCATCACCAAGCTGCTTCCGCTCATCTGCCACCCTGCTGATTGCACCGGCCATCTCTTTCAATTGACTGCCAGGTAAATCAACGGAGCCGGTGGCTGTAACAGTGCCGAACGGGTTACCCGCAGCGCAACGGTAGCCGGGAAGGCCCTATCACAAAAGTAGGTATGGCAACTCTCTAACACTCTGCCGCCACAGCGAGGATACGAAATAATGGCTAATCTGCTGGATATGCATTTCAGAAAGACAAACCTTGCCGCGAATAACGAGATCACTTTCGATTCCGACATGTTGAAACTCCTGATGGCAATCGGTGAAGATAAAACCATCCGCCAGATCGCCGGTGATGTAGATTTAACCCCGTCCGCATTCAAAGAAAGCTTGATGAAACTGATTAAATTTAAACTCATCGAGCAGGTGACCACAGCCGTTGCAGGATCCTATGTCGGTGAAGCCTTTATGGCCCGCCTTCAGGAAGTACTCGTGGCGCTGACCGGCCCCCTCGGCGAGGTGCTGATCGATGAAACTGCTGAAGAGATGAATCTTGATATTAAAAAAATCCCCCGGGCCAGAGTGGGTGACTTTGTCTACAACATCGCCAACCAGATGCCTGGCGAGAAACAGAAAAACGAGTTCAGTACAACTATGCTGGAAGAGATTAAACTGCTGGGAGATTAATGCCGGTTTTTTACCGCTGATAACAGTAAACCAACGGAACATGAACAAAGGAGATTCCAATTGAATGCTGCGAAAATTCTAAACATAAGATGCGTTGGTTTCTTTTGCCTGGTATTGATCGTCTGGGTGCCATCCCTGCAGGCGCAGGAAACCCTTTCCGGCTTCGATCTCCAAGTGAAGGCCCTGGCCGAAAACTGTAGAAACGAGATCCAGAGAGAAATGGAGAAACTCATCTCCTCTGACCGCCTCAGCCTGGCCCAGATGTTTGATACTTTTTACATCCCGATTCCGAAAACAAACCCCCAGAAATTCAAAACCCAGTACGACAAATTGACGGATGCAGTGCTCCGGATAATACTGGATAATTATCTGGAAAAGGACAAACGGATCTTATTTGTGGTCGCCGTGGATCGCAATGGGTATCTGCCCACGCACAACACAAGATATTCGCGCCCTTTAACCGATGATGAAGATTTTAACACCAAAAACAACCGCACCAAGCGGTTGTTTAATGACAGGACCGGGCTGGCGGCGGCCAGGAACACCAACCCGTACCTTCTGCAAAAATACAGCCGGGATACCGGCGAACAACTGGCCGATCTCTCTGTCCCCATAAAGATTCAGGGAAAGCACTGGGGGCTTTGCGGATCGGGTACAAGCGATAATCGATAACCAGGTTTAAATAGCGACCGCACCAAACTGATTCGAACCGGTCGGATAGCAAAGAAAGAAAGAGGGGATACTTAAAATGTTTAACTTTATTACGGGAAAAATCGGTGTGAAGGTATCATTGATCGTAAACTTTTTCATCCTGATAGTCATGTC
This sequence comes from uncultured Desulfobacterales bacterium, assembly GCA_964647585.1. Classification (GTDB taxonomy): domain Bacteria; phylum Desulfobacterota; class Desulfobacteria; order Desulfobacterales; family CAJINA01; genus CAJINA01. The sequence continues at coordinate 17,962 of CAZYGG010000042.1, forward strand.
GGCGGGAACCTATTTTCTCGTCACCCAGCAGAGCCAGAGTCTTGAAAGAGAACTGCTGAACCGGGGTAAAATTCAATCCATTGTGGGTGCCAAAATGATCGGGCAGATCATCGAGGAAGCTGTTGATAACGGTGTCTTTTCGGTTAAAGACGCTTTTGATACCGAATATGAACTGATCGGCAACTTCGACCCACCCAAATATCACACCAAATATGATTTTTACCTGGACAAGGCCATCTTGGGGCTCCAGGATGAATTTCTGCTTGATAAAAGTATCGTCTTCGCTGTTGCGGTGGACAAGAACGGGTATCTGCCCACCCACAATACGCGCTATCAAAAGCCGATAACCGGCAACCCGGAAGTGGATAAAGTCGGCAACCGCACCAAGCGGGTTTTCAATGACCCCGTAGGATTGAAAGCCGCGCAAAACTCCGAAAAGGGTCTGCTGCAGGTGTACCACCGCGATACCGGCGTGACCATGTGGGACGTCTCTTCGCCGATCTTCGTAAAGGGCAAGCACTGGGGCGGATTTCGCATCGGTCTCTCCCTGGAGGTTATTAATGACGCCAAGCAAAAACTGATGACGACTCTGGTAACCATGATGGCCGGTATCCTGTTTGTCTCCCTGGTCCTGACGTTTATATCGGTCAGCCGTTCGCTGGCCCCGCTTAACAAGCTGACCACAGCCGCCACTAGCCTCGCCAGCGGTAAAAATCTGAGAGAAGAAATCAAGGTGACCCGTAAGGATGAAATCGGCAAGCTCCAGGAAACCCTTGACCGACTGCGCCTGAGCATGATTATCGCCTTGAAGCGCCGGAAATAGGCACCCACGCCGGAGAGTTTTTTTCCGGCTGGTTTAAACCAGTATCCACACCACGCCCGAAATCGAGACCTCTGAAGCAATTCACAGGTCTCGATCCATTTCAAAAAGGAAAATTTTATGGGAACAAGTTATATCATGACCGCTTTCGGTAAAGACCGGCCGGGCATCGTCGCCGATGTGACCCAGGTATTGTATGAAAACGGTTGCAACCTTGAAGATTCAACCATGACCCTGCTGGCCGGCGAGTTTACCCTCATCCTGCTTTTCACTACCGGCTCCCAACAAGATAGCGATGATCATCTTTTGAAAGAATGCCGCCGTCTTGAACATGAAAAAGGGGTGTCGGCCTTTCTGCGGCCGGTAAGCGAACCAACCGCAGCCCCCAAAGCCGCCTATACGTCACGCACCCTGCATGTGGAGGGATTGGACAAGGCCGGAATCGTTTATCGGGTCAGCCGGTTTCTGGCGGACAACAACCTGAATATCGTAGACCTGGTCTCCCGTATCCAGGCTTCGCCCAATAGCGGAACAGCGCTTTACCTCATGGACATCCACATCCAGGTTCCGGAAGGTACCGATATGGAGAAAATCAACACAGGCCTGGCCGAGGTCGGCGAAGAATTGAACGTGGACATCAATTTCAAAGATTAAGGACTGTTTTCAGAAAGTTTTTTCTCGATCATGGCCACCAGATCTCCCCGGCCGCAGGCCTTCAGGGGTTCGAGCAGTTCCTCGTAAAAATGCTCCCGGTGCCGTATGGTGATGCTGAATGCGTCCAACCGATCCGGAGCCACCTGTTTCTCCTCAAATGAAGTGATTTTATCCAAAACACCGACCGCCTCCAGGCCAAGCATGGTGCGCACGCACTTTTCACACCGGCCGCAATTCAGCCTGTCTTTCACATTGGCAAGGCATACCCGCAGGTTATTCAGGGCAAGGTCCCAGTCGGCAATCGAACGGATCTTGGCAATGCGCGACAATTCAACATCCCGATGCCTGATTTTCAGGTCATAGCTGGAGTATTCCGGGTCCAGCAGGGGGTGCGAGCCGCACGGGGCCAGATTGAGCAGGTCGTAGGAAGAGCCAATGTACGCCAGGTTGATCCGTGAATCGAACGCATGGGCCACCGCCGCCAGGACAGCCCCAAAAAATTTGGTCAGCCACAGGTCCCGTTCATCACACAGGTGCCTGATATTGGTATATACCGGTATCAAAGCGACATTGGTATCCGCGGCAATCGCCGCCATGGCCTGCTTGGCACGTTCAAAGACATGATACTTCATGCCCCGCTCCACAACCCCGCCGATATCAAACCCGTGTACAAGCAGGCAGTCTTTGATGGAGCCGGGATGGGGCGCGGGGTACATTTTCCGGTTTATCCGCAACGCGGAGAGCGAATCGATGCCCCCGGACATAAAAAGCGCTGCGCGCCGGAATTTGCCGGGATATTGGGCGGCCGCCATTGTTCCCGCTTCTATGGATAAGGATTTGAAACTGCCGCCGGACCAGTCAGCCAGGATCGCCATGGCCGCCTGCAGCCCTTCCCGCAGGGTCGGGCAGATATCGCCCTCAATAACCAGCCGTTTCTCGCCGTAGTGCATAGCCGGAACAAAACAACCCACCAGAAATGCGTGCGGATGACAGGTGATATCCCCGGCGAATGCGTTTTCGGTTTCAATATAGACCCCCATGGGCCGCTTGTCGGCCACTTCCCAGGTGACCTTCGCCTCAGCACGCGTGTGCTTTCCATCTTCGGTGAGTTTCAAATCGGAAATGATCATTCGGTTAACTCCCGCCGGCCTTTACAATTGTCAGGCGACAAACCCGGTTGAATAATCAACCAGCAACCGGGCAATATCCAGGCCGGTAGCCTTTTCCAGGCCTTTAAAGCCCGGTGCATAGTTCACTTCAATCACATAAACCCGGCCCTTGGCATCCATACTCAGATCAACCCCGGCGATATCAAGCCCCACCGCCCGGGTGGCCTCAACGGCAATCCCGGCCACCCTGTCCGTCAGCACTTCGACCTGTCCGGTTGCCCCGAGATGGTAATTGGCTCTAAATTCACCCGGCGGGGGTAAAAGTCGCATGGCGCCGACGACTTCACCCCCGACTACCAGGGCGCGGATATCCCGGCGGCCGCGGGTGGGTATGAACCGTTGCAGCAACAGCCCCCGGGCCTTTTGCAGGCGCGTTTGTACGACCTGCGCCAGTTCGTTCTCGTTTTTAACCAGGACAACACCGGCCCCCTGGCGGCCGTTGATCTCCTTTACCACCACCGGGTAACCGCCCACATGCACCGTCGCGTCGCGGGTACCACCGGCCGCATTGATAAACAGCGTATCCGGAACCGGGACCCCGGCGGCCAAGAGCACCTGCAGGGTTAGAAACTGGTTACTGGCCACCCGGATAGCACCCGGACCGTTCACCAGGGGGATTCCCATCAAACTCAACTGGCTGATCAGGACCAGGCAGGACTGGCCGATCTGCGCCCCCTGGCGCGGCAGGATCACATCCGGCAAGGCGAAATCCGCTTCGCCGGTAACTGCCGGTGTATTGCCTGCGATCAGCGGCCAGCGGCGGTAGGGATGGATGAACGTAACCCGGTGTCCTTTCTGCCCGGCCGCCTCCCTAAGGCGTCGGTTGGGATGGTAGGCCCTGTCCCTGACTGTGATAATCCCTATGTCCATGAAATCTTCTCTGCCCATGGAAGATGAATTCGCAAAAAACCGAATTCATCGGTTTTACGTGTCAAGCATCCCTTCCGGTATCCACACGCCCACCTTCTTTCCCAGCCGCGGGCTGTAATATTCCGCCACCTGACGGGTCCGGTTGCGGATAGCCATTTTCCGGGCGGCCACGTTGTCCTCGCTGATAACTGAAAACACTCTGCGGTCGCCGGCCCGCTTCGTCAGTCCCGCGAGAAGCCGGGCGCCGATTCCCATCCCCCGGTATTCCGGCCTGACCGATGTGTAGCCCCGCTCCAGGTAGTGGGTAAGATCAAGGCCGGACTGGCGGTTGACTGTCTCAATATACTCTGGCCGCGGATTTTTTAAAGAAGAATTTCCCACGATCACACCCTCTTCCATGGCATAGGCTATAAGAAAAGCCTTTTCCAGATTGTCCCTGACCCGTTCCATAGCCACAGACCCTCCATCTGCAACCATCAGGCAAATTTCGTCCATGAAACCGGGGGGCAGGTTCCCGGGAGAGGTATAGTGGTAATCAAGTTTGCGGCCCAGGGTATAGACATCGGCGTGGTTATCCGGCACCCGCCAGCGCATCACTTTCTGCCGGCCGTGCCTTTCCAGATAAAGCAGCAGATGCACCGGATCAGAGAGTATCTGCCAGAGCGGTCTCCCCGGCAGCTTCCGAACCCGACGGTAAACCGGCGGTTCGCCCGGACCGGGAAAATGATCAGCGGGTGCTGCGGGGAAACGGGTATCATCCCAGGAGTGCACAATGTTCGGATTGGCCGCGGCAAAAAGAAGCAACGCATCGATAAGCGCGTCATCCCCGCTGTTAGCGACCTGCAGGTGATTCCAGATCCCGGCCCGGGATGTTTGCCACAATGCCTTTTTCAGGGCTTCCAGGGGGCCTTCCGGCTTACGCCAGACAATGAGCCTGACCCCCGCCCGCAAAAGTGCTTTTGTATCGATGTGTTGGCTGGTCGCACGCAACCTGGTATAAATTCCCAGGCACGGTGCCGTGCCATTGCCGTCAACCGTATGCCCCGGCCAGGAAAAATACGGGTCCAGGTTTTCATCGGCCATGACAAACACGCCCCGGGTCCCCAATTTTTCCTGACAGCTTTTTAGGAGTTCGAAAAGCCCCAGCGGTGGGTCCGAACGAATCCCCCCCGGCCTTAAATCGAAAGACAGCACCGGTGCGGGGGCCAGGTAAGGGCCCTGCGGAAGGCATCTGAAATCAGGTCCGGCCGCTTCCCGATCGGTATCCCTTCCGCCGATTAGCTGCTTCAGCCTGGAAAGCAATTGACTGTCCGGGACGGTCAGGCGGCTGTCGGCAAACCGCCGGCTGCCCGCCAGCAGTCCGGGCACACCCGCCACGGCCACGTGCAGATCCGGGTTTGTCTTTTTGCTGAAAACCGCCATGGTCGCTGCGGCCGGCAGCTGGGCTTCGGATGAGATCCACAATAGCAACAAGCGCAAGCCCGGTGTTTCGAGCTTCGGGGCCAGTCCGGTTTTACAAAACCCCGGAAAGGGGCTGGCAGCGTCCTGGGCAAAGGACAAAATCCTGTCCGGATCGCCGCCTTCGGGATGGTCGCAGGCACCCCACCGTAGCCGCGACGGATAAAATGCCAGCGAAACCAGCTTCAACAGGGCCGCCACATTGCCAAGGGCGGCCACAATTTTTTCCGGACGGTAGAAACCTTCTCCCCGACACAATGCCAGGGATTGCCCGATACCGGCTATCCGCTTTTCCCACCAGGGACGATCTTCCGACAGGTCAGCCAATACCCGGTCCATATCCGGGTCAACCCCCTGGTAAACCCCACTTGCTTTTTTGGTCTCGATGTCGGCTATAAACCGGTGTAAATTATCCGGTTTTAGAAGGTACCGGACATAGAAATCAAGATTGGCATCGTATGACCTGATCAGCAGACCCCGGCTCTCAGATTGCAGCACCAGCCAGACCATCTGCAACGGTGGTGCGGAAGGTGCCGCAGGCGGTGGGTACACCATCAAAATATGGGCCGGCTCAAGTCTGCTCATTATCTATTCATTTGAAAATATATCGTTTTTGAGCTAAAGGGTATAGGCAACGATTGGGATCTGTCAAATATAATTATGAAACTCAGCGCGCTTATAATACTGTGTGTCACCCTGTTGATCTTTCTGGTCGGGCTCTCTCCAGCTCTGGCTCAGCGCCCCGTCCGACTGGGGTTTGTGTACATCTTCTCGGGGGCGTTTGCCTCTTACGGTGAATCTGCCCGGCAGGGCGCTCTCATGGCGGTGGAAGAGATCAACCGCCGGGGCGGTATAAATGGCCGCCTGGTTATCACCTGGTTTGAAAATTCCCGTAGCCTCCCGGATACTGCCAAACACGCAATCAAAAAACTGGTACGGGAGAAACAGGTGGACTGCCTGATCGGCATCGATTCCAGCACTGTGGCCCAGCACATGGCTCCGGTTGTGGCCCACCTGAAAATTCCCCTGATCATTACCAACGCCGCCACGCCGGAGATCACCGGCCCCCTGTGCAACCGCTACGTCTTCAGGGTAAGTGCAAATCTGCCCCAGTCCATCAAAGCCGCGGCGATCCTGGCGGCTGGCTCCGGACCCGGTACGTGGTCCACAGTCGGCAAGGAAAACATATACAGCATTGAATCCTGGAGCTATTTTAAAAAATACCTGCAGGACCTGAATCCGGATATAAAAACCCTTCCAGCGGAAACTGCCGTTTTGATCCCATCCCGGAAAAAGGATTTTACCCCCTACATTGAAACCGCACTGAGTCAGGGGGCCGACGGTATCCTGGTCACCCTCTGGGGGGGCTATCTCAGACGATTCATCACCCAGGCCAATGCCATGGGCATGTTCACCGGCAGCCGTCGGGTTCTGTTTACCATGGGGGCCTCCATGGACAACCTGACCGGGCTGGGGGACAACCTGCCGGAAAACTTCTGGGTAGGGGCACCTTACTGGTTTTTAGCCAACCAGTCAGATTTGAATAAGCAGTTTGTCGCCAATTTCCACACCCGGTTTGAAACTTTCCCTTCCCACCAGGCGCACGGTGCGTACGGGGCCGTCTACGCCTTCAAAGCGGCTGCCGAAAAAGCCGGTTCAACGGAAAAGGAGGCGGTGGCCGCCGCCCTTGAAGGACTGACCGTGGAACTGCCCGGCGGCCGCACCACCTTTCGCCCGGAAGACCACCAGGCAGTGACTGACTTATGGTGGGGACGGACCTTCAAAGACCCGGCCTACCCCATGCGCATCCTGAAGCCGCTCAAGCGGTTCCGGGGCGCGGATATCACCCGGCCTGTGGCTGAAACCGGTTGCAAGCTGAAGTAAAGCATCCTGGCCCGGAGGACCAACTTTGGGTTGCCCCCGAAAAGGGGCTTGGCTATTACACCAGCAAGTTGAAAGTGCCGAAAAAAACGAACATCCAACATTAAACATCGAACGTCCAACATCGAAAAAGGACTGAAGCTTTATTTCGCTGATTTATGGGTCTTGCATGGTTCTATAACTAGAACCTAATCTTAAAAAACGGATTTTGGTTCAAGATCAAGGCGGACGCGACATTTGAACCGGAGGAATACTCCAGTATTTCGAGGAGTTAAATTTTGCGCCACCGCCGAGATTGGGCCAAAAGACTTTTTTGAGATGGGTTCTACTTGAGACAATTCGTGGTTAACTGGCCGCCAAGGGCGTACCTCCGTTCAATGTTCAATGTTGAGTGTTCGATGTTGAATGTTCAGCTTTTTAAACTTTTGACCTGCTTACCGGCACAGCCTAATATCTTTGGCCTGGCCCTGATGACCAGACTTTTAAAGGCAATATAAACATCTCCCTACTAAGTCAGACTATGCCCGGTTTTCTTAAAAAGTGGCTCGCCGTTTACGATGAAGAGGTCGCCCTGTTCGGGTGGGCCGTGCTGCTGCTCTTCTTGCTCAGCGCGGCCAGCGTCATTTTTAACAATTATGCGGAAACGGCCTTTTTAAAAAGATTCGGCGTAAAGCACCTGCCCGTCATCTACATGCTCAACTCCGCCCTCACCTTCATCATCATGGGGCTGCTGGCAGGCATCATGGCCCGGTTGCCGGGTATTCGGCTGCTCACCTACATCCTTGTCTTTTTCGGTGGTTCGGTCGCCGCCCTGCGTTTCATCATACCGTTTGAATTCAAGCTGCTTTACCCGCTGCTGTTTATCCTGAAGGCCCAGTACGCGATCCTGCTCGGCCTCCTCTTCTGGAACCTGGCCAACGACCTTTTCAACACCCGGCAGGCCAAACGCCTCTTCCCCCTGATTACAGCCGGCGGGGTCGTCGGCGCCATTCTGGGAAGTGCCGGCACGCCGATTCTGGCCGCCTTTATTTCAATGGACAACCTCACGATCGTTTACGGGGCCATCATGCTGCTGGCCGCTCTGGCAACCAGTAGAATGGGGGCCCGTTTTCCCACCCTTCTGGTCGCCGGGGGAAAAACGAAAAAAGGCGGTTCCCGGCCTTCGGTGATGAAACAATTCCGCGATGTCGTCCCGCTCGTGAAAGGCTCCGCCCTGGTGGGCGTCCTTATCCTGTTGACCCTGGTACCCAATGTGATCATCCCGATTTTGAACTACCAGTTCAACTTTGCGATTGACAGCCAGTTTGCCACGGAAACCGGAATGGTTCGCTTTTTTGGATATTTTCGGAGCTTCATGAGTGCAGTCAGCCTCATCCTTCTGTTTTTTGTCAGCAAAGCTTACAGCCGATGGGGCCTGCCCGTGGCCCTGATGTTCCACCCGTTGAATTACATGCTCGTATTTGTAGCTTTCCTGCTAAGGTTCGATGTGTTCAGCGCCATGTACGCCCGGTTGTCCACCACGGTGATCCGCACGACGCTGAACAAACCCGTAACCGACATATTGATGGGCATCTTCCCCGTTTCTTATCGGGCAGTGCTGCGGCCATTTTTGCGGGGGACTGTCGTCAGGATAGGCCTGTTTGCCGGATCGGGCATCATTCTGTTAACCGATAACGTCTTCCACCCGAAATATCTTTCCCTGGTAATGCTGCCGTTTGTGGCTACCTGGTTTTTCACCACCCTCTACCTGAAACGGAATTACGCCCGCATCCTGGCCGGACTGTTATCTAAAAACATGGTAGACCTGAAATCCTTGGAGCCGGGTGACGTAAAAGACCTGTTCACGGGAAGAGAAGCCCAAAAACGTCTCACAGACAGCTTCCTGGCCATGCGCGGACCGGATGCCCTGTGGTACGCCCAGCTGATGAAAACACTCAATGCGCCGGATCTCAACAATGCCATTTTAGCAGTTGTGGGCATCCACAATGACGAAACCAGAATCGGGCTGCTGAATATGATCTCCGGCCGGGGCGGTGGCAAGGCTATTACGGTTCTGGCAAAATTTGCCCGCGCTGAAAACAGGCCGCTGGCCATCGCCGCACTGCGGGCCGTCCGGCGCTTCAAGTCTGAAACTGGCACGGCCCTCTGCCGGACTATTTATGAAATGTCCCCTTATCCGGAAATGAAAGCGGTGGCCGCCGCCGGTTATCTGGGAAGTGCATCCGGGGCTTACCGAAAACAGATTGACGCCTGGTTGATTTCCGGAGAACCCGACCTGCGCCTGGCCGGGGTGATCGGCACCGGTGAATCAGGCGATATCGCTTACCGGAATACGCTCACAAAGATCCTTGAATCCAAACAGGAACAGGCCCTCTTGCCCCATGCCCTGAAATCTTTGAGCCGACTGGACGATTGTACCGACAATTCAATGGTCGCTCCTTTTCTGGAACACCCGCAGGAACGCGTCCGCCTGGCCGCACTAAACGCCCTGCGGATCGACGGTGGCCACCCCCTGCAGCAGGCGATCGCTCTGCTGGGTGATTCGGTTGCGCGCATTCGGACTGCGGCCAGAGAAAAAATAGAAGCCGCTCCCTATCAGAGCGGCCGCCTGCTGATTGAAGCCCTCAATGAACCGGATAAAAAGCTTAGAGAAGGAATATTCAAGCTCCTGGTATCTCTGGATATAAAAGTTACGGACACCGTCACCTATGTAAAAAACCAGCTTGAAATCTGCTATCGCTGCCTGGTGGAAGCGGATGCCCTGCGACAAGTTCCCAAGGACCGGTATACCGAGCTGCTGGCTGACCACCTGACCCAGCGAGGCCGTGCCGGGCTGGAAGACCTGATGCGGGTGGTATCCCTTCAAGACAAGTCAGGAGGCATGCGCACCATTTTCAAAGGATTGTTTTCAGACGACAATCACCAGCAGGCCAATGCCCGTGAAGCCCTGGAAAATGTCGCGGATCGAGCCCTTCTGAAAGTTTTTATGCCCCTGGTGGATAACACCACAACGGCCAGAATTGTTGCGATCGGCCGGCAGAAATTTAAATTGCCTGACTTTCATGCCGACCTGGACGCCCTTTACACGGATCTTTTCCACCGAAAAAACTGGGTAACCGTTGTCCTGGCTTTGCATGGGGCCGCAAACCATAACCCGGCCGGTATCGCTCCGGAACTGATTACCCGCCTGACGGCGTCGACTGACCCGCATGTCCGCCGATCAGCCACTCAATATTTAAACCGTACCATTGCACGGACAGGGAAAAAAGAGACCGACATGGAACCGGATATGTCCATACCGGATAAGATATTATATCTCAAAAAAATTGACATCTTCAGGAATATGCCCGTAAACGAGCTGGCCGCCATTGCCTCGATCACGGAAAAAGTCATGTACCCGGCCGGGAAAGTCATCTTCCGGCAAGGTGATGCGACCGAATCGATGTACATGATCGTTACAGGTGAAATCGCGGCAACGACGGATGCGGATGAACGACCCAGGGTTTTCAAGGCCGGGGACAGCTTCGGGGGGGCAGTCCTGCTGACAGATGATGTCAGTTTATTTTCTGCACGGACATTGCAGGCAGCCAGCCTGCTGATGATCCATAAACGCGAATTTGTTGAAATTGTCAGGGATTACCCACAGATCGCACTGGACATCTCAAAACGGCTGTGTGAGTATGTCAAAGAATTGTGGCCGCGGGCGACCAACAGGAGCAATATCGATGGAAATAGCATTTTTAATGGACCGGCTGGAATCGATCGATCCGGTCAATGAAACCACCAGCTACCTGATGTACGAGTGCAATCAACGCGGCCACAACGTCTTTTTTCTCGAACCGCACGATGTGTACATCCGGGGGGACGAGGTCGTGGCCCGTATGCGCAATGTGACGGTGGAACGCGACCTTTCCATGAAGAAGTACTGGCGGGCGATGATCAGGTGTCTGCGACGCGACGAACTGATATTTGAAACCGTAACCGACCTGGATGCGCTTTTCCTGCGCAAGGACCCCCCCCTGAATTACCAGGTGATGGAGTTCCTGGGCCCCATCAGCGACCAGGTCTTTGTCATCAACAGCGCAATCGGGCAGATCCTCGGCAACAGCAAGCTGTATACCCTCAACTTCCCGGGCATCATCCCCGAGACCCACGTCTCCCGGGATCCCCAGCGGTTGAAAAAAATAATCGATGATTTCGGCGGGGACATGGTGGTCAAACCGCTACAGAGATACGGCGGTGAAGGGGTGATCAAGGTCAGTAACCGCGACCAGGAAAACCTGGCCTCTCTGATTGACTATTACGTGCAGGCCAACCGGGCCTATCCGGACCGCGAACCCATCATGGTCCAGGAATATGTCAACGGGGTAAAGCGTCGGGGCGATGTCAGGATTTTAATGCTCAATGGTGAAATTCTGGGTGCCATGCGCCGTAAACCCCTCCCGGGAGCCTTTAAAACCAACATTCACGCCGGCGGGCAGGCCTGCCGTCATGAAATCTCCGCCCAGGAGAAAGAGATCTGCGCCGCGATCAAAGACCGGCTCATTGAAGACGGCCTGTTTTTTGTGGGCATAGACCTGATCGGGGACAGGCTGGTTGAAATCAACTGTGTCAGTCCGGGCGGGATTCCCAGGATAAACAGGCTGAACAAGGTAAAACTTGAAGTCAGGGTAATTGATTTTATCGAAGAAAGTGTTAGAAAGCTGGGAGCGGCCCCATAATGTCTGCTGCAGTCAAACGGCGGCGTCTCTCCCGGACTTTGTTTTCCAGTGTGTTGAGACTCGGATTGGTCGGCGGGCTCCTGCTGGCCGGCGCCTTCGCCTGCGGCCATGAAAACCGGGACGCTGCTTTGAAAATAGGCCTGTCCGAGGAACCCCGGACCTTGAATGTATGGCTGGCCAGTGACGCCAATTCCCAAAAAATTCTCACCCATATGTATCAGCCCCTGTACCGGCCGGAACCCCGCACCCTCAAGCTGGTCCCCTGGCTGGCGGAAAAGCATCCCGAATTCGACCCGGAAACGGTCTCCTACACGGTTAAACTCCGACCGGCCAAATGGTCGGACGGTTCCGACATCACCTCAGAAGATGTGGCCTTTACCGCCCGGCTGATCAAGGAATTCAAAGTCCCCCGGTTTGCATCCAAATGGAGATTTGTAAAGAAAATCGAGACCCCCGACCGGCTAACGGTCAAATACTACTTAGAAGCGCCCATGGCTATTTTTCTCAGCCGCAGCCTGACCGGACCCGTTGTCCAGAAACGGGAATGGGCAGCCATCGTGCAAGCAGCCCGCAACAGGGAAAAACCATTGGCAGCGTTACTGAATCACAAAATAGAAAAGCCGGTGAGCAGCGGCCCTTTTATGCTGGAACAGTGGCGCCAGGGTTCCTATCTGCACCTGAAAAGGAACCCGCACTTTTTCGGGCAGGGTTTGACAATCGGCGGCTTAAAACTGGGACCGCACGTGGATGACCTGATTTTCAAAATTTATGGGACATCGGATGTGGCCGTCCTGGCCTTGAAAAAGGGCGCCATTGACATGTTCTGGCAGGGGATTCAACCGGGTTACCTGGACGACCTTGAAAACAGCCCGCATATCCGGGTGATACCCAGCCCGAAAAGTGCGCTCTACTTCATGGGTTTCAACCTTAGAAAGTCGCCCTTTAACGACCTCGGTATCAGGCAGGCCGCGGCAGCCCTGATCGACAAGGAGTTCATCCTGTCCAGGATTCTGCAGGATTACGGCTCGAAAATGTTCGCCGTTATTCCCCAGGAGAATGTATACTGGAGCTGCACGGATGTGGATCACTATTGTGAAGGCCTGTCGCGTAACCAGCGGATCAAACGCGCGTATGACATTCTCCGTAAAACGGGTTATACTTGGAAAATTCCGCCGGTGGACACAGCCGGAAACGTGGTAAAAGGTAAAGGGATCCGCCTCCCCGATGGAACGCCCATGGAACGTTTTACCATATTGACGCCCCCCGCGGACTATGACCCGCACCGTGCCATGAGCGGCTTGATTATCCAGGAGTGGTTCCGGGACCTTGGCATGCCGGCCTATTCCCGGCCCATGTCCTTTAGTTCTCTCCTCCAGCAGGTAAAGAAAAAACACGATTTTGATTCTTTTATACTGGGGTATGGTAAACTCCCGATCGACCCGGATTATATCACCTCAATGTTTCATTCCCGCAATGATAAACCGCGTGGATGGAACATGAGCGGCTACCGGAATGCGGACTTCGACCGGATGGCGGATCAATCAAAAAAGACCCTGGACCCTGCCCGCCGCAGGGAATTGATCTGGAAAATGCAAATGCTGATCTCAAGGGATCTGCCTTATATCCCGCTGTATAAACCGGCCCTGATCGAGGCCATCCGTGATGACCGGTTCGACGGCTGGGTTGAAATGCAGGACGGCATCGGAAATATCTGGTCCTTCTGTCAGCTTAAACCCTTGGATACACAGAAGTAGATGGTGCCATGGAACTGAACAAATACATCCTCCGCAGACTGTTTGAAATCACCATCATCTTTTTCGTGATCATGACGATCCTCTTTTTACTCTTCCGTCTGGCCCCCGGCGATCCCGTTTCCAGAATGGTGGATCCGAGTATGACCCCGGAAGACGCCCGGCACCTCATCGCCCAACTGGGTCTTGATCAACCGTTGGGGACCCAGTACCTGATTTACCTGAAAGCCTTTTTCCAGGGGGACTTCGGCATCTCGTTCCACTACGGCAAACCGGTCATGGATATTATCGGGGACCGTCTTCCCAACACAATTATGTTATTCACCACTTCCATTATCCTGGCAGCCTTCACCGGTATATTCTTCGGTAAGATTGCTGCCTGGCACAAAGGCCAAAAGATCGACACCTGGCTGACCATCAGTGCCCTGGTTTGCCACACTCTGTTTCTCCCCTGGCTGGCGCTCATGATGATCTGGTTTTTCGCTTTCAAGGTCGGCTGGTTCCCGCTAAACGGAATTGTCTCCGCCGAGATTTGGATCAACCCGGAGAACGGCTTTTTTATCCGCATGGTGGACGTGCTGCACCACATGGCCCTGCCGCTGATGACCCTGTTTATCATCCATTTCGGCAGCTATCTGCTGGTCATGCGCAGCAGCATGCTGGAAACCCTCAAAGAGGATTACATCATTACAGCCAGGGCCAAAGGGCTGGATGACAAAGTGATCCGCAATCACCACGCAGCGCCCAACGCGGCGCTGCCGGTGGTCACCAGTGTGGCCCTCAGCCTGGCTTTTTCCATCAACGGCGGCGCCTTGACCGAAACGGTCTTCTCGTGGCCCGGCATCGGCCGGGAGCTCGTGTTTGCTGTAAGCAACAACGACTACCCCCTGGCGCTGGCCTCCTTTATGCTGATTGCCATCGTCGTCCTGCTGGCAAACCTGATCGTGGACGTTCTGTACGCCTGGCTCGACCCTAGAATCCGGTATTGACAGGGAAAAAAATGACTCTCAAAAAAAACAAAAGCAGCTGGCCGCTCATCGACCGACTTACCGCGCGGTACCACTGGATCAGCCGTTTTCGGGAGGGATGGTCTATTTTCCAGGAAAATCTCATTGGCCGGATAGGGCTGGTGCTGCTCTCTATTTTTGCCCTCATGGCCCTGTGCAGCTTTATCCCGCCGCTCATCGACCCCATGTACCACCCCATGACCGGTGTGGATCCCGATATCTCCCATTCCACTGGCCCCAGCTGGCGCCACTGGCTGGGTACCGATTTTATCGGGCGGGATATTCTGGCCCAGCTGCTGGCCGGGGCCCGGATTGCATTTATGGTGGGCCTCTCTTCGGCTTTTATGAGCATTTTTCTGGGTACGACCATCGGCATGATTGCCGGTTATGCCGGTCGCACCATTGACACGCTGCTCATGCGCCTGGCGGACATGATCATGGTCATGCCCACCCTGTTGGTGGTTCTGATTCTCGCTTCGCTGTTCGGCCAGCTCAGCATCTGGACCATCGTACTCCTGATCGCCCTTTTCCGCTGGCCCGGTGTATCCCGGGTCATCCGGGCCCAGACCCTGACCCTGAAGCAGCGGCCCTTTATCGAAGCCGCCCGGGTGGCAGGCGCCTCCCATGCCCGGATCATCTTCAGGCACATCATGCCCAACGTGCTGCCGCTGGCCCTTTTGTACATGACCTTCCGGGTGACATCCGCCATCATCATTGAGGCGGCCCTGGCCTTTCTGGGGTTTGGGGATCCCGGCACCGTCAGCTGGGGCATGATGCTGCAGTGGGTCTGGAAAACCGGCCATATGTTTCAGGCGCCCTACTGGCTGCTGCCCCCGGGCATCTGTATCTCACTGATTACCCTTTCATTTTTCATGCTGGGCCGGGCCATGGACGAAGTCCTTGATCCGCGCTTGCGCAAAGAGGACACCACACGCTGATATGACGCTGCTATCCGTCACAGACCTGAGTATCGTCTACCAGACCCGCAACGGCCCGCTGAGTGCCGTCGAAGACGTCTCTTTCACGTTGGATGCCGGCAAAACAATCGGTTTTGTGGGTGAATCCGGTTGCGGGAAATCGACCCTGGGCATGGCGCTGATGGGCCTTTTAGCGCCCAATGCCACGGTCACCGGGGGACGTATTTCGTTCCAGGGCCGGGACCTGCTTGAAATGTCGAAAACCGCGCGGCAGCAGATTCGGTGGAAAAAAATCGCCATGATATTTCAGGCAGCCATGAACGCCCTGAACCCGGTTCACCGGGTCGCGGACCAGATTGCCGAGGCTATCTTGACCCATTCCCCGGGTGTCTCCAAACAGTCCGCCCGGGCGCAGGTCGCAGAGCTGTATGAACTGGTGAAAATCCCGCTCAGCCGCATGTCCGATTACCCGCACCAGTACAGCGGCGGCATGAAACAGCGGGCGGTCATCGCCATGGCCCTGGCCTGCCGCCCGGCCCTGATCATTGCCGATGAACCCACGACCGCCCTGGATGTTATTGTTCAGGCCCAGATTCTCGAAAAAATAAAAGACATTCAAAGAGAACTCAACCTGGGGATCCTTTTCATCTCCCATGACATTTCTGTTGTGGCGGATGTTTGTGACCACATCGGGGTGATGTATGCCGGGCAGCTCATTGAATACGGCCGACGGGAAAAGGTGTTTGAGGCACCCGGCCACCCGTATACCCGGGAACTGGTGGGATCTCACCTGGCCCTGATGGGAGACCAGTGCGACCGGCAAAGCGTTCCGGATGCAACCCCGAACCTGGTAAATCCCGGGGCCGGTTGCCGGTTTTGCGACCGCTGCCCCACGGCCGGGGACTCTTGCCGGGATGAAGATCCCGAATGGATTCGGCTTTCAGGGGATCACCGAATCTATTGCTGCCGCCAGCGAAACGTGGATAAGCACCCATGAAAAACATAAGCAACCCGGTCATAAGACTCGAAAATATCGATAAAAGCTACCGCTCGAAAGCGACTTTATTCGGAAAACACAAAAAAGCCATTGTGGCCTTGCAGGACCTGTCCCTTGAAGTCGGCGCCGGTGAAGTGGTCGGGCTGGTGGGCGAAAGCAGGACGACGATGGCAATCAGCATAAAGGAGGCCAGCGCCAGGGGGTAGTCGT
>CAZYGG010000043.1:0-34104 GCA_964647585.1 uncultured Desulfobacterales bacterium
TAGGGAAGGTTATATGGAGCTGCAGAGAACTCCACTGAGGATCTGTTTTAAGGGTCTTCACAGGCCCAATCTCTGCGTTGGCTTGTTTGGTTCAATCCTCGAAATACTTCAAGTATTCCTCCGGTTGAACCAAACAATCCGCCTTGACCTTGAACCTGTGAAGGCCCTTAAAACAGACCCTCGAGTTATTAAAAAGCAGGAAACCACCTTGTGAATTTTAGGTGGGAATTTTTTTTGGTTGGGTTGTTGATAAATATAAACAATAGTGTTTATTAAATAAACCGTAGAGGTGATGATCATGCAAAAACGTTTTTGTACCTGCGGATGTTCCCTGTGGGTGGAGTATAATTTTAGCCCCCAGGATTGTCAGACAACTTTTTGGAGCCGGGAGGACCGGTACGGCCGCCATATCAAACGATGCGTTGGTTGCGGTCGAATAATCGACATCGATTTTTTAAGATAAGGGGGCGTCATGCAATTGATTAAAAAACATATTGCGATTGTTCTGATAGACTCGGCGGTACTGGCGTTGGTAACCGGTTCGGTAGCAGTTATCATTATGGCCATAGGCCTTTAACCAATACCCAACGTGCCAACTAATCCATAGTAGTGATGGGCCGGCTGCGTTTAGCATGTATTCAATCTGGGGAGAACGCATGGATACCGAAAAGATCTGTTGTCCAGAATTCAATCCCGCACCCTGGGACCAAAAAGAGATACACTGGCAAAAGAAAAAATTTACCACCGATCGGGTCAGAAGCTTTTTCCATATTCCTTTGAATTTTGGGGCGGTGATGAAAAGAATGATGACCAGGATTGAAACTTCACAGGTCAAAAGCGAAGAGATGATCGTTCTGGCCGATGAAGATTCTCTCTGGGGAACCAATGTGTTTGTGGATGTATCCGGGGACGTTGTGGACGGTAAAATGGTTGAAATTTCCGGAACGTTTATATCCAAGGTGTTCGAGGGGCCCTACCGTAATATGCGGATGTGGATAAAAGAGATGGCGCGATATGTTGAGGCACAAGACAGACAGATCGAAAACCAATACTTTTACTATACAACCTGTCCAAAATGTGCCCGCAAATATGGCAAGAATTACGTAGTCCTGCTGGCCGAGGTAACCTGACGATCAGGATAGGATTTCAAAGGCCCGGTCAAGATCGCTGCGATCGGTAAAATCCCCCAGATCCACATCGGTGGGGGATTGCAGCAGCGGATCGGTAACGCCGAATACGGCCAGACAGATGGCATCGATTCTATCGATTTTGTCACGGGTATCGGCCTTGTCGATATGCGGTGCGCGCACCCCTTTTAGAATCAGGGTTTCGATATTGTTGCCGGCCAGCTGTTTTTCGAATCTTTCGGCCTGCTGCAGCATCTCCAGGAGGCGCCGTTTTTTGGCCATGAAAAGATCGAACAGGGAGGACGGTTCGGGCCGCTCGTCCAAAATGGCCAGACAGAGGCCCAGGTCTTCCAGGAAGGGCTTCCCGTCCGCAGGGACCGTTTCCAGTAGCCGACAAAGAATCCGGCTGACGGAACCGGCCAGGTCGACGCGGGTGCTGCGCAAGGCGGCCTTGATTCGAGCTTTCATGCGGTTGCTGGTGTTCGTATCGACTGCCGCAACAAGTTCGGCGGGCAGTCGGGTTGTGATTTTCAGGCTTCGCACCCAGGTTTCTATAAGGTGCTTTGCGGGGCGGCAGGACAGCGTATCTCCGGCACCTGGAAATTGAATGGAGACGGCTATTTTTTTCTGGAACAGGTGATTGATGATGGCCTGTTCATCCTTGTCTGTACAGGAGGACTTTTCAATGATTTCTTCCAGATCCACCCGGATGGTTTCACCCGGTGTAAAAAGAAGTTCGAGCAGGGATTGCGCTTCGCTGTCATCCGGCGTGTCCAGAAGTGCTTGGAGTTCCAGCGGGTTTTCTATGGAGAAAGTAGAGGCCATGAACTGCCGCGTATCCCGGTTTAAAAAAATGCCGGCAGACAGCCGGATTTCCATTTCACGGGCAAGCGGCCGGCATTCGTATTCGAGATCCGCAGCCATTTCTTTACATCACCCCGTATCTTTTGAGTTTTTTGTGAAGGGTTTTCCGGGTGATGCCCAGCCGCCGGGCCGCTTCGCTTTTGTTCCCGCCCGTGGCTTCGAGTGTCTGTAAGATGGAAGCTTTTTCGATTTCTTCCAGGGGCAGGTTTTCAGGGATGATGGGCTGCGGACAAGCCGGCTGATCAGAGTCTGCACTGGCAAGGTTTATGAGCGGCAAATCACCGGTGTCCAGAAAAGCCTTGCGCGCCAACACCACTGCCCTTTCAACGGCGTTCATTAATTCGCGCACATTGCCCGGCCAGTCATAGCGCACCAGGGCGTCCATGGCCTGGGGCGTGAATCCTTTAATTTCTTTGCGATTTTTTTCCGTAAATTTTTCCAGAAAGGCCTGGGCCAGCAGAGGAATATCTTCTCTTCGGCGCGATAGCGGCGGGACATTGAGTTCCACAACATTGAGCCGGTAAAAAAGGTCCTGCCGGAATTCCCCGGCGGCCACCATCTCTTCCAGGTTCCGGTTGGTTGCGGCGATGACCCGGACATCAACCGGGAGGACCGCCTCGCCGCCCACCCGGGTCAGTTCCCGTTCCTGGAGAACCCGCAACAGTTTGACCTGCATGCCCATGGCCATTTCACTGACCTCGTCCAGAAAAAGGCTCCCTTTATCGGCCTGGACAAAACGGCCCTCCTTACGCCGGTCGGCCCCGGTGAAAGCGCCTTTTTCGTGGCCGAACATCTCCGATTCAAGCAGGTTTTCGGATATGGCGGCGCAATTGATCTTGACAAAAGGTCCTTTGCGGCGCGGGCTGTTATAATGAATGGCGCCGGCGATCAGTTCTTTCCCGGTGCCCGAGCCCCCGGTAATAAGAACCGTGGCCTCCGACGGGGCCACCTGAGAAACGGTTTCCAGCAGGCCCGTCATGGCGGGGCCATTGCCGATAATCTGCTGCCGGTCAAAGCGCGAGTCAATTTCGAATTTGAGCTTCAGGTTCTCGGCTTTCAGGCTGATGTGTTCCATGGCCCTTTCCATGATGAGTTTCAACCGGTCGAAGTCCAAGGGTTTGGTCAGGTAATCGTAAGCGCCCTTACGGATTGCTTCTATGGCGGTATCGATGGAGGAATAGGCTGTCATGATAATGACCGGTATGGCCGGGTTGATCCGCTTGATTTCTTCCAGCGCTTCGAGGCCGGAGACTTTCAGCATGCGGATATCCATGAGAACCAGGTCAAACGGCTGCTTTTCAACCAACTTGATGGCTAAGGAACCGTCATTGGCCTGTGAAATAGCGTACCCCCATCCGCCGATAAGCGTTTTTAACATCGTGCGGTGGGCATCATCATCATCGACCACCAGGATGGTATGCTGTTCAGTCATCGGTCGCACCTTTTTCCTTTTCCGGAAAGAACAGTGTGAAAGTCGTTTCCGCACCCGGCGTACTGTCCACAGACACTGACCCTGCGTGGGCTTCCATGATATTGTGCGCAATTGCCAGCCCCAGGCCGGTACCGGTTGATTTACTGGTAAAGTACGGGTCAAAGACATGGGGCAGGTCTTCTTTTTTAATACCGCTGCCGTTATCCGTAATCGCAATAAGAACGCCGGGTTCCCGGCTGGATTTACGGGCGGAAACGGTCAGGGCTCCCCTGTCTGGTTCCATGGCGTCAATCGCATTCAAGTATAGATTCAACAGGACCTGGTTGATCCGATCCGGGTCTGCCAGGAGGGTAAGGTCCGGATTAGAAACGTCTATATTAATTTCGATTGATTTTTCAGTGGCCCGGGATTCGATCAAAGCAATTGAGTTGGTAAATAAGGTATCCAGGTTGATCGGTTTCAGGATCAGTTCCACGGGCCGGGCCAGTTCCAGCAATTGGCCCACAACCCGGTTCAGCCGTTCGACTTCACTGATCATGATAGCGGCCGTTTCAAAATCTTTTTGATTATCAGCATTTCTCTCCTTGAAGTAGGTCGCAAAGCCCTTGATCGAGCTCAAAGGATTTCTGATTTCATGGGCGACGCCGGCAGCCAGGCTCCCCAGGGAGGCCAGGCGCTGGCTGCGGGCGATTTCCTTGCGCAGCGATTTGATTTCAGAAAGATCTCTGATCAGTAAAATGGAGCCCATGCGCGTGCCTTCCCGATCGTGCCAGGTAGACGCGTTCAACCCAATAGGAATAGAACCGGCGGTTCCCATGTTGCAGACCAGTTCGGTTTCGATAGCCCTGTCCGCAGGGCCCAGATCCTGGATGATGGCTTTCAGCTGATCGGGGAGGGCCGCCTCAATCGGATGGCCGATTAATTGCTGATTATCAAGCTGGAGGATTCTGCCGGCTACCGGGTTGATACTTCCGATGCGGTTGTCCGCACCAATGGAGATAAGCCCCACCGGCAGGTTGTCCACCAGGTTGTCGGAAAACGATTCGATGCGTTTGAGCGAGGCCCGGGTTGCCCGGTAGGTGTGGGACATGAACAGCAGGGTAACGCCGGCGATTCCAACCAGTAACAAGATTGCGGCCATGAAAAGGCTATGGCGGGTGTCGGCGGCCAGGGATTTTTCGACCTCCGTCATGTCCAGCCCGACGAAAATGAGGAGGCTTTCAGGGGCCCTTTCTGCAAAGGGCCCCGATTGAGGTCCGAATCCGGATGACTGCTCGCCGGCCCCCTCCCGGTTCCCTTCCTGAGACGGGTGCATCCGTTTGTGATGCCGCCGCATCATGCCTCTTGATTTCCGGGCAGGGCTGAATTTTCGATAAACCTCAAAAACCCGGCCGGCATCTTCCTGCTTGCCGATAATGCGATAAATTTCTTTGGAGGTTTCGGCAACCACGTTGAGATCCAATTCACCACCAAGATGCTGGCCAATTTTGTCCGGGCTGCTGTGTGCCAGTATCAGGCCGGTTGTATCCGTGACCATGAGGTAAGTGATATCCGGCTGGCGGGCAGTTTCCACCAGGAGGCGCTGGAGGTTGCGGTTTCCCCATTGCCGCATCATCATGCCGGCCCGGGTGCCGGCTTCAAAAGACCTGATCAGGGCGGCCCCTTTGGCCAGCAGTTGGCGCTGGCCGGCTGCGTTTTGCCTGTGGATGTCGTCATAAGTGACAAAGGCCAGTATCGGCAGTAAAATAAGTGCGGCCCCGATCAAGCCCCAGGGTGGGACAGTTGTAATGATTTTCTTAATTAGGTTCTTAATGTTCATCCCCTTTGAGGAAGCAATGAAGATGCCAATTATTTAAGAAAGTTAGGGTGTCTTTGTATTGCCGCATAAATAAAGCCCCCGCAAGGATCACCAACCAGTTTCTGATTATAATGATGATGCTCCCGGTGGCTGAGTGGATACTTTTTACCCGGGTGGATACCCTGTTTTTCACTACCTGGGTAAAAAGTATCCACCAGGATCGTGAATCTGGCAACTTATTTTTTATCCAGGCGATAGAAAAACCGTTTATATTCAAAATATTCAAGCTTATTCAAAGGGTTATGTTTGCATCCGGATAATTGGCACATGCCTTGCTCTAAACAAAACCAGAACTTGAAAACAGCATGTACCAAACTTTTAACAAATCTTTCATAAGGAGCTAAAAATGAAAAAAGGACTCATCGTGACAAGTATCGCAGTAATGGCAATGGTAACATTCTCGGCTTACGCATTTGCGGATGGTGGCTGGGGATGGGGACGGCACCACATGGGCGA
Source organism: uncultured Desulfobacterales bacterium (assembly GCA_964647585.1). Lineage (GTDB taxonomy): Bacteria > Desulfobacterota > Desulfobacteria > Desulfobacterales > CAJINA01 > CAJINA01. The sequence continues at coordinate 5,738 of CAZYGG010000043.1, forward strand.
GGGATACCACATGGGTGGTTCCGGATACGGGGACTCTGGAAAAGGGAACTATGGCCGCGGAGGCCGCACCTGGGGGAATCTGAGTGAGGAAGATGCCGCCAAGGTCGAAACAGCGAGAAAGGCCTTTTTTGAGGATACCCAAGATTTGCGTCAGTCGATTCACCAGAAAAGACTGGAGATGAGAGCGGAAATGGCCAAGAAGGATCCGGACACCCAGAAATTGTCCGATCTGCAGAAAGACCTTTCCGGTTCCCAAGCGGAGTTTGCCCAGAAACGCCTGAATCATCGCCTGGAAATGAAAAAGCTGCTGCCTGACAGCTACCAGGCGGGCGGCGGCATGGGACGTGGTCGGGGTTATGGACGCGGGCCGGGATCCGGTGGTGGCTGCTGGCGGCAATAGTTCCCGGGGGGTTGCAATATCAATACCGGGGGTACCATCAGGACCCCTTTCCTGAAATCCCCGGTATTGTTCAGACAAGCCAGGCCATGGCATCTTCGAGGGAGCGAAACGCTTCAATTTTGAAAGTAACAATTCCCTCGGAAAGAATGGAAACCATCCTGGAAAGGCCAAGATCGACTGTCTTGGAAACTACCACGGCGGTTTTACTTCCGGCGGGGCGCCGATCCGGATGGCGCCTGAAGTAGTCAATCAGCAGGTCAATGTCGGTGGTAGAAAATCTTTCGCCTTCCAGTTTGCGCACGTCGTAGAGTTCAAATCGCGTGGGGCCAGCTTTACCGTAGGTATTCAGCGCTTTTATGAATTCGTCGAAGGGGACTGTTCCGGAAAGGGTCACCCGGGTGAGATCTTCGATTTCGGTTGGTTCAATGGTTACCGGTATAATCTTATCACCAGGCGGTGCCCCGCGGCACAGCCTGTTCATCTCCTTGGGTGGTTCACATAGTTGTCTCTTGGATAGTTAAAAATATTACAATATCAGGCAGAATAGCGCAAATATTATGTGTCCGGCTTCGCACCCACATGGATGGCCATGCTCCCGAACATGAACTGGCGGTGGCGAATGTTTATAAAGCCAGCTGCGGCCATACAGGCGGCCAGTTCAGAAGCTGACATGAATTCCTCTGTGGATTGGGGCAGGTAGGTGTAGGCGGAACGATTGCCCGAGATGATTTGACCCAGAAGCGGAATAACGGTTTTCAGAAAAAAGCGGATAAAAGGTTTCAAAAGGCCCTCTCCCGGGGGAGAGGTGTCCAGGCAGACCACTTTACCGCCCGGTTTCAGGACCCGGAACTGTTCCGCGAAGGCCCGGTGTGGATCGGCGACATTGCGGATCAGGTAACCAGAGGTGACGGCATCAAAGTGTCTCTCTTCAAACGGCAGGTCAAGGGCATCAGCCGCACACCACCGGATGCGGTCACCCCCGGGGCGGCTGCGTCCAACCCGCATCATGGCGATTGTAAAATCGGAAGCCGTTATCTCTGTGGAAGGGTTTGCAGCGCGGGCTTGAAGGGCGATACTGCCAGTGCCGGCACCTGCATCGAGCAGGCGTCCCCCGAGGGGCAGGCAGGCTTCGCGGACCACGCAGCTGCGCCATACCCGATCCTGGCCAAAGGTCATCAGGGTGTTCATCAAATCATAGCGGCCGGCAATCTGGCCAAACATGTGACGGATGGAGGTCCCCCATTCGGCAGGTTTAGCTTTAGAAACGGCAGCTGCTGTTTTTTGATTCTGAGGCATAGTAAGCTGGTTTTAAGTGTTAAGTATCTTAAAACCTAACACATAAAACATAAAACACGCGCAAAAAGGCGTTTTTGCTTTTTGCGCGTCTATACATCAAATGTCAACTCTTCCGGCCACTCCCGCACATGGCCGTCCATGGTTCCCTTTATGGAGGCATCCACCGCCGCCCGCCCCGAGCGGATAAGAAGGTCCCGTCCGGGATCGGTATTGTTGAACAGTTTCCAGAGCATGAGCGACGGGTTGGCCAGGTCGATGGCCGCGTCAAAAAGGAGAAAGAGCGAATAGGCTTTGAGGGCCGGTGAGGCCAGCAGGGCGGCGGCGATGTCCCGGCCGCTGGTCTGTTCCGTTTTGTCTATATTTACGGCCAGGACCCGGTGGCTGCCGGACGGAGCGGTCTGGTCGGTCATCAAAGGCAGACACCCGGTAACGGCCGGCGAGGCGTCTTTGACCGCGGCGGTCAGGGCGTCGCCTTCCAGAGGCGGGCCGGCGTCCCGGTAAGGTTGCCGGGGCGGTTCATCTCCCATTCGGGTAGTCAGGTCAATACCGATTTTGTTGCCGAAGTTCACATTGGGGGATGAGTGGTCGAGCACATCAAGGACGCCTTTGGAAAGGGTAACGTCCGACTCCAGGTCGAGTTTCGTGAAAAGTTCAGCCAGAACCGCACCGGGGTCCTGGGGGTTGACCGTTTTGTCCACGACGACGATGGCCTTGCAGAAACTCATCTGGCCCTGCCCCCACAGGCCGCTCATGATGCGCGGCGCGTGACAGGCGTACCCCTTTTCCAGGGCGAGAATGACGATGTTGTGGAAAACACCTTCCCAGGGAAACCAGTAGTCGACAATTTCCGGGAAGACCGTTTGCAGCATGGGCAGAAAGAGCCTTTCCGTGGCCTTGGCCAGGTAGCAGTCTTCCATGGGCGGCGGGCCCACCAGGGTGGCGCTGTAGACCGGGTTTTTCCGATGCGTGACTGCCGTGACGTGGAATACCGGGTAGTCGTCCGCCAGGGAGTAATAGCCGGTGTGGTCGCCAAAGGGGCCTTCTATGCGCATTTCGCCCGGGTCCACATAGCCTTCCAATACAAATTCGGATTCCGCCGGGACTTCAAGATCGTTGGTCAGGCATTTCACCATCCGGACCGGTTTTTTCCGGATGAATCCGGCCAGGAGCATTTCGTCGATCCCGCGGGGCAGGGGTGCCGTGGCCGCGTAGGTGGTGGCCGGATCAGCCCCGATGGCCACGGATACCGGCATGCGCCGGTTTTGGGCCACGTATTCGCTGTAGTAGTGCGAGCCGTCCTTGTGAATATGCCAGTGCATGCCGGTGGTGTTGCGGTCAAAGATCTGCAGGCGGTACATGCCGACGTTGCGCCGTCCCGTTTCCAGGCTCCGGGTAAACACCAGGGGCAGGGTGACGAAGGGGCCGCCGTCATGCGGCCAGCAGTGCAGGACCGGCAGGGCGGTGAGGTCGACATCATCCCCGATATACACGACTTCCTGACAGGGTGCTTGTTTGCCCCGGTAGCCGCGGGGTATGAATTTCGCGGCATTGATGGCCATGGGGATGATGTTCAGGGCCTCTTTCAGGTTCCCCGGCGGGTTAAATTCAATATAGTCGCGGACCCGGTCAGCCAGTTCGTCCAGGTGTGATACTCCCATGGCCATGCCGATGCGACGGGGGCTGCCGAAAATATTGGTGGCCACCGGGAACCGGTAGCCGGTTACATTCTGGAAATAGAGCGCCTGGCCGCCGGCCGGCTTCTTGGATTCCAGGTCGGTGTAACGGCTGACTTCCAGGTGGGGGGATACCGGTGCGGTGATAATTTTCAGTTCACCACAGGCCTTGAGCGCCTGGAGAAAACCGTTGAGGTTCGGGTAAGCTGATTTTGTCTTTTTCGTTACCATAGGCGTATTATCTCATCTACCAGTATGCCTAAAAACAGCATAACCGATACGGTGCTGTTCACGTTAAAAAAGGCCAGGTCAATTTTACTGAGATCTTCCGGGTTGACCAGGCGGTGTTCGATGATGAAAAGAATCCCTATTATGAAAATCGTCCCGAAATAGATCAGACCCAGGTAAAACGCAAACCCGACCCACATAAGGCACCCCCAGGAGATCAGATGCACGGCCCGGGCGGCCATGAGCGCTTTCCGGTTTCCAAACCGGGCGGGGATTGAATGCAGGCCTTCACGCTGGTCGAAGCCGGTGTCCTGGCAGGCGTACAGGATGTCGAAGCCGGTGATGTAGGTCATCAGGGCCAGGCACAGAATCAAAATGGATCCGGAAAAACTGTTGGTAAGGGCAATCCAGGCGCCCAGGGGGGCCAGCGAGATGGCGAACCCCAGGTAAAGATGGGCCAGCCAGGTGAACCGCTTGGTATAGGAGTACAGGCACAGGACGACCAGGATCGGGACGGAAAGCGCCAGGCAAAGCCGGCCGAGCATGGCCGCCGCCAGGATGAACAGCGCGGCGGATACCGCCACAAAGACAATCGCGGCCTTCCGGCTCAGTTTGCCCGCCGGGATTTCCCGCATGGCCGTGCGCGGGTTTTTCGCGTCGAGCTGCGCGTCGACGATGCGGTTAAACCCCATGGCGGCCGAGCGGGCAGCGACCATGGCGACCAGGATCCAGATTAACCCGTAAAGCGTAAGCGGCACCTGCCGGTTAGCCAGGACCACGGCGGCCAGGGCAAAGGGCAACGCAAAAATCGTGTGGCTGAAACGGATCATCCGGCCATAGGTCACTATGCGCTCTCCCAGGCTGCTGCCATGGGATTCCAGATTGTCGGTTTCGCTGTTCATGGTAACCAGACCCCTTATCGTTTTGGGTTGGGTTTGTCCAGATTTTAAAGATGAACATTGAACATCGAACTTCGAAGTTCGGTCGCCTGCGGCGGCTATTTATTTAGAAAGATAATGCGATACAGTGGGTTTGTCATCCTGGTGAAGGCCAGGATCCCGGAGATTGCCGGTTACAGAGTATAGATAGGACCTGACGACACTCAGGGAAACGGTTGTTAGCCTGTCACTCTGAGCGCAGCGAAGAGTCGCCCATGGGAGAAGGCCGTGTTTTTTTGTGGGGGATTCTTCGTCGTTGCTGTCCTCAGAATGACCGGGCCCTGACAAACGGTTTAAATCAGTGAAGCGCAGCGTCTTCATTTTTCAATGTTGGCTGTTCAATGTTCGCTGTTGGACGTTCAAAGGGGTTTCAACTGGATTTGACCAGATCTTTCATCCGGGTAAGCATGGACCAGTCAAAGCCTTCCCGGCGACAGGGAAATATGGCGTTGTTGGTAAAAACCGGATCCGCTTCCAGGTCATAGCGCGAGGCGGCTTTGGCCGTTTCCCACAGAGGGGTGTGGGGGATGGGGGTGTAATACGCGGGGATAGGGGTAATGCCGCTCTCCAGCACGGTCCGGATCGAAGCCTCGATGGCCGCGTCATTCTGGCCCGGCAGACCGGCCAGCAGGTAGGCCCCGATCTGGCCCGGGGCAAACCCGGCCCGCTTAAGGCAGGCGACTGCCTGGTGAAATTCGGATTCGGTGACTTTCCAATCCAGGTCCGCCCGTTGATCGAACGCGGTTGTTTCCAGACCCAGCCGCAGGGTGGTAAACCCGGCGCGAAACATCAAGGCGGCTGTCTCATCGGAAATATTCCGGATGTGCAGGGCGTTCGGGGTGTGGAACCGCAGCGGCAGGCCGGTGGCAATAATTCCCTCCAGCAGCGGCACCGCGTGCCGCGGGGCATCCATGAGCAGGGCATCATCGTAGAAGGCGAAGTCGCTGATTCCCAGGCGTTGGTGCCAGTAGACGATTTCCCGGACGACCGCCTGCGGGCTGCGTCTGTGCAGTGTGGGGTTCAGGAATCCGGAAGCGCAGTAGGCGCATTTGAACGGACACCCCTGAGATGTCTGTAGTGGGATATAGCCGGTTTTACGCTGCAGATCGAACGCAGGATAGGGGTAGCTGTCGGGATTGTCCGGATCAAACCGCGCCGGTCCGGCCTGGCCCGTATATTCCGCGGCCAGCTCCAGGATACGGCTTTCACCCGGACCGGTGACGATACCGTCCGCCCCGGAAACCGCGGCGGCGTGGTCCGGGCAGAGTGTGGCGTAGACGCCTCCGAGGATGATCGGTACGTCGGGGAAGACTTTTTTCAGGGCCGCGATGGTGGCCACGACGCCTGGATACCAGTAGGTCATCAGCGACGTTACCAGGATCAACTGCGGTTCGGGAAGGGCGTGCAGGTCCCGTTGCAGCCAGTCCGGCTCGATCCCGTACCTTGAATAGGTGCGGGGGACGTCTTCCAGCCCGGCTGGTTTGGAGATTTCGGTTTTCAGATAGGGGCCGCGGCCGTGCCGTTTGAACGGGTCGCCATTCTGTGCCCTGGGGTGAAAACGGTCCAGGCAGTCCAGGTACGCTACCCGGTAGCCATGCAGGCGGAGAATGGCGCCCAGGGTGAGCAGCCCCAAGGGGCGGGCCCAGACATCATAGGCGGCAAAATCGTGAATCCACGGGTTGACCAGCAGGATATTGGCGCCGGAATGCTCGTTTTGGTGTTCGCTTTTCAAGCTGTGGCCCCACAAGCAGGTATAAAAGTATTGCCTTGCAACCCCATGAACTTCGAACATCGAACGTTCAACATCGAACTTTGAACCAGCGTCGCCTACGGCGGCCAATTTATGATTCCAAAATCAATTGGTGCCCCGGCACCTTATTCGACGTTGGATGTTCGATGTTCAATGTTGGATGTTCAAGGGTTTCAACCCTGAACCTTTGAACCCTGAACCATTAAACCTTAGAACGATAAGATGTTCGCGCCCCTTTGGTTCTTCCGGCCATGCGGGAAGTCCAAAGCCACCTAATTGTATGGGTGGCCGGTTATTTCAGATCTGCGAAATAAGCCATTGAGGTTTTTTTCAACTCTTTGCGGCTGAACAACAGTGAATAGGTGCCCACCTTGACTTTTGCGGACATCTGGGCGGCGATTCGGTGGCACTCTTCTTCGCTGGTGGCGTGGATCATCGTGTAGAGATTGAAGGGCCAGAGATCATTGGGGTTGCGCCGATAACAGTGGGAAACCTGGGCAAAGTCGGCCAGGGTGCTGCCGACGGCTTCGATCTTGTCCTCCGGTACCTGCCAGGCCACCATGGCGTTAGCGGAAAAACCGGACTTCTGGTGTCGCAAGGTGGCGCCAAAGCGCCGGATGACCCCGCGTGCGCAGAGACTTTCCAGAATTCCAAGCAGTTCCTCTTCGGAAATACCGAGTGCTTTCGCAATTTTAAGATACGGCCGGGCGGATATGTCGATATCGCCCTGGATCGAGGCAATCACTTTTTTTTCGATGTGGGTCAGCATGTCAGGGTGCCTAATAGTGTTGTATTCCATTAATAAGGGGACAAGTATTGACAGTTCTAACTCGGATGCATGGGATAACTAAATTCGAAATCCGAATATCGAAATTCGAAGCAAATTCAAAATTCAAAGGACCAAATGTCAAAAACAGAAGCTTAGTGGTTTTGTTTGTTTCTTTCGGAAATTGTGATTTGCCTTTTTGTTTCGAAATTCGATATTCGAGCTTCGGATTTCTGGGTACTTAAAGGCAATATAGTAGCATTGTTGTATAAGAAACTTATATGACGCAACACTATCGCCTTTTTTCAGGAAAAAGATCCAGGATCTCTTTTTCGTTTGCGCCGCAGACCCCCCGTTCGGTTATGAACCCTGTTACCAGGCGAGCCGGGGTGACGTCAAAAGCGGGATTGCCGGCCGGGCTGTCCACCGGCGGTACCAGGACATTGCGGACCTGGTTTCCGGCAAGTCCCTGGATAAATCGGATTTCGTCCGGGTCGCGGTTTTCGATGGGAATTTCTGCGACACCGTCGCGCAGGGTCCAGTCAAATGTGCTGGAAGGTAGGGCCACATAAAAGGGGATATCGTTGTCTTTGGCCGCCAGCGCTTTGAGATAGGTCCCGATTTTGTTGGCCACATCCCCGGTGTAGGTGGAGCGGTCCGTACCGGTGATGACCAGGTCCACCTGTCCGTGCTGCATCAGGTGTCCCCCGGCGTTGTCGGCGATGACGGTGTGGGCGATGCCGTACTTGCCCAGCTCCCAGGCGGTGAGCCGGGCGCCCTGGTTCAGGGGGCGGGTTTCATCCACCCAGACGTGGATATCGATGCCGGCGTCAAAAGCCGCGTACATGGGAGCCGTGGCTGTTCCCCATTCGATGCAGGCGAGCCAGCCGGCGTTGCAGTGGGTTAAAATATTTACAGTTTTTCCGTTTTTCCGCCGGCTGATCTGCTCGATAAGCGGCCGGCCGTGAACCCCTATCAAACGGCAATTCTCGGCTTCTTCCGCGGTGACCGCAGTCGCTTCGTTCCCGGCAGCGGTCAAGCGTAGGTTGAGATCGGTTTCCGCCCGGACGGCCTGCAGGACCCGGTCGACACCCCATTCAAGGTTTACGGCGGTGGGCCGGGCCGCTTTCAGCCGGGCGCACTCTTTTTCAAGGTAATTGTCCTCCGCGGTTCCGCCCGGCGCATTGAGCACGGCCAGGTAGACGCCCCAGGCGCCGGTGGCGCCGATCAGGGGGGCGCCCCTTACATACATATCCTGTATAATGGTGATGGTGTCATCCACATTATTAACATCCGTCACCACAAACTCATGCGGCAGCATCCGCTGGTCGATGACCTGGACGGTTTTTCGATCCGCGTGCAGCCATATTGGTCTGATATCTTTACCGTCTACCTTCATGGTGTCCTTTCAAGAAGTGGTCTCAAAACTTCCCCTCGGGTCCAATCTCCGCGTTGGGCGCTCGGTTCAAATCCTCGAAATACCCGATGTATTCCTCCGGTTTGAACCTCGCGGCCGCCGTACCTTGAACCCGATGGAAAATTTTGAAACCACTTCTATACCTAAACAAATCGTTACCGGGTGCCGGGCAGACCGCCCGGCCGGCAGGTGAAGTCCTGCATAGCATGTTTCCGTAAAAGGGGTCAAACCGGATATGGGACTGAAGTGGTGGGCCGTCACTCCCTGTCAGGACGTCTTTTTCAATTGGTCGAGTTCGGCGCGCAGGGAGACAAGCTCCGCGGTGGTATAACGCAAGCGCGAGGCCAGGATTTCAGCGAACCCGCGGAAGATAAGGTAACGAAACATATTGGCATTGGACCTGTTTTTACCGTCAACAACCGATAAATCGATTTCTATACAATTTACGTCACTCAGCGCCTTGACACTGGCCGAGCGGGCCTGGCCGTCGATGGGGCCCATCTCCCCGAAGACGTCCCCGGTTCTTTGAAGCGTCATCAGCACGTGGCCATTTTTAGTGACTTTGACTTTACCGGAAATCAGGTAGAAGATCAGCTTGCCCATGCTGCCTTCCTCGAAAATGATATCACCGGTATTGAAATCCTTGGTCTGACTGGCGGCCATGAGGTTCTTGAGATCCTCGCCGTCCATAGACTTTAAAGCCGGGATGCGCATTAACTGGTTGATAATTTCATCATTGCTTTCCAGAAAGGCAGTATCGACCATGATCGGTTTCCTCAAATAAAGCGGTTAGGCCGGACTGGTTTGATGCCTGCGTGCGTCCACCCTGCGAAAGGCGTCCGCCACCATTCCGGAGAAATTTCTGCAGGTATCCCGGTACTGAAATTCGCTCTCCGGCCATAAAAAAGGTTATAGATGACTCCTTCGAACCTGCTGGTACCTGTGTTCTTCCTTAGCATGTTTCCGGGAACCGGGTCAAATCGCGGGGAGGTCGGCTAATAAGGCCCGAGTGCGGGGACGCCGCCGGTGACTATTAGAGCTTGACAAGCCCGACCCACACCGGTAACTTGGTGTTTCTTCATGGAATAATACTTATTTCGGGCGCATCCAACTTAAAAAAAGGTTCGGCTATGATCATCCGATATTCTCTCCCGGATGGAAAGACCGCCACTTTTGAAACCGAAGCCAACGCCATTATTATCGGGCGGGGGCCCTGCTCAGACCCACCCGTTGATCTCGATCTCGTATCCGATGATTATATTTCCCATCAACATGCACGCCTGATATTTGAACATGACCGATATTGGGTGGAGGATCTCGACAGCGCCAACGGCACCTGGGTCAATGGTGTTCTGATTACCCGCAAGACGCGCTTTGGCGCGGGTGATCGCATCCGGGTCGGCTGGACCCGGCTGACCATTGCAGCCGATCTCGATGTCGATGAAGACGCTACCGACATCGATAAAGATTTTCCAACGGTGATAAACGCAGCGGAGGAGATCCCTGCCGGAACCGGCAAGGTTGTCGTCAACGTTGATGCCGGCAACAACCGGGAGGCAGCGGATCCGGAACCGGAGGCAGCTCCCCGTGCAGCGGCGGAACCGCCTGTGAGAAAAAAGAGGTTGGCGGCCTCCTTCCTTGAAAAACCGGAGGACGATGCGGCTGCCGGTACCGGATCGGCTGATAGCATTTGCGCGGATAGGGTTCGCGCCACACTGCGCTATAAGGCGAAGCCGGATGACGAGCCGGCAGCGGATCCGGAGCCGAAACCGGCTCCCCGGAAGATGGCGGATCCGCCCGTGAGAAAAAAGGGGCTGGCGGCGTCTTTCCTCGAACAGCCTGAACAGGAACCTGTCGATACTGAACCGGCCGGTGATACCTGGGAAAGTGAGGACCGCACGATTCTGCGCAATGAGACCCCCCCGGGTGTCGGGCCGGTCAGGGCCTCTTTCCCGGATCTGGATCGGCTGCAGGTGCTCAGTGACCTCAGTGCCCGGATAGGGGGGGCCGAATCGCTTGCCAGTCTCATGCCCATGCTGAAGAAAAACCTGCCCAGGATGATACCCAATGCCCAGCGTGGTGCCGTGCTGCTGCCGGATGAAAGAGGCAAACTGCTGCTCAAGGCGCATTGGCCCCAGGGAGAGCATTCGGTCAGCATGACCTGGATTAAGCAGGCCTTTGAGGAGCAAAAAGCCTTTTTATGGTCGGTCCCGGATAAGCATGCCACCGGGTTCGATACCCCTGACAGCGCTTTTTTCTACAAAGTCCAGTCAGCCATTTACGTCCCCCTGATGGTCGGCCGGGAGGCCCTGGGGGTTATGTATGTTGATAATTTCTACATGCGGGAAGCGTTCTCTCCAGCTGAGCTTGAGATGATGAAGACTCTCGCCGGCCAGGTCGCGCAGTTTATCAAGCTGCGGGTGCTGGACCGGGAAGATGAACGGCAACTGGATATGCGGTCTGTTTTTTTAAGACAGTTTCCACCCAGGATCGCGGAAGTACTGGCCGGGAGGTACAGCAGTGAGAAAGTCGGCGGTGAAAAGGTTGACCCGGTGACCATTCTGGTTTCTGATGTCCGCAACTTTACGGTTCTATCAGCTGAAATGGAGCCGGATGCAGTCGTACGGATGATCAATGAAATGTTTGATGCCCTGGTACCTATTGTCTTTGAGTACGACGGGGTGGTTGATAAATTTGTCGGTGATTCGGTCCTGGCGGTTTTTGGAAGCCCGGAACCGGATGATCATCAATGGGAAAAAGCGGTACGGGCCGCACTTGAGATGCAAAATTCCGTCCGCATGCTGGGAGAGGGACGCCGGGCGCGGCGGCTGCCGGTGTTCGAGGTCGGCATCAGTGTCCATTCGGGTGAAGTCATTCACGGGTTTATCGGTTCCCAGCAAAGAACTGAGTATACCATCATTGGAGACGCCGTCAATAAAGCCGCCCGGTTATGTGACGGAGCCGGTCCGGGCGAAATTGTGATCAGCCAGCCGGTGTTCGAACAGGTCTATGGAATTGTAGATGTGGTTCCCAAAAGCATCAAAACCAAACATGCGGACGTGGAGCCGGAATTGAAGGCCTACGTGGTCAAAGGTATCCGGGAAAGGGGCGGTTGATTTTCTAAAGCAACCCTGCCTTCGGATCCCGGTCAAGATAATCGCAGTCATCCACACCCCGGTCGTGTTGTGAATCCCAATCGCCCGGACAGGCGGTAACCCTCCCGGTTGACACGTGAATATTACTATTCTATAATTTCTATCTTAGGCGTTTAAAATTTCAGTTGCGCACATCCTTTGCGGTATAATGTTACACATAATGCAACTTGGCTGTTGCCCATAGGGAGAATCCTGTAATGGCAAAAAGGCTTAGCGGGAGCAGATGGGGTATCGGGCTGCTTGGCTGTCTGGCGGTGTTTTTCTGGTGCTGCTCACCCTCCGTGGCGCAATCCATGGGAAAGGTGACCCTCAACTATATCGAAGCGTTCCCGGCGGCAGACCGGCTCTCCAACCAGGTCAGTGTTTATGTAACGGTTTCCGATGCTGATGAGAAGACCATCCTGGGGCTGACCGTGGAGGATTTCAACATCATCGAAGATGGCCGGCCGGTTACCGATCTGAACGTGTCCAAAGCGACGGATGCCATGTCGGTCATTCTGGCAATTGACACCAGCGGCTCCATGCAGGCCCGGGGAAAGTCGGGTTTGACATCCATGGCGGCGGCTAAGAATGCGGCTGTTGAATTCATTAAACTTCTGGATCAGTCCGATCGGGTAGCGCTCTACACGTTCAATAATGAGCCGCAGCTGCGAATGGATTTTACGACCGATCATCAGGCGGCCATCGCCGAAATACAGCAGATCAGCGCCAGACACAATGCCGCCACCTGCCTGTATGACACCGCGTATAACGCCATAAAGAAGGCCGCGGAAATCCCGAAAGGCCGCCGGGCGATTATTCTCCTGACGGACGGAAAGGATGAAAAGGGCAAGCAGGCCTGCAGCCGATATACCTCCAATGATGTTATCGATGCGGCCACGACCAAAGCCATCCGGGTGCCGGTTTATACGATCGGGGCGGGCCCCAAGGTAGACGAGCGGGAGTTGGGCCGGATTGCCAGTTTTACAGGCGGGCGCTATCTGCAGGCGGCCTCGATGGATGAACTGGCGGATTTTTTCACAACCATCGCCGGGCAATTGAAGAACCAGTATGTCATCCGTTACAATACCCGGACACCCAGTGGTGAACACTCCCTGGTTGTGAAAGTGCGGCATCAGCAAGAAGCGATTCAGGACGAGAAACGATTCTGGTCGCCCCCCTTGCCGGTCCTCAAGCCGCCAGCGGTTGCTTTCAAGAAACCCGGTTTTTCAGGTCCCATAGACGGCACCGTTACCCTCAGGCTCACCATCGATCCCGCCAATACCACCAGGCGGGTCAGGTATTATGTGGATTCGCAGCTAAAACAGGAATTGATAACCGCCCCCTTTGACGAGTTTCGATTTGACACTGACGGCCTCCCGGCCGGGCTCCACATTGTTCGTGGCGAGGTTCTCGATGTAAACAACCAGACCGTCTCGGCCGAGATAACCATTACCGTCAAGGCGCCACCCCCAACCCCGCCCCCGCCTCTGCCGGCAGCCGAACCGGTCAAGGCGCCGCAGCCGGCTGACAGCGGGCTGAATCCAATCCTTTTCGCAGTCGGCGGCCTTCTCCTGCTCCTGGTTGCCGTTTGCATCGCATGGTCACTGCGCCGGAAGAGTGATAAATCGGGAGCCCCGCACGGTGTGATCGATTCCGGCTCCCCAGCGGAAACAGATTGGGATGACGACGGCGATGAGACCATGTTCATGCCCGATGTAGAACCCTCATCTTTGCCGGATACGGTGGCAACCCTGACCGTGGTGGAGAGTGACAGCCTGCCCCCCGGGAAGGTGTTCTCCTTCAGCGGCACCACCCGGATCGGGCGTACCGCTAAAAACGATATCGATGTTCCCGACAAGTCCGTTTCCCGGAAACATGCGGAAATATACTATGAAGCCGATGCTTACCATATCCGCGATCTCGGTAGCCAGAACGGGTTGAAAGTGAACGATAAACGCGTTTCTTTAACCGGTATGCAGCTCACCAACGGTGCCGTTATCCGGCTGGGACCACAGACTGTCCTGGAATTTACATGGCAGGCCGGGGACAGGGAGGAAGTCGAAATTTCCCACGATGATGCCACGAAAATCTATTGAAAGTGATTGAATCCGCTTTGGGGTCTCTACCGGATCTGACACCTTTTCCGGCTATTTCCAGAGACCGCTTCGATAGATCTGTTTGAAACAGTTTCAGTGGGATACCGCAGTTTTACCAGCCCTTTTGCCAAACGGTGTTTTTTCTGCTACAGATCACCCTTTTAAAATGCAACCAGAAACGGGGAGCATCTCCCCTGAAAGAGGTAGTGATGCAGAACAGTTTTGGTTTTGAATTGCCGACCCGCATCGAATATGGGGTGGGCGTTATCCGGACACTGCCGAAGGTACTCGCGGAGTTCAATCTCCGGCGCATTCTGCTGGTGACCGACCCGGGCGTGCAGGCAGCGGGTCTTTTGGCGCCGGTTTGTGAACAACTGGACCAGGCCGGGGTTTGTTTTGAAACGTTCAGTGAGGTTGATGCGAATCCGAAAGATTACAACGTGGAGGCGGGCACCCGGGTCGCTCGCGATTTTAATGCGGACGGATTGCTGGCCATTGGCGGCGGCAGTCCCATAGACTGCGCCAAGGCTATTGCCATTACCGCCACCCATGCAGGCGCGCCCCGTTTTTTTGAAAGGGGTCGCAACATTACCGGTACCGTGCTGCCCCTGATCGCTGTGCCCACCACTGCGGGTACCGGCAGCGAGGTGACTTTCAGCTCGGTTCTCACCGATTCCCGGGAGAACTACAAGTTCAGTATCCGGCACACCCAAATCGGGCCGGCGGTGGCCCTGGTGGATCCGGAGCTGACCGTTTCGATGCCTCCCGGCCTGACCGCCGCAACGGGTATGGATGCCCTGACCCATGCCATCGAGGCGTTTACGGCGACCGTATCAGAACCCCTGGCGGATGCCGTGGCCCTGTACGCGGTGGAGCTGATTTTTAAATATCTCCAGCCGGCTGTCGAAAACGGCCGGGACCTGGAAGCCCGGGCGGGGATGCTCACGGGCAGCCTCCTGGCCGGGATTGCCTTCAGCCACGCGGACGTTGCGGCGGTCCATTGCATTGCCGAAGCCCTGGGCGGGTATTACGATACACCGCACGGGGTCTGTAACGCCGTGGTCCTGCCGGCCATGATGCGCTATAACCTGGACTGGTGCCGGGAGAAGTATGCCCGGATCGCGCTGGCCATGGGCCTGCCCGGAACGGATGCAGCCAGTGGTGCTGAAAACGCGGTCGCGGCTGTTGAAAATCTGGCCCGGGACGTTGGGCTGCCAAGTTTTGCAAGTTTCGGAGCCGATCCGGCCGACTTTGACATGCTCGCCGAGAATTCTGTGAAAAACGGGAGCAACGCCAGCAACCCCCGGCCCATGCAAGCTGCCGATTACCTGGCTGTTCTGAACACATTACAGGCGGATGGTTAGAAGCTATCTCAAAAAAGTCTTCCTGTCGGGCGTAGCTTGGAGAGCGAAGACTGATTGGCCCAATTTCGGCGTTGGGCGCTCGGATAAAGTCCTCGCAATAATAGATGTATTCCTCCGGTGCATCCTCGCGGCCGTCTTGATTTGTCGTAGATCCCGCACACTTTATGCGGGAAACCATAATCCGTTTTTTGAGATGGCTGCTATGCTGGTATTTGCATTTCAACCTGTTTTCCCTTATTGTCTTGCCCAGGTGTAAACTGCTGCATCCAGACGGGAGGTTCCAATGGGATTTTTGAAAGGCCTGAGGTACAACTGGCGTGGCCTGCAGATGGGCCTGCGGACACCGAAACTTCTTTTCATGGGGCTCGTACGCTTTGCGGCCGTGGCGATTGTGACCGTGGTGTGTGCCGGCCTGATCCTGGCCTATCATGAACAGATCCTGGCGATGTTGTGGGTCAAGCCTGAAAGCGCGTGGGTGGTCTGGTTGTGGCACCTGGTTTCCTGGATGGTCTCTTTGTTGCTGGTCGGGGTATCCACGGTGGTTGCCTACATTCTCACCCAGATTCTTTTCAGCGTCTTTATCATGGACCTCATGAGCCGCTTCACGGAAAAGCGGCTCACCGGAAAAGTTGAAGAACCCACTGACCTGCCGCTGCTAACCCAGCTGTTTTTTCTCGTCAAACAGGAAACACCCCGGGCGATTATACCGCTTGTGATCTCCATGTTCATTATGCTCGTGGGCTGGTTGACCCCTCTGGGTCCGATAGTGACGGTGGTTTCTTCCCTGGCTGCGGCGATTTTTCTGGCCTGGGATAATACCGATCTGGTCCCGGCCAGGCGCATGCTGCCGTTCAAGGACCGGTTTGCCTACCTCTTAAAGCACATTGGGTTCCATACGGGTTTCGGCCTCTGGTTTTTAATACCGATCATGAATATGTTATTCTTGAGTTTTGCGCCGGTGGGGGCGACCCTGTTTCATGTGGATAGCGACGCGGGGCCGGAAGGGGCCGGGCAGTTTTAGTTCTGAGCTAAACCCACCACCTTCGGTTAAGGACCCGGAGAGGTATTACCGCTCCAGATAGAAATCTGCCTGTTAGTGTTGATTGCTACTAAGCTTGTAATAATCTGGTATTATGCATCATTTTGTTCATTTTCTTTCGCGTGAAAGAAAACAGAACCAAAAGAAAACGCCCATAAGACGCGGCCCTGCGGGCTGCCCTGCGCTTCTCGGAAAGGGCGCGCTCAGCGCAACTCGCTGCGCTCAAACAGCACTTCGCTGCCTTCGCCCTTTCCTGCGATGCTCGGCGCCTCTTAAAGGGGAAGGTCAAAACCGCAATGAAGGTTAACCAACTCTGATGGAGTATCACTTTTTATCTAAACATTTCATCATTTGGTATCATTGCAGGAGTGTGATCTACCGGATACAGAGAAGGGGGTAGTTGGACGGACAGATGAAACGAAACCGGATGAATACGGTTGCCCTCCTGGCAGCGCCCTGGCCGATCTACAACCGGCCCTCCATTCAGCTTGGCACCCTCAAGGCTTACCTGACAAAGACCCAGCCGGACCTTAACGTTGACGCGTTTCATCTCTACCTGCCGGTTGCCGCCCGGATCGGGTATACGCGGTACGCCGCCATTTCCGAGCGCACCTGGCTGGCCGAGCCGGTCTTTGCCGCTTTGCTTTACCCTGAAAAAGCCGAGACAGCCCGGGCCGTATTCCAGAAAGAAGCCGGCCGGCTGGCCGCCGCCGCACATATCAATTTCAGGCAGCTTGTCAAAACCGCCGGCGACGCGGTCGACCATTTCATTGCCGGCATCGACTGGGCGGCATACCTGGTCGCAGGCGCTACCATTTCCCTGTGCCAGCTTACTGCCACGCTCTATCTGACGCGGGAAATTAAGCGCCGGTGCCCCGGCCTCAAGATCGTCGTCGGCGGACCCGGCGTGGCGGGGGCGTCAGGCCGGGCAAGCGTATCCGCTTTTCCCTGGATCGATGCGGTTGTCAAGGGTGAGGGTGAAAAACCTCTGTCCGCGATGATTCAGAACCTGCGGGCCAATCCCGAACAGGCGGTTGCCGGATCCCCTGCTATCCTGGAGTCCGGTGATCCGGAAACCTCAGGTTCCGGGCGGTTCGACCAGCTCAGGTCACTGGATGGCTTGCCGGTGCCGGATTATGACGACTATTTTGGGCAGCTCCGTTCCCTGGAACCCGCAAAGCGTTTTTTTCCGGTACTGCCCGTCGAAATGTCCCGGGGGTGCTGGTGGCAGAGGAGACTGAAAAGCGGCGGCCGGGGGTGTGCTTTCTGCAACCTGAATACCCAGTGGAGCGGCTACCGGACCAAAAAGCCAGCCCAAGTAATCTCCGAATTGGACAGCCTCAGAAAAAGATATCAACTGGTAAACTTCGCGTTTATGGACAACGCTCTGCCGGTGAAATCTGCGTGTGAGATTTTCAGCGCTCTGGCCGCAACCGGTCACGACTTTGCTTTCTTTGGTGAAATCAGAGCGGCAACCAATTTCAAAAGCCTGACAGCCATGCGGCAGGCCGGGCTTGAGAAAGTCCAGATCGGGATCGAGGCGCTCAGTTCCCGGATGCTGAAAAAACTGCACAAAGGGACCACGGCCATTGAAAATTTAGAAGTTATGAAGCACTGCGAGGAACTCGGTATTGAAAACCGGTCCAACCTGATCGTAGAATTTCCCGGCTCCCACCAGGTGGATGTGGTCGAGACCCTGCAGGCCATTGAGTTCGCTGCTATTTACCGGCCCCTAAAGCCAGTGCGGTTCTGGCTCGGGCTCGGCAGTCCGGTTTGTAGTAATGGGGCCGCCTTTGGCATTAAGACCCATTTCAACCACCCCCACTATAAAGCCCTGTTCCCCGAGGACATCAGCCGGAAAGTGCCTCAGGTGATCCAGGCTTACCGTGGAGATCGCGTCCGACAGAAAAAACTCTGGAAGCCGGTCATGCGGCGCATCAAACAGTGGGAATCGGACTACAGCGCGCGCCAGCAGCAGAACCCGGAGCTGCCGGTGCTGGGATACCGCGACGGCGGCGATTTTATCATTATCCGGGAAAAAAGCACCGACGGCCAAACACACAACCACCGGCTGGCCGGTTCATCCAGGGAGATCTATCTTTTTTGCCAGCAGAGGCAGTCGCTTCCAGTTATCGCAAAACAGCATCCGCGTTTTTCACAACGGCAAATTAAAAGTTTCCTGGACGAGATGGTGCACAAAAAACTTATGTTTACGGAAGCCGGGCAGTACCTCAGCCTGGCGGTGAGAATTACGGCCTGTATAAAAGGACAGGTCAGGGGGAAATCCTGATGAAAGTCACACTGAGAAGAAAAATCGATTACGCGGAAGTGGACGTGGATTTCAACCAGAACCTGGGCGCCTTTTTCAAACTGATCCAGGAGGCGGCGGTCCTTCACTCGGAGAAGGTCGGTTACGATACGCAAACCCTGCTGGACCGGGGTGAAGTCTGGATCCTGAATGCTCTGGAAGCGGAGATCTACCGTTACCCGCAACTGCGCGAGGAGATCAGCGTGGTGACCTGGCACCGAAAGAGTAAGGGGTTCAAAGCCTTTCGTGATTTCCGTGTCCAGGCCGGTGAAGAGACGCTGGCATCCGCCTCCAGCCTGTGGCTCTATTTTGACATCCACAAAAAGCGGCTGACCCGGGTGCCGGCCGAGACCGGTGAAGTCTACTCCAGCGAAGGTGACAAGGCCCTGGAAAGCACCATCGAAACCTGGAAGCCGCAGGGGGATTTCACGCCCGAATTCGAAACCGAACTTGGCGTACGCCACAGCGATTTCGACCCGCTCAACCACGTAAACAACGCTGTCTACCTGGACTACCTGGAAACCCTGGCGGTCCGCTCGCGGGACCACCGTAAACGGATTGTGGGTATAAAGATTCAATACAAGAAGGAAATCGACCGAACCGTCACTACCCTCAAGGCCGGCCTCCAGGCTACCGGGACCGGTTGCCGTTTCAAACTCTACGATGAGGAGCACCTGTTCGCGGCAGGTGAGATGGATCTGGCGGTATAAGGTGAGCGGTAGAAGGTTGAAGGCTGAAGATTGATGAACTCGTAAAACCGCCTGATTTTATTCAGGCATGAATTAGTACACAGATCAGGGTACCGCTTTCCAATGATACGGAGGCTTTTTCGCCCAACAGGACATTGCTGATACCCCGCGATGAACCAAATGCCAGCGTTTCGTTTACCAGGGGATATTCCAGGCCTTCCAGGTTGATCCCCGCGATATTTTCGCCGATGGGGATCAATGAGAGGGTGTCACCGGGTTTCCCGGAAAAGAAGGCAGTGGTTTTGCCGGTCAAAAGGACAATTTCCTGGCGACCGTCTACCAGTGTCACTGGAATGCCCGCAAGTTCCGGCAGGGCCAGAAGAAACAGGTTGCCGAGGGACATGTCCCAGCGTCCCCCCAAAGCCCCCAGGATAACAATGCTGCCGGCGCCTCTTTCGATAGCCAGCCGGATGGCAAGCTCCAGGTCCGTGGCATCTTTTCGGGGCGGGTGGCGGATAATTTCCGTTTCTCGGGAAGCTGTCGCCCGGGCCGGGTCAGGGTCAATCGAATCCATGTCGCCAATAATAATGTCCGGGCGCAGGTCCAGACTGCGGCAATAAGCGGCACCGCCATCCGCGGCAATAACGAGGTCACCTCCCAGCGCGTAGTGCCGATCAGCGGCAGGATCAGTGGGGATACCGTTTGCTACGATGACGGCCTTCATACATCTTCTTCCGGGTTGGTCCATTCGTTGATATACTTTTTTACTGTGCGCCGGTCCAGGTGGGTCCGTCGGGCGACTTCTTCAAAGGTGCCATGCCGCCGGTACAGCATTTTACAATAGCCGGAAAGCAGGTTTTGGGCATCCAATTCCCCCCGGGAGATACCCTCCGCCAAAATAGCGGCCAGGTCCCCGTTCAGGGGTTTGTGGTCACCCCGGTAATCTCTTTTCAGCATGACCCGGCGAATGCACTGTTCAAGTTCCCGCACATTCCCCGGCCAGGGATAATCCTTGCCCAGTTGTTTTTCGATGACTTCAAGCACCAGTTCGACCAGTTCCGGATACGGCTTGCCCACCATCTTTTTGACGGTAAACACCACCAGGTCTTTCAACTCATCAGGATCTTCCTCAATCCGCTGCCGCAAGGGCGGTACGGTAATAATATCGGAACTCAGCCGGTAGAAGAAATCGTCCCGGAATACATCCTTGCTGCGGATGTCGCTTAAAGAACGGTTGGTGGCGGCGATGACCCGCCCCTGGAAGCGGTCGGTGGCGTGGCTGCCCACCGGCGAAAAAGTTCTTTCCTGGAGGACTTCCAGAAGTTTTATCTGTACGCGGATCGAGACCTCGCCGATTTCATCCAGCAGGATGGCCCCGTAAGGACTGCAACGGCTAAAAACACCTCTGTGATCTTTGACCGCCCCGGTAAAGGCCCCTTTCTTGTGACCGAAGAGTTCGGATTCAATGAGTGTTTCCGGATACTGGGAAAGGTTCAGGGAGATAAAAGAGCGTGTAAAGCTCTCCACGAATGTTTTTTTGCGTTCGTTGAAAGGGATAAAACCCGAGCGGCCGATAGCCATTGCGGCGGTGCCTTTGCCCGTGCCGGTTTCCCCCAGGACCAGGGTGGAGAAGTCTTCCAGCCGGTTCCACAGGTAATGGTTATAAAGGTCCAGGTTGTGCGTAAAGACATTTTGCCACAGGTTCCGGCGCAGCTGCTTCATTGTGTTGCTTTTGCCCACCAGGCTGTGTTTGATGAAAAAGAAGCCCCTGCGGAGCTGGTAGCACAGGGCAAAATAACGCTGCACGTCAGTTATGGAAAACCCCCGGCTCAGCATGAGGGTAAACGCGTCGGTAAAAAAGGGTACCTTAACCGGCGCGTCACCGGCCTTGATCTGGTCTTGAATGAGCTGATCGAATTTCCGGCGAAATTTATAAAAGAATTCAAACAGGAACACGGACCGGACCAGGCGGCGATCATCCCCGGTGAACAGGGAGAGATCCGCCAGCCGTTTTTTCTCAAGCGATGTGATGCGGTTTTGGACTTCGTTTATGGTTTTTTCGATCCGATCGGGCTGGGAGACTTCTGGAAACAGGCCGCCAATTTTCAGATCGATTTCAGCGCGTTCGTCGCTGAAAGGATTGGTGATTCCGGCCTGGAAAACCAGATTGAAAAAATCCCGTTCCCGCGCGGTCAATTGATTCGCGGATTTCATGAAACGCCCCCAATTTACATTGCCACCGACACGTAGTGCCAGTGGCATGTACCTCCTGTGTAAAGCGGTTGAATTCTAACACAAAGCGGATAAAAAAATAAGAAAATATTTTTATGAATGATTTCAGTATTTAATATTGGGCGCGAAAGGGTAGCCTGATGTTTGAAAAAGCACCCAATTTGTTTTTGTCCAAGCCGGTTTCAGGGAGAAATTGAAAAAAAGGGACGTGTCAGGTGGGTTCCTTGTCCTTGGAAGGGTGCCGATGGCCGGGCCTATTACTAAAACGCTGTGGTTTGGCAAGCAACGGCTGATGTTAATTGTCTATAACCGATGGGAAGAAGATGAATGACCCTATAGCGAATATTTAAAAACAGATATGATTCGCATATCACAAGGTCATAGAAACTGCATGTATATAGCAGAAAGCGCAATCGGAGCCCAGTACAGATTTATTTTGTATATATTCAATCTATAGAATGTGCCTTTCTGCATGGATCGACCTAATCTTCCGAAATTATGTCACCCCAGCTCTATCTCGGTGATGAATAGGTTGATAAATTTGATTATCAGTTCACTGCTTGAAAAAATTATTTTGACTGCATCTCTATCTGACCCATTATTAGATTTAAAGCCGCCATGGCTTCTTCAAAGTCATATTCTGCCAAAGCATTCTCAAGCATGGCTACCTCTTCTCTTATGCCCGGTATTTTCAGTTCATTCTTGATTTCCATAATTTTTTTCACCGCCCGGGTATCGCTATCTCCTATGAGAACAGACAGTTCAGCTATTTTTTGCGTTATGTTCGCCATGTCAAGCGGCTCTATGGCATCTGCCCCCATCTCGGCTGTTTTCGATGTGTCCGTCGTTTCAATCTCTGCGACACCTTCCAAATCTGTTGTCAAATCTTTCGAAACAACTTCAAAAACGGCGGTAAAGCTAAATGTGCTTCCTTTGCCTTTCTCACTTTCTACGCTGATGGTTCCCCCCATCATTTCAACCAGCCGTTTGGTGAGTGAAAGGCCGAGACCGGTGCCGCCATACTTTCGAGTTGTTGATCCGTCAATTTGAGTGAACGGTTTGAACAGTTGTCCCACTTGATCCTGCATAATGCCGATACCTGTGTCTTCGATTGCAAAGCAAAGGGTCAGATGTTCGTCGGACGATTCACGATCGATCCGCATGGCTACCCTGCCTTTTTTAGTAAACTTGATGGCATTGTCGAGAAGATTGGATAGAATCTGACGTAACCGCCGGGCATCACCAAATACCGTTACCGGAACTTCTGAGCTAATGGAGATATCTAAATCAATATTTTTCTTTCGGGCAATGGGAGAATATCTACCCTTGAGTTCCCCCAGAAAGCTCTCCAAGTAAAATGGGGTTGGTTCAATCTTTAAATCACCCTCCTCAATCATAGAGAAATCAAGAAGATCGTTGATCAACATCAAGAGGGAGCAACCTGCCTTTTCAAGCTTTTGCAGGTAACCCTTTTGCTGTTCCGTCAATTCGGTTTGAAGACAAAGGTATATCATACCGTTGATAATGTTAAGCGGTGAACGCAGTTCATGACTAATATTTCCCAGGAATTCGCTTTTGGCTAGGCTGGCCGTCTCAGCATGTTCTTTGGCAATTATTAATTCGGCCAATCGTTTGTGTTCAGTAATATCTCGTAAGTTGACAATGGTGCCGATCGGATTCCCGGCTGCATCCCGATAAACAGACGCGCTTATACTGACATCAATAATGCTTCCGTCCTTTGTAAACCTCTTGCTTTCTAAGCCAGAAAATTCTTCTCCAGCTTTAATTTTATCAATCATCATCTTGGTTACATGCTGCGACTCACCGGGTACGAATATATCCATTTTTTCCCCGAAACGCTCCTGGGAAGACCATCCGAAAACGCGAGTGAAAGCAGGATTAAGGTAGAGCACCTTACCCTCAGTGTCATAGGCAATAACAGGATCAGGAATTCCTTCGAGAACTGTTCGATACTTTTCTTCGCTTTCCCGCAGCGCCTCCACTGCAAGTTTGCACTCGGTAACATCAACAAGGTTTCCCATTATCGCTGGCTTCCCAAGATAATCGATAAGGACAGAATTAGTTTGACACCATAAGATCCCGCCATCTTTTTTAACCTTCCGACTCTCGTAGTACTGAGGGGCATATTCCCCACGTAATCTTTTTGATTTTAGTCTCATGACAAGCTCTTTATCGTCGGGGTGGAAGAGTTCAAAGTAGTTTGTATTCAATAATTCTTGAACCGTATAACCATGTAATTCGGCAAATTTGTTGTTAACATATATAATTTTTTCATCCTGGTGAATGTAAATGCCAGTTTGAGAGTTTTCAGTAACTATTCGATACTTTTCCTCACTTTTCTGCAGCGCCACCTCGGCTTGCTTGCGATCGGTTATATCGGTAGCAACGCCCTCAATAATAATTTCGTCATTCACAACCATTCTTCCTATTGATCTGTCTAAAAACCAATGCCAATCACCATTAGAATCCTTGATTCGATACTCAACATTAAACATTTCCCCATCTTGGAATTCTTTTATAGCGGTGTCCACTCGATTTACATCATCTTGATGAACAGAGTCATGCCACAGATATGGGTTTTTAAGAAAATATGAAACAGGGTAGCCAAGAACTGATTGAATATTTTGGGAGTAAAAAATCCCTCCCTTCGTCGTTGAATAAGAATAGATTAAATCAGGGCTCCCTTCAACCAAACGGCGATACCTTTTTCCACTTCGCTCTAAGCTGTCCTCAGCTTCCTTACGCTCTGTGATATCAATAGCCACTGCGTAAAAGAGTTGATCTTTCAACGAAGAGATAGCCGACCATGCCAGCCAACGGTAAGTACCATCTTTACATCTATATCGGTTTTCAAAATAGAAAGTGGTCTCACCTTGCTCAAGTTTTCTCATCTCTTTTTTCGTAGAAACCAAATCATCTGGATGTACAAGTTCATAAAAAGGTGTGCTTTCAAGTTCAACTTTTGAATGACCCAGTAAAGTTTCCCACCCCTTGTTTACTCTTTTTATTGCGCCGTCAAATCCTGCGATTATGTGTAAGTTCATCGGTAAGTCAAAAAAATTTTCTATTACCACTTCAGCCTGCTTGCTCTTTGAAATATCTTCTATACAGACAAGTACCTTTTTGTCCGGGAGATCCAATAAGTCTGTTGAGATAAGCAGAGTTCTTTCATTAACCTCGTCATCCAGAAACGAATGCGTAGTTTCAATATTTCGATGGCGTTTCCCTGTTTCTAAAGTATCTATAATTAGTCGCTGAACGACACAAGTTCCACAAGCTGGACCAAAACCGCAACCTTTGATATCATCCAAATGATGGATACAGCGCAGTACTTCTCCTACCCGATGCCCTAATACCTCTTCTCCAGATCGCCAAGCAAATATTTTTCCAGCCTTACCTATTTTCCTCACGCGCCTATCTTGATCAACAAGAAACATTATCAGAGAAGCAGTATCATAGATCGCCGAAACTTCCTCAAGACTCTCAATCAAGGCCAATTCCATTTGTTTGCTTTTATTGGCTTCACGTTCAAGTTCCCTGATCCTTTGTTTCAATTCTTTATAAGTTGGCTTGTCAGTCATTAGAAAACCCCCAGATTATTCAGAAGACAGAAGTGGCAGGGTAAAACTAAAACGGCTTCCTTTCCATCGAGTATATCGATGTTGTCGGGATTGTCGCCAACAACAAGAATCGCCTGTTTTACTATAGTGGTATTCATCAGGTTCCCTTTCATTTTTAACTTTCAAGGGAATTTTAAACTTTATTAAATATTTTACGAATCCGGGAGCATTCCCGCAAAGCTTTTTCGAAATCATATTTTTCTAAGGC
Organism: uncultured Desulfobacterales bacterium; assembly: GCA_964647585.1. Taxonomy (GTDB): domain Bacteria; phylum Desulfobacterota; class Desulfobacteria; order Desulfobacterales; family CAJINA01; genus CAJINA01. The sequence continues at coordinate 30,920 of CAZYGG010000043.1, forward strand.
TTCCTTAATGGCGGTAAACTCATCCTGCAATAATGAGCCCATTAAGGCTTCCTTAACCTGCCCCATTTTTTTCATCGCTGCCGTGTTATCCTCCTCAAGCAGTGTTTTAAGTTCATCAAATAGGAGCGTGACTTTCTGGATGTCAATCACATCTACAGATATTGTTTCGGCGGATAGTCCCTCTGTTTGGTTTTGCTCAAGTTGGGCGATACCAGAAAGTGTCTTTTCCAGTTTATCCGAAACATTGGAGATGAGATCTTTCAAGTCTTTCTTTTCTGCATTTATGGCGTTTTCCAGGTCCTCTGCCGATTTTTGAAGCTCGCTGGCGCCAATATTTCCGGAAATGCCTTTTAGAGTGTGGGCGTGGTGGAGTGCCGTTTCCCTGTCACCTGCTTCCAGGGAGGATATTATATTTTCAACCGTATTCTTCTGACTATCGGGAAATCTGGTCAAGATCTTGGCATACAAGCTTTTGTTGCCCCCGAACCTCGCTAAACTTTCCTGGATATCTATCCCAGGAAGGGCATCAGGGAGATCTGTTTCAGCTTGTTTGACCTTTGAAACAGAAACCTTTGCATCTCTCCCGACGCTCTGCTTTTTGCTCTTTTCCGGAATCCACCTTGATAGTGTAGAAAAAAGAGCAGTCGAATCAATGGGCTTGGATAGGTGGTCGTTCATACCGGCCAGGAGACTCTTTTCCCGATGCTCTACCATGGCGTGGGCGGTCATAGCGATAATCGGAATTGACGATTGCGCAGCGGACTCTAATTCGCGGATTTTCTGGCTTGCTTCATATCCATCCATCACCGGCATTTGAATGTCCATCAGTACCAGGTCGTACTCGTTCAGTTGAATATTTTCTACGGCTTTCTTGCCATTGTCGGCTGTGGTGACCACTATTCCCGCATGCTCCAGCATTTCCCTGGCTATCTGTTGGTTGATCTCGTTGTCCTCCACCAAAAGAATTCGTGCGCCTTGAATATTTTTCGAATCCTGCATTTCACAAACATTATCTAGGCGTTCCAAGTGGTGTTCGGGGGCATATCCGAAAACCTTCAGGATGGCTTCATAGAGTCTGGAGAATAGCACCGGCTTGCATAAAGCTATATTCAGTCCGGCCTCGACCACCTGGTTTTCAATGTCCGAGCTATTACAGGATGCGATGATAATAATCGGCAGGTCAGAAAACGTTGGAGTCTGTCTGATCCGAATACCCAATTCAATACTGTCTGCTCCCGCAAGGTTAGAATCAATAAGGACTAGTCCGTAGGGTACATCGCCTGAATTATGAACTTTGCTGAGCTCCTGTATTGCCATTTCTGCAGAGTCTGCGCACGCGACTTTAAATGGATAATAAGCCAGAAAATTCTGCATGTTATTTTTTGATACCTCATTGCCGTCAACCAACAGAATCCGCATCCCATCGAGATCGGAATTAGGTAATCGATATTTTTTAGTTTTATCTGTTTGGTATCTAAATGGCAGAGTAAAAGAAAACGTGCTGCCCTTACCCGGTTGGCTTTCAACCCCGATCTCGCCGCCCATCAACTCTACAAAATTTTTGCTGATCGTCAGCCCGAGACCCGTGCCGCCGTGAGTTCGGGTCGTGGTACTGTCGGCCTGCTGAAATCCCTCGAAAATCTTTACCATCTGTGCCTTATTGATTCCGATTCCGGTATCCTTCACTGAAAACTTGAGCACAACCTTGTTGGGCTGTTCGTCCAGATTCTCGACTGAAAAAACGATCTTTCCGCTCTGGGAGAACTTGACGGCGTTGTTCCCCAGGTTGAGCAGAACCTGACCCAAGCGTAACGGGTCACCGATCAACTGCATGTGAAGTCCATGGTCTAACGAAAATAACACTTCGAGACCTTTCTTCTCGGCTTTCAGGCCGATTATGTTAGCAACATTACTCAAGACGTCATCCAGGTCGAAATTGATCAATTCGATATCCAGCTTGCCGGACTCGATCTTGCTAAAATCGAGAATGTCATTGATAATGCCGAGTAGGGATTTGGCAGATCCGTTGATCTTCTCCAGATAGTCGACTTGTTGTGCGGTCAGGTCGGTCTTTAAGGCCAGATGGGTCAGGCCGATGATGGCGTTCATGGGCGTACGGATCTCGTGGCTCATGTTGGCAAGAAACTCGCCTTTAACACGGGTTGCGGTTTCAGCGACATAAACCGCCTTCTCAAGTTCCATTGTCCTTGCTTTGACTTTTTGATCCAGTTCCAGGTTAGATGTGGTGGTCTGTTGAAGCTTATGTACCATTGCGTTGAATGAGTTTGCCAATTTACTAAATTCATCATTTCGTTTCATCTCAATTCTGTGGTCAAAATTTCCTTTTCCAATCTTTTCAGTTGCCCGACCTATAATCCCAATAGGATTAGCGATCTTCCGGCCGAACAGTTGTGAGACTACCGCTAAAATTATAATTATGGCTGTGCTTATGAGAACAATCGACCTAAACGATTCACTGATCTGTGCTGTCGCTACGCTCACTTTCCGATAACAAATAACATACCATAACTCGCCTGTGTTGCCTTTTTTATGGTCAATAGATTCAAAGGTTCCTCCAAAACCATATCCTTCTTCTGCTTGGGTCAGTTTAATTGGCGATAACCCAACAAGGTACTTTTCCCCAGAATCGTTGAGAATGAGAGTTTCTGTGCTTCCCGTTTTCAATTTACTAAATATATCCTCATGAATCTGTGTGCTTAATGGTTCATGGCCTTCCTCAAAGACAACCATTCCGCCAGAGCGGGTCAGTTTGAATTTTCCAAGTAATTTATCCTCAGCGCCTGATATCAAGTCGCCGACACTGTTGAGGATACTAAGGTTACATTTTAATATGCCGATTATTTCAGTGCCTTCTCTGATAGGAATAACAAGTCCCAAGACATATCCGCCAACACTATCATCATACCCGCGGTCATCAAAAAATACTGTCCCGGCCCCATCATTATAAGACCCTAACCACCAGTATTTATGCCCATGTGCGAAAGTTGACAGTTTTGCAGTTGATGCAACCAGTGCACCAAATTTATTTGTAAGAAAAATTTCACCATACTCATCCTTGAGAATCGCCTGCTGGTTTTTTAGATAGCGTGAGATTTTATTATCAATGAGTTTTAGCAGGCTGTTGAAAAAGTCATTTTTCCACTTGCAATCCAATTGGGGTTATA
>CAZYGG010000044.1:0-33332 GCA_964647585.1 uncultured Desulfobacterales bacterium
CGGCCGTCAAATGTGATATCATTGTCCACAAGAATCTGCCCAAGTGGGCTCCGGACGTGGTTGCGTTTCTAAAAAAATACGAAACTACCCTGGATATCAACAACAAATTCCTGGCCAACATGCGCGATACCAAGGGTAAAGCCGCAGATGGCGCCATGTGGTTTCTTAAAACGTATGAAAGCCTGTGGACGCAGTGGGTCACTCCGGCAGTGGCGGCAAAAGTGAAAGCGGCAATGTAGTAGAACCTTTGGTGTAGAAAGCGAAAGTGAAATGAAGTTTCCCGAAACGATACAAATTCCACTGGATGTGTGGATTGAAACGGCCATGGACTGGGTGCTCATCAATTTTGCCGGTTTTTTTGATGCGCTTGGGTCGGCTATTTTACAATTTATGCTGATTGTGGAAAAGTTTTTTCTATGGTTGCCGTGGCCGGTTCTGGTGATCGGCACCGGCCTTTTGGGATGGCGGTTGATGGGGAAATGGTGGTCCGGTTTGATTATGGCCGGTATGCTGCTCTTTATGGGGACCCTGGGTTATTGGGAGCTGTCCATGCGCACCCTTTCACTGGTCACTTCAGCGGTGATCGTTTCTCTGGCCATAGGAATTCCCATTGGTATTATTATGGCCACCAGCGACACATTCGAGTCGATCACCAAGCCGCTGTTGGACGGCATGCAGACCATGCCGAGTTTTGTCTACCTGATTCCGGCCCTGATGCTCTTCGGACTGGGGAAAGTGCCGGCTTTGTTTGCCACCATCATATACGCCGTCCCGCCGGTGATCCGGCTGACCAACGTGGGCATCCGGGAAGTATCGCCCAGCGTGGTGGAGGCTGCCCATGCTTTCGGTTCCAGTTACTGGCAGACCCTTTTTAAAGTGCAGCTTCCCCTGGCGCGGCCGACCATCATGGTCGGTGTTAACCAGACCACCATGATGGCGCTGGCCATGGTGGTCATTGCCTCTATGATTGGTGCCAAGGGGCTGGGCTTCGAGGTTCTGCTGGCCATTAACCGGATCGAGATCGGCAGGGGGTTTGAAGCCGGGCTCTGCATCGTATTTATGGCCATCATTATCGATCGTCTCACCTATGCCATGGCCACACCGAGAAAGACCTGAGGCCGCACATGACCTGGGATGAACAAACGGATGTGCTCATCGTCGGCAGTGGCATCGCCGGCCTTTCCGCCGCCATAGAAGCCCGCCAGGCCGGTGCCGACGTCATCGTACTTGAAAAGATGAAAGTGATCGGTGGGAACACCCGCCTCAGCGACGGCGGCCTGGCCGCACCGGGCAATTCTCTCCAGCAACAATTGGGCGTGGAGGATTCAACCGAGTTGTTCTACCAGGACATTCTGCGGGCCGGCCTGGGACTCAACCATCCAGACCTGGTCAGGATTGTGGCGGACAGGGCTGCGGAGGCCGTCGACTGGACCATGCATGATCTGGGGGTAACATACCTGGATCGCCTGGACCGTTTCGGGGGGCACTCGGTGGCTCGCTGCCTCACCACCCGGAGCCATTCCGGGAAGGATATCACCAATGCGCAGCAGGCCCGGTTGGCAAAATTGGGTGTGACCATTCGTACTCAATGCCTTTTGAGCCGTCTGATCGTCGACAGCGATGGCGTGGTCAGCGGCGCCCAAATCCAGTCCGGCTACCGGTTCGGCAAAAAAGAGAGCGGAACTCCGAAGACTATCCGTGCCCGGCGGGCCGTTATTCTGGCCACAGGCGGGTTCGGCAATGACGTTCATTTCCGTACACTCCAGAACCCTCTCCTGAATGAAACCATCGGGTCAACCAACCACCGGGGGGCCACGGCGGAAGGCCTGCTGGCGGCTTTGAAGATCGCCGCTGCTCCGGTGCATCTTTCCTGGATCCAACTCGGGCCGTGGGGCTGCGCCGATGAATCCGGCTACGGACGCGGGGCCAGTTTTGCCGCTTACAGCGTTTATCCAAACGGTATTCTGGTCGATCCCGCTACCGGTTGCCGGATTGTGAACGAATGGGCAGACCGCCGGCAGCGCAGCGACGCCATTTTAAAAACGGAACATGTCTGTGTGGGCGTTGTGGACGACCGGGGTGCTCGCAAGGCACTTCTCAGTCTGACGCCCTGTTTAGAGAGCGGAAAGGTCAAACCGTTTGATAAACTGGCCGATCTCGCGGCTGCCTACAACATACCGGCCCTTCAATTGGAAGCCACGGTGGCGCATTACAACCAGTGTGTTGAAAGGGGCGAACAGGACGGGTTCGGCAAGTTGCTGAAAGATGGCCAACCCATTGACCGTCCGCCTTTCTATGCCATTCGGCTTTGGCCTAAAGTCCACTATACGCCCGGTGGTCTGGGGATCAATGCGGATGCCCAGGTACTCAACCTCGATGGCCGTCCCATCGAACACCTTTTCGCCGCCGGTGAAGTATGCGGCGGTGTGCACGGTGCCAGCCGGTTGGGCAGTTGCGCCCTTACCGAGGGGGTCATATTCGGCCGCATTGCCGGCCAGAACGCCGCCAGAGAAGGAGAGGCCGGGTAACAGCCGGGGATGAATACCCGCGAATATTTAAATTATGAAGTGCATACCTACCATTGGCTTTGTCAGTGCGCCGGCCTGGTTTGATCCGGCCCCTGCGGAATTTCCCACCGTTGTAGAAGAAAAGGTCCGGGCCCAGCAGGCACCGCTTCTCTTGCCTGAATTTGATTATCGCCTTAAAAGCATTGCAGTCGTTCAGGACGAACTCAATCTCTGTACGCGAAGCCTGAAGGCAATGGGATGTGATCTGGTGGCACAGGTGGGAAGCCCTTTTGCATGGGCCCGCGCGGGGTCAGAATCAGAAGCCCGTTCGCGGTGTGAATCCATGTCTGCAACAGGCAATATAGCAGCCGTCATGACCGGTCTTGCCATAGTCGATGGGCTCAATTCACTGGGTGTAAAAAAAGTTGCCGTCAACTGCACCTACTATGAAAGCGATTGGCGTGATGCTTTTGCAGCCTTTTTGAGGATGTGCGGTTTTGATGCAATCCATGTTTCAACGCTATCTGATCAGGGGCTGACCAAACCTGACGCAAAGATGGAAGATTACGGCTGGTCAATGACGTCTGAACTCGCCAGTCGGTCAATTCTTGCCGTTGCGAAAGCCTCTCCAGATGCCGAGGCAATTGTCGTGACGGGTGCCGGAACAAGAACGCTGGATATTCTTACCTCCATGGAACTTGAAACCAAGCGCCCAATCATTGCTGCGGATACAATTCTTTACTGGGCAATTGCGCGTGAGTTGAATTTGACTTTGAAGCCGGTAATGGGTTCTTTGGCAAAGCTGGCTAAATTTTAGCGGGGTTGTCCAACCTCTGTCTGCGGAAAAGAAAGAACTGCTGGTATATTAAACTGGCTTATTCTTACAGAGATTTTGCCAGATCTGATCCCAGCTTCGAAGCTTTCAATAATATTTCACTTTCCTCTTTTACTTTTCCCCTGTCAAAGAGTGCCAGGACCGGCAATTCTCCAATTATTTCATAGCCCAAAGCTTCCAGAGGCAGGCGCATGGCATCTAGGGTAAAACCCATATCGGCTATCTCTTCCTGCTCACAAACAGCTGCCAGGACAGCTTTCCGCCCCTGCCCGGCCAGTTGACTCGACCAACGCCGGGGACGCCTGTTATCAAAGTTATAGAAGCAGTACACGCGATCAATAAAGGCTTTCATCCATGCTGTAACATTATAGTTGTGGGTCGGTGATACGAGAACCAGACCCCGGGATTCGATAATTTTCGGGTAAAGGAGAGACATCCCGTCATTCAATCCGGTACAGATCCTGGCCTTTCTGCACTGTTCGCAGCCGATACAAGGCTAATATTGATAGTCGTGTAATGCTATTTTAGTTGCCGTGGTTCTGCTTTCCGTAACCCCTTTCAGTATCTGCTTTAAAAGTACGTCCGAATTGCCACCTTTCCGAGGACTGCCCCCGAAACCGAGAACCTGCGGTTTCGGGGTTATGTCGCTGCAACCTTTGTTTTTAAAATCATCGAATGAACTCATGGGGCGCCTTCCTTCAGCTGCTAGGCCTCAATCGCAATATATAGATACAGGATGAATCAGTAAAAGCAGTGTTTATCTTGGATTATCTTGCTAATATCACATATACGTTAAAACTGCACCTATGCTAGGGTCTCTGAACCGAGGAGTGTTGCCAATATGTAACCTTCCCGAAAAACAGTCCCCTTGCTAGTAGAGACTTCCTGTTGGCTTTTTGGCAAGCTAGCACCCGCTTCGGATCCCAAATAGATTCAAAATTTACCTAAATGGCCCCGGCTTCCCGTTTGCCACCGCCAGGGCGCTACGTGAACGAGGTCTTTCTTTTTTGGTTTTTAAAGTAATCGGCCAATCCGATCGGGCCTTCTCAGGGATATGCCTTCGTTTTTGGCTCCCTTCTGGGGTTGATCAGCCTTTGCATCTATCTTAAGTTCACCGTCCTGGTCCAGACTGTATTTCCCAGACACCAGGCCATTTTTAATTTTCCTAACTACCTTTTCGCCTAGCTTATAGGCAGTGAACAGACCGGCCTTTTGTAGAATTACAGCATCATCGTATCCATTCATCATTAAATTCCGCATGACCTGGCTTCTTGGCATTCCAAGGCTTTCTGCCATTTTATCTACTTTTTCCACAAACTCGGGATTTAACTGTAACGTTACCTGCATTTTCGTCTTCCCGGTTCTCGTCATAACATATTCCTTTTGTTATCTATTTTTGGTGGATCTATGCCATGTTAAATCGAAACATTTAAATAATGTGTTTTCACATTAATTCGCGTCTTCCAATCTGTCAAGGGGGGATCGTTTTTGTTTGTGGCGCGTATCGCCGGCAGCCGAGGCGAATCCAGCCAAATCCGCCTCGGGCTGATATATTCAAAAAGGGGTTTTTATGCTTACGAAACAATCTGACTTCCAACAATTTAAAATCGGAGGCGCATACCGCCCACTCCGGCAACCGGACTCGATTTAACCGTAAATTTCGATTAAATATAAGGGGTTAACTCTCTTCAGGCTGACCCCTTTACCGTTTGCCCAAGAATGTCGGGGGCAGGACGGGCCCGGCGATTCGTATTGCAAAAAGTTTTCTTATGTCTCATTTAATGATTTCTAAATAATTGACGATCGTGTATAGGAGACGGGAGATATTCGGGATTAAAAACGATTAACCTTTACAACGAAAAACCGAGGCCATTTATGTTCAAACGACTTATTTTCACCCTTTTCATTTTCATGGCCGGATTCTCAACCGCATATGCCGAAGATAATTTCAAGATCGATATTTCCCCTGAATTACAGGCACGGCTGAACATTACTGAAACCAGGGTGGAGCACCCTGCCAGCAATTTCGGCTACCGAACCGTTCGCCTGATTATTCAGCCGAGACAGGCGGGCGACAGACCGGTGATCTGGGCAAAATTCTACGATGCCGACGACGAACTTCTGGAATCCATCTGGGATCGCGTCAAAAATGACGACCAGCAAAAATGCAAGTTCGATTATATGGATGTCCAAGTGAATGCCGTCCGCATTGAACTAACGATAGGTGAACAAAAATAAAATCACCTACCCCTGCATCAGTACCAGGCTGCCCTTTTCCACCCGGGTTAAAGCGGCCATATATTCACATTTGATGCGCAGTAAAAAGAAAAGGCGCTTGTCCGCATGCGGCAGCAGGGTCTCGAGGTTCCCCTGCCCCTTGGCTATCATCACATCGGCCTCATCAAACAACTGCTTGAACTCCCGGGTGGTTTCAGGGAGAACGGTCCCCGGATAGACACTGCCGCTGGAGATGGAGGCAATCAGGCGGTCGAGTCCCACCGCCCGGGCATCTGCCAGGGTCGCATCGTTTATGATGGGCCTGTCCCTTAAGGCAGCCACGATCTGAAGGCCGGGGTAGCGGCGTTGGATCTCCCTGATGAACAGCATATCAAACACAATCTCCCCGGCGTTATCACAGATGTAAAGGAGTGTGACCGCCCTTTCCAGGGCCTTTTTAAGCGGATCGATATCATAGCGTGCAAACGGGATTTCCGTGAGGCCCTGAAGTTCTTTTTCCAGGTCGAGGGTGCCGTGATCTTTCGCCCCGAAATCGATAATATTGCCCGCGGCAGCCACCTGCAGTCCGGCTTCCAGCGGCGCTGCACTTTCATCGATTGTTTTCTGCAGCCTTTCAACACAGGCATAACAATCCGAGGCAATACCGTTGAAGCGGTTACGATCGACTCCAGCGAAACTGGACTTATCTTTCATCTAATCTTCCACTTTCAAAATATTGGTTAAAACAATATCAACAGCTACCTGCCTGCATTATCAATCTACCCTGCCCAAGTAAATAGAACCCGTCATAGAACAGGCTTTCAGGCTGTAGGTATTTAGACTGAAGTGAAATCTTTTGCCAACCAAATCTGCATTCCAAAATTAAATGGCCGGCAATTGTGGCAGGGGCAAAAACGGCTTTCCGGGAGGGTGTTCGACCCTGAAAGCCGGATGCCGGCATATTGACAAAAGCGGTTGCGTAATTAATCTAATTATCAGGCAGGGCAATCGGACACGAACCGAAAACAGAGCCCTGACTCACAATACCTGACCATAGAACGTAGCCATAGGAAGGAGCAGCAGACATGGGAAAAGATATTTCAATCACAGATGACCACCATTGTGCCGTACAGGAAAGAACCCAGATTAACGTTGAACTGGCCAAATGTGATGCCCAGTTTGAAAAGGGGGCCGTACGGGATGCCTGTTATGACAGTGCTCTTGAAATAAGCAAAAACCGTGTAAAAAAATGCCGGGAAAGCTAACTACTTGAAATATTAGATTGTTAAAAAGGCTTGCGGATCATCTCGCAAGCCTTTTTTGCGTACAGAGCACAAACCAGCTTCTCAAAATGGGACTCTTGTGCTATATAAAGATCCTCGTTGATCGCACCTTTCAGACGCGGTCAGCAATTCCCCGGCTGCATGCATGCGAGCCATGCAGCCAATCGACCCCCGACAGTCGGATGAGTTACACGAATTTAGCGTCAAAAGGGCGAAGCGTCGCGTAAGATGGGCGAAGTCAGGATTTTGACATGCTAAAAAAACTCCGATCGTACTTTGGCGGCAACCTTGAACCAGATTCCAAGGCCAAAAAGCGCATTAAGCAAAAACAGCAGGAACTTGCCTTGAGATTGAAATCAAATCTCAGCTATCAGCAGGCAGTGTTCAGTAGCAGGGCGGATCAGTTGGATCTGGGCTGATAGAAGCCGCCTCAAAAATGTCTTCTTGCCCAATCCCGGCGTTGGCGGCTTGGTTCAATTTCACAAGGCAGTGGGGCGCCCTTATTTAAAGCGCCTGTGGCCGGTCGAAGCATTCAAACTTTTCTTTCACCGCGTTACAGACCGGACAATTGGCAACCGGCTTTTCAGTGGTCACGAACCCGCAGATCTGGCAGGTATACACTTCCGGCGGCATTGCTTCAGTTTCAGACTGGTAGCGGGCAATCAGCCGGGCCTGGGCGGCCTGTACCCGTTCGAACTGGCGCAGATTTTCAGCTTTGCCGGCCTGCCCGTCCAGGGCATACTGCTGGGCCATCCGGGCATAAAGGGGCGCGATCTCTTTCTCCTTGCTTTCCCGGTAATTGCTCAAGAATGTTTCGCTATCACTGGTTTTTCCCCGCAGGTACATCGCAAACCGCCTGGCATGGGCCGACTCTGAAGATGCCAGGGCATTCAACAGCCGGACCAGGGCCGGTTTTCCGGCCCGTGAGGCTTTCTTTGAATGCAGGCGGTTGCGAATACCGGCAACCGTAGCTGCTGTAAACAAGTACGCCAGGCTCTGGTTGAGGCTATGTTTCATGGCAACCCCTCCGGTTAGAGACTGTGTCACAATGTCCCCTTTGCCCCATCTCAGCGTCAGGTGAAAATTTAAATCCTCAAAATACTCAATGTATTCCTCCGGTTAAAATTTTAATCTTCCTTGATCTGAAACCAAATTGAACATTGTGACACAGCCTCTTAGGAACTGTTTTGGGTTATAAGCCTTGGATCCCTATCCCCTGGGACCCTCGGCCCCTCGAATCCTTGAACCCTTTAGCATGTATTACTCCAGGCGCGCCTTGCGGACTTCATTGGGCGTCTTGCCGGTCCACCTTTTAAAGGCCCGCGAAAAAGCACTCTGATCAGAAAATCCCAGCAGGAAAGCAATCTCAGACAGTTCAATCCCCGGTTCCCGTATGTAACCTGCCGCCATTTCCTGGCGGGAAACGTCTAGTAAATCCCGGAAGGAGGTGTCCTCTTCCGCGAGCCTGCGCTGCAGACTGCGAACGCTCATCCCCAGATCTTTGGCGACCTGTTCGTTCGATACCGAACCTGACGGTAATGCATCGAGAATGCCGGCCTTCACCCGGTTAACCAGGTCGCCTTCCTTTAACTGGGCCATATAGTCCACGTTTAGCTGGTCGTGAATCCGGGCAATCTGGGGATTGGTGCCCGGCAGGGCCAGGTCGACTGCTGCCAGCGGCAACAGGATGCAGTCGCCGGCCGTGTCAAAGAAAACCGGGGCATTGAAAAAATCGCGGTGAGCCTCTTCGCAGGCCGGCGGTTCATGGCGGAAACTGACCGATAGCGGGGTCAATTCCTCCCCGTAATTCAGGCGGCACATATGAAAAACCACGGCAATCAGGCAATCCACCTGGGCGGGAACCCGCATCCCCTGGAAGTCTAAACTGAAACAGATCCTTAAGCCGGCAAGGTCCTCTTTCAGGCTGATCCCCCTGCCCTCGGTGACAATATCGAGATAGAGCACAAAGCGCTGCAGGGCTTCGCGCAGGGAATGGCTGGCCAGCCAGGCATAGCCCAGAGCGTAGAGATAGGACGGGTGCCAGAACTTGGGCCCCTGCAGTCCGAAACACTCGTCTTCAATCAGTTCGGATGCCCGCTGCCAGGCCTTGTTGGTGGCACTGTAACGTATCCGCGCCCCGGGTCTCTTCAGAAGATCCGGCGGGATCCCGGCCGCCTGAAAAATCTCTGCGGGAGGATGGCCATGGGACTCGAGCAGTTTCCACAGAATGTTGGTCGCGGTGGCCAGATGGCTGTATGGCATGATGGGGTGTCCCTGGTTTATGATCAGTTTTGCCGATCAGTTTAACAAACATATGGCCGGAAGTCCAATTGCCAGATGACGCAATTGGTCTATAAGTTGGCGCAAAGGGTCAAGCATCAGAGCCACCCATGCATTACATTGCGGCGCAAGAAAACAGAGGGTTCAAGGGTAAAAACCTGACAGCTCCCCTTTGAACCAGGAACCATAACAGATAGCGCTTTCGATTCGGGAAAACCAATGTACAGAAAACAGACCTCACTGCGTATGGAAAAAGAACTTTATGACAAACTGGCCCAAATGGCTCGGCGGAACATGCGCAGCGTCAGCGATATGATCCGGCTTATATTGATGGAGAATGCGGATAAATATGATGGCTGACAAACCCAAGAACAAATTGTCCGCGGACAAAATTATGAAGTCCGATAACTTTGGTCACAACGGAAAATTGAAAACTGGGAAGGATTCCTACCCCTGTGACAATTATATCCAGGCGATATCCATCAAGGAAACCCTGGAAGGCATTACCGGTAAAGAATACGATATTGAAAAAAACGGTCTATTCGGCTGGAAAGTCGTCACCCACCGGTGATCAACGTTACCGCCACATGTTGATCAACGGTGAAAGACAAGCGATTTAACCGTCACAGGAAACACCTGGTCGTCGACCAGGGGTTTGCCGATATCGATCCAGTCGCCTTCCTTGAGCTCGAGTTCGTCCAGGGTCAGCAAGTTGGTCTTCAGGTCGGTTTCCCGGCGGATGACATTACCGACACTGCAGGCGATATCACCCTCGAAAATCAAGATAATCGGAATTGTGTTATCAATCGAATTGGGCAGGGCTGCCTCAATGGATTTGGCGAACATTTCCAGCCGGGGGTATGAGTTCCTCACCGGGTCTTTGAAATAGAGTGCCGCAACGGTATCGCCTTCGACCAGATCAAATCGTGCAAACGACTTATTTATCTCGCTTTTCACATGGGTTTCGCTCAACCGGGCCTGCTCGACATCCACCCTCAGAACCGGGATATTTCTGATTGGGAAGGTCAGGTTGTCGTCCATAAATCCCGAAGAACCTGAAATGGACAGGGTATGGGCACCGGCCCCGATAACCGTTGCCCGGATCTTGTTCTCCGGTTCCACGATCGGCAGGGACAAACGGTTTGTCAGAGCCTTGACCTTCCGGGCCAGCAGGGGCCCGATATCGTCATGGTGGCCGTTGCCGTCATAGAACAATTCGGCGACACCGCCGGAGAATGAGTAAGCATCGATCTGTTTTGAAAAATCCAGGTCGCCTGTAACCATCAACTCCCGGGCCAGGGCGGAATCCGCCGGCCGGGTGATGACTTCTACCAGCACCTCGGCGAGTTTGGTCGCGATGGTGTCGACCGCTTTCTTGGAAATCCGGTCGCCGATTTGGTATTGCAGACCCAGATGCTCCATGACCTTCTCTACCGGCTGGGCCAGCCGCCAGATCTTGCCGTCGGAATTAACCGCCAGCAGCCGGCCGCCGACGGCCACACAGCTCGTGGAGGTAATTTCCCCGTTTACCGATATGGCACTGTTGGCCGTGCCCCCGCCGATGTCACAGGAAAGGATGGTCTGCCCCGTCTCCCGGGACCGTCGGGTGGCTGCACTGCCCAGGGCCGCGATAACGCTTTCAAAATTTGGCCCGGCCGTGGCCGCTACGAATTTTCCTGCGTCACTGGATAAGACGGCTACAATCTGCTCGGCGTTATGCTTGCGAGCGGTTTCCCCGGTAATAATCACCGCACCCGTTTGAACCTCCTCGGACGCGATGCCCGCCCGGGCATACTCCGCCTGTAAAAACTCTGTTAACTTATCGATATCTATGGTTTCCTGATCAAGCAAAGGGGTATCGACAATACGGCCTGCATAGATGACTTCACGACCGACGATAAGAAAACGGCGGGTCACCGACCGCTCATCTCTTTGCAGTAGCAGATTGGAAAAGGCCAGGTGGCTGGTGGAACTGCCGACGTCCACGCCCACGCTCAACAACTTTATTTCATTCACTTCCATTAAGGCTCCCCTGACAGCGGCCCTGAGACCGCGTTCCCAACCGGCAACCGCATGATGGCCGGGATGGGTGTCCAGTCTTTGCTTAAAATGCCATGCGGAACATAAGGAATGGGTGGGAGGGAGTCAAGCCATATATGCCCGAAGCGGTTTCAAAACCTCCCCTCGGCCCAACGCGGAGATTGAGCCTGAGGGGAGGTTTTGAAACCGCTTCTATTCGGGTTCTCTGTATAGCGCCAGAATCCCCGAGCGGGCCACTTTTTTTATACCCATGGGTTCCAGCGTCCGGATCAGGGCGTCAACTTTTGCCTGGCGGCCGGTCACCTCAAGGATATAATGGCTCGTACCGGTATCCACGATCCGGGCCCGAAACGTATCCGCAATCCGGTTTATTTCGGACCGATTTTCAGGGGCCGCCTTTACACAGATCAACGCGCATTCCCGCTTGACCGCATCTTCCCCCGTCATATCCCGTACCTTGATGACATTGATCAATCTACGGACATGCTTGAGGATCTGTTCGAATTTCTCGGGATTCGTCTTGGTGGTAATGGTAATCCGGGACATTTCCGGGTTGGCCGTCGGCGCCCCGCAAATCGTCTCGATATTGTATCCGCGGCTTGCAAAAAGTCCGGAAACCCGGGCAGTAACCCCGGGCTCATTATCCACCAGCATGGTTATGATATGCTTTTCATCATTCATAGGGATATCCTGATTTTTTGAGGCTGTTCCACAGGCTCTTTGTCGATGGGTGACTGTTAAGGCCGATTCTGGTTCACCGCTGGCCGAATGTTGCCCTTCCTGATAACAAATTGAGGGCAACCACGCAAACAACCAATTCGAAGTTATCTCAAAAAAGCCTTTTTGGGTTTCATGTGGGAGCGGCATCTTGCCACGAATGATGCGGCTTTGGGGCATGCTGTTCGCGGCAAGATGCCGCTCCCACAAAGTACAAACCTAAGATTTTGGATGAAACTCGAAAATTGAGCAAAAGGTTATTGTAACGCCCTCACCCGAGCTCGGAAAGGCTCTTTTTAAGATAAAAATCAGCGCCGACAGATTCGAATGTCCGGGTAATTTCATCCCGGAAACGGCGCCAGTCAACCGATTTTTCGATTTCGGGAAGGTAGTTGACCTTCCCCACCTTCCAGTGATCTACAAGGGTATGATACCGTTGGACGAGCTCTATCGCCTGGTCAGGTGAAATCACCGGTTCAATGCTCACCCAAGTGGCAATACCGCGGCGACGGGCCGCTTCAATGGCGGCAATTCTATCCGTGAGCCCGGCCGCACCAGGTTCCCAGACATCGGCCATCTTTTGATCTGTAAACACCAGCGTGCTGCCGAACGACGCTTGGCCTGCATTCGCCAGAAGGTCAAAATCGCGACAGGCCCGGGAGCCGCCTTTGGTCAACACTGTAAAGCGCCGGCTGCGCTCGACCAGGTGTTGTATCACCGCCCTTGTCACCGTGCTGTCATGGGGGCGGGGCGGATAGGGATCACATCCAAAGCTCAGGAGTATCAGGCGGTTGTCGTGCCTGCGGTCAAGATAATCCAGATCCGCAACGAACCTGGCAACCGCATCCGGCCGGGGAATGCATTGCCGGTGGAAACGATCTGCCGGAACTTTTGCGGACCCCGGCACGTAACAGTATCCACAGCGATGTACACAGCCGGAATAAAGATCCGCTGATAACGGGGCGTACTCTCGGGCTTTCCCCCTGGTTTCGTAAATAAGGTCCATAGAAAAGAAATGGTTAAGGGCCAAAGGTTCAGAGGTTCCAGTCTTCGCTCTGCGAGCTACGCCCGGCAGGCAAGGGTTCAGGGTTTTAACCGGGAACCTTGAACGGGGAACCGGGAACCCAAAATGAAAAAAGGTCGCTGTGCTTACACAGCGACCACTATTAATTCATCTCAAATCTAAACCGGGCCTAGCCTGCCTCCACGTTGGTATTCCGGCTGCGGGCAAGCCTTCACCCCCGTGGAGAGCGTTAAGATCCGTTGAGCTTATCCCTGAGTTTCCCTGAACACTTGAAGGTAACTACTTTCCGGGGAGCGAGCATCATATCGTCACCGGTCGCCGGATTGCGCCCACGCCTCTCTTTTTTCTGGTTGACACAGAACTTGCCGAAACCACTGATCAAGACATCCTCGCTTCCGGCCAGGGCGTCTTTAATAATTGACAGAATTGACTCGATGATCTCGGAAGACTGGTTTTTTGTAAATCCAAGGTTGTTTTGAAAGGACTCAATGATCTGTGCTTTTGTAAGTGTCATTGCTCAATCACTCCTTTGGATGAAAGGCCCGTTATTTTTCAACATCGCTGATTTTATTAAATAAACGTTGCTATTGTCAAGCAAATATCCCAAAAAAAAAAATCAGGCCCGTTGGCGAGCTGTGACCGTATCTGTCAAACGGGTGTGCTAATCCTTGTTCAAAATGAGGTGGGCTCCATTTTACCCCCACATTAACTCAAATAAAGGGAGGCACGCCATGACATCCGCGGAAATAAAAGCCCGACAGCTTATCTCGGACTACGGCAGGGATATGGCCATCTCGCAGGCAAGGTTTTTCTTAAACCGGGCTAACGGGGGCCTGCAAACCTGGTGGCACCAGGTGCTGGTTACCATCCGATCGACCCCGACCGGTCGCCGGGGTGACCTGCTGCTGAACAATTAGATTTCTTGAGATAGCTTCTACTCTTCAAGAAGCGCCCGGGCTGCCTCCAGATCATAGGCCCGGGACGGGTCAAAACCTTTACCGGTATACATGCCCATGGCCTGTTTAATCGCATCATAGGGAACCCAGCCGTGCTCATCCCAGAGTTCCGGTTGATCCGAATTCCACATTCTGAAACAGATATCATCCGCCACCTTACTCACATACATGCGGATCCGTTTATTGTCTGGAAACGGGTAATAGTACAATCCCTTTTCATCTTTCATGTGCCCCTCTCCTCTTCTTTATCTAAAATTTTTCTAAATGAATACGGACAGTTCATGATGCCAGCCGGTGGCTTGCGACGCCACCTGTCCCGGGTGTCCAGGTCATGCACAACCCCCTGTAAAGCGCACCACAGGTAACGATCCAGCCCTGCTGACCATCGAGCTGCAGGCTTTCACCCGGCACCGGATCCACGCTTACGCTGCGGTTATCGGTGAGCCGGGTCACCCGGGGGGAATGGCCGTGCCCGCGAAACAGGATTCTGCCCGGGTATCGCATCTGAAACCGGGCAGCAGCATCCTTTTCAATGTCCCCGGTCATGGCCGATAATCCCAGCATATCTGCAAACGGCCGGCTGTGCACAAAAAGGGCTTTTGGCATCTCAAGCTGAAGCGGCAACGATTCCAGATAGGCGATGGTCTCACCGGATATGCAGCCGTTCTGGCGCCACGCCCCGTTTTTTACCACCGCGTGATCATTATTCCCCTTAACCGCCAACACCGCGTGTTCTTGCAGGATCCTGACGCAGGCGTCTGCCTGGTCGCAGGCAACCGAATCGCAAATATCTCCCAGGTGGACGATTCGCCGGCAGCCTATCTTCTTGAAAAAGAGAATTGCCGCCGCAATCACACCCGCATTCCCATGGCTGTCCGCCATGATACCAATTGTTTCTGAATCCGTCATCATCCCCCGGGCACTCACCCAAAACCCGTTTTTTGAGATAGTTTCTAGTCTGAAAAGCGAGGTTCCTACCACAGTCTTGTAAATATCTCAAAAGTTTTCTATGCTGATTTTTATACCTTTCGGGTCCCAAATTGAATATTGGACTTGACAATTGGGTATTCAATAATATTATAGGCTGTCTTGCACCTTCAGTGACCGATTTACAAGATAAATTTCTCTCACGTACCATACCTGAATGTAAGCGAATCTGGATGTAAAAGAATCTGTAGAAAGCCCCCCTCCGGGGCTCGGTTCATCCTGGGCTTGATACACCCTGAGGATCGGCGGCCGGGTACACATCATGGCACGGCACACGCACCGGTATAAAATACTAAGATATTCAATTGAAAAATAGAGGGATTTCCGAAATTATCGGAAATCCAGGGACAAGGAGCAACTAAATGAGTGACTTTCTGCACAACCTGCGCACCGGCAATATGAAACGTTATGACCGACCGCGCAAAAACTATGATAACCCCCAGTATCGGCAGCACAACAAAGACCGCAAGGGCAACTACCAGAAAAAAGCCCATACCGGCGACCAGCTTCAGGAAATCAAAAAGCACCTGGAAAGTATTGCCAGGACAGTTGACAGCAATTTCAAAGCCCAGGAAAAAGCCGCCGATGCCCTGGAACGTATTGCCGCAGTCCTCGAGGCCGCTACCGGAATCAAAGCCGCCGGCGCGACCATCAAAGCCGCCACCGCGACCGTCCGCGATGAAAGCAGCGTACAGACAACGGCAGAGCCCCCGACCTCCTCGGAACCCGCTAAAGATCCGGAAGCACCCGCCTCTTCAAAAGACATTCTGCTGGCGACCATTACCGAAATGAGAAACGACGGCGTGTCATTTGAGAAAATAGCCGATGAACTGGAAAAAAGAAAGATCCCGACAGTCTCGGGAAGAGGCAAGTGGCGCGGTCCGGCCGTCAGCAAACTTCTAAAAGAGAGCGTTTAACCGACATTCGGTATCACCGGTTGTCCGCGTAAGACACACAAGACACCGGTGATGGTTCAACCCTGCCTATACTACTATTGTTGTGTTAGAGTTTGAACTTATGGGACACAGCACTAAAACATTGTCTTGAAAACATAATAAATAAGCGGAAGAAAAATCGCCGGGAGCATATTCCCGACGCTTATTTTGCGGATCTCCAACAGGTTGATCCCCAGTCCAACGATCAACAGCCCACCCACCGCCGACATTTGATTCACAACCTCGGGGACAAGAAACGGTTTCAGCATCAAGGCCCCGCCCGTAATCAGCCCCTGGTATATCAAAACAGATACAGCCGAAAGCATCACGCCGAAACCCAGGGTAGAAGCAAAAACAACGGACGTGATACCATCGAGCATCGACTTGGCGTACAGGGTCTGGTGGTTTCCGGTAAGACCGCTCTCCATGGCACCGACGATTGCCATGGAACCCACACAGTATAGCAGCGTCGCAGTTACAAATCCCTTGGCGAAACTACCGTCGGAACCGGCGAACCGGGATTCAAACCACTGGCCCAGGGCTTCCAGCCGGGCTTCGATCCGCAACCACTCCCCCAATAGACTCCCGGCGGTCATACAGATGATAATCAGCAGCAGGTCGTCTGATTTAAACGCGCTGTTGAGTCCCACGAGAAGCACTGCCAACCCGATAGCCTGCATGATCGTGGCGTTGTATTTGGCGGGAATGCCTTTTTTGAATACCAGCCCGACCAGGCTGCCCACAATGATGGCGATGGTATTTACAATAGTGCCGGTCACGAACGTCCTCCCTGTATTGTTTCCCAACTGAAAGTTGGCTACCTTAAACGACACCCGACAATTGTGCAAGAAAAATGAAAAGCTGCGCATTACTTATCAAATTCGCCGCTGCAGACGCGCAACAGTTCAAAAAGTAAAAGCCCGCGGTGTTCCCACCACGGGCTTTTACTTGTTGAACTCACCAGGTCTTCCGGAAGGATTACTTCTTATCGTCTTTCACCTCTTCGAAATCAGCATCGACCACATCGTCATCCGGCGCACCGGCGGGCTGTCCGGGGTTGTCGGGTCCGGCCCCTTCCGCACCGGGCTGGGGTCCGGCTTCCGCGGATGCCTGCTGGTACATGGCCTCGGCAAGTTTATGGGAGGCCTGGGTCAATTCTTCGCTGAGCCGCTTAATCTCCTCGGGATCTTCACCTTCCATGGCCTTGCGGAGGGGCTCGATGGCGGCCTCCGCCTGGCCCTTGATCTCTTGATCAACTTTGTCTCCCAGGTCTTTAATTGATTTCTCAGTAGCGTAGATCAGACTGTCAGCTGCGTTCCGGGCTTCAACCAGATCCTTCTTCTTCTTGTCTTCATCCGCATGCATCTCGGCTTCTCTTTCAGCCGCTTCAATCTCTTCCTTGGTCAAACCGGACGAGGCGGTAATCTGGATGGACTGTTCTTTACCGGTGGCCTGGTCTTTGGCCGAAACATTTACAATCCCGTTGGCATCGATATCAAAGGTGACTTCAATCTGGGGAACACCCCGGGGTGCCGGCGGTATACCGACCAGTTCAAAACGGCCCAGGGTTTTATTGCCGGCCGCCATTTCGCGTTCGCCCTGGAGAACATGGATAGAAACCGCCGGCTGACTATCAGCCGCCGTTGAAAAGATCTGGCTTTTCTTGGTAGGAATGGTGGTATTCTTATCAATCAACCGGGTACTCACGCCGCCCAGGGTTTCAATCCCCAGCGACAGAGGCGTCACATCCAGCAGCAGGACATCCTTGACATCGCCGCCCAGCACGCCGCCCTGAATGGCCGCACCCAGCGCAACGACTTCATCGGGATTCACGCTTTTATTGGGTTCCTTACCAAAAATTCTTTTTACCATATCCTGGACAGCCGGCATCCGGGTCATTCCACCGACCAGGATCACTTCGTTGATGTCACCGGGATTGTACCCGGCGTCCTTAAGGGCAATCCGGCACGGGCCTTCCAGCTTGGCCAGCAGGTCATCGATCAGGGCCTCGAGTTTGGCCCGGGTAAGTTTTATATTCAAATGCTTGGGGCCACTGGCATCCGCGGTTATGAACGGCAGGTTGACTTCGGTTTCCATGGAAGTCGAAAGTTCCATCTTGGCTTTTTCAGCCGCCTCTTTCAAGCGCTGCAGGGCCATCTTGTCGCCGCGCAGATCAATGCCCTGGTCCTTTTTAAACTCATCGGCCAGGTAGTCGATCAAGCGCAGGTCAAAATCTTCCCCGCCCAGGTGGGTGTCGCCATTGGTCGATTTTACTTCAAAAACCCCTTCGCCGATCTCAAGCACGGAAACATCGAAGGTTCCGCCGCCGAGGTCGAAAACCGCTATCTTTTCTTCGCTTTTCTTATCCAGGCCATAGGCCAGTGAAGCCGCGGTGGGTTCGTTTATAATCCTGAGGACATTGAGTCCGGCAATCTTACCGGCATCCTTGGTTGCCTGGCGCTGGCTGTCGTTGAAATAGGCCGGCACCGTCACGACGGCATCGGTAATTGTCTCACCCAGATATTCTTCCGCGGTTTTCTTGATATTGGACAGTATAAAGGAAGAAATCTCAGCCGGGCTGTACTGTTTGCCCCGCAGGTTGATACGGGTATCACCGTTGGCGGCCTGTTCAATTTTATAGGGCAGAATCTTGGTATCGCTCTGTACTTCCGGTGAGCCGAATTTCCGTCCTATAAGCCTTTTAACCCCGAATACCGTGTTTTCGGGGTTGGTAATAGCCTGGCGCTTGGCGATCATACCCACCAGTCGCTCCCCACTTTCTGAAACGGCAACACTGGAAGGGGTTGTCCGGCCGCCTTCCGGGTTGGTGATCACGTTGGCATCGCCGCCTTCCATAACGGCCACGCATGAGTTCGTGGTGCCAAGATCGATTCCGATGATTTTACCCATCTTATGTCCTCCTTGCCTTGCAGTATGAAAATATTCTTATCTATTAAAAGGTATCGTCTTTAAATCTTTTTTCTATTCTGAAGCAGCCTTGGCAACCACAACCATGGCGGGGCGCAGCAGCCGGTCGTGGATGGTGTAGCCTTTCTGGAACTCCTTGATAACCGTATTGTCAGGATGCGTATCAGACGCTTCCTGCATAACCGCCTGGTGATAGGTCGGGTCAAATTCGTTCCCGACCGCATCCACCGCTTTTACCGCGAACTTTTCAAGCACCTTGAAAATTTCCTTGAGGGTCATATCCACCCCTTCCAGAACAGAGTGTACGGCATCCTCATGATCACCCTGTGTTTCCATGGCACGTTCGAGGTTATCGACTACCGGTAAAAGTTCTTTAACCAGGGTCTCGTTCGCATACTTTCTGAAATCAGCGGATTCGCGTTCTTTGCGCTTTTTGTAGTTTTCAAATTCAGCTGAGATTCTTAGAAACCGGTCATAATTCTCGCCGGCCTCTTGTTCAGCCGCCTCAAGTTTGGCGGTCAACTCCTTTGCGGCCTTCTGCCCAGCTTTTTTCCCGGCTTTTTTGGGGGACTTTTCCTCGGTCTCCACGGTTGCCTTTTGGGCTGAATCCGCTTCCTTGGAATGGTCCCCGGGTGTTTTTATTTTTGTGGTATTAGTTTCCTGCCTGGATTCACGCTTGTCGCTCATACGCCAGCTCTATCTTCCGATTGTTATTAGAGTGTTTCCGTCCCAAAAAGATTTGACAGAAAATAAGACGATATGGACGGATGTCAAGATGATAAAGGCAGGATTTGACACATTAAAGAAAGGGTTGGCGGCATTTCGAAAAGTCGGGTCTCAGCCACTTGAAACAGCGGCTAAAAAGAGATGGTTGCGCACCTCTCCTCGAATCGTTTCCATTGAACTCAAGCTTCACATGACCGGGACCTGACCACGACACAGACCGCGTTACTTATCGCTGCTTCCTTCCGGACCTGACGAGGTTCGTAACCGTCTGTTGCGCGGCGGCCGGCCAGCTATCACCTGTATTCAGGGAGGTGATCCTCAAAGAGGGATTCAGCCCCGCATAAGCGGATTTCGGGTACAAGGCACCGCTAACGCCCCACCTAGCGCAACCGGCGTTGAATATACGTCATAAAACCAATTTTTCAAGTGAAAAAGTTGCCTGATACCGATATTTTACCCATTTTGATTTATGTTGACTTATTGAAATTGCTGTCATACCGTCGCAGGCAACTGCTTAGAATCCATCTTAAAAAAGTCCACTTTGATGGCACCGGCCCGCTTGCCCGATATAGGTGTTGGACGCTGCCATGCAAAGGACACGGAGGTCCCCGATGTCCACCCGGCTTACAGCCGCATTGCTCATTTTGGTTCTGATCACCTGCGCGGGATGCGCTGCCCTGGTTGCCGGGGCCGGAGCCGGCGTATACACCTATGTAAACGGCGAGTTAAAAAGGACCTATAACGCACCGTTCGACAAGGCGGTCAATGACAGCCTCGCCGTCCTGCAGGAACTTAAAATAACGTATTTAGATAAGAGAACCAGCGGCATCACCACGACCATCGACGCCGAACAATCCGATGAAACCCCCATCACGGTAATCATCACCATGCTGGGGACCAATGTGACTGAAGTGTCGGTGCGCACCGGCGTCGTCGGTTACTGGGATAAAAAGGTTTCCGAGCTCATCCATGCCCACATCGCAAAACGGTTGCTTTAAAGCGGACCCGCTCAAGCCTCTTATTGAGACTATTGTAAAAACCGTCACCGACCATGACATGTTCAAGGCCGGCGACCGGGTGCTCACCGGTGTGTCCGGGGGGCCGGATTCGGTTGCCCTGGTATACCTTTTGAGTGAACTGGCCCCGCGCCTGGCTATTACCCTGGGAATTGCCCACCTGAACCACGGCCTGCGCCCGGAGGCTGAAAACGAAGCCCGTTTCGTAAAAACCCTGTCGCAAAAACTGGCCCTGCCGCTGCACACGGAATCGGTAGACGTCGCAGCCTACCGCCAAAAGCACGGGCTCTCCCTCGAAGAAGCGGCCCGGGAGGTCAGGTATTCCTTTTACAAAAGGGTGCTGGCCGCCAATGGCTACCACAAAATAGCCCTTGGACATCATCGCGACGACAACGCCGAGATGATCCTGATGAACCTGCTCAGAGGCGCCGGCCCCCTGGGGCTTTCCGGGATTCCACCGGTCAGGGAAAACATGATTGTGCGTCCCCTGATAAATCTGGCCCGGACGCAGCTGCTCACCTTCCTGGACAACCGGCAGCTTGAATACGTGTCCGACCCGTCCAATGCGGACACAGGCTTTACCCGCAACCGCATCAGGCATACCCTTTTGCCGTTGCTTCAAAAAGAATTCAATACCAACATCCTTGAAGCCCTGCACCGAACCGCCACCATTACCGGCGATGAAAACCAGTGGCTCGAGACGGTTGTGGATCCGCTCTGCGATGCCGTCATACACCGCCCGGACGAGAACCAGATCCACCTGGACACGGCCGCCCTCGGCCAACTTGCCCGGGCGCCGGCCAGGCGTGTTATCCGCCGGGCCATTGCCGCGTTGCGGGGCAACCTGCGGCGCGTTACGTTTGCCCACATTGACACGCTCATGGATTTAGCTACAACCGGCAACGCAAACGCGCGGGTGGATCTTCCCGGACTCATTTGTGCGGTTAAACAGGAAAACCGGGTCATTCTGAAAAAAATGGAGGGCCCCCGGCAGCCGCTGTCGCCGGAGAGCTCCCCCGGATGCTATCGGTACCTGATCGAAGCCCGCCAGTTGACCGACCCGGAAAGCCTCACCCTGGAAATCAAAGCAACCGGGGGCCGGGTCATTTTCAAGCGCAGGGACACCTGGGAAACCTCCGAAATGAGTGGTTCTGGACAGCAGACCGCCTTTTTTGATATAGACCAGCTGAGTTTTCCGCTTCTCATCAGGAATTATCAACCGGGTGATCGGCTTACGCCCCTGGGCATGCGCGGCTCGAAAAAATTGAAAAAGATTTTCAATGAACACAGGGTAGACCGGTCCAAGCGCGAAATCTGCCCGGTGATGGTAAGTGGCGACGACATCATCTGGGTACTCGGCCACCGGCGTGCGGAAACGGGTAAGATCAACCGGCAAACCCGGCACGTTCTGGAAATAAAATATGTTTTGCCAGATGAAAAATAGTGCTTATTTTTTGGTTTATGGCAAATCTTGCAGACTTGATCAAAACTCCCAAGGAGGAACCTACATTTGAATCCTTTTTATAAAAATATGGCCTTGTGGATCGTCATTATCCTGATGATGCTCATGCTGTACAGCCTGTTTAATCCCCAGAACATTGCCGAAACCAGTATCAGTTACACCGATTTTCTCGCCATGGTGGAGGATGAACGGGTGACGGATGTCGTCATGCAGGGCCAGGAGCTTTACATAACGGATCTGAACAACAAACACTACAAGGTGTACACCCCGCATGACAGCGACCTGATACCCAACCTGCGCAAGAAGGGTGTCGTTATCAATGCGAAACCACCCAGGGAAAACCCCTGGTACATGTCCATGCTGATATCCTGGTTCCCGATCCTGATTCTCATTGGCGTGTGGGTCTTTTTCATGCGCCAGATGCAGTCCGGCGGCGGCAAGGCCATGTCGTTCGGGAAAAGCCGCGCGCGGCTGCTTTCGGACCAGCTGGCCAAGGTTACGTTCGAGGATGTGGCCGGAATTGACGAAGCCAAGGAGGAATTGGGCGAAATCGTGGAGTTTCTGCGTGAACCCAAAAAATATACCCGTCTCGGCGGACGCATTCCCAAGGGCGTATTGCTGATGGGCTCTCCGGGCACCGGAAAAACCCTGCTGGCCCGGGCCATTGCCGGTGAAGCCGATGTTCCGTTTTTCAGCATCAGCGGCTCCGATTTCGTGGAAATGTTCGTGGGCGTCGGCGCCTCCCGGGTGCGGGATCTTTTTGTACAGGGCAAAAAAAATGCCCCCTGTATCATTTTTATCGACGAAATCGACGCCGTGGGGCGTCACCGCGGCGCCGGTCTCGGCGGTGGACATGACGAACGTGAACAGACGCTGAACCAATTGCTGGTGGAAATGGACGGCTTCGAATCCAATGAAGGTGTTATCCTGATATCAGCCACCAACCGTCCGGATGTCCTCGATCCGGCCCTGCTGCGCCCCGGTAGATTTGACAGGCAGGTAATGGTACCCCTGCCTGATATTAAAGGCCGGGAAAAGATCCTGCGGGTACATATGAAAAAGACCCCGGTCGGGGAAGACGTGAAACCGGTTATCCTGGCCAAAGGCACCCCCGGTTTTTCAGGCGCCGATCTTGAGAACCTGGTCAATGAAGCGGCCCTGCTGGCTGCCAAGCGCAGCAAGGAAAAAGTGGGCATGGAGGATCTTGAGGATGCCAAGGACAAGGTTTATATGGGCCTTGAACGTAAATCCAAGGTCATCAAGGAAGAGGACCGCAAAACCACCGCCTATCATGAAGCCGGCCATGCCCTGGTAGCCCGTTTTATGCCCAACACCGATCCGGTCAATAAAATCACCATTATTCCGCGCGGCCAGGCGGCGGGGGTCACCTGGTTTCTCCCGGAAGAGCGGGACTTCAAGTACAAGGACCAACTGGAGAGTGAACTGGCCATCGCTTTTGGCGGTCGCGTGGCGGAAGAAGTCGTTTTCAACCGCATCAGCACCGGGGCCTCCAATGATATCAAACAGGCCACCGATCTCGCCCAGCAGATGGTCAGAACCTGGGGCATGAGTGAAAAACTGGGCCCGATGTCCTACGCCAAAGGTGAAGAGCAGGTCTTTCTGGGACGGGAAATTGCCCAGCACCGCGACTACTCGGATGAAACGGCTTTAATGATTGATAACGAAGTTGTCGGGCTGATCAAGACCGCCCACCAGGTCGCCAAGAACATCCTGAGCGAAAATATGGATCTGCTGCACAAGCTGGCCGACCTGCTGCTTGAAAAGGAAACCGTTCTGGGGAATGAGCTGGATGAACTGATCCTTGAAAAACGCCCGGAATTCAAATTTCCGTCCAAGCTTGATGAGGATCTCATCCCGGCAAAAAAGACGGCCGAAACCGCACCGGACAAGGACTCAGCCGACGAGGAAACTGAAAAGTCCCCGGAAGACCCCCCGGTGGATGCACAGCCGGACGCAGAACCCGGAGATGGCGACAGCGCTGCCGACGAATCCGCAGACAAATCACCAGACGAATCAAAAGAGTAAGGCAATGAGGCCCTATACCCTGAAATGGCATGGCCACCGGCTTGATCTGGGCGTTCGTACCTGTGTCATGGGAATCCTGAACACAACCCCTGACTCTTTTTCTGACGGCGGCCATTTTTTCAGCCTTGATGACGCCCTGGCCCAGAGTGAAAACCTGGTTGCCGCCGGGGCCGACATTCTGGACATCGGCGGGGAATCCACCCGTCCGTTTTCTGAAGGTGTGTCGGCGGAAGAGGAGCTTCGCAGGGTCATACCCGTCATTGAAACCCTGGCATCCCGGATTCCGGTGCCCATTTCCATTGACACCACCAAGGCCGCGGTCGCTGCACGCGCGCTGGACGCCGGGGCGGCCATCATAAACGATGTCAGCGCACTGCGACAGGATCCTGACATGGCAACTGTCGCCGCGCAAGGCGGGGTTCCGCTTATCCTGATGCACATGCTCGGGACACCGCGTACCATGCAGGTTGACCCGGTGTATGCCGATCTTTTTGGAGACATTCGCGACTTCCTGGAAACAGCTATCAACACCGCGGTAAGCACGGGCGTTGACCGGGGTTTGCTTATTGCCGATCCGGGTATCGGTTTCGGTAAAACGGTCGAACATAACCTGCTTCTAGTAAAACACCTGGACGCCTTTGACACCCTGGACGTACCCCTGTTGATCGGCCCATCCAGAAAGGCTTTCATTCGGACGATTCTGAAAGGTGATTCCGACCGGGAGGTCACCCCCGATCTGCCTGAAGTCGCCACCGGCACGCAGGCAACGATTGCGGCGGCCGTATTAAGCGGCGCTCACATTGTCAGGGTCCACGATGTCGCTGCTACGCGTGCCACGGTAACGCTGATTGATGCCATCCGGCAGGCAGGCCAGGGTTTTTAAATAAGTCAAATTTTTCTGACTTTGTTTATAGGATCAAGATCTTTAAGCTATCTCTAAATCCGGACAACCATGCCCAAAAAAAACAGTCAGCCTTCAAATATCCGCAAATATATTATCTGGCTTTCGCTGGGCCTGAGTGTCGCCGGGGCGGTTCTCGGCGCGTTGAACATGCTGGCGGTCAACCGTACCAGCGAGAAAGAGATATCTGCCGATCTTGTAATAACCGGACTGCCGGAGGGTCTCACCATAACGCCTCCCGCCGAGAAATTCGTCGGGGCCCTGGTAAAAGGACCGGCCAGCCTGGTGGAAAGCCTGGCAGACCACCAACTGACCTGCACCCTGAACCTTACGGAGCACGCACCGGGATGGACCTCCCTTCCCATCACGTCCGAAAACTTCGGGCTGCCGGAAAGCCTTCATATATCCGCCATCAAACCGGCAACGATTTCAATACGAATTAAGACCGCTGATCGGAAAAAACTTCCGGTTTATATCGCCATTGCCGGTAAACCGGCCGCTGGCTTCAAGGTGATCGATTCTTTCGCACTGCCTGGCCGCGTAACCGTAACCGGCCCTGAAAACCTGCTGGCCAGGATGGACCGGCTGATGACCAAGCCTATCACCATTGCAGGCATTGCTGAATCCATTAAAAAAGAGACCGCCCTGGACCTGCCCGCCGGTGTGCGTGCCATCGGTATAGAAAAAGCGATTGTAGCGGATATCCGGATTGCAGCCAAAACCGAGCGCCGGACGTTTACAGGAATACGGGTGATTGCCCGGGGAACCCCCCATACCACGATTTTCTCCCCGCCTGAGATCGCCCTTGAAATCGAAGGCCCGGCAAATGCTCTGGCTAAACTCAACCGCATCGCGGACATTACCGCTTACGTGGATCTGACAGGACTCAAACCGGGAGTTTACGTCAAAAGGGCCTCCATACCCTTACCGTTGAACATCACCCTGGTAAAAGCAGAGCCGGAACTCTTCACTGTGACAATGATAAAAAAAGAACCACTGAAACGAAAATAAACATTGGGGAGGCACTGAAAATGCTGCTGGTAATAGATGTCGGCAACACGAATATTGTCCTGGGAATTTTCAAGGGCGGCAATCTCATCCAGGATTGGCGGGTTCGCACGGAGCACAACACCACCGAAGACGAGTTTAATATCCTGATAACCAGCCTCCTGGCTGATGGTAAAGTCGACCGCGGGGATATTGACCAGACGATCATCTCCAGTGTCGTGCCCCCCATGGTCACCATTTTGAACTCGTTTTGCACCCGTTATCTCGGGCACCAGCCCCAATGGGTGGATGCCCGGAGTGCCGGGATCATGCCGATTCTATACAGCAACCCCCTGGAGGTCGGCGCCGACAGAATCGTAAACGGCGTAGCCGCCTATGAGAAGTATAAGCGTCGCCTGATTGTCATCGATTTCGGGACAGCCACCACATTTGACGCTATCTCATCCAAAGGGGAATACCTGGGCGGTGCCATCAGCCCCGGAATCCACATCGCGGCTGAAGCACTCTTCAGGAATGCTTCCAAGCTGCCGCGGGTTGAAATCTTTGAACCGCCGGAAGCGGTCATCGGCAAGGATACGGCCGGCAGTATAAAATCGGGCATGATTTTCGGATACGCCGGGTTGGTAGACGGTATGGTTGACAGGATGGCCGGCGAAATGGGGGGAACCCCCAAGGTGGTCGCCACCGGGGGCCTGGCCCCCCTGATGCAAAATGTTACCCGGACCATTGAGGCCGTGGAACCTCTGCTGACCCTGGAAGGGTTACGCCTCATTCACGAAAAGTCCCGAGGGAATCATCTCCCCAAGAGCTGATCTGAATGAAACTCCCCAGATCAGGATCATGAATTCTGCAGGTACCCCAGAAAACCACGGACACTGTTGGCCATGAAACTGAGTTCCCGCTGCTGCGCCGGCCTGGAAAGCTGCGGCCAGCCTGAGAGCAGCGGGTCCTCTTTTATAAGGGTTTCCAGGCAGACTTGCACCGGATCCTGCATATCGGTTTCCCCAATCAGCTTCGTAATCCTGGCTGCCCACCAGGTCAACTGCCGGCGATGCGCATCGAGAAGTTTGGCCGGAGTCAGGGTCAACCCAAAATGTCCGTAGCACATACGGAGACAGTCGATCTTTTCAAGCGCGGAGATACTCTCCAGGCTGGTCTCCAGATAAAACTTCGGGGGCGTTGCCGGACGCAGGTAGAACCCGTCGGGCAATTCCCAATAAACGCCGCCGGCTTCTCCGGCAAAAAGGGTGTCGTTGGTGAGGTAGCTCACATGGTGCACAGCGTGCCCGGGTGTCAAAATGATGTCAATATCCCGCTCTGTCAGGGCCTCTACGGATACGACCCGGTCGGCCGGGACCGGGGATATGGGCCCATACGCCCGGGCGGTTGCGCCCAGGGTTTTGACGCTTCCCGCCCATAGACGGGCAGGCTCGACAAGGTGCTCCACGGCTTTAGGGTGGCAGACCACCGGGGTATCTGGAAAATGGGTGACCAGATCACCAATCCCGCCGGAATGATCAATATGGATGTGGGTCAGCAAGATGGCATCCAGGTGGTGGATGTCGCGGGCCCGCAAAGCGGCGACCAACTTCGGAATGGTAACGGCGGGCCCCGGATCTACGAGGTAGGTCCTCTCACCGGAAACCAGCCAGGCGCTGATAAAGGTGTCGAAACCGGGCAGATCCTGGGGAAGTGGGATGAGGGCGAGATTCGCATCAAATTCTATAAATGGGCTCTGTGTCAATCCATTCCCATTTCAGCCTGCAGGTCCTTTATCTGCCTGCGGAGTTCTTCGGCCTGCCGGCTGTCGAGCCCTTCTTCCTGCAATCGGCGCGTAAGTCCCAGTAATATCATTTCACTCCGGTAATCCGTGCAGGTATAGGGGCCCTGTGTTTTTTTTTCAGTTGTCATATCGTATATATTATTGGTTCTTCTCCCAATTAGTTGAGAAAAAGGGACCAAGGGTTCCAGGATTCAAGGATCCAAGTGTTTATTAACCAGGGGTTTGATCAAGGCTTTCAGTATTTCACTTGCTTTGAGACCCCTTGATTCCGCAACCCTTCATCCAGATCAGCACTTTTGGAGATGATCCACATTATTAGAAGGTCTTTTAAGCGCGTCCCGTCTTTACTAATGATTCTTTGTAAACCCGGTAAAAGATGTCATTTTCCGTGATGCCGTGCTTGAGCACTTTCTCGATATCGTCTATTTGCGACACCCCGATAACCATGTTCACGCTTTTATGGAAAGCCGCCATATTGTCGTTCGTCCGAAACCGATCGGAGATCAGAGCCACGAAGATATTACGCCGAACGCCCATGGCGAGTGTCGCCAGGTATCGCATGACGTTATTGTGGTCCGGATCAGGGGTGTCGAATTTTTCATTCACCACAATCATATCAAAAACGTGAAACCGCATTTGCTTCAGCGCTTCACGCGAATTGTTGGGGCAGGTAACCTGGTATCCCAATGATTCGAGGGCCGTCTGGATCTTGCCCCGATAAATCGGATCACCCTCACAGATCAGGGCCGTCTCCACCCCCTCCTCCAGAAAGTCAAAAGGGCGGTCAGAGGAATCGTAACTCTCTTCGGCCGGAGCCTCGTCAAACGTCGGTACAGCCGCCTCTGAGGTGGCCGGCGCAGCATCTGCCGGCTTTTTCTCGGCCTGGGGCGAAACGGTTATCTTCTCCTTGCATTTTGGGCACTTAATAGAAAACGCCTTGCCCTGGGGAACCTTCTCATCCGGGATTTTGAAACTCACCTGGCACTTTTCGCAAGAAACGTCCATCAGCAGCTCCTCTCCTTATCTTTTTTTCTTGCCATAACTGGTATCGACTTTCAGATCTTCAATATCCGTGGTCGCCTCCCCACGGCCGGCCTTGACCATATCCAGACCCCGACCCACGATCCCCTTCCGGGAAGCATAGGCCATGGCCGTCTCCTCGGTAATCTGGCCTTTCTCGTAAAGTCCCACGATGAATTTATCAAAGGTTGTCATACCGAAGGCTTCACCGGCATCGACGATTTCATAAAATGTCTTGCCTTCGGATTCACCCTGAAGAATCGTATCCTTGACCCGGAGGTTGGTGGCCAGGATTTCAAAAGCGGCCACCCGCCCGCCGCCGACCTTGGGCAACAAACGCTGGCAGACAATGTAACGCACCGTATCCGCGAGCCTGATCCGGATCTGGTTCTCCTCTTCGGTGGGAAACATGCCGAGGATACGGTTGATGGTCTGGCCCGCGTCAACGGTATTCAGGGTGCTTAAAACAAGGTGGCCGGTCTCGGCGGCACTGAGCCCGATTTCAACTGTCTCACGATCACGCATCTCACCCACCAGGATTACTTTGGGCGCCTGGCGCAGCGCGGCCCGCAGACCACTGGCAAAGGTATCAAAGTCATTGCCCATCTCCCGCTGGTTGAAGGTGGAGCGCTTATGGGGATGTTGATATTCCACCGGGTCTTCCAGGGTGACGATATGGACCGATTTCTCTTCGTTGACTTCATTGAGCACGGCCGCCAGGGAGGTGGTTTTACCACTCCCGGTGGCACCGGTAATAAAGATGATCCCGTTTTTCTCTTCAGCCATTTTCAAAAATGGCGCCGGCAGGTTCATGTCCTGCACGGTGGGTATCTTGCTCTCGAGCTTTCTCAGGACAATGGAATAGTTGCTTAGCTGGGAGAATATATTGACCCGGAAGCGGGCCTTGCCCGGCAGGTCATAGGAGCAGTCACAAGAACCCTCGATCAGCAGGGTTTCCGTGAGCCGGCGATCCTGGTTTATCAGGTTCAGGGCAAACACTTCGGTCTGAAACGGGGTGAGCTCCGTAAACGCGGGTTCCATTTCAACCGGCGTGAGCTGCCCTGAGCTTTCCACCTGGAAAGCCTTGCCCACAGTGATGTTCAGGTCCGATACATTGTCAAATGAATCCAGCATCCGGGCCAGTATATGGTCAACTTCCTGTTTTTTCATATTAGCTCCCCTTTGTACCGGTATGCGGCGGACAAATCGCGCCCTGTTTGTTTAGGCGTCGGTAAAATCGGTGGGCGGATTTTTCAGAAATGGCCTGAAGCGCCCCTTCTCGTTGGATTTCATATAGGCCTCGTCAGGACTGATCCGGTTGGCATTCAGGTGCTCCATGATAGCGTCGTCAAGCAGCTGCATGCCGTATTTTTTACCGGTCTGGATCGACGATGATATCTGGTGGGTTTTCCCCTCACGAATCAGGTTCCGCACGGCAGAGGTGGCGATCATGATTTCCATGGCGGCACAGCGGCCCTTCTTGTCGATCCGTTTAAACAGTACCTGGGCCACAACCGCCCGGATACCGTCCGAAAGGGTGCTGCGGATCTGGCCCTGTTCACTGGACGGAAACACCTCGATAATCCTGTCCACGGTTTTCATGGCACTGGAGGTATGCAGGGTCCCGAAAACAAGGTGACCGGTTGAAGCCGCTTCAATGGCCAGGGAGATGGTCTCCAGATCCCGCATTTCACCTACCAGAATAACATCGGGGTCTTCACGCAGAGCCCCTTTCAGGGCCGCGCTAAAGGTTTTCGTATGCATCCCCACCTCCCGGTGGTTAATAATGCAGCTCTGGCTCCTATGCACAAATTCAATCGGGTCTTCAACGGTGATGATGTGGTCTTTCCGGGCTTTGTTGGCGACGTCGATAATGGCCGCCAGCGTGGTGGATTTACCGCTGCCCGTAGGCCCGGTGACCACGCAAAGCCCCCTGGGCAATGTGGCCAGTTTGGAAATGACCGGCGGCAGGCCGAGCTGTTCAGCGGTGAGGATTTCACTGGGAATTTCCCTGAAAACCGCGGCGACGCCATATTTCTGCATGAAAAAATTGGCCCGGTATCTGGCCAGTCCGGGGATCTCGTAGCCAAAGTCCACGTCCCCGGTTTCCTCGAAAACCTTAACTTTGTCTTCAGGGGCGATTTCGTAGAGCATGGCCTTGAGGTCATCGTTTTCCAAAACTTTGTACTTGATTCGTTCAATCTCTCCCAGCAGCCGGAGTGCTGGCGGCTGGCCCGAAACCATGTGGAGGTCGGATGCCCCCTGCTCATTCATCAGCTTGAAAAACGCATCTATTTTCGCCATTTAAATCCCCCCGATTTGACCCGATAGGTTTATGGAAGTGTTGTTTAAGCACTCCAGTTGACTCGTTTTTGTAAAAGCAATGGCCGGTGGTCCCGGTGCGTCCGCCGGATTTCCGGATATCATGCCGGGTTCTTCTTTGGAAAATTCAACAACTGCAGTCTGTCGTCCTGGGCATCGTGCGCCTTCATTTCCTCTTTGCCGGTTTCCAGGATCTTTGTATGGGTTTCTATGATAGACTGTATCTGCGATTCAACCTGCTGCCGCTGCCGCTTGAGCTCGGCAATGTCCTCGTGCAGCTGTGAAAGCCGCTTATGGGCCGTCTGCAGGAGTTTCTCAGCCTTTACCTCGGCATCGGCAATGATCAGGTCCGCCGACTTCTTGGCATTGCTTTTCATCTGCTCCATCACTGTCTGCGAATTCACCAGGGCGGTTTTAAAGGTCTCCTCGCGTTCGCGGTAGGCCGCCACTTCCCGCTTGCTGCGCGCAAGGGCCCTCTGGGTACGCTCCATCCCCTCGGTGAGCGTCCGCAGAACCTCGGCCACCTGTTCCAGGAAGGCATCCACCTCTTTTACGTCAAACCCTCTGAATTTGACCCGGAACTGCCGATTCTGAATGTCGAGCGGGGTTATCTTCATAAGAACCACCTCCAAAGACGGTGGGCTGTCACATCATCGTTCGGGACAGTCCCACCAGGCTGCCCACAAGAAACTTCTGCAAAAAAATCACCGCCATCATTACAATGATCGGGGAAATATCAATACCGCCCAGATTTAAGGGCAGGGCCCGGCGAATACGGGACAACACCGGCTCCGTTACATTATGAATGAACCGCACAATCGGGTTGTAGGGATCCGGGCTGACCCATGAAAGCACGACCCGGGCAATTACAACCCAGAGATAAATTGTCAGCGCATAATCAACAACAACTGCCAGAGCATATAAAAAATTACCGAGAACAAGCATCTATCCGACCTTTAAAATGAGAACCTTAATTAAAAAAATTAAGTATATTCTGGCAGGTAAGTCAAGAATTTTCACCGGTTAGAGATCATATCCAAGGGCCGGGACCCGATAATCGGGACCAGAGAAATTGTTTTGGCGCAATCCCAAAGCTGCCCGGTTCGGTTGACTTTTTCTTAATACCATACTAAAAATAGAAATTCCCTGTAAGTATTGGTTTTCCTTGACACGACCCATAATTACGAATAACAACAAAAGAACGTGATTATGAAGCAATCATTCTGTGGGCAGGGATATGATCCTGCATATTCCGCCCCCACCAGGTTTATCCAGAACCAATTTAACAGTTACAAAGGAAGTCTACTCCTACTATAGCCTGTTCTCTTTCGCGAATCAGTCTTTATTATAGAGTGCCTCCGGACCTGCTAACCTGACTCTCAGTCCATCTAATTGCATTTCATTATTTGTTTTTATCGCATTTAAAACAATTACCCGATCATTTTCCATAACACGCCATGGAAATCATACTGACAATTGGATCCCTGAAATTTCCGGTCTTATGCCTTCAGAGGGTTTTCGAGTCCTCCTGAGGCATCCGCCATCGCTGAGTGGTTTTTAAAACGCTCGGTAAGGCCATTCATTACCCAGTTTATACAACGTAGCCGGTGTATTTTAATTCGTCCTGGCATCCTGAAGGTCCGATGTGGACCCTCCTCTGACCGGCGCGGGCCTTTTTATCCTAAACTTAACCGGATAGTATAAGGAGGTGGCATTTATGAAGCTGGATCGACGGCAGTTCATTCAGGTATCGGGTGTCGCGGCGGCAGGCCTGGCTGTCAGCCGTTTGGGCTTTGACCTAAAGCCGGTCAAGGCACACGCCCAGATGATTAAAACCAAGTATGCCAAAGAAACGACTACCATATGCTGTTATTGCGCGGTGGGCTGTGGTGCCATTGTGCATACCAGCCAGCGAGGTGATGGCCGCTTGATCAACATTGAAGGGGATCCGGATCATGTCATCAATCGGGGCTCACTCTGCTCCAAGGGTGCTTCCCTGCGCCAGTTGGCCGATAATGAAAACCGGCTGACCCAGCCCCTCTACCGGGCGCCCTACAGCAAAGACTGGCAGGCGGTCTCTTGGGACTGGGCCCTGTCCAAGATCGCCGATCGGGTCAAAACCACCCGGGATGCCACCTTCACTGAGAAGAACCAAAAGGGACAGGTAGTCAACCGGACCACCGGTATTGCTTCGGTGGGCAGCGCAGCCCTCGATAACGAAGAGTGCTGGACACTGCAAGCGCTTATGCGCGCCATGGGCCTGGTGTATATCGAGCACCAGGCACGTATCTGACACAGCGCCACTGTTGCGGCTCTGGCAGAGTCGTTCGGACGCGGCG
>CAZYGG010000045.1:0-32136 GCA_964647585.1 uncultured Desulfobacterales bacterium
CTGGCTATAGCTTAATTTGCCCCTCAGGTGGTCCAACCTTTGGGGTCCACCGCCAAATATTTCGATTATCACGCCATTCGCCACCTGTCGGCAACTGTTCTTTACCGGCTCGGTTACAGCTTGGGCCATATTCAGCTGATCCTCCGGCATAAGTCTCCATCCACTACCGAACGCTACCTTAAACGTTTGGGTTTGGAAATGGTCAGGAGCAGGTTGGAGGATGGGTTGAAAATCCCTTCTAAAGTTATTTCCTTCAAAACCCAGGACGCAGATCCAGAGACAGAAAAAACCCCAGGAAGTGCCATTTCCTGAGGCTTTTGTATCCGGAATTTGTATCCGGCCTATCTAAAATGGGATCAGTTCTTATAACCCATTGAATCGCTTGGTGATCCCACGGGGAATCGAACCCCGGTTATCCCGCTTGTGAAAAGCGGGACGTCCCAACCCTATCCAAATAAAAAGGGGCCGCCTCTTGAAAGGCAACCCCTTATGTTTACTTGGTGATCCCACGGGGAATCGAACCCCGGTTACCGGCGTGAGAGGCCGGCGTCCTAACCGCTAGACGATGGGACCATTTTTATGTGCAGTCTGCAATATATAACAACGGTTGTTTTGTCAACAGCTTATCAAAACTAAAGCCTGCAAGGACTGTTGTCACTCATCCACGGGCATTTTCCCCTTGCGTATACCGAATATCAGGTAAATGATGAACCCGATAAACGGGACGGCGGCGATAAACAGCCATAGGGCTTTTTTGCCCAGGGTGCCGAAATCTCTCTGGGCCGCGTTTACAGTGGCCCAGATGGTCCCGAAAAAGAAAGGTGCCGTAAGGCCCAGAACAACTGCAATAGTCTGTAAATCCATGAGGTTTATCCGCGCTTTTTCAGTCCTAACACTTAACACATAAAACGTAAAACCGATGAATTCGGGATGTTACGAATTCATCTTTATTTCAACTTCTCTGCAACTTTCAGCACGGTCTTAGCATAGACGTCACTGTTATTGTAGTGCAGAATGACCCGGTGCTGTTTTTTGGTGCTGATCCCCGGTTTCCAGCCGTGATATTGGAGGTAATAGGCGATGCTGGCGATGGCGTCGGCATGCTCGAACAGGTCGATGCGGCCGTCGCCGTTACCGTCCTGGGCAATGGCGTATGCATTGGTGGGCATGAACTGGGCAATGCCGATGGCTCCGGCATAGGACCCTTTGATGCGGGTCGTATCCATATTTTCCCGGGCCGTGTAATGGAGGAAGGCCACCAGTTCCTTGAGGGCCCATTTTGTTCGCCAGTCAGCTTTTTTTTCAAACTTGCTTCGCGAGTAGCGCCGTTTGGGCGGCAGCTCCTTGTAAAGAATGTCGCGGGCTTCCGGATTGTTCAGCGCAGCCATGGTGGAAAGCGCATTGAATACCCGGCTCCTGCCCAGATAGGTTCCCAGTTGGGTTTCCACCAGGATAATGGCCGTGATGACCTCCGGGTCCACCCTGTATTCGGCCTTCGCGTATTGTAGTTCCTTTTCGTGGGCTTCAATGTATTTCCGGGCCTTGCGAATGGCTTTCCAGGTGGTGAATTGTTCGTATTTGACCCGGGCCTCGCTGTGCACGAAGAAAAGGGAGACGGTTTCCGCGTCGAAACGGACATCCGGTTTGCCGTAAAGGCGTTCTATATAGGTAGGGCTAAAGCCCGCCTGGATCAGGCGGGACCGGACATCCTTGAAAAAGGCCGCATGGGAGGCATCACTGCTGTCTGCCGACCGGCCGATATCTGGAAAGATTGCCAAACAGAGTAAAACCAGGAAAACCCGCAGAAAACCCAAAGCCCGAAAACGCATAAACTCCCTTCCAGTAGCAGTGCCATCCCTGCCTGGTTGTCGGGGCCGGGCCGCGATGGCATTGCTACATCCTTTTCGAAATGATATGACCGTTACTTGATGCCAGAAATGGCCATTTAATTCAAGTGTTAGAAACACGATGTATTGATAATTTCCAAGGTGACGCCGGGAGACCATTGAAAAAGAACACTAAAACCATTTTTACCTGTCAGTCCTGCGGGTACCAGAGCCCCAAGTGGATGGGCAAATGCCCGGACTGCAACCAGTGGGATTCCATGGTGGAAGAGGTGGTCGCCCGCAAACTGGCCAAGGGGCCGCAGGGTGAGCGCCAGCCGGGCAAAAGCAAACCGGTACCCATTGACAGTGTAACTGTCGAGGACGAATATCGCCTGGCGAGCGGCATCGCCGAATTTGACCGGGTGCTGGGCGGGGGGCTGGTGCCGGGCAGCCTGGTCCTGATCGGGGGTGACCCGGGGATCGGCAAGTCCACCCTCATGCTCCAGGCCCTGCACGGGTTTGCCGGGGCCGGCCGCCGGGTCCTCTACGTTTCCGGGGAAGAGTCCATCCAGCAGATCCGGATCCGGAGCCAGCGGCTGGCGACCGTATCCCCGGATCTACTGGTGGTTTCCGAAATAGACATAGATGCGATTCTCAACATGATTGCCACGATCAAGCCCGATGTCCTGGTGGTGGATTCTATCCAGACCATGTTCAACGCCGAGCTCACCTCGGCCCCGGGCAGTGTCAGCCAGGTGCGGGAATCCACCGTGCAGCTGATGCTGGTGGCCAAAAAGAGCGGCATCCCCATATTTCTGGTCGGCCATGTCACCAAGGATGGGGCCATTGCCGGCCCCCGGATGCTGGAGCACATGGTGGACACGGTGCTCTATTTCGAGGGAGACGGCGGGCATGTATTCAGGGTGCTGCGGGCGGTTAAAAACCGTTTCGGCTCCACCAATGAAATCGGTGTGTTCGAGATGAACGACGCGGGGCTGGGCGAGGTCCTGAATCCTTCCGCGGTCTTTTTAAGTGAACGGGCGGCCAGCGCCCCGGGATCCGTTGTGACCGCCAGCATGGAGGGGACCCGACCCATTCTCGTGGAACTCCAGGCCCTGGCCAGTTCCACGAGTTTCGGCACCCCGCGGCGGACCATCCTCGGCCTGGATCGCAACCGGGTCTCACTGCTGGTGGCGGTCATGGAGAAAAAACTGGGCATGCAGCTCATGGGGCACGACGTTTTCATGAACGTCGCCGGCGGGGTCAAGGTGAGCGAGCCCGCTGTGGACATGGGCATCGTCAGTGCCGTCGCTTCAAGTTTTCTTGACCGGCCTATTGCGGACGGGACCGTTGTTCTTGGCGAGGTGGGGCTGACCGGCGAAGTGCGGGCCATCGGCCAGGTGGAAATCAGGCTGGCCGAGGCCAAAAAGATGGGTTTTACCCGCTGTCTGCTGCCGGAGTCGAATTTAAAACGCCTGAACGGCAAAGCAGGGTTGGATCTGCTGGGGGTTAGGAATATCGACCAGGCGGTGGAGGCCCTCTTCTAATGCGGGGCAGGGAAGACTCCCCTCCCTTGACGGGAGGGGCCGGGGGAGGGTGAACGGTAGTCATAATCAACTCGGTAACGCAGGAAAATCTCAGCAGCACCCCCACCCGACCTCCCCCGTCCAGGGGGGGGAGCAAAACATGGTCGGGTCTTTCCCGACTGGTTGAGCTGTATGCAGTCGGCTTGTTGCATTCTGGTGGACGAAACTCAAGACGTAGATCTGAAACAATCGAACTATACCACAACCAGCGCTTTTTTATAGGAATCGAGGCCGTTCGAAGCGCTTGACTTGACCAACGTCACCATATATGAAACGTTCAAAATCTGGAAATAAGTGGCAGGACCACTACACCCGGCAGGCCCGGAAGGATAAGTACCCGGCCCGGTCGGTTTACAAGCTCAAAGAGATCCAGCAGAAAAACCGGGTGATCAAGAAGGGTAACGCGGTCCTGGATCTCGGTTGTGCGCCGGGTTCCTGGTTGAAGTACGCCGCCGAACTGGCCGGACCCACCGGCCGGGTGGTGGGTATAGACCTCAAGCCGGTCACCATTGCCCTGCCGGAAAAGGTTGAGGTGCTGACGGGCGACATATTCGAGATGCTGGATGATTTAAAGGCTGGCCCCGGCTACCACGTTGTGCTCAGTGACATGGCCCCGGCCACAACCGGGAACAAACATGTGGATGCCGCCCGCAGCATGGGCCTTTGTGAAGCGGCCCTCTATGTGGCCCGGGAGGTTCTAAAGCCGGGCGGGCGGTTTGTCTGCAAGATTTTTCAGGGGCCTGATTTCAAGGCCTTTACCGAGGAAGTGCGTAAAAGCTTTCAAAAGCAGAAAATATTCAAACCCCAGAGCAGCCGCAAAGCGAGCCGGGAGATATTTATTATCAGTCTGGGTAAGAAACAGGAGGAAATATAGATGTCAGGACACAGCAAATGGTCAACGATCAAG
Organism: uncultured Desulfobacterales bacterium; assembly: GCA_964647585.1. Lineage (GTDB taxonomy): Bacteria > Desulfobacterota > Desulfobacteria > Desulfobacterales > CAJINA01 > CAJINA01. The sequence goes on from CAZYGG010000045.1 coordinate 4,320, forward strand.
CATAAGAAGGCGGCCACCGATGCGAAACGGGGTAAGATATTCACCAAGCTTATAAAAGAAATCACCATTGCGGCCCGCATGGGCGGCGGTGACCCCGAGGCCAACCCGCGCCTGCGCACCGCTATCAACGCGGCCCGGTCTGAAAACATGCCCAAGGACAACATGGACAGGGCCATTAAAAAAGGCACCGGTGAGCTGGAAGGGGTGAACTATGAAGAAGTCACCTACGAGGGCTATGGCGCCGGCGGGGCGGCGATTTTCATTGAGTCCTTGACCGACAACAAGAACCGCACCGTAGCCGATATCCGCTACATTTTCAGTAAGGCCGGCGGGAACATGGGAGAGAGTGGGTGCGTGGCCTACATGTTTGATAAAAAAGGGTACCTGGTGGTTGAACAAAGTGCTACCGACGAGGATACCCTGATGGAAGCCGCCCTGGACGCGGGGGCGGAAGACGTGCGCGAAGACGGCGACAATTTCGAAGTGATCAGCGAACCGGGGGATTTCGAAGCCGTGCAGGCAGCCATAGAAGCTGCCGGTATTGTCACCATTGCCGCCGAGGTCACCATGCTGCCCCAGACGGTCACTCCCGTGGCCGGCAAAGAGGCTGAGCAGGTTGTGCGTCTTGTGGAAAACCTCGAAGATTGTGACGATGTGCAGAAGGTGTACACGAACGCGGACCTGCCGGATGATATCGATATATGAATTCTCGCTGAGAATTCATATGTGTTGGGTCTTATGTGTTAAGTGTTATGACCAAACCTTAAGACCGAAAGCGTTAAATCAGACTCTATTACAGAATAGGTTCCTTGGGTGACCGGTTTTGTTTCAGGTTTTAAGATTTTATCCTAACACCTAAAACTTAACACGCCCTTCGTTTTAATGCGCTGCATCTAAGACGGCGCGTAACTTCTCCGTAGTATCCAGAGTAGCCTGGGTAATTCTATTGATCTGATCGTCCCCCATGTTGCCGGCAAAACCCACCACCCAGATAGCCATGGGCAGGCCGTGCAGGTTGCCGATGCTGGCGGCCACGGCCCTGACGCCCGGTATATACTCCTCATCATCCAGTGCCCAGCCGCGTTCACGCACCCGTTCCAGTTCACCCATTAAATCATCTTCGCCGACAATCGAGTTTTCGGTAAACCTGGGCAGGCCTTTTTCACGGATGAGCTCAAGGGCCCGGGCATCCTCCATCCCGGCCAGGAAGACTTTTCCCACGGCCCCGGCAAAAAGGGATATGGATGTCCCCGGCGGGGAGGAGATTTTCAAAGGTTTGGACGCTTCGGAGGTTGCCATAATGATGGCCCGGGCGTTGTTGCGGTTAAACACACCGAGGAAAACGGATTCGCCGATTTCTTTCCTGAGCTCTTCGAGGATCGGTTGGGCCGCCCGGTTGATAATCAGGTAATTCCAGCTTTGAAAGGCCAGTTCCACCACGGTTGATCCCAGCAACAGCTTTTTACCCCCGTTGGCCTGTACCAGTGCGCCTTCGTGCATGAGGGCGTGCACCAGGCCATGGGTCGTGCTTTTGCTGTAACCGAGTTTCACCGCCAGTTCGCTCAGGCTGAGACCCTGACGTGAGCGTGCCACGACCCGGAGCAGTTCAAAGGCTTTACCCACGGCCGGAGCTTTGTAGCCGGCCAGGGCAGTTTTGCTTTCAGCCAGGTTGCGCATGGTAACAGCAGGCCTTTCCGGGCAGTCTGGTCCGTGTGTCGATGTTAAAAGAATGGAGATTGAAGTTCAATATAGTGAACTTTGTACTGGGGGCAGTATACCAGAGGTCCGAACAATGTCAAGCGGATTGTAATGTGTGTATAATCTACTGAAAATTAATCTTATATTAATTTCTCAAATTTAACTTCAAGGCCCTGAATTCTCCCGTTGACAATTTGTATTTTGTTGGTAAAATCAGAAAAGTTATTCATTCCAGTGAACAAAATAAACCAATACCGCAAAGGCTTTGCCCTGTTCTTTGAGAATAGCAGGAACGTGATGGTGTTGAGTCGATAGGGTAAGGAAAAACCCGAAATCCGGAATGTTCTCAAGGCGAACGCCGCAATATCGAAATTCGAAACAAAAAGGCAAATCACAATGACCCAAAAGATCAAACAAAGCCTATCATTACAATTGGTAAGCACCTGTTTCTGTCATTTGTTCATTTGAATTTTGAATTTGTTTCGGAATTACGGCGTTCGCCTTGAGGACATTCCGTGCTTTGTATTTCGTATTTAGACATCCAGCTAATTATAGATAGAGATGCCGTTTTTTATTCACCTTATTCGTGAGCCATGACACTATCGGCCTGATGCCCGGAGGGGCTCGTCCCACCAGGCAACGATCGAGCCGATGCGGGTGAATCGGACATCTTCACGGTTTTCTATGGCCCTGATCCAGGCTCCCAGGCCGGAGGCATGCTGGATGATAAGCGGGGTGCTGTGATCCGGGAGGATATCTGTAGCAAGGTCGTGCCTGGAAATGACGCTGCCCAGTTCAGATTCCGTTTCGGGCGTATCCCAGGGCGTGGGGTGGATGAAACCGTGGTTGCCCCCTTCACTTCGCAGGTAACCCAGGTTTTCAGGATACGCCGCTTTCATCTGCCTGATCAGGTCAATGGCCGCCAGGTTGGTGTCGACGGTGAGCCCCTTGTTAAGGTTGCGCAGGAGGGTATCGCTGAAAGATTCGAATCCAATAGAGGCCAGCACGATTCGGATGCCTGTTGCGCGGGCCAGTTCCAGGCTGGTTTGCAGGTGGGCCTGACTTTTCAAAAGCCAGTCCGCCCGCAAGGTCAGATTGATGCGGGATAACTGCAGCCCCTGGTTGCGGACCTGTTCCAGGAGGCGCGGTAAACCGGGCAGCGGGTTTTCATTGATCAGTTCAAAAGGAATCTTCCGGCTGTCTGCGCTTTCCGGAAGCACTGTGATCTGGTCGATTATGGCCCCTGCCGGCAGGCCGGCGACCAGCCCTTTGTCGGTGGCAACATCGCAGAAACTGCAGCCGGCCAGCTTGAGGCGGACATTCTTTCCGGCGGCGTTTGGTATGCCGGTCGGGTAGTCAATGTCGACCGATTTTTGCCGGGCCGCCCAGGGGCAGCCAAGCTGCTGTAAAACCTGGGCGGCGGTAATGTTGATTGCAGCCAGGCGGGAGTCTGTGATGCGGTAGATATTGTGCCAGTCGATGCCTGAAAAGGAAGGGAGATCCCATCCACTTTCAGGGTTTCGCACGCTGCGCCCGTTTTTGTCCAGATAGAGGGCACCCGGTACCTTTTGGGGTCCTGTCAATGGGTCGGTATTCAGGAAGGGCACAATCTGCCGGGCGGGGCCGTGCAGGGCAAAGCTAAAGTTATCGGCCAGGCCCTGGAAACGGTGCGGGTGTACGTCGCACCCGGTTTCACCGATAAAGTCAACATCGGCCTGGGGGCCGGCCAGAATGGTCATTGCGCCTTCTGCTTTCAGGTCGGCGGCCAGGTCCAGCAGGTCCTGGCGGCCGCTGAGATAAGAAAATCCGACCACCGGTTGTTGTGCGCCGAAGTAATTGTAGAGCGCCTTTTTAACAGATTGCTTGTCATCTTCATTGGTGACGGTTACAACAATACAATCAAAGGGCGTCCGGTTTGAAATAATAGTGGCGGCCGCCTGGGGGCCTAAAAGGCCGTAAGTTTCACCGGTGAAGTAACTGGTGACAATGGCCATCTTCCTGCGCTGGGCGGAATTTGAACTGGCGGGTTGGCTTCGCATGTGTGCCCTGCTTACCGCAGGCATACCGTTAAGTCAAGTTGGTGGACCAGGAACTCCGGTGGATTGATTGCCGGCCGGCATGCGGTCATACTGCGAAGAGTATTTTACAAAAAAAGAGTCGGTTTTTTCCGTCATGCCGGACTTGATCCGTCTTCGCCGAAGGCTACGCCGGACAGGTCCGGGATGACGACAAAGCAAATGAAAAGTATTCCGCAGTGCCTAAGCTGCGGAAGGGAGTCACCATGGCTGTAAATATAAACCTTCACAAAACCCATCGCGAATTTGCGGGCGGTCGGGAGACCGTTCCGGTTTCCGGTACCACCGTCGGGGCATGCATCGACGACCTTATCCGGCAGTATCCCGGCCTGCGGGAGCGGCTGTTTGATAAAAAGGGCAACCTGCGCCATTTCATTGAGATTTACCTTAACAGTGAGAGCGCTTACCCGGATGAATTGAAACGGACGACGCAAGACGGAGACGAAATTCACATCGTTATACTGCTGGCCGGTGGTTAGGGGCTGTTTCTAAATTGACTTTTTCGCGTGTTTTATGTTTTCGGTGTTAAGTTTTAAGTGTCTGTTGTGATCGTGCTTTGTTTTAATCTTAACACCTAAAACGTAACACTTAAAACTGCGGAATTCGACTTTTTGCGAATTCGTCAAAGAAAGGAGTTGTAACAATGTTAGATAAAAAAGAATCACCTTATGCCGCGCATGTTTTTGTTTGCACCAATGATCGTGACGGTGAAAGAAAATCGTGCGCAGACAACAACAGTGCGCTGGTTAAATCTAAGTTGAAAGAAGCCGTCAATAAAAATGGCTGGAAAGGGAAGGTCCGGATTTCTACGTCAGGGTGTATGGGGCTCTGCGCCAAAGGCTCCAATGTGATGATCTACCCGCAGAAGGTATGGTTTTCCGAAGTTACGCCCGACGATGTGGATGAAATCGTGTCAGCTATTGAACATGAATTGACTGGGGATTAATTTTATCTAAGCCCTTGTATGCCGGCGAAGCCACCCCGGGCCCTGACATAGTTTTGAATACCCAGGCAGTAAAGAGGCTTGGCTTGAAAAAAGATCCCTATCATAGAGTTGCAAACTGGTACGACTGGTTATTCGATCCCGTGAACGCGGGCCTGATTGCCATTGGCATGAAAATGTTTCCGCCAGTTCCAGAAATGTCTGTTCTTGATGTAGGCTGTGGTACGGGAACATTACTTGCCAGTTACCAAAAATCCGGGTGTCGTATATTCGGTATTGACGCATCACCAGCCATGATGAACGTTGCCCGAAAAAAACTGGGTGATGACGCTGAATTATGCTTGGGCGATGCCACCTGTATGCAATTTGAGAGCGACAACTTCAATCTAGTAACGACCATGCTTGTCCTGCATGAAATGGCCCCTGAAATGCGAGACCTGGTGATTGATGAAATCAGACGTGTCCTCAGGAAGGATGGTCGCATAGTACTCACCGACTACTATCGGGGTCCTCTTCAATCCACCAAAGGATGGTTAAAAAAAGTTTTTATCACGCTCTCCGAGATCGGCGCCGGCTGGGAACACTACCACAACTATCGTAATTTCATTAAGAGCAATGCAATTCCAAATTTAGCTTCAAAACATGGATTGATCATCGATCAACAAAAAATTGTGAGCGGTGGTAATATGGGAATTTTTGTGCTTAAGTATTGATAATTTACTTAATAGATACCTTAGATTCGGGTAGGCCTGTATGCCTGTTTTTAAAGAATGTTCGTCATGTGGTCATAAATGGTTTGCGCGTGATGATTTTTTAGAGGATCCGGCTCTAGAAATCATTGGCTATCAAGTAAATTTTGATAATCTTTTAGGCGGGAACTTTCTTTTCAAGCACTCCTGCGGGGCAACCCTTTCTTTATCGGTGCGATATTTCAACGAGTTGTATGAAGGCACCATTTTTACAGAGCCCCTCACCGGTACTGATGATTGCCCGGAATATTGTTTGTACCAGGATCAACTGGAGAAATGTTCCGCCCGGTGTGAGTGTGCCTTTGTTCGAAACATAATAGATATCATCAAAAAATGGCCCAAAAGGGGTGCTAAGGTAGAATCTTCCGGTTCTTCTCCCAATTAGTTGGGAGAAAGGATCCCTTCATTAAAAGTATTTCCGTGTTTAGGGTTTTTACAGGCTGGCCTGCAAGCCTTCCGCTTTCTTTCCGGCCTCTTTCAAACGCAGGGCCGCGTCTCTTTTTATATCGATGCTCACATCGGCCGCGCTGACGTATTCAATCGCCTGGACCTCGCAAAAGCGGGCACACTGCGGGTCGCCGTCGCACAGGTCGCACTTGATCACTTTGCGGTCGACGGCGTTATAGGTCATCGCGCCGAACGGGCACACCGATACACAGGTGCGGCAGCCGATACAGATTTCATAGTCCACTTCCACGCGGTTGAGTTCTTCGTTGCGGGAGATGGCGCCCACCGGGCAGCCGTTCATGCAGGGGGCGTCCTCGCACTGCTGGCAGGACATGGGGATGTACAGGCCTTCCATTTCCCACTTCATGACTCTAATCCGGCTGCGGGTCGGGTTAGAGATCCCGTCGTGCTTTACGGCGCACACCAGTTCGCACAATCGGCAGCCCGTGCATTTTTCGTGATTTATTATTAACGCTTTATCCATTGCTCTTCTCCTTATATCTTTTGCCATTAACAGGTTAAGTCCGCTGAGTTTCTATGTGCACCTGTTGCAGTGATGCGGCCATAGAAAATATTGCCGACAATGGCAAAAGCTATTACTATAGCGCGTGGGACGGCTCAGCCGTGAGCCCCTGTTTTTTAAGGGTGACCGGTTTGATGTTGCCTTTTTTATCCAGGCCCTTGTAGCTGTAAAATTCATCAATCATACCGGTGAATTTTTTACGATCTATCTTTTTGCCGATAACGTCCAGGGCACCGCGGCGGCAAGGCTCGTCAAAATAACGATGATTCAGCATGTCGCCTTTTTTCAGATCGGTGCGAGTCAGTCCCTCCCGGAGGTTGAACATCCGCTCGAGCGTGTTGCACCGGACCGCGACGTCCCAGATTTCGGTGGGGGTCATTTCTATCCCGGTGTTGTAGTAGATCACTTTGGGCCAGTCTTCGAAATTGGGCAGCGTCGCGCCCAGGAAGGTTGTGTGGTATTTACAGATACCCAGGCAATCCACGGCCATGTAGCAGTTTTCCTGCCAGAATACCTGCCACGGCTTGCCGATGTATTCCGTGTGTTCGGAACTCAGGGGTCCTTCGTAGGGGATCGGGTTGCTGTAGATCTTGCGCAGCACCTTTTCCGGCAGGTGATACAGGTCGATGGCCGGGCGGCTTCTCAAATGGTCGCTGCCCCGGGAGGCGGTGGCGATATTCAGGGCCAGCGCCGGGGTGGCCCTCTCATCCGAGTGGAGGTTGCTCATCCCCTTGACCTGAATGAGGTAGTCAAAAGAGTTCTTGCCGATTGTTTCAGATGCGGGAATGCCACCATTGGCCAGGGTGTCGCCCAGCCAGCCTTTGCGGTAACAGATGTTTTCGATCATTTCGATCAGGGCTTCATCGTTACCCCAGCTCAGGTCGAGGCCCCCGGTCTCCTTGGTGGTGATGATACCCAGTTCATACAGTTCCATGGCCCAGGAGATGATGCTGCCGGTCTCCAGGTTGTCCATGCCGAACTGGTCCACCAGGTGGTTGCCCACCAGGACGGTTTCGGCGCTTTTGCAATCCGGTTCGCCGCCAAAGGCACCCTGGGACGTATATTCCGGGCCTTCATCATAACGGCCTTTATAGGGGCCGCTGGGAATTTTATGCTGGGCGCGGCAGTGTACCTGGCAGCCGAAGCACCCGGCCATGTGGTAGGGCCCCATGGTCTCTTCGCAGATTTCATCGATGCGTTCGGGTTCGATGTCATCGGCGTTTTCGCACTGGTTATACTGGAAGTTGCGGGTACGCACACCGCCCCAGGAGTTTGTGGCACCCCAGATAAAGGGAGTTCCCAGGGTTCCCTGGGTCTGGTTGACCTTGGCGCTGGTGATCTGCTCGATAAACCGTTTGTTGTATTCAAAGGCTTCCACCGGGTGGGCGATTTTGATATCCCCGGTGCCGCGGACCGCGATTGCCTTGAGATTCTTGGAACCCATGACGCAGCCCATGCCGGTCCGGCCGCCGGCATTCTTGATACCGGTCATGACGTTCGCCCACCGAACCAGGTTTTCGCCGGCGGGCCCGATCACCAGGCTTTTCACTTCCTGGTCGTTCAACTCGTCCCGGATGGCCCACTGGGTGTCAGTGGTGGTTTTGCCCCAGAGGGTGCCGGCGTCCCGGATTTCGATGTCGTCGTTGTGGATATAGATATAGACCGGTTTGGTGGCCTGGCCCTTGATGACCAGGTGGTGGTATCCCGCCCAGGCCAGTTCGGGGGCGAAAAAGCCGCCCATGTTGCAACTGCCCAGCAGACCGGTCAGCGGCGACTTGGCCATGACATGGGTGCGGGCGGTGGCCGAAGCGCAGGTGGCGGTGAGCAGGCCCCCGGAAACGATCAGGGCGTTATCGGGTCCTATCGGGTCGCAGCCCTTCTTGGTATGGTTGTAGAGCAGGTAAGCATCCATTCCCCGGCCGCCGAGGAATTTCTTGCGCATCTCCAGGGGGATGGGTTTAGTTTCGACTTCCCCGGTGGAAAGGTTGATGTAGGCGATTTTCCTGTCCAGTGCCATCTTACTTGCCTCCTTTTTTAGCTTTTTGCGCGGCTTCTATTTTCTCCAGTTCCGCGAGCCTTTCCTGGGCCAGTTTCCGGTTTACATCCCAAACCGGTCCGCGGATGCGCGGCAGCTGGGGATTGATCCAGAACAGGCGGAACTCCATGCCGCAGGTGGGACATTTGACATGTTCCTCGCCCGGCTCCGGCACCAGCCTTTCCATGCAGCTGGGATTGTGACACCTGACTTTGCCGAAGGTCCGGGTTTTACGCAGGTCTTCGGCGGCTGACTTTTTTCCTGAGTCGATTGCCATGTGGGGTCTCCTTCTTCTTGCTCAAAGAAACGTCAATTTGTTCAATATAGTGAACGAAAGTGTATATGTTCAATCTGGTGAACGATTAGGATTACCCATAGCTACCATATCCGACACTTATGTCAAGAGAAAAAGCTGCCACGATACCTATGAATATATTTGTTTAACTCACTTTCCTATTGACAGCGAAAATTCGGGGCTATAGGATGGCGCCATATTATAAGTTCAGCATGATGAACGTTTTTGTGCGTGCTAATCACAGGTATACAGGGGAGTCCATGGTTGCCAACCGCAAGATTGCGCTCATAAATCTCGATACCCGCCAGATCGAAATCACACCGATCCCGGATGAATGGCGACGGAAATATATAGGTGGCCGGGGGCTGGGAACCTACCTTGCCTGCCGCCATGCTGCCCCGGAGTGCGACCCGCTGGATCCCGGCAACGCGGTTGTCATCAGCGCCGGTCTTCTGGCGGGGACACTCTCCAGCCCGTCACCCATGACCTTCATTACCACGCAGTCGCCCCTTACCGGTTTTCTGGAATGTGCGCACCTGCCGGGATTGTTTGCGGCTGAGATGCGCTGGGCCGGCTTTGATCACCTCGTTGTCACGGGGCGTGCCCGGCGCTGGGTGTCTATTTTTATACTCAACGGGACTATCCAGATAATTAACACCGGTGATCTTAAAGGCAGCGGCATTACCGATGCCGGCCGCCGGCTGCGGCGTGACCTGGGGGATGACGATGTGAAAACCCTTGTCATTGGACCCGCGGGTGAGAACCGTGTCCGTTTCGCGACCGTTGCCGACGACGCGGGCCACATCACCGGGCGAACCGGCATGGGGGCCGTGCTTGGAGCCAAACGGATTAAAGCCCTGGCCTGTCGGGGGACCCTGGATATAGAGGTCAAGTTTCCGGAGCAGGCCATCTTACATCGTCAGGCCCAGCCCGCCGCCGACCGGTCGACTGATGGGGCGTTCCCCTTTGACTTGAGTGCCAAAAGCGGCGCTGACGCGTTGACTCCAAAAACTGACCCGCGTTTTGCTGACCTTGGCCTGGACTTTGAGACGCTCGTGCGGACGGTCCAGTGGGCTGCCGCTGCCGCGAGTGCAGATTTGAAGACGGATGTGGCGGCGCTGGCTGATCAGATTGCCCGGCGTAAAGGCCCCGGCAGGCACCTGGCGGATGGACCCCTGAGGGCCGCCGCCCGTATCGGTGTCGATAATTTGCCGCCCCTCGACCTGATCGCGCTTTATCGCGAGAAGGCCCCTGAGAGGGACGCAGGATACTGCGCCCCGCCGTTTTCTGCACCTGAACGGAGTTCGGCCCAATACAGGGGAAAACCGGGCACCGTCGCGCATCTTGATCTGAGTTTGCGTCTACTGGATTGTCTTGGGGATCGCACCTGTGCCGGGATCTGCCCGGCGACCGGCCGTCTGGATCTGGAACGGGTAACCGAAATGATCTTGCTCAATAACGGCCGTGAAATCAAAGCCCGGGCACTGCAGACAGCTGCCTACCGGTGCTATGCCTTGCAGCGGCTTTACAATCTCAGGGCGGAGCGGACGGCCCGGCGGGAAGGTTGCCTTGACATGGTCCTCGACACGCCCGGCGGGTTGGAGCTGAGCCCCGCCGCCTGGGAAGGTATCGATCTGGCCGCCTTCAAACGGTCCGTGAACCGGCATTATCAGCAGAACGGCTGGAACCGGAAAACGCTGGTGAAAAGGAAAGTGCTGGAGCGGCTGGGGATGGTCGAGTTGTGGGGCCGATTCAAGTAGAAGCTTTTTGAAAAATCCGAAATCCGAATTTCGAAACCCGAAACAAAACGCAAATCATAATGACCGAAAGAAAGAAACAAAAACTAACGATACAACTAGTGGGTCTCCGTTTTTGTCATTTGGTCATTCGAATTTTGGATTTGTTTCGAATTTCGTGCTTCGTATTTCGAACTTAATTGACCCCCAGAATCAAGGATGTAGTTGGCTCGTCCCGTTTTACTTGGAGAGCACAACCCCACGGGAGCTTGAACGATGAACAACAAAGTCCTGACCGTAGATCCCAATAAATGCATGGGCTGCCGATCCTGTGAGATTGTCTGCTCCCTTAAACACGCACAGGTGAGTAATCCGGACCGGTCACGGATCCGTGTTGTAAACTGGAGACACACCCGGCAGTTTCTGCCCGTGGCCTGCCAGCACTGCGAAGATGCTCCCTGCCTGAAAGCGTGTCCCCAGGAGGCCATCAGCAGGGATGCGGACCGGGCACAGGTCGTCATCGATTATGCCAAATGCGTGGGCTGCCGCACCTGCTTTTACGCCTGCCCCTTCGGGGCAATGCAATTCGATGGAGATCGCGGCCGCCCGTTCAAGTGCGACCTGTGCGGCGGAGAACCGTTGTGTGTTGCCATCTGCGAGGACAATGCCCTCACGTATGCAGATCCGACAGCAGTGACCTATCCCCGTGCCAGGGAGATGGCCCGGGTTTATAAAAAACCTTTTAACCGAAACAGATAGTGTAGCGTCTCTTAAGTTTCTTATATAATGGCGCTATCGCAACAGTGTTTTAAAGTGAGAAAAAATCCGAAATCCGAATTTCGAAGCTCGAAACAAAAAGGCAAATCACAATGAACGAAAGAACCAAACAAAACCAATCATTACAACCTGTAAGCCTTTGTTTTTGTCATTTTGCCATTTGAATTTTGAGATTGTTTCGAATTTCGTGCTTCATATTTCGAGATTAATTAACCTCATTAACTCCATATCAAGCGGGTCGAGTTTATTTCCCTCATTTGAGGGACACAACAATAGCCTCTAATCACTTCAAAGGGCCGGTATAATGCAATATTTTCGAGTAAACGACAGGTGCAACGGCTGCATGGCCTGCGTGGAAAACTGCCCGGCAACCGCGCTGCGGGCCACTGACCGGGACGGTAAGCGGACCCTTGCGCACAGCATGACCCGCTGTGTCCGCTGCGGGAACTGCCAGCGGGTCTGCCCGAATGGTGCGGTGGCGTTCCAGTACCTGATCGACAACGATCACTGGGACGATTTTCAGACCCTGGACCTGGTCTGCTGCCAGGTTTGCGGCGTGCCGCTTTACACGGTTGAATTCCAGAAGGGGCTGAAAGAGAGCCTTTCCCGGGAGGCAGAGCCTTTCTGTCCCCGGCACCGGGAAGAGATCGCGTCCGTGGCCGGGGCCCACTTCGTGGCCGGCCGTTCCCGGGCAGATGGGGGGACCAGGAAATGATAACAGGCGAACTCAAACCGGTGGCAGAGATCATTCCGACCATTGCCGACTTTAAAAAAGTGCTGATCGTGGGCTGTGGGGGGTGTGTATCGGTATGCCTGACCGGCGGTGACCGGGAAGCCCGGCAGCTGGCACTGGAACTGGCCCACGGGCACCACTACCCCGGTGATCCACCGGATTTTACGGTCCAGACCATCGAAAGGCAATGCGAAACCGATTGGCTGGAATCCTATTTCAAAATTCCCGAGGGCGTTGATGCAGTGCTCTCCCTGGCTTGCGGCGCCGGTGTGCAGACCATGGCCGCGGTGTATGATCCGCTGCCGGTCATCCCGGCCCTGAATACCACCTTTTTAGGGGCCAATATCGAACAGGGGGTTTTCCAGGAGATGTGCCGCGGGTGCGGCGACTGTGTGCTGGCCTATACCGGGGGCATCTGCCCGGTGGCCCGTTGCGCCAAAGGCCTTTACAACGGGCCGTGCGGCGGCACCAACAACGGCAGCTGCGAAATCAGGACGGACGTCCCCTGCGCCTGGGCCATGATTTTCTACCGCCTGAAGCGTATGAACAAACTTGAGTTAATGCTGGAAGTGAGGACCCCGCCGGACTGGCGGCCGGGGGGCGGGGCGGGGCCGCGGGAGTTGAAGGCGCACATCAAAGAACCCTGATGTCCGGTCACAGGGGGCATCTTTTGGCCCGGGGCGGCGTTCTTCCGTCTTCGCCTGCGGCTACGCCGGACAAGCGCTTCCGGCCAACCCTCAACGTAGTTATCTACGCCTCGGCTTGCCCGGAATGCTGCGTCTTCTTTATCAGAATGTTTAAGTAATTCACTGTTAGATGCTTTTTAAAAAATGCTATAATTACATGTTCCGGTAACTTCTATATGAAGCGTCATTTTTTGCGGGAGTGAAACTACCGCCGATAAACGTTTCCCGAATATTGATTTTACCGCGCTCGGAAAGATCCTCAGTCCTCAGCCACTTCGGTGCGCAATCCTCTTCAATACACCTTGTTGGGCACATTTTAAAAGCCAGGATTGTATGTTTGGGAAGGTGGATAACCAGCCTAATGTCAGAATTTCGCATAGAAGTGTCGATATTTCACCACTGAGGATAGCGATACTTCACCAAGCACCCGTCAAATATCAGCACCAAGCAATGTTTGGCAAACATAAATAATTATTTTCATAGAACATATAAAGGAAAGAATATGAAGATAATAGCAGTTTAATCAGATAACATCGGCGACGTTTGATCGAACTTTGTTATTCGAACCGCTTGTTAGCACAGAAATTGCAAATTGATCCAGCGGTGGAAGATTCTTCCACAGTGGTATGGTTCAAGGCCATATTATACTTGAAAGTATTGAAACCCTGGAAGGAATATAGTCTAAAAAAAGATATAAAACACGTTAAAACAGTGGGTTATCAAATATTGAGGTAGGTATCTTTATAATAAACAGCACAACCTCAGGGTCATATTGATGACGTTTTTGGAGGGTTGTGTAAAGGTTTCATCATGCTTTCCTGCCTGCTGCCTGTATTGATCATTAATTTGAGTCATCTATCGCTACACGGTGCCGTTGCTTTTGGGATAGGCTGCGTCCACTAACTATTTGTCATGGGCGAAAAAGGAGGCAACATGAGCAGGAAAAAAATACATTTTGTTGGGGTTTTGGCGGCTTTGATCATTTTCGGTTCGGGCTCGGCCGTATTAGAAGCCGGCAATCGGGTCTTTGAGGCAATCGATACGCCCTTGCCGATTCCACTTTCGGGGCCCTATGGAACAACGACCTCTGAGATTGTGGTTGAGGAGTCCTGCGTGATTGGAGATTTGAATGTCACCGTGGACATCACCCACACCTATGATGGGGACTTGACCCTTACCCTGGGTGATGGGGGCACTCAAGTGGTGCTGTCCAACCGCTCTGGAAGATCGGGAGACGACTACCAGAACACAACCTTTGACGATGAGGCCGGCACCCCGATTGGATCGGGTAGTCCCCCCTTCATTGGCACTTTTAGTCCGGAGGAGCCGTTGACCAGTTTTGATGGGGAGAATGCGCTGGGGACCTGGACGCTCACTGTAGATGACCAGGCTTATGGGGATTCGGGCATCCTGATCGACTGGAGCATCACTGTCGAGTGTCTCGGACGGGACCCCTATCTTACCTACAAGATAAGGGACATAACGAAGTTCGACAAAGTGGACGTTGTCCTCACAGACCAGTTTCAAAGCGGAACCTTCACCGTTGAAAAACGGGAGACCCTTCTTACGCCAGTCGACGAGAACGGCGCGGGGATTTCGGATTCAGAAACGCATCTGCTTGGTTACAAAATCAAAGGCTCTAAGTTTGGTCACAGAACCAAAGGCTTTAAGTTTGGTCACAGAACCAAAGGCTTTAAGTTCGGTCACAAAACCAGAGGTCCTAAGTTCTGCAAGGTGCCGAACGTCTTGGTGGAGAACCAATTTGGCTCGCTCTATGTGGACCTGGAGAGGCCCGAGGATTTACTCGTGACAGCCTCACAAAGTCTCACTGATCCTGGCGTCCCCGCACTGAGCAACGCCTCGCATGATGTGAACAACTTCTTGTGTTACAAGGTGAGGATCAGTAAAGGGGAGCCGGAGTTTCAAACCATTCCGGGCGTAAGCCTTGCTGATCAATTTGAGGATAAAATATATGACATCGTGAGACCGAAACGCCTCTGCACGCCAGTCGATCTGAACGGTGAAGGGATTAAGGCCTCTAACACCCCGGACGACCATCTGCTGTGTTATGAGGCTGAACAGGCCCAGTTTTTCGTAAACGACCAGTTTGGTCCAGGGCAGGTGGACGGCAAAACGAAACGGGAGCTTTGCGTACCCGCCTCCATCTCCTTTGATTGAGACCTTCTATACTGCGCGTAACTCTTGAACCTCAAGTGAAAGCAGCCTGGGCGAGCAAACTGTTCGTCCAGGCTGCATCTCTCGCAAAAAACCGGGGTTGCATCTTAATCAGTGTTTGAACGACTCATTCTGCATTACGATACCTGATCAGGTTCAGGGCCATCATGGTCGCGACTACTTCGCTTTCCTGGTTCAGCATTTCGCAGAAGGAAAACAGTACACCCCTATCCGGTTTGCTGCGGGACGGTTTTACTTTGTGCACGGTAATGCGTAAGGTGAGTTCATCTCCGGGTCGTACCGGCCTGATCCAGCGCAATTCATCCACCCCCGGGCTTCCCAGGCTGGCCGGACCAGGCAGGTAGTACTCAACAAACAGCCGCATGAACAGGCTGCAGGTGTGCCAGCCGCTGGCGATGAGCCCCCCGTAAACCGTTTCTTTGGCCCGCTCCGGGTTGGTGTGAAAGAGCTGTGGGTCGAACTTTTCCCCGAAGGCAACGATCTCTTCTTCTGTGATCGTAACCGGGCCGAACGCATGTACGGCGCCCTCAATGAAGTCTTCTAAATAGCGCTCTTGCGGTGTAGTGCTGAAACTGCCTGCGTTCATTTTACTATTCCTTTACTTTAAAATATAGTTTTCAGGGATAGGTCATAGAGATTTGGATAGGCCGGGTTGGCTGTAACCAGGCGTTTAGACTGTAGGCTTTTAGACGGTTAGGCAACCCATGAACCTCATACCAATTCTTCTTAACCAGTCTTATCTTAGCAGGTGTTACCACTTGGTGCATCCTCCATGGCATGTTAAAAGGATCTTCCTACAGCCTACAGTCTAACAGCCTGAATCCGGCCATGCTACGAATAAGTTTTCTGGATGCGCGCCCATTCAAGGGCAATTTAAAGCTTAGTCCTCCGGGCCAGGATTCATCATCCCATCCAGGCAAACCACTGCAAATCGACCTTGCCTGCCAGCCAGAATAACAGCATCCCCACGACCACGGTGCCGCCCAGTGACCTTGTCCACCCGGCAAAAGCAAACGTCGGCAGGGCCACCCACAGTTCCGGTCGCAGAAGGTCGAGATGTCTGGGCTCCCCGTCGAGGATCAGGGCCGGCAGGAGCAGGGCGCTGAGAATGGCGGCCGGTATCAGGTCCAGCCACTGGATGAGCCATTCCGGGAGCGACCGCCGGGAAAGATAGTGCAGCGGCAGCCAGCGGGGCAGGTAGGTTACCAGGCCCATCCCTAGGAGGAGTAATAGATAATCAGCCATTGTCCGGGTTGCTCCTAATTACTTTCCTTTGGATAATGACTCCCGCTGTGGCGGCAATAATGGAAGCGATGACGATATAGGTGTTGCCCGGCACCACCAGGGCCAGGCCCACCGCAGTCAGGCCGGCGATGACGGCCGTTAAGAGGTGGATCCGCCTTCTGACCTGGTAAATGAGCAGGCAGATGAACATGGCGATAAGGGCATAATCGATGCCCAGCGCTCCCTCGGGGATAAAGCGGCCGCCGATACCGCCGGCCACGGTACTGATGAACCACGTCAGGTTGGCCGCGTGGTTGACCACCAGGGCCCGGGACAGGCTCCAGGTGCCGGCGTTGAACCGGGGCAGATTGACGGCAAAGCTCTCGTCTGTTACCCCGTAGGCGTAGAGCGCCAGCAACCCCCGGTGAGCGGACCGTAAATAGATGGCCAGGGCCGAGCTCATCAATAGATGGCGCAAATTGACCACAAAGGTCGTGGCAATGATAGCCGGGGCCGCGGCCCCGCCGGCCAGCATGGAGACGGCAATGAACTGGGAGCTGCCGGCAAAGACCAAGATGGACATGAGGCCGATCTGGAGCGGGGTGAGTCCCGCCTTCTGGGCCAGAACCCCGAAGGCCATGCCGATGGGCAGATAACCCAGGCAGATCGGCCAGCCGGCGCTCAACCCCTCTTTGAGGGGTGCTGTACTGTTAGCAGGTGGAGTGGGCGTCATACGCTATCACCTCTGACAAATGTTCAGTGGGCTTAAAATTTACTCAGGTGGTAAAACAGCAACCCGACCAGCGGATGCAATTTAAACACTTGCGAACGAGATTGCAAACATAATTTGAAATTTGTAATAATTTTCAATATTCTTGCAAATATGCTGGCAATATGGAAGAATCCACCATCTAATCCATTAAAAAATACACCTCTGCAAAGGTTTTGCACATGGTTAAAATTGACGATTACGACCGGAAAATCATTGCCGCCCTGCAAACCAACGGGCGCCTGTCCAATATTGACATTGCGAGGCGGGTCAACCTGTCCCACTCGAGTTGCTCGCGGCGGATTGCCCGACTGGAACGAGAAGGTGTCATTACCGGCTATCGGGCCCTTACGGATCGGAAAAAACTCGGACTTTCGGTGCGGGCGTATTGTGGCGTTTTGCGAGATGCCAGCGTGGGGTGGGAGGAACTCGCCCACCAGCTTGCCGATATCGAGGGTGTCGTCAGCGTCTTTGCGGTGTCAGGGGATGTCGACCTTATGCTCGAAATCGTTGCCCAGGATATGCAGCATTATTCGCAAGTCGTCCTGCAGGACGTGTTCAACTCGAAAGGCGTAAACGCTACGCGCAGTTCTTTCATACTTGAGGAGGTCAAGTCGATCTATTGAAGCGCCTGCGCGCCAGGCACTGTTTTATGCATAACGCCGAGAGGCGTAAAAAAGGTTTACCTTCAGCCTAAATGCCTACAGCCTATCAGCCTGCAACCGGCATTGCACAAGCTGCCCCCTTGCAGGGGCAATCCAAAGCCTGGTCCTCTGGGTTTGTCGGCGGAAGGTCCCGGTTGCTAAATAGTGCTCATCCATGATTGGAAATCGCGGATGGAAGGTGTTAGCTTTTAGCCATTAGGTTTTAGATAAAAGGTCTAAAATACAGGGGATTACCTGATTGCTAACCGCTAACGGCTAATAGCTCCATCCTGAAATCTTGGATTTATGGATGGACACTAAATAGCAAGCATGCGTTCGACCGCCGCCAGCGCCGGGATTCTAATCTCTTCGGGCACCTTGACCTCTCCGGTCATGTTCTCCAGGCTCTTCACCACATCTTCCAGGGAAATCCGCTTCATGTTCTTGCAGATCATTTTTTTGGAGGCAGGATGAAAGACCTTGTCCGGGCAGGCTTTTTTTAGCGGGTGCAGCAGGCCCATTTCCGTACCGATGATGAATTCTTTTTCCTTGGCGGACTCCGCATGGCGGATCATGCCGGAGGTGCTGGCGATGACGTCGGCAATCTCCAGGATTTCCGGTCGGCACTCCGGATGGGCCAGGAACACGGCCTTGGGGTGTTTGGCGCGAGCTTTAGCGACATCCTCAGTTTTCAGCCATTCGTGGGTGGGGCAGTAGCCGTCCCAGATGTGGATCTTCTTCCCGGTGCGGGATGCCGCATACATGGCCAGGTTCCGGTCCGGGGTCATGAGCATCTCGTCGACATCCAGGCTCTCCGCCACCTGCACCACATTGGCGGATGTGCAGCAGATGGTGGAGATCGCTTTCACATCCGCGGTAGAGTTCACGTAGGTCACCACCGGCATCTCCGGCAGGCTTTCCTTTTTTACGGCCAGTGCCTCGGCGGTAATCATGTCGGCCATGAGGCAGCCGGCATCGTGGCGAGGGAGCAGGACGGTTTTGTCCGGGGAGAGGATCGATGCGGTCTCGGCCATGAAATGCACGCCGCAGAACACGATCACTTCGGCATCGGTCTGGGCCGCCTTGCGGCTCAGTTCCAGAGAGTCGCCGCACAGGTCCGCGCAGTCCTGGATTTCGGGCGGCTGATAATTGTGGGCCAGCATGATCGCGTTTTTCTCTTTCAGCAGTTGTTTTATCCGTGCTTCCATTTTGAATGATACCCTTTCACAAGTGTCTAAAGTGAACTAAAATTTGAAGTGATCTAAAGTTAAGGCATTCTGCTAATTATATGAAGACAGTTGAGCGCAGCGACTCATTAACTTTAGGCACTTTAGATCAATTTAGTCACTTTACACTTATTGATTTCGAATAATAAGCCCCTCTCAGGGCAACCAAAAGCCTGGTCCTTTTGACCAGGAGCAGTTACTAAATCTAACGGTCCAACTGAACCACGTTGGTCCCGTCCGGGATGGTAAACATGAACAGGGGGTCCGGCAGATCATCGATGAACTCGATGTGGCTGAACTCCATCCGGGTTTCATCCCCATAGGTGTTGTAAGTGGCAACTTCTCTGACTTCCCAGGTCTTTTTAGCGATCCATACGGAAACATGGGTGACATCCACCGATTTTTGCTTGGGAACCAGCTTCAATTTATAACGGTCCGGCACATCTGGTGTTTCCAGGGTGATATCAAAGGTCGCCCGCATCTCGCGGATGTCGGTCAGAAAGCTGGCGCCCTTGCCCCCGCCGAAGTACGAGGGGGCCACGCCAAGCATGACCTGGTTGTCATCCGGGTGGTAGATCCACAGGCGCGTTCCGTCGGTGATGATGGATTGCCGCTCGGGGGCCTCATAGATCCACCGCATCTTCCCCGGCCGTTTTATGGAAATCTTGCCCACGGCCGTGTCCGTGATGTTAAGGGCCTTGAGGGTGGAGGACTGGAAAAAGCCGGCGGTAAACCCGGAAAGCGTGTACCGCTTTTCAACTTTCTTGAGGATATCCTCCAGGGTGATATTTTTATTTGAATCCGATGGCTTGTCCGCGGCACTGACTGTAGCCCCGCTAAGCAGGAAAGCCATCAGGGCCATCAGGATAATTGTGTTGCGATGCATAAGAAGTTCGATCCTCCTCTGGTTGCCGGTTCGATGCTGATACCGGCAATGTTTAAGTCCCCGGATGATAATGCACGTGGGAAAGGTTGTAAACCCATTTTAGCTGATACCGGGCCCGGCTATTGGGGTTGATTGTTGCGATGAACATGATAGATTTGACCCGGGAGAAAAGAGCAACATGAATCAATGGCATGTTTACATGGTTCGCTGCGCGGACGGCACGCTCTATACCGGGATCGCAAAGGATGTGGAGCGCCGGGTGGTTCAGCACAATACCGGCCAGGGGGCCAAGTACACCCGCGGCCGGGGGCCGGTGATACTGGTTTACCGGGAGGCAGTCAAGGATCGCCCGGCCGCCCTGCGGCGCGAGCATGAAATTAAGCAGCTGCGCCTGTCTGCAAAGCGTACCCTGATAGACGACGCTCAATCGTGACCGGTAGACGGCTATCGATAAGCGGAAGTTGATCCTCCCGCCAAAATCAAATCTTATCAATCCGGAGAACACTTTGCTCTGAAGGGCTGGGTATTTTATATCCAGGCTTGGTTGATACGTTTCCAAAACCGGGTATTTTCTACCCACATGCTATTTTATCTATCCTGGATCCACACCATCCGAAAGCGTTATCCTAAAATTTACCCACGAAAAACAAATAGATGGGTACCATTATGTCTTTCTGGCACACGGCTTGCTCTATATCCCGAATGATATCGCTGGAAACCGGGCGGCGAGTAAGGGAGTTGTCTATCATCCGGTAAATGAACTGATTCTGCTGATTAAAAAGGAGTAGCCGCGTGAAGAAATCGTATTCTCTGATCACAAGTGCAATTATCGGTGCTCTAATTGTGGGGGGCGTTTTTATTTATCGCCACTACTATCCGTTTTTTGGCGGTGGCTATGGGGGATACCATATGGGCGGCGGTATGGGACTCATGATGCCGCTATTCTGGATACTTTTAATTGCAGCGGCCGTTTCGCTGATAGGTCGCACCACTTCCATCCCGGGGGGACAGCATCGACCGCTTTCTGATGGCCCGGATGCCCTGGAGATCCTGAAACAGCGATACGCTAAAGGCGAAATAGATAAAGCCGAATTCAGGGCGAAGTTGGCGGACATACGCGATACATAAACCTGCAATGGGACATAACATGGGCTCCGATGCAGCCAGCCACAGTGTCTATCCGGCCGACAGTGAAAAGGGATTTCGCATGATTACGAAACTGTTGTCGTTTTTTCTCATCCTGGGCGTATCCTTTAACGCCTATGCCGGAACGCCCGGACGCATACAGCTGACCCCCAGGGAAGGTGCCCACCAGTTTCCTTTCTTTGATTTTTTAACCCCGGTCTGGAGCTACAACGATCAGATTCCCGGTCCGGTCATCAAAGGCAAAGAAGGCTCCACGCTCACCATTGATGTTGTCAATCAGCTTAAAGAGCCCACCAGTGTGCACTGGCACGGCTTGAGGATCGACAATGCCATGGATGGCGTTCCCGGTGTAACCCAGGATCCAATACCACCCGGAGAGCGTTTTACGTATCGCTTGAAACTTCAGGACGCCGGCACCTTCTGGTACCACCCGCACTTCAACGCCGGTGAACAACTGGAACGAGGATTAAAGGGCGTCCTGATTGTGGAGGAGCGTAAAAAACTACCCTGGTCACAGGATATCGTGTGGCTGCTGGATGACTGGCGTTTTCAACGGGATGGTACCATTTACCCGCGCTTTAATACCCGTCCCGACCTGATGCATGACGGCCGCTGGGGCAATGCCATTACGATAAACGGCCAGGTGAAACCCGAGCTTACCGTAGCACCGGGTGAAAGGATTCGCCTGAGAATTATCAACGGTGCCAATGCCCGGATTTTAGCCGGTTCCCTGGATGGGCTGCCGATCCAGGTGATTGCTGTTGATGGCCGGCCGGTATCGACCTTCTTTGCGTTTGACCACTTAATTTTGTCACCGGGCAATCGGGTGGACCTCGATATTACCATACCCTCCGATGCAGCTGGAAAAACCTTTACGTTTGAAGATAGATTTACCCGCCGGACAAATGTCCTTGGAAGAATAAAAGTAAATGATAATCAGCCTCAAACAACGCCGGCGTTTACGCCCCTCAAGGCCAACGGATTTATCCCGGCCGAAAGTTTCGAAAAAGTTGCGGTGACCAAAACCTGGGATCTCAATGCCATCCGCGGCGGTAAATTCG
Source organism: uncultured Desulfobacterales bacterium (assembly GCA_964647585.1). Lineage (GTDB taxonomy): Bacteria > Desulfobacterota > Desulfobacteria > Desulfobacterales > CAJINA01 > CAJINA01. The sequence continues at coordinate 26,169 of CAZYGG010000045.1, forward strand.
GCATCGGCTGGGCCATGAATCGCCGTCTCTGGCCGGCAGCGGACAAAGCCGGATTCGCAATCGGCAAACCGGTTAAGATCCGATTTGTGAACAGCAGCAGTCGTCTGCATCCCATGCATATCCATGGTGCGTTTTTCCGGGTGCTGGAAGTAAATGGTGAACCGGCCGTAGAACCGTTCACCCGGGATACGGTTCTGGTAGGCCCCCGGGAAACTATTGTCATTGGGCTCACCCCCGAGCATGCAGGGATCTGGCTGACGCATTGTCACATCCAGGCGCATGCGGATTCAGGTATGATGACAACCATTCAGGTAGATTGATACCCCCCTTTCAATACAGGATCAAAGGCGGAAGGGATGATTCAACTGAAACCATTTATGCAACCCAAACAAGTGGGCCGGTTCCTGATGATTGCTGCCCTTATGCTGGCCTACGGTCCCTCGCTGTCGGCCCACGGTCCCAAAGGGCATACCGAGGCATTTACCGCCTTGGCGGCGGCCAAGAAAGCCACCCTGATGTACGACAAGCTGGTAGCTGCCGGCAAACTCGATTCCTCCTGGGAAACAGGGCTGGAAACGATAAACGTCTACCGGCGGGATATCGGCAGGGGGGAGATCGTTGTCCAGTTTAGCCGCAAAGCAGGTGAACCCCAATCGGTTTACATTTTCTTTACGGAGCAAGGGGATTACAGCGGTTCGAATTTCAGTGGCAAATGAGGGGATGGGAATGGCTGCCAACAATGCAGAAAAAACTAACATGCGGTTTCCCCGCCCGGTCAACTGGCCGTTACCGGCCAAGGCCCTTGTGACCATGATAGTGGTGATGATGTCGCTGGGCCTGTTGTTTGCGGGCGGGCAGGTTGCCGTGCATGACATTATGCCGACATTTTTCAGCGGCAGCCCTGCGATGTCACCCGGGCCGGCACAGATGGAGGAACCCGTTTCCGACCGGGGCGACCTTTTCGGCGGCACGATGCCTGCAATCGAAAAGTTGCCATTTTATAAAAGCGATGAATTTATCTTTGCCCTGGATGCCTATTTTATCCTAATGCAGATGTGGGGCCGGGCCTGAACCCGTCGATATAGGGTTAGACCCGCTGTGTTTTATCCTGCGAATATGTCTCATTCCAAGATGGGCAGTTAAAAGTGCAGCTGCTGACGAGATGCTGGCGGACTTGCGGGGCGTCAAACCTATGTTCCGGGTGGATACTTTTTACCCGGGCAGACTGAAATTGACAGCGAACCGGGTACTAATTACCCGGGTAAAGGGTCGCGCCAATATTCATGAAAAACGGTTGGCGATGAAATTCGGAAGGGTTCCGACGGCCTACGGAAAGTACCACAATGTGGCATGTGTTTTGCTTCATTAATTATGGCAACGCCAACCCTTGCGATGGAGGTGACGCCATGGAAAAACAACAATCCATACTCAACAACCATATAGACCCGGTCTGCGCAATGGAAGTCAACGCCGACACTGCGGGTATCAAATCAACCTATCAGTCGCATACGTACTACTTCTGCGCGAAAGGCTGTAAAAAGGCGTTCGATTCAGCGCCGGAAAAGTATCTGGCATCCAACTCGGGAAAAAAGAAAGGCTGGTGGGGTCGGCACGTCGACCGCTTGAAGAAAGTCCACTGTGACCGATCAATGGAGTGCCATTGATAGCCGTATGTATCGTCTATACCTGATAGGGTGAAAGCCTGATTCAGGCCTGAAGCGGTGCGGCCATTAACAGCCTGTTCTTCGGGGTTATCTCCGCAGGAATGGTGCGGGTAATGACCGTATAGCCCCGGGTTTTCAATCGCGCGGCCCGGGTGACGTCGATAGCCAGCGGGCCATCCAACCACCCATCCATTCCACCCAGGTCGCCGGTTTTGGTATCATGGCAGCAGGGCAGAACCGCCAGACGGGTGCCGGCGCTGGCTGCCTTATCAATGATCGTATCGGTCAACTGTCCGCAGGCATGCACCGAGACGACCAGGTCGGTCGGTTCCACTACAAAGTCTTCAATACGGGATCTGGTAAAATGGATGCGGTCTCTCAGCCGCGGCCACCGGTCTATAATAATCTGTGACAGTCGACGGGTATTCTCGTTGAAATCCAGGTCCACCGCTACGGCCTTCGGACTGCTGTCGTCCAATAAAAGCATGATGTGGGCCAGAAGGCCGTGTCCGCAGGCCAGGTCTACAACCCGGCCGCCTCTGAACCGCCGGCGCACCCGGCGGGCCACCTCCCAGGCCTCGAACAGCTCTTTTCCAGGCAGCGTCCCCGCGCGGCACACCGCCCGGGCAATGCGTTCAAAGAGGGTGTCGCCCGGAAAAGCGGAGAGCTGTTTCTCCGTCAGCCTGCTTTTTGTAGATTTCTGCATACGGTTTTTCAGACGGGATGTAATCGTCCTTTTTATTTCTCCCGGGTCATTTCCGTTGAAATCACAATGTCCACCGTTTGCCCCACCACGCCCATCTTAAGGAACTTTCCATTGCCCACCCCGTAAGCCAGGCGGTCGATGGTAAATTTTGCTTCAAACCCGGTTACCGTTTCCTTGGGATTAAAGGGGTGGTCCTGCGTGCCGAAGAAGGTAAAGCGGATGGCCACCGGTTTGGTGACATCCTTGACGGTCAAATTTCCTTCAACCACATACTGGTCGCCCTGTTTGTGGGTGATACGGGTGCTCTTGAAGGTCATCTCGGGGTATTTTTTAGCACCGAAAAAGTCATCGGACCGCAGGTGCCCGTCGCGTTTGCGGTTGTTGGTATTGACGCTTTTTACTTTTACCGCAAAATCAAAACTGCTGGCATCCAGGTTGTCCGGATCGAAATGGGCTGTGTTTTTATAGTCCTCAAAGAATCCGTGGACGAACGAGAAAATATGTCTCACGCTAAAATATATTCCGGAATGGCCGGTATCAGTTTTCCATTGGGGTGCGGCGGCGTAAACCTGTCCGGCTGTAAATAACAGCACAAAGGACATCGCCGCAATTCTAATTATATTATTCATAATGCCACCTCCTTGATCAGGTGCATGAAAGGTTTGTGTGGTGTTTAAGCAGATTTAGAAACAGTTCCTAACTGCTGAATCGCTCGGTATAGATATCGCGGTGCTTAAAACCCAGGACCCGCATATCACGGGCGACCTGTGCCATCATCCGGGGCGGGCCGCAGATAAAAACGGCTGCTGATCGGTCAACCCCGCCGAGCAGGGACTGGAGTTTGGGTCGGTCCAGGCGCCCGGAGTCCGCCCCCGCGATTTTTTCTCCGGTAAAGGTATGAACCATAGTCAGGCCTGTCAAATCCCGGGCAATGCCCTCCAGTTCGTCCAGGCAGATGAGGTCTCGTGCCTGGCGGTTGCTCCAGAGTAATAAGATCGAGCGGTTATCTCCGGCGGCCTGCATGTAGCGCAGCATGCTCAGCATGGGGGTAATGCCGATGCCCCCGGCGATCAGGACCAGCGGCTGCTGCGGCGGGCAGATAAGATGACTGAAAAGCCCGAAGGGTCCATTCAAAGAGAGGGTATCGCCTTTGCGGATGTTTTTAACGCCCGCCGTCCAGTCGCCGCTGTTCTTGATGGTAAAGGTGATTCCGTCCGGCTGCGTGGGCGTAGAACTGATCGTAAACGGGTGGGGTTCCGTGGAAATAGTATTGGCACCAATGGAAATGAATGCGAACTGACCGGGCAGATAGGGTAGCCTGCCCGGCTCCCCGGTGTCCAGCTCCAGGGTGATTACCTCGTCATTTTCAGGTTTGACACCCGTGATGACATAGCGTTTTCCGATGGCCCGCCAGGCTCTGATGCCAGCCACGCTAAAGATCAGTACACAAAGCCCGGTCGTTGCCAGCAGAGCGTAACGTGGCAGGCCCGCTGCAAATGTTTCACTGACAAAAAGGACATGCAAAACCAGCAGCAGGAGTATCAGGATTCCGGTATAACGGTGATATTGTCGCCACCAGTTAAAGGCGATGTTTAATTTCCGGCGCCACCGGGAAACGCCGGCCTGCAGGCAGATAAGAATCAGCAGCAGTAAACCGGCGGCCTGGGGCCAGTATTCCAGTTCCAGCGGTGGCAGGGTAAAATCTTCCGGCCATAGAATAAAGACCGGGTGCAGGATCGCCAGCAGCGTGATGAGGTACCCGTTAATCCTATGAAAGGTCCAGACGCGGGGCAGGCTGAACACCCGGTCAAAGAATTTCAAGCGCGCCGCGAACAGCAGCTGAAATAAGAGCAGCGCAGCGGCCCCCAGTCCCATTAACTTACCTGCTCTCAGAAGCGTTTTATCGAAACCGAATTTATACTTGATGGAGGGCGATTCAAACAGGAAGGGTATGCACAGCGCACCGGCCAGCAGCAAAAGCGCCGCCGTAATCAGGAGGCCGGTTTTTATTACACGTTCCCTGCGCGAGAGTCTGGCGGGCAGTTTTTCATTCATAAACTCAAACCGGAGCCTTTAAAACTGCCGCCGGATGTCAGGACTTCTTAGGATCCCAGCGCCAGTTTTCGTAGTATTCCCAGCTGACCATATCGTTCAGTTTTTCCAGTTCGGCGCTCTTGGCACTGATAGCGGCCTTCATGACATCACCGGAGGAGAGCAGGCCGATGAATTCGCCGTTTTCACTGACCGGCAAATGGCGAATGCGGAGCCCGAGGAATTTGTCCATGAGATTGTAGAGGGTTTCATCGTGCCGGGCAAAGAACAGGTCAGTGGTCATGTAGTTTTCGATCAGGGCCGTCTTGGGGTCGAAATCCGCATTGACAATATGGATCAGCAGGTCCCGCTCCGTCCAGATGCCGGCAACGTCATCGTTGCGGAGCACCAGGATCGCCCCGACTTTATGACGGCACATCTTCTGCAGCGCTTCGAATACCGTGGTGCCCACCGGCACACAGACAATTTCGCCGCCTTTTTCCTGTACCATTTCTTTGGCTGTTTTCATTGCGTCCCCCTGGGTTGCAGGTAGTGCGTTTTTTGAGATGGCTTCTACGAAACCATGAATTGAACTTAGGTCCTATCCGGCAGGCTGTCAATTATTCACTGGTTCAAATCACCGGGTGGAAGGGGAACGCTGATGCCGGTTCAAATGGGAAAGACTGCTGGAAATGAAGATAATCCGCTTGAATTGAAACGGAAACGCATTACCTTGTTTTAAATACAGACTCACTAAAAGCAAACAAAACCCTAAAGGAGAACACCATGATTCCCGAGAGACTGAACCAGGCAATCAATGACCAGGTTAAATATGAGCTTGAATCTTCCTATCTGTATCTTTCCATGGCCGCCTATTTCCATTCCATCAACCTGGACGGCATGGCGCACTGGATGCGCTGCCAGGCCCACGAGGAGATGATCCACGCCATGAAATTCATGGACCATATCCTGGACCGGGGCAGTCAGGTCACCCTGGCTGACCTGGAACAATTAAAGATCCGCTGGTCCTCGCCCCTGGAAGCCTGGCAGGATGCATACGCGCATGAGCAGTTAATTACCTCCCGTATCAATAATCTCACCACCATCGCCCGGGAGGAAAAGGACTACCAGGCTGAACCCATGCTGGCCTGGTTTACCACGGAGCAGATCGAGGAAGAAGCGACGAGCAGTAAAATCGCCGAGGATGTCGAGATGGTGGGCGACGCGAAGGCCGGCTTATTGCTGCTGGACCGCGAACTGGGGGCCCGCGCATTCCCGGCCGGATCACCGTTTGATCCGGCGGCATACAGCCAGGCAGACTAGAACCCATCTCAAAAAAGTCTTTTGGCCCAAACTCGGCGTTGGCCGCGAATATCAAATCCTCGAAATACTCAAGTATTCCTCCGGTTTGATATCCGTGGCCGCCTTGATTTTGAACCAAAATCCGTTTTTTGAGATAGGTTCTATGCTCACCTTTATTTCGTCTGCCTGTGGCATTGGGCTATTTTTAATCTAAGCCCCCCACTTCTGGTTGAGGATCCGGAGCGGATATTAACAGGCTTCTCCT
>CAZYGG010000046.1:0-30938 GCA_964647585.1 uncultured Desulfobacterales bacterium
GCCCGGCCAGTTCCGCTTTAACAAAGGTGTACATGGCTTCGGGCCCGCAGAGAGGTTGCGCTGTCGGATAGGGTTCGAGACATTCACAGTACTACAATGAAGCTTGCTTCTTAAATACAGGTTTTTCTATGGCTGAAAAAGCAAAACGAATGCAAACCCAGGTCCTGGTCATCGGCGGAGGCGCCACGGGTACGGGCATCGCCCGCGACCTGGCCCTGCGCGGCGTGAGCTGTATCGTTGCCGAAAGACGCGATCTCAATGCCGGGGCCTCCGGGGCCAACCACGGGCTGCTGCACAGCGGTGCCCGCTACGTCTCCGGGGATATGGCCAGCGCGGCTGAATGTCGCCGGGAGGCGGAGCTGCTTAAAAAGATCGCCCCCCAATGTATCGAAGAGACCGGGGGGCTTTTTGTGGCCGTCCAGGGTGATGACGAAAAGTACGCCGCTGATTTTCCAGGGCTCTGTGCGCAAGCCGGTATCCCGGTCACCGCTATTGAGCCGGTCCAGGCCCTGGAAATGGAGTCAAGACTCTCCCCGAAGGTGATTGCCGCCTACCGGGTCAGCGACGCCACCATCGATCCTTTCCGGCTTTCCCTGGAGAACATGGCCCAGGCCCAGGATTCCGGGAGTGTGCTTCTGCGGAATACCGAGGTCGTGGAATTTCGGAAAAAAGGCCGCCGCATTCACGCGGCGGTACTGCGCGGCCGTTTTTCCGGCGAAGAAACGGTCGTGGAGGCAGAGCAGGTGATCAGTGCCACCGGCGCCTGGGCCGGCCAGGTGGCAGCCCTGGCCGGGGCCGCTGTCGAGATGGTCTATGCCAAGGGCAGCCTGCTGATCCTGGATACCCGGATCAGCCACCAGGTGATTAACCGGCTGCGGCCCTCTTCCAATGCCGATATCCTGGTGCCGGGCGGGACGGTGTCGATCCTGGGGACAACCTCCGAGCAGGTTGCAGACCTCAGTGATATCCGGCCCACCCTGGCTGAGGTCGATGCCATTATCAGCGAGGCGACCGCAATGCTGCCGGTGCTTGCCACCAGCCGTTGGCTACGGGCCTATGCCGGCGTGCGGCCCCTGGTGAGCTCGGGGAAAAGCGGCGATTCGCGGAAAATCAGCCGCGGTTTCTTCCTGCTTGACCACCGGGAGGACGGGCTGGATAATTTTATAACCATTACCGGCGGCAAACTGACGACGTTTCGCATGATGGCGGAAAAAACCAGCGATCTGGTTTGCGAGCGCCTGGGCGTGGGCACGGCGTGCCGGACGCGATCAGAGCCCCTGCCGGCCAACCCGGCCTGCCAGTGGACCGAACCGGGGCTGGCCCCGAAGATCTGGATGGAAACGCCGCCGCCCCGGGATATGCTGCTGTGTGAATGCGAAATGGTTCCCAAAGGTGCAGTCGACAGCATCATTGCGGCCGTGGAGGCCGCCGGAGACCGGGTCGACCTGCGGGCCATCGGCCTGCGCAGCCGCCTGGGCAAGGGGACCTGCCAGGGCGTATTCTGCGGCGTGCGGGCCCTGGCCCATCTGTATAACCGGGGTATCTATACGGATGCTGAAGGCCTGGCCGATTTGCAAAAATTTCTGAAAGGCCGCTGGAAAGGCATCCGGCCGATACTGTGGGGCACGCAGCTGGCCCAGGAGGAACTGCAGGAGGCGCTGCATTGCGGGTTCTTCAGCCTGGAACTCTGATACTGGAGAAATTTTAGTTTTCTTTGTGTTTCTGCGTTTTTGCTCGAGCATAAGATTAAAGGTTTGCAAAGAAGACCGAAACCCATTGCATCGCGCGAAGGCGCCAAGCCGCAAAGAAAAACAAAACCAGGAATGGGTCGCGCTGCGCACGTAAGACCCTTTAGCTCAAAGGGTTTATGAGTTTTAAAGGCTTTCCTGGCGAAGCCAGAAAAAATTATGGTCTTCTTTGCGTCTTTGCGCGATGATAAGGTTTTAAGGGTTAAAGACCTGTAACTTGGCGAGGTAATGAATCCGACGATGAACCATGCAACGGACAAGAAATTTGATCTGGCGGTGATCGGGACCGGCATGGCCGGGGCGGCGGCCGCGGTGTTTGCCGCTAACCGGGGTTTGTCTACGGCCCAGGTGGGACAGACCGGGGAGATTATCTTTGCCAGCGGCTACTTCGATCTTCTGGGCGTATTTCCCCCGGCCGAAAAAAAGATCTGGGATGATCCCTGGGCGGGCCTGGAACGGCTCAAGCAGGAGGTCCCCGCCCACCCTCTGGCCCGGATTGCCCCTGCGCAGATCAAAGCGGCCCTGGATGAATTCCTGAAATTTCTGGCGGAGGCCGGGTTACCCTACCATTGCAATGGGAAACGAAATTGCACGGCCCTGACACCCCTTGGCACGGTGAAACCCACCTACGCCGTCCCGGTAACCATGTGGCCCGGCGTTGAAGCCCTGCGGGATAAGGCCGGCTGCCTGCTGGTCGATATTCGGGGCCTGCGGGGTTTTTCCGCCCGTCAGGTTGCTGGCGTATGGGCCCGGGATTGGCCCCGACTGCGCGCCTGTACCGTTGATTTTCCCGAAAGCGGCCACCTGTCCGAACTGTACGCCGAGACCATGGCGCGCAAGCTTGAATTGCCCTCTTACCGCGAGCAGCTGGCTGCTGACATCAGGCCCCATTTGAAAGAAACCGCGATGGTGGGCCTGCCGGCCATCCTGGGGGTTCGCAAGAGTGCCGCGGTTGCCCGGGCGCTGGTTGAATTGATCGGGGTACCGGTATTCGAAATTCCCACCATGCCGCCCGGCGTTCCCGGACTGCGCCTGAAAGAGATCTTCGGCGACCGGATTCCGGAAGTGGGTGTCCGGCTTTTCCGTGAAAAGAGAGTGATGGGTGTCCGCCGGGAGAAAGACGGCGCCTTTACCCTCTCTATCGAAGGCGGTACCGGGGCGGAAACAGTGCGGGCGGCGCGGGTGATGCTGGCCGGCGGGCGTTTTCTGGGTAAAGGCCTGGTGGCGGAGCCGGCCGGCATCCGGGAGCCTCTTTTTGACCTGCCCGTTACGCAGCCCCGCTGCCGCAATCGGTGGCACCGCCGGTTTTTCCTGGATAGTCGCGGACATCGTGTAAACCGGGCCGGCTTGGAGATAGATGCTAACTTCAGGCCCCTGGCTGAAAAGGGCCGGCCGGTGTTTGCGAACCTTTATGCGGCTGGATCTATCCTGGCCCACCAGGACTGGATGCGGATGAAATGCGGCAGCGGCCTGGCGGTTGCCACCGCGTTTGCGGCGGTGGAGGCGATGACGGTCAAGGGGACAGAACAGTGAACATCGAACATCCAACATCGAACTTTGAACTGAGGAACGCCTGCGGCGGCCATCAAAATACTTTCGGTAACCCAATAGGATCGGGTAGTCATCCTGGCGAAAGCCATGATCCAGGAGGTGACTGGATGCCGGATCCGTCATCCCGGACTCGATCCGGGACCGGCATGACGGTCTTTAGTTCAGCTTGTCGATTTTGTGCCGGATTGGTTTTTAGACATGGCCGCGTACATCTAACTTGGGAAAGCGCAGCGCCTCATTTTTCGATGTTGGACGTTCGATGTTCAATGTTGGATGTTCATTGCTTTTAATTGTAATTGTTTTTAAGAGGCCAATTTATAAGGAAAGGACCCAGTATTGGACCCCAATCGTATGCGTAGTTCCTCTGGATTCGGAACCCGGCTGACCCGGCTCGGGAAGCGCCTGTTGGTTCTTTACGCGGTCATCTACGTTGCGGAGCTTCTGCTGGAACACTGGCTCAATGTTCCGGTAGTCGCCTATCTGCAGCTATACCCCCCGGGTTCGGAGCATTTCCATTTCTGGCAGATTCTCACCCACCCGTTTATCCACAACCCGCAGGCACCGCTTGGATTTCTGATTAACTGCCTAGTGTTGTATTTCTTTGCCGCGCCGGCCGAATTCGCGCTCGGGTCCGGGCGTTTCCTGGCTCTGTTCTACCTGGCTGCCCTTGGCGGCGCACTGGCCGGGATGGCTTTTGGCGGGGTGGCCGGATTCAACCTGCCGTTCATGGGCATGCTGCCGAGCCTGCTGGCACTCATCGTCGTGTTTGGCCTCCTGAACCCGGATGCCACGATCCTGTTGATGTTCATCCTGCCGGTCAAGGCCCGGTACATCAGCTACGGGACCGCCGGGATTACCCTGCTGACCTTTCTGGCCAAGGTTAATCCGGCCGGGGCTTACCACCTGGGCGGTATCCTCTGCGGATTCATCTATTTCAAATATCCCGGGACTCTGCTCGATCCCCAGATGATGAAATTGAAGTATCTGCAGTGGCGGCTCAAACGGCGGAAATCCCGGTTTACGGTTATCGATGGTTCCAAGGGCAAGGATGACGATAAGCCGACTTATCACTAGAAACTAACTCAAAAAACGGATTTTGAGATAGTTTCTAACGTTTGAAGAGCAGAACGAAGAGTCCAATGGACGCGGCATTCAACAGGGCGGTCAGGTAAAATCCGTTGGCGAATCCGATGATATGGATGATCCCGCCCATGCCGGCGGAACTGAGCATCATGCCGAAATAGATGCAGGTGTTGTACCCCCCCATGGCGACACCCCGGGATTCAAGCGGCACTACTTCAGCAATAAGGGCCCCCACCGAAGTAAAGGCCAACCCCATACTGAAGCCCGATAAAATTGCGAACCCGATGAAGTGGGCCAGGTTCTGGCAGGCACCGAATCCGGCCAGGGACGCGGCATAGCCGGCAATGCCAACCACGACCAGCGTACCGCGATTGGTCACTTTGTCGCTGAGGTGCCCGAAAGGAATTCGCGAGAAGCCGTTGCACAGGCCCTGTACAAAAAAGACCAGGCCGATCTCTTTTACATTCAGTCCCAGGTTGTGGGCATGCAGCGGGACAAAGCTGATAAACATACCCAGGCCGAAGCAGGCGAACAGGGAGGCCTGCCAACAGGCCATTAGCGGGCGGTTGCTAAAAAGGTTTTTCAGGGGCGGCGTTTCTTTTTCGGGTCCGGACGCGACTGCCGACCGGGGGGTGGTGGCCGGCATAAAGAATAACAGGGCGGCCAGGTTGATGAGCAGAATGACGCCGATAGCGGTAAAAACCGATGCAAATCCAGTTTTCTGGGCCAGGAAGCCGCCCAGGGCGGGTCCCAGACTCATACCGCAGAAAAGAGCCGTTGTGTACCATCCGTATGAGCGGCCCAGGTGGGTGTTCGGGGAGATGTAGGCGACGAACGACATCATTGTCGGCCCGAACGCGGCTATGCCGATTCCGAAAAACAGGTAAACCAGGGTTATCGTCGGGAATGTGTCGCACAGGTAGAGTGAAAAGGCGGCCAGGGTCAGAATCGCGACGCCGGTGGCCGCCACCGGCTTACTCCCGGTGCGATCGGAAATCATCCCTATGGGGAGCGAGAACAGGCCCGCCATCAGAAAAAAAGCCGCGTTGAAGATGCCGATCTGAGCGGTAGTGATGTCCAGTGTCCGGGCGTAAAGGGGGACCACCGGAAGGCGCATGGAAATCGAAAAGTAGCTGCCGAAGGTAACCGCGCAACAGATGAACAGCAGGGTCCGGTAAGTGCTTATATCGGGTGTGTGGTGGCTTTCAGTTATAGCATTACCCCGTAATTCTTCCCTGAAAGGATGCCGGGCGGAACTATCCGATGCTTTTCAACGTTGCCAGCAGGTTGTCCACGGGGACATACCCATTGATTCTTTTGAGCAAGGCCCCCTGGCTGTCGAGAAACAGTATGGCTGGGATACCGGTGATCTGGTACTTGCCGGCCAGGTCTTTTTCACTGTCAAGATCGATTTTGACGGGAACGTAGTGATCGTTCAAATGGGTGTAAACCTGTTCTTGGACAAGGACCTTGTCCATCTTAAGGCAGTACGCTCACCAGTCCGCGCGGAAATAGAGAAAGGTTTTTTTGCCCTGGGAGCCGGCCGCCTGCAGGCCTTCGCGGTAAGGCTGCCAGTTGATCAATTCAGAAGATGCGCTCTGGTTTGAAGAGCAGGCCGGCAGCAGCAGAAACAGAATCAGCATCACGGTGACAGACAGTCTTATGGAAAGCGGTTTCATAACACCTCGCGGTATATGTCAGGTTCAGGGCCATTATCACGTGATACATTATAGCATGATTTTAATAATATGGCGTGCCTGGGAGTTGTCAACTTTTACTGGACCGGATTGAAATCTTGATTTCCATGCGGATATATCTTTGCCCGAAGCAGGCGGGGCCGGGAAAACGGGTACCTGGTTGACCCCCGGGTTGCATATTGATACATATCGGCCCATGCAAGACCACAACCAGTGCCTGTATCGTCACTGAACCGTAACTTACCCAAGGAGTAAAAAGTGCCCAAAGCGTGCAACCTGAAAAAAGGAAATGTCGTCAGTATCAATGACCAGCCGTACCAGGTCAAAACCATCGAGGTCCACAGCCCCTCGGCCAGGGGGGCGAACACCCTGTACAAGGTGCGGTTCAATGGCATTGCCACCGGGCAGAAACTTGATCAGACCTTCAAGGGCAACGATCTTCTGGAAGAAGTGGACCTGGACCGGCGCCCGGCCAGTTTTCTCTATCAGGACCAGGCCCTGTATACCTTTATGGACTCTGAAAACTATGAACAGTACACCCTGTCGGTGGACTACCTGGAAGGACAAGTCCAGTGGCTGACGGACGGCCTGGAGGGGATCACCGTGCTGCTGCTCAACGACAACCCCCTGTGCATCGAGGTGCCGGCTGCCATGGATCTCGAAATTATCGAAACCGCCCCGGCCTTGAAAGGCGCTTCGGCCACCAACCGGACCAAGCCCGCAACCCTTTCCAATGATTTTGTGGTCCAGGTGCCCGAATACCTGGCCGCCGGTGAGATCATCCGGGTGAATACCGAAACCGGGAAATTCATGTCACGAGCCAAGTAGGTGCCCGATGACGCCGGCAGCTTTATTGTGCTGTTCATCAATCTGCATCTGAATTGATATCCCTGTAAGGTTTCGTTACTTTTCTTTTCCGAAAAAGGAAAGTAACCAAAAGAAATCGCCCTGTTACGCGGCCCTGCGGGCTCCCCTGTGCTTCTCGAAGCGGGCGGCGAGCTGTGAAACTCGCTGACGCTCAAACAACACAGCTCTTGCTTCCGCCCCCTTCTGTGATGCTCGGCGCGTCACAAAGGGGGGTAAGTCAAAACCAATTAGTCGTAGGTTGGGTTAAGCGTAGCGAACCCAACGCGTTCTCGTACAGAACTGACGTTGGGTTGCCTTACATTCAACCCAACCTACGGTTCTAGGCGCCTTGCAGTCTTGGCGCGATACCACGATGCTTTACTCTGGGCGGCTTTTTAATATTGTGATCTGGCCGATGGCAGGTATGGGATAGCGGGCGGGGTCCAGGCCGCGGGACTTGCGGAGCTTCATTAGGTCCAGAGCCGGTTTGCCGGGAGGGTTGTCACCCAGGGGAAAGGTGCCCCACTGGGTGGGGATGAAGACCCGGGCGCCGAGATCCGCAAAGGCCTGCAGGGCTTCCGGGGCGTTCACGTGGCTGTAGTGCATGAACCAGCGGGGATCGTAGGCGGTCACCGGCATGAGTGCGTAGTCGATGCCGGGAAAGCGCCGGCCGACTTCCCGGTAGCCGATAAAATAGCCGCTGTCCGCGGCGTAGTAAATTTTGACCTCCGGGGTGATGATCAGGAAACTGGCCCAGAGGGTGCTGTTTGTTGATTGGCCAATGCGCCGGGACCAGTGCTGGGCCGGCAGGCTGACGAGCTTTACCCCGCCTTCCAAATCAAGACTTTCCCACCAGTCAAGTTCGCGGATTTTACCAGCAAAGACTGAACTGACAAAAGCTTTCAGCCCCGGAGGAACGAAAACACGGGTTCCTTCCGGCAGGGCCCGCAGGCTGTCTACATCCAGGTGGTCGTAATGGCTGTGGGAGATAAGGACGTTGAGGCGCCCGTTAAGCGTTTTAAGATCTTCCACGGGCATGGCCGGCGGACTGACTCTTTTGGGCAGCAGGGCCCTTTCGGAAAACATGGGATCGGTGAGCCAATATTCGCCCTGCAGGCGGATTAGGAAAGTAGCGTGGCCGATCCAGGTGATGAAGTCATCTTCGGGCAGGGCGGCGATACGATCTGCCAAATCGGGAATGACGGTTGCTTTGAAGCTTTTTTCTTCTGCGGTGTATAGGGTTTTTTTTGAAAAGCGCCATTTGAGGAATCGCCAGAACGTTTTCCCCTCCATCGGCAGCCAGGGGTTGAAGAATTTGCCGTCTTTGAAGTGGGGGGCGTAGAGCTTTTCGACCGGTCGGTTCTCCACGGTCCGGCGCCAGGCCTTCTCATCAAAGGGCTCCGCGGCGCTTGCGATCCCAATAGCCAGAACGATAAAAAGCAGGACTGCAGTGATTTGAAAAACTTTAAAAGAATAATGATCGCGCCAAGACGCCAAGACGCCAAGAAAACCAGTGTTTGTCCGGCCTCGCCGGTAAGTTCTAAAACTTGAAATTTCCATTGGGCTTTTTCGCGCGGCAGCGCGACTAAATATAGTCCTTGACTTTCTTTGCGCCTTTGCGTCTTTGGCTGTCAGGCAGCACTTCCCGCTGATCTTATCTTTTCGGTGGGTTGCGCGAGGTGGTTTTGATATTACCCGGACCATTAGACGGTGTCTTTATTCTATATTCGCTTTTAGCAGCAGCAGCCCTTCTTCGCGGGCGTGCAGAACGCGCTTCATGTCAACACCCTGGAGTTCGTCCAGGGGCAGTATTTTTTCCTTGAGGGCCTTGCGATAAAGCAGGTATTCGTCTTTGCCGGCAATATTCGGTATTACCTTTTCCGTGTGGAGGAATTCGTCGATGGCGCAATTTTTGCCGTTGTTATTGCCCTCGGTCAGGTCGACCCGGTAGCGGTCGTACACCAGGAAGCAGTGCAGCATGGGGAAGTAGGGCAGGGCGTACTTTTTTAATATGGCGTCCGTACCGGTGACGATTTTTTCAGTCATCCGGTAGATGCCGATATTCTTTTCGATGGGGATGTCCAGCTCCGCGGCGAGTGTGCCGATGACTGCGTGCTTGGTGGTGCACGTCCCCATTGCTTCCTTGAAGAGGATCATCAAGTCATCTTTGTCAGAATTATACCCGTAGGGTAAATGGTGTACATAGCGGCAGGCATCCTGGAAAGAGTGAATATCCAGCTCCAGAAATTTTTGTGATATCACGCCGGAGCCCGAGATGGGACCGTCGGGAAAAACTGTCAGTTTGTCCATGGAAGGTTCCTTTTTAGTTATAGCTTAACTTACGGGTTTCATGAAAGTTGCGGTTCAAAATCGGGACCAGATGAACGTTTCCGGAGCCGATTTCGATCCCGATTTCGATAGCGATTTCGAATTTGGCTGGAACCATATCAGTTGAGTTATAGCTGCATACCGGTTGTGGTCGTACGGCACCCGTTATTATCCATAATAATACCCATTAGGGCAAAGACAAGTGACGGGCTGATTTGGCGCGGTGCTATTTCCTCCGGACGGATTTGAAAAAGTCGGTTATCAGCGCGGATGGCTCGGGGTGCGTCCCCGGGGTGGCTACCATTAACAGTAGTTTGGATTGGCGGCCCAGGACATAGCGCCCTGCGACGGTGACGGGTTTTTTAGCAAAATCCCGGGTGTAGCCCTGCCATTCCCCTATGACAATGCGGTGTTTCATATCCTGCCGGGCGGCTGTCTTTGGTTTGGCGATCTGAACCCGCCGGGCTTCTTTTTCCATGTTTCGGTAAAACATGAGGAGTTCATATTCCCGGCCCCGCGGGTCCAGCGACTTACAGATAGCGGAGATCTCATAGTGTTTTGAAAGGAATTCAATATCGCGCACGTGCTGCCATCCCTGCGAGGATTTCCCGGGGCCTTTATTTGATTTGGTAGAAATCTTACCCGGAAAGGTGGCGGTAAATTCACAGTCCGGTGTGAACCGGACGAGCTCCGGTTCAGCTGATGCGATGGGTACGGCCATCAGGGTCAACACTATTATCACGACCAGTTTGCGCATGGCATTCTCCTGGGATTTCAGATGGGGTTTTTCAACAGTTGCAAGATAGCACACAATCTTGTTGAAAAGCAAAAACAGCCTTGTGTCGGCACTCTGGCAACCAGGGTACCCTTGGGATCGATACGCAGGGGTTGTCGCGCAACGGTTACACTGCGGATGGAATTAAACGGGGCCCATCATAAGTGTGCTGACCCACACCAGTACCCCCAGGCCACTGAGTTTCAGGTATACCTGGAAAGCCAGATCAGTTGATACATTGCCGGGCGGGTTCTGGGCGGGCATAGAGACGATGCGCCATTTTGCGAAAGTGAAGATGGAAACGATCCATAGTGATGTGATGAAAATAATTGAAAGTAGTTGCATTCCTCGATTCCCGTTTTTAGGCGGCCACCCATGCAGAGCAAGGCTACATCGGCTGGCAGGTTGGCCGCGTCTGCCGACTACCGGCAACTGGGTAGGGCTTTGTTGTTGTAAGGTGGCAATGACAATAGAAGCGATATGTTAGGAAACGATGAGCGAATGGTTAGTTTTCATCTAAACCATCCATGATTGGTGGAGGGCAGGAACGGCCCACTAAAGGTGAGAGATCAGCGGCTGACAGGCAGCATACACTCAGAGGGGAGCTTCTGGCTACTCTGCGCCGGCGGTGCTGGAGTTACCGTCTTTTAAATTTTTCAAAGGTGGTTGGGTCACAAAGGGAAAAGTCAAAACCACAAGGATTATCAGCCCTCTTTGATGTGGCACCCATGGCGGGCCAAGCGCAGGGGGCTGCGCCCGACCTGTTATTTCAGGCCGCCGTCCGACAGCCCTCGCCCACGCATGTTAATTTCGCGGCGCAATGGGGGCAGAATAACGTGGCGACATTTTTTTCGTCCATGATTGATTCAGACGAAACGATCAGTTCGTAAGCACGCGCTTCCCGGTAGCCGCACATCTTATTTTCACATTTATATGTTACCTGCATTTTTATTGTCCTTTTGCGTTTGTTATGTAACCAGGCGTTACAATCATATCAGAAAGGTGTTCACGTTTACACCATTGTCAATAGGCAAGCTAACCGAGTGGTGTTTATGGTGTGTTTTGAAAAAGTTAGAATTTGCTGAGCAGGCAAATTAATGCTATGGCATTTTAGCTGGTGGGAAATTGTGTGTGTGGGCCGTTTCCCGAGGCTATCTGCTTCTTAAAGTTGCATTTTTACACATGATTTTAGTATAGTTAGAAAGGATTAAAGCTCTGGATCTGAGAGGCCCTTTTTGAAACTCACGTTTTCCATGTACCTGGTTCCCCCGCTGCTGTCCCTGTTTGCCAGTCTGTGGCTGGCGGTGGCCTCGGCGCAACGCCGGGGGTGGCCCGACCACCAGAATCTGCAGCTGGCCCTTTTGTTTTTATGGATTGCGCTGCTGCCGCTGGCTTTTATCTGCCATCACCTGTTTCCGGATGAAACGACCCTTTTAACAATCGAACGGGGCATCCATTTTTTGTATGCCTTCATGCCGGTCATTTACATAGTGACCTTTCATAGTCTGCTGGGCGTCCGGCGTCTGTGGATGGTGCGCACCAGTCTCGCGATTTGCGTGCTGATTGCTCTGACGACCCCGACCAATTATTATTTCAGCGGTCTGCGCCGGTTTGACTGGGGTTACATTGCCCGGGGCGAGATCGCCTTTCACCTGTTTGGCGCCTTCGGCTTTCTGGTGCTGGGGTATACCATCTGGATCTTCTGGCAGAGCCTGTCTCGGGAATCCAATCCACTGGTCCGGCGGCGCAACAAATATTTTTTAACTGCCCTGAGCATATCGGCTTTTTTGACCCTGCTCAACATCCCGGCGATCAGCGGATACGATTTTTATCCCATGGGCAATTTTGCCTTCATCCCCCTGGCGATTTTAGGGTATGCCGCTTTGAAATACCGGTTGCTCGGTTTCCGTGACATGCTGAACCGGACAGCCTACGGCATTACCGCCCTGTCGCTTTTACTGATACCGAACGCGATTTTGTTTTTTGCTCTGCGGCCGGTCTTGCATGAAATGTCGAATCTGCCCACGTTTGTGGTGATGCTGGTCTGGTTTGGTGTCAATATGTTCGGCGCAAGAAAGATTCAGCCGGTGCTTGATCGCACGTTTGACAAATCCCGGATCAATATGGCGCAGGCCGAGATCGCCTTTTTCGAGAGCATCTTTTCGTTGCGCAACCTGGCCAGTTTCGAACGGGCTTTTGCCCGGTTTTTTCATAAACACCTGGCCATGCCGGGGTTTAATTTCTACGTGGTGGCACCTGAATCCGTCACTTTTCATAATGGCCAGGGGTTGCGGTTGAACCTGGATACGGAACTCGGCGTCTGGCTGACGGACCGCCGTCGAATGGTGGATCGCAACCTCATTGCCTCCCAGCCCCAGACAGCCGCGGTGCGCCGGAAGTTGATTCAGTTCATGGATACCATGCAGGCGGCCTACCTGATTCCGGTGGTTCACGATGAGCGGCTGATGGGCCTGGTGTTCCTGCCGCAAAAATCCAACGGCAAGCCCCTCACGGACGATGAGGCGCGGCTCATCGATAATATTACCCGTTCGGCGGCAGTTTCTCTGGCCAATGCCGCCATGTATCAGCAGATTTCCGATCTCAGGGATGATCTGGTCAAACGAACGTTCGAACTTTCCGATGAGATTTCCCAGCGCGAGCATACCGAAGAGAAGTACCGCATCCTGCTCGAGAGCATCAACGAGGGGTTTTACGAGGTGGATCTGGAAGGGACGCTCCTCTCTTACAACGATGTATTTGCCGACATTCTCGGCGCCGGCGAGGAGGATTTGCACAACATCAATTTCCGGGAGTTCATAGAGCCGGAGCAGGCCGATGAGGTGAACACCTATTTTAACCGCATCTTTAAAACCGGTACGCTCAAGACCCCCATGTCACGGGAAATGATTCGCCGCGATGGCCAGCGCGTGTTTGCCGAGACCCGGGCTTCCGTCATGTACGATGAGCTCGATCGCAAAATCGGGTTTCGGGGGATCCTCAGGGACGTCACCGAGGTTAAAATGGGCGAACTTGAGCAGGCCCGTTTGCAGCAGCAGCTGATGAACGCCCGCAAGATGGAGGCCCTTGGGACCCTGGCCGGTGGTGTGGCCCATGATTTGAATAACATTCTGTCCGGGATTTCCAGTTACCCGGACCTGTTGCTTGAAGACATCACGGCGGACGATCCGATGCACCAGGCCCTCACCGACATCAAACAGTCCGGCGAAAAGGCCGCTGCCGTGGTCAGCGACCTGTTGACCCTGGCCCGCCGGGGCGTGCCGGTCAACAACACCATAGAGCTTAACCAGATTGTGCAAGCGTACCTGGGGAGCCCGGAATACGCCCGTTTGCGGGAGGTGCACCCCCATGTGGTCCTGGAAACCCTTTTGGAAGAGGTCCTGCCGGAGATGCTCGGATCTGCCGTACACCTGTCCAAAGCCCTCATGAATCTGGTGACCAATGCTTTTGAAGCCATTGAAGATAGCGGGCGGGTAATCATAGGAACGGGGTTCGAGATTGTTGCCTCCCAGGGACCCTCTCCCCAGGGGATTCTTCCCGGGCGCTACCTGACCCTGTCCGTGGCAGATGATGGTGTCGGTATCCCCTCGGAAGATTTGCAGCGGATATACGAACCGTTTTTTACCAGTAAAAAAATGGGCCGCAGCGGGTCGGGCCTGGGAATGACGGTGGTATGGGGAACCGTGGAAGACCACAAAGGGTCGATCCTGGTCGACAGCTGGCCAAATGACGGTACCCGTTTCAAGATTTTCTTCCCGGTACCGGAAAAAGCGGCCAGTCAGAGCGAAAAGACCCGGGCGGCCGATGACTATATGGGCAGCGGCGAGAGTGTCCTGGTGGTCGATGACGTGGCCACCCAGCGCATCATTGCGGCCCGGATGCTGGAAAAACTGGGATACAGTCCGGTTACCGTATCCAGCGGGGAAGAAGCGATTGATTATCTGCGGAACGCCCGGGTAGACATCCTGATACTGGACATGATCATGAATTCCGGGATTGACGGCCTGGAGACCTACCGCCGGATCCTGGAAATCCATCCGCGCCAAAAGGCGATTATTGCCAGTGGCTATTCAGAGACTGACCGGGTTCGGGAGGTACTGCGGCTGGGGGCCGCCGTTTATCTTAAAAAGCCCTATCTCAAAGAGGAGCTTGGGCGGGCCCTTAAAAAAGAACTGCATCGGTGAGCCGGTTTGACAGGGCCAACACCGAGATTCGGAGCCACCATGCTGGAACTGATTCTGGTATACTTTTCGTTCACGGCTGTTCTGGTTGTTTACGGCGCGCAGGTCTGACCGTTTCTAGACGGCCTCGGGTATGCAAAGGTCGCCCTGATTTCCTACGGTCCTGTACTGGGCGTGCTGCCGTGGCGGCTATGGCGTTATCGGCGCAAGCTGGCTATCCTGGCAAGCCCGGATCTGTCGGCCCGGCGGGTGTTCCATCTGCCGCGCTGGGCGTTCGCGACCGACCTGGCGGCCTGGGGCGCGGCCGGCCTGGCCATGATTTTTATCTATTACGGGTTTTTCACACCGTTTCTGTCAACCGGCGTGAAGTTGTTTGTCGGCTGCGCGGCCTTCGGCACGTTCAGCGGCATGCTGAGTTATCTCTCTACCGAACGCCAGATTGCCCACAGCCTGAAAGAGCGCGACACTTTTGATGAACTGCCATCCGGCCGGTGGCTGACGGTGAGTAAAAAGATCTTTATCCTGATCGTCGCGGTGGTGAGTATCATGGCCCTGTCCATCCTCCTGATGGTGCTGCTGGATGTGTACTACCTCATCGGTCAGGACTTTTCCCGGCCGGAAGTTTTTTGGGGGATCTTTAAGGAAATCGCTTTTGCCCTCTGTGTGCTGTTGGGAGTTTCACTGACCATTATCCATCGTTTCGCCCGGAACCTGAAAGAGATTCTGGATACCCAGTTGGCCGCCATGGATGATATCAGCCGGGGCAACCTCGCCAAGCAGGTGCCGATCCTGTCCTGCGATGAATTCGCCCGGGTGGCCGAAAAAACCAACCAGATGATGGAGGGGCTGAAAGAGCGGGATTTCTGCCGCTCCAGTTTCGGCCAGTACGTCTCCCCGGAAGTCAGCCGCAAAATCCTGGACGACACCATTGCGCCGACCGGCGACCTGATTGACGTGTCCGTTCTCTTTTGCGACCTGCGCAACTACACCGGGTTTGCGGAAAAGCACAGTCCCCGGGAGGTCGTGGAAATGCTGAATCAATATTTTACCGACATGGAGCGGGTTATCCGGGAAAATGGCGGGGTGGTGCTCCAGTTCATCGGCGACGAGATCGAGGCGGTTTTCGGGGCCCCGGAACCCGACGAGAACCATGCGGACCATGCCCTGGCGGCTGCCCTGGCGATGCGGGCTGCGTTAAAGCAGTTCAACACCCGGCGCCGGGAGCAGGGCGCGGTGGAGATCCGGCACGGCATCGGGATTCACAGCGGCAATGTTCTGGCCGGCAACGTGGGCAGCGAGCAGCGCAAGACCTACAGCATGCTGGGTGACACCGTCAACCTTGCCTCCCGGCTCCAGACGCTGAACAAGGAGCTGGCCACCACTATCCTGCTTAGCGGCGAGACCCGAAGACGCCTTGCGCAAACAGATTTACCCCTGCGATCCATGGGGAACCATGCGGTGAGGGGTAAGAGTGAAACCGTGGATGTTTACACGGTTGAGGCGAAGGATCTTTCGAAAAGGTCGTGAATGGCCTGGGTACCGTCGGCATCAAGATTACGGGTACCGGTGCCGACAAAAGTTTTGTCGGTAATGACCGGGGTGTCCGCCACCCAACTGCCGTCTTTCCAGGTAAACCACGCTTTCTTATCCTGATCGTACACGTGGACGGGGCGATTGAAAAGCTTGGCCAGTTCCACGCCCCAGCCGGTACCACCTTTGACGGTATTGTCCGGCTGGATCCAGCCGATGGCGATCACGTGGTAGCCCTTGTTGACCATGTGGAAGATTGACTGGATCACCTTGCGAATCCGGTTCGCCCGGGCATAGGTCCGTCCCATGCGCATAGAGACAATTTCCATGCTGACGTCGCCTTTGTCAAGTTCAGCCGGTGCCAGGATCTGAACACCCCTGTCTCTTTCGACGGTGTGGCCCTCGAATGAATAATTTACTTCTGCAAGGCCCCATTTCTCGGCTGCTTTGCCAAATTCCGCCTCGGCACCACGATGCCCGCCGCTGTAAAGGGTAAACTGTGAACAATCCATTATTTTTTCTCCTGAAATTCCTGGTTTTGCCGGTATAAGTTGGCCGGGTGTTTGTTTAATTAACCGAGAAGCTATCTCAAAAATGGATTTTGGTTCCCCGCAAAAAACGCGCGGGATCTGCGACAAATCAAGGCGGCCGCGAGGTTCAACCCGGAGGAATACATTGGGTATTCTGAGGACTTGAACCGAGCGCCCAACGCCGAGATTGGGCCAAAAGGCTTTTTTGAGATAGCTTCTAAAGAACACCCCGCCGGTGCATATCGGCAGGGTGTGAAGGACAAGTTAAGCGGGAAATTCGAAAAGGCAAGGGGACGGGCTGATTTTTCTAATGTCTATGGCACCCAAGCCGGCTATTGCATCACGGTAAAATGCGTCTATTAGGCTGAAAATAATACGAAAATTAAGTTAGATCCTGGCTGCGTTGCGCTCAATCAAAGACAGAATCAAAAAACAGGCGGACACCTTCAATCTCATCGCCCTTGCGGTAACCAATCCCCACCCGGTCAAACTTGAGCAGCCACAATTTCATGTGTTCGTTGGTTCCCAGGGCCAGGGCGACTTCGATTTCCTGGTTGAGTTCAACCGGGTTGCTGTCTACGACGGTGAAATCCAGCTCGTTGAAGTACCAGTAATGGACCAGGTGCGGTTTGAGATAGAGACGGCGCCCGCTTAATTCCCAGTCGAACAGGGGATAGTCCGCCTCCAGTCCGTTTATCAGGCGGGAAAACTGCTCCGCAGGCCCGCTGTCCGGGTCGTGCCCCAGCCATTGTATCCCGTTTAGCAGCGTCATGCTCAGGCGATCAAACTGCATCAGGAAACGACTGTTGATTCCGGTAAAGTAAATCCAGGCCGACGCTTCACCCTGCAGTTCGGTGCCCCACCCGTAGTTGAAATAGGGGTTGAGGGTCCAGAGGGGGTGTACCGGCAGGGTCAGGCCCAGGCCGGGAACGAAACTGAGGGTGGCGAACTGTTCGGCAATAGGTGTTGAAACGACCTCTTCGATATCGATGGATTGCAGCCCTATAGTGACCGGCAGCCGTAGATTCAGGGAAAACCGGTCTTCATGAAACGTGGCCAGTTTATACCTGGGGTTGATCCGCACGGCAAACAGGTCGGCTTCGCCGACGTGGTAGGCACCGGTTCCAAATGCAGCGGCATAGGCCCAGTGGTAGAGGTCCTTGGGGTCCTCGGCGAGAAGGCTTTTGGCCGAGGCGCTGCCGCTGCCGATACCGGCCGACAGCAGGACCAGACAACACAGGCAGGCCAGCCGACGATGCCAGGCCGGACAGTTTCGGGCAAACAACCGGGAATGAAGGTATAGAGCCAATCCTTGCTCAACCTTTCGTTTCAGGCTCATTGCGCTGCTTCATTGAACCTGCCGCGATTTTAAGAAGCAAGAGCAGCCAGGGCGCCCCGTGGAAAAGAAGATCAAACCAATCGATCGGCCTGACCAGGGTGCCGTTTATCAGCATCAATAGTTTTTCAACTACATGCGGCGGCGAAAAGGGCGCCAGCCCCAGGGTGATACACAGTATGATAATGACGCCTATGGGTATTTGGTCAATACCGGACATTACGGTTTTCATTGGTTTGTTCCGTATTGAACTATTCGGTTCGCAAGGGTTTACTTCAGCCTTCAGTCTTCGGCCTGAAACCCAGAATTAATCATGGTCCTTCATACCATGCGCCTCCTTGAACTGATGCCATTCATCGTGGTCAATGCGGTTGTCCCCGTTTCGATCGATAGCCTTAAAAACCTGCTCGGTGGCATGGGGAAAATATGCCTTGAATTCTTTCCAGTCCACAAGTTCGTCTCCATCTGTGTCAAAATCGCCAAAATGGCCATTGAATGTTTGGGGGTCGGGCATGGGGGTGCTGTGGTAAGGGGCCTTTCCTGAACAGCCAACCAGAAAGCCGGCGACAACCAGAACCAGTACAATAGAAAATCTTTGCATAAATTTACCTCTCTATATTTTTATTTGGTTAATCATTTTTTAACCCTGTCTAAAATGAGTCCAGTCGGCCAAGTTGTCAAGCTGAGCCTGTGCAAAGCGACAGGATCTCTTTTGGCCGGTCTTAATTTATATTGACTCTAAAAATCGGTTGTGCCAGAATTTTCCTACTCACCCCACTAAAAATTCCATTTCAAAAAACGTAAAATCCAAGGGCGAACCATGTCAAAAGATAGGATCCAGTGGGAAAACATACCCGAAGACAAAATGGCAAGATGGTTGAAAGATTATAACCTGAATGCGTGGCCATTTAAAGGTAAGGCCTCAAATGACATCAACAGAGAAAAAGTGCAGAAACTTTATTTTGACATCTACAGTTTCGGGAAAACATCAGAAAGAAAAGGGGCCGGGATGCCAGGTGAGGGCAAGTTGCCCCGAGACCCCAATTTGAAAATTCTGTATGATATATTGCGTAAGACGCGGTGTTCTGTATTCGATGATGATAAACTAAAAAAAACCATTAACAATAAAAAAACCGACAAATTTAAAACCTGCGAGATTGCGGTAAGAGACATCAACCGTTTTATAAAAACCCTGTAAAATAGCGCTCTGCTCCCAATTAGTTGGGAGAAAGGGTGCAAGGGTTCCAGGAGTCAAGGGTCCAAGTGTTTGTTTTCCAGCTCAATGCCCGTCATTCCGGCGAAGGTCGGGAACGCAGTGTCGAATTTCAAGCCGACCGGCGCAACCGCAGCGCTATCCAGTCCGTTAGTAGGAAACATCTCTGGATACCCCCCGCCTGCCAGGGTATGACGACAAAAACTCCCCGACCCCTGAATTATATAGAATTTCACTCGAATCCTTGACCCCTTGACTCCTGGAACCCTTCATTTAGATCAACTCTTTTGGAGATGATCAAATGATTTTAATTACTGACAGGGTTACTTTCTTAAAAGTTCATCTTTAAGGTTTGATACTGGCTCTACGTTTAATAGTTTTGCCGGCCACAGGATGCCGATATTCTCTTTTCTTTCATGGATAACATTGCCGGTATATAGAGAAACGGTATCAGCGTGGTATTTCTCCGGTGAGTCAACAAAGGAGTATTCATTTGAAGTCCAATATGCGAAGTGATAAAACTGCCCTTTAACAATTGGCGTGTTGGTAACTTTTCGAAGTTTACTCGGGCAGTCACTATTGACTTTATGAATTCCGTACAACACCTCTATTGATGGCAGTTTCCAATCTTTAATTCCATTCAATTCATATTCTTTCACTTTCATTCTGGCGTCATGCCAGTTCATTCCCTGGTTAAATTCATTTGAGTTGACCGGCAGCATCCAATGCTGAATGTCCTTGTTCGTTTCGATAATAAAAGTGAAAGTGCCGTCATTATTATTGATCATTTCCCGTTTACAGGCTTCAAAATCATAGGAAGGCAAATATTCAGTCTCTATTTTAGCCTCTTCGATTATATTTCTGATATTTTGGATGGCTTTTAGCTGTTCGGGTCTTAAATTGCTTTGGAATTCTTCCAGAACCTGGAGTTGCTTTTTGATTCTTTCGGTTTTTGAGGTGTTCGTAGATCCGGCAATCGAATTAGCACCAGATGCTAAGAAAAGAAATAGGCTAAAACTTAATATATACATAGATTTAAATGTAAATTTCATAATTCCCAGAAGAATTGATTTTTAGAATTTACCTGCATGCACTCTGCGCCCGTATTAACTGTTTAGGTTACCACATAGTCAGGCCAATGCAAATTTATAGTGTGGCCTAATCAAAAAAATAGTGCCATGATAAATATGAACATCCTGAAACCGCTATCAAAAATGGCCCAGGATCCTAAAGCGGAGCCGTTTGTTACTCACCAAAAAAGAATTAGCGGATTATCATTGAAAATATGGTCTTATTTATATACTTTAAATCCTTGAATAGAAGCAATAAACAGGCACCGGATAGTCTGCGGGCGAGTTATGATGAAAAGTAAGGAGATTTGAATATGTTTTTACTTTTTCGGTATAAAAAAGATGGCCTCTCATTAGGCTTAATTAAATTGCATGAATTTCTCCTTGAAGATGTTATCCATTATTTTGAAAAAGGCAAAACAATCAAGAAGAGGGTTAAAGAGGCTCGCAAGACGGTCAAGCAGGCGTTACGTTTCGCCAAGAAAAAGAAAGTCTATCCGAGCAATAAAACCGAACGGGCTTTAGAGCTTATGGAGGAATTGCAGGAGGAGTTGAACTACACCCATCAAGTCATCAGTGAATCAGCGGCTGAACTGGAAAGTGTGATTGTTCAAATTAAAGAAGAAAGAGTGGGTCATGTCTTTTCATTGATCAGCACCGCACGTGAACATTTCCAGAAAAACGAACTTGAGAAAGGCAAACGGCTTCTCAAGGAAGCCCAAAAACAGTTGGGGAAAAAATTTCTTTCAGACACAAGGAAGACTTTTCTTACCGGAATTGACAGTAAGATTAAAAAACTAAAGCGTGAAATTGCGGCAAGACAAGCATAATAAGAATAGTCGGGGCGGAGGGATTAGAATCCGTATTCTGGCTGTAATTTAAATATTTTGAAAATGTTGTTGAATGATATAAGCTGATAAGATAACTCGCTTTTTTATCAGCCTCCTTTTCAGTTCGGATGTCACTTAGTCTCATGCTATAACAATCTATATCATCGAATTTGGTCACAAATTAAAAAGCCCTCGGCGTTAGCTCGTGAGAGGGCCTTGCCTTTGGCAGATTCAATTCTTATCCTAAATTTTCAAAAGTGTTAACCATGGAAAGGACTGCCATGCGAAAATGGTTAATGGCACTTGGCATGATCGCCTCATCAATCGGCATACTCGGGAGTTGCGGCTCACTTCCAGACAAGGAGGCTGATACCATACTACCTGCAGCAAAATCTTATCAGGAGTCTAAATTGACGCAAATATTTGAGACGGCTATTCGGGGACAGGATGAGAAATCGGGGTTCATTCTATTGCGGAAAGGAGACCGTGCCTTGCAAGAACGGTTATACCTGGCCGACATCGCCGAGCATACCATCGATGCCCAATATTACATCTGGAATAGTGATAAAAGCGGAAAACTCCTGGCGCAAAGACTCATCCAGGCCGGCGACAGGGGGGTGTCGGTACGGATTATTTTAGATGATTTCAGTATCGGTGACCGCAATGAACAAATGCTGGCGGTCGACAGTCACCCCAATATCCAGATCCGCATTTACAACCCCTTTGTCAATCGTTCGGCAGTGGGAAAATGGCTCAATTTTGCCTTTGACTTTGAACGTCTCAACCGGCGGATGCATAACAAAACTTACACAGTTGACGGGGTCGCGGCTATCGTGGGCGGACGTAATATAGGCGATGAGTATTTTGACCAGAACGAACATCTGAACTTCAAGGATCTTGATCTGTTTACGGTGGGCCCGGTGGTTGCGGAGGTGTCGCAGAGCTTTGAGGAATATTGGGACAGCCCCTGGGCGATCCCGATTGGCCAGTTGGTCACCCCTGATCCGGGTCAAGGGGATAAAAGCCACCTTGAAATGCTCCTCGATAATAACCGCACCGAACTTTCGCAGATATCACTTCCGGGAGAGGCGGACTCACCGGAAAGTCATTTCAATCAAGCGGTGAAAGAACTGATCCGGGCCCCGGCCACCTTCATCTATGACCATCCCGGGGGAGAGGATAACGAAGCCTATGCAGAAGGGCCCAAACGGGTTGCCGGCCATCTTCTGCAGTTGGCCGAAAACAGCGCCAGTGAAATCTTGATCGAATCGGCGTACTTTGTACTTGATGAACCGGCATTCGAGCTTGCAGAGCGTTTGCGTAACAGGGGGGTCAGGATACGGGCGCTCACCAACTCGATGGCCTCCAATGATGTGCTGCCCAACCATGCAAGCTATGCCATGGTGCGTGAAAAGATGTTAACCCATGGGATTGAACTGTATGAATTAAAACCAGATGCACCCTCATGTTTGCAGACTGTCGGGCAGAGTGCATCGTGCGATGAAGACAGTTTTTTGGGGCTGCATGCAAAGGCGGCCGTTTTTGACAGAAAGACAATCTATGTCGGTTCCTGCAATTTGAACCTGCGCTCCGCCTACCTGAATACGGAGGTCGGCATGTTTGTAGACAGTTCGATTCTGGCTGAGACGCTCATCAGTCAGATTGAATTAGACACAAAGCTGGAAAACAGCTGGCAACCGAAATTAAAAGACAATCAGGTTATATGGGTTACCGAGATCAACGGCAGAGAGAAAACCAGCATGCATGAACCGCAGACGAGTTTTCTTGAGCGCTTTAAGGAAGGCGTATTATCCTTGGTGCCCGGAGCCTTGTACTACTAGCTGTCGAGTGGGTAGAGGCCAAGTTTATGTTTGACCGTTCTACGTAAATTTAAGATGCAAGGGTAATTGCTCTGTATATAGAATAGGCTTGTTTCCCAACAGGAAAGGAGTTGATGGCATCAACGATCTATGCGCCCCTGTTTCTTCACCCCTGAAACGTTATCGCGAGGAAACCAGAATAGTGGTCTTGTCGGTAAAGGCGGCGAGAGTCATGATGAAAATAAAAAGAGAGAGATCTCAACACCGGAGAACGTAATGCAGAAGGTCATAAAAAACATTCTCACGTCCCGAGTCTATGAAGTCGCTGTTGAAACACCCCTTGAAGATGCATCCGTGTTATCTGATCAGCTGAACAACCGCATACGCTTAAAACGGGAAGACAAGCAACCGATATTTTCTTTCAAACTGCGGGGTGCCTATAATCGGATGGTCCACCTTGCTCCTGACGAGCAGAAGCGCGGGGTAATTGCCGCATCAGCCGGCAACCATGCCCAGGGCGTTGCTTGCGCCGGCCAGAAATTATCGATTCGCACCCTGATCGTCATGCCGGTTACAACACCCACGATCAAGATCGATGCTGTGAAAGGCTTTAGTGGTGAAGTTGTCCTGCATGGTGACAATTTCTCGGAAGCGGCAGAATATGCGTTAGAACTGGCAGCATCCAACGGTATGGTGTACATCCATCCATTTGATGATGAACTGGTTATTGCCGGTCAGGGGACGGTGGCTGATGAGGTTTTAAGACAGAATCCCGGTCCGCTTGACGCTATCTTTGTCCCTGTTGGCGGGGGCGGTTTGATCAGCGGTATGGCAGCCTACATCAAAGCACTCCGACCGGAAATCCAGGTGATAGGTGTCGAACCGGATGACAGTGACAGCCTGGCGCGCTCACTTGCTTCGGGGAACCGGGTGGCCCTTAAGCACGTGGGGGCTTTTGCCGACGGAGTGGCCGTGAAAAAGGTTGGAAAACTAACCTTTGATCTTTGCAGAAAGTATGTGGACGAGGTGATACGGGTTAATACCGACGAACTCTGCGGCGGTATCAAGGCGGTCTACCAGGCGACGCGTTCAATTGTCGAGCCGGCCGGGGGACTGGCGATGGCCGGGCTATTGAAATACATTTACCGCAGTGGCTGTAAGGGTAAAACTCTTGTAGCCGTCAATTCTGGAGCGAATATGAATTTCGAGCGACTCAGGTATGTCGCGGAACGGACCGGAATCGGCGAAAAACAGGAGGCTCTGTTTGCAGTGACAATCCCTGAACAGCCCGGAAGTCTGAAAACATTTTGTCATGATCTGGTAGGTGACCGGAATATCACCGAGTTCAATTACCGGTTGTCTGCTCGGGAAAAGGCACATATTTTCGTCGGCATTGCTATCCGAAACGAAAATGATCGCAAACACTTTCACGAGCGTCTTCTCCAGGCCGGGTACCAGAGTATTGATCTGACCGACGACGAACTCGCAAAAACGCATATCCGGTACATGGTGGGGGGACGGTCGACTATCGTCAAGCGTGAGCGCTTGTTCCGCTTCTGGTTTCCAGAGCGTCCCGGGGCCCTGGTGGATTTTCTCGATGCCACGCGGGGGCATCGAAATATCTCACTCTTTCATTATCGGGCTCAAGGCGGTGATTACGGCCGGGTTCTCGTTGGGCTGGAAGTTCCCGAAGGGGATGAACAGGAGTTGGATAGGCGGCTGAAAGAGCTGGGGTATCGCTACATCGAAGAGACCCATAATCCGGCTTACAAATTGTTTCTTTGAGACCAGCTGTACTGCGGTTCCGGTGATATCCAAGGTAGGCAAGGCGGGTTTGCGGTATGCACTTTACCAGGCCGTCAAAGTAGCGACCAGCTTGACAGCTGAGTTCAAGGCGTACTTTCAACGGCTTTTGAAAGGATGTGAGATAGAAAAGGGATGATTGGCGAGTTCGTCGAAGAACTATGCCGGATAAATGTAACGATCAGACGTAAAGGTTTATTGCCGCGGAAGATTCGTCGGTCAACACAACAGGAGGAGTGTTTACTTTCGATAGGCGGTATTTTAACTTATTGATATTACATGTTTTTAAAATTGTTTGACAAAGCTATTATAGGATGCCCCCGTTTCTTATATTATAACTTCATTCCAATTAGGTGGATGCTGAACGAACATTTCAAGGAGAACAAGATGGCTTTGGTTGAGATTGATAACATCTCCAAGTATTATCAGATGGGTGAGGTTCAGGTGCAAGCGCTCCAAAACGTAACCCTTTCCATCGAGGAGGCAGGTTTCGTATCATTCGTGGGTCCTTCCGGAAGCGGGAAAACTACCATGTTGAACCTTATCGGATGTCTGGATAAGCCTTCGGAAGGAAATATTGTTGTGGACGGGAAACAGGTTAACAATTTGGATCGCAAACAGAGTGCGGTCTTCAGGGGTTCCGTTTTCGGATTTATTTTCCAGGCCTTTAACCTTTTTCCGGTGTTGACCGCCTATGAGAACGTGGAGTACCCGTTGGTGATGATAAAAAACGAACCGGCATCCAACCGCAAAAAGAAGATACTTAAGGTACTTGAAGCCGTCGGGATGATAGAGCAAAAAAATAAACGACCCGATCAGCTCTCAGGAGGCCAGAAACAACGGATCGCCGTGGCCCGGGCACTGGTGACCCGTCCGAAGCTTGTACTGGCTGATGAACCTACGGCAAATCTTGATCGTAAAACCGCCGTCAATGTTATCCGTCTTATGCGGGAGATGCGGGATGAGTTCAACACCACATTCATCTTCTCAACTCATGATCCCGGCATTATGGAAGAAGCGGAGACCATGTACACCCTTGTAGATGGTCGACTCAATGACTCTCCACGCCGTTCATAAATTGGAAAGGGAAGAAAAATGATTCGAATTATTCAAATAGCGACTCGAAATCTCATGCGCTACAAGAGGCGAACCCTGCTTACATCTCTGCTGATCACCCTGGGAGTCCTGATGGTCATTCTTTTTTCAGGTCTCGCCGGCTCATTCAAGGCGATGATGATCGGTCAGATTACCGACGCCAACCTTTCTCAGATACAGATTCATAGAAAAGGGTATGTCTCTTCCATGGACTCATCACCTTTGAACCTCAATCTGAATCGTAATGGATACGCCAAAATAGAAGAAGTTATCAAAAGCCATCCTTCAGTTTATGCCTGGGCGCCAAGGATAAAACTCGGCGCCATGTTGAGCAACTATTCAGAGACCACCAACATCCGGCTTAACGCCATCGATCCGGAAAAAGAGGTAATGGTGTGTCCGGCTGTGGGAGACCGGATGACATTCGGGGAGAAAGATCCGCCGGAAACACTCATTGTACCGGGCGAGGTCATTATCCCGGATAAACTGGCCAAAGGCATGAAAGTTAAGCCGGGAGATACCGTGGTACTGGTTGCCAACAATAAAGACGGCTCGGTTAACGGCCTGAATTTCACGGTGGCGGGGATTACTGAGACGGTTGTCGGCCCCCAGGGTAAAGAGGGCTATATGCATATCAAAGACGCCCGCGTCCTGTTGCGCATGGAAAAACCGGAGATCACGGAAGTGGCCGTACGCCTTAATAATTTCGATATGCTGGACTCCGTTTATGAGGACCTCAAAACAGCACTGGGAAAATTTAAAAACAAGAAAGGAAAAGCGGCTTTCGAAATCCATACCTGGGAAAAACTTTCCCCCTTTTATAACATAGCCAGAATGATCGACCTTATGTCCGCGACCATGAAGCTCATTATGATTTCAATTGTGCTGATCAGTATATTGAACGTCATGATGATGTCCGTGTTTGAACGGGTTCGAGAGATCGGCACCATGTCCGCCATTGGGACAACGCCCGGCAAAATCATGGCTCTCTTTCTGACCGAAGGGTTTGCCCTCGGGTTTATCAGCATCGTAGCCGGTAATATTATCGGTCTGGCAGGGATTGCTATTCTGAATATCTATAAAATCCGTTTCACTTTCGGACGAGGAACCAACCTGGTTTTAGAGCCTTCGGTCAGTTTTACCGAATTGTTATGGCTGGCGGCTATTGTATTGCTTGTATCGATTTTTGCCACCCTGCAGCCGGCCTTTAAGGCTTCAAAGATGGAGCCGGTAGATGCCCTGGGGCACGTCTAATACGGAGGAAGAAAATGGTAAAGTTACTGTCGATAATTCTTACGGGTCTGTGCCTGGCCTTACCGGTGTTTGCGGATGACGGCAACGCAATCCTTAAAAAGGTGGATCGCAATCTGACCCCCGAGACCTTTGAGATGTACCGCAAGCTGATCAATGTTGAACCGGACGGCTCCAAAAAAGAGTTTATCATGTATTCGGTTAAAAAGGGCCGTGACCAGATTGCATCTGTTTTTTTATCACCGGCCAGTGAAAAAGGGCGGGCCACTTTGCGGGTCGGAGAGAACATGTGGCTTTACATCCCGAACGTCGGCAAACCGATTCGCATCACCAGTCTCCAGTCCGTGACCGGAGGTATATTCAACAACGCCGACATCATGCGGCTTGACTACAGTGCTGAATACAATTGCGACAAGGTGGAGCGGCGGGAAGGTCTTTTGGTACTTCACCTGAAGGCCAAGACAAGATCTGTTGCCTATGACAGCGTAAGGATGTGGGTGGACGATCAAAAGCTTCTTCCCGCTAAAATCGAGTGTTTTGCTTCATCCGGAATGCTGATCAAAACGCTTTATTTTAAAAAAATAACAGACTTCGGCAATGAACTTGTTCGCCCGGCCGTAATTGAGACAGACAGCCCATTGCATAAAGGATATAAATCGGTCATGATCTTTGCCAAGATGAAGAAAAGAGAACTTCCCGATGAAGCCTTTACTCTGAACTTTCTTTCCAGAGTCGAAAGCCTGCGATGAATAAAACCTGGCTTGCCTTCAGCTTGTATTTGCTCAGCCTGCCTTTTGCTTTTTTACAACCGGCTTTCGCCCAGGAGGAATATCAGTTTGACCTTTCGGAAATTGAAAAGGAAATTGAAAAAAAACCATACAGTATAGGTGGTTTTCTTGAATTCAGACCGGTTCTTTTTGGTCTGGATAGTGACTCTGCCTTCTACAAGCTTCGATTCTCTGACCAGGATGAGGGTTCCACATTGGAACAGTACAACCTTGGACTTCGCCTGGAGGGAGACTATGAGAAGGGCATTGCTAATCTTTATTTCAGGGCCGACAGTCGCCTGTGGTACGACTATCAGGGATGGGAAGGGGATATCGTTCTCCAGGAAGGTTATCTTTCCTTAGAACCGAGCCCAAGTTTTTCGCTCAATGCCGGCAAGGAAGTCGTTCAGTGGGGAAAAGGTTATGCTTTTAACCCAGTGGCCTTTGTTTCGCGCCCCAAAGATCCTGATAACCCCACCGAAGCCCTTGAGGGCTACTTTGTTGCCACAGCCGACCTTATCAAAAGCTATCAAGGTCCATTGAAAACCCTGGCCTTTACTCCGGCAATATTACCGGTCACCGGATCCATAAATGACGATTTTGGTAAACCGGATCACATCAATTTTGCCGCAAAGCTGTATTTTCTTTTCTGGGACACCGATGTGGATCTCCTTTTTTTCACCGGACAGAGCCGAACCACCCGTTACGGCATTGATTTTGCCAGAAATATCAAAACAAACTTTGAGGTTCACGGTGAAGTGGCATGGATCACCGATTTTTTAAAAAAGTCCATAGACAGCCAGGGTAATCTCACCACCGAAGAGTCGGACATCCTGAGGCTTCTTTTCGGAATTCGATATCTTACCGCCAGCGAAATCACTTACATCATCGAATACTATCACAATGGCGGAGGACTCGACGAAGAGAGCGCTGAAAATTTCTATCGGTTTGTTGACCAGTCGTACGAAGAGTTTCTTGCCACGGGCGACAGTTCCCAACTCGCTGGGGCAGCACCTTTGTCCCAAGACACCCTGGCCACCGTCAAGCCGATGCGCGACTATCTGTATTTTAGAGCCAGCTGGAAGGAACCTTTTGATATCCTCTACTTTACACCGGCCGTATTTTCCATTGTCAACTTGAACGATCAGAGTTTATCTTTGACACCGGAACTTTTATATACTCCCATAACCAACCTGGAATTAAGGTTGCGCTGTGCCTTTTTAATCGGAGATAAATACACTGAGTACGGCGAGAAATTGAATGATCATAAATTAGAATTACGGGTCAGGTATTTTTTTTAGCAAACGCACCCTAATCTAAAAGCGAAAACTCGCTTTTCATAATTTCAGTAAGTTAGAGAAGTAGAAAGATCGTTCAAGAGAGGAGTGGGGTACCGGTTGGGTACCTGGAGGCCAAAACACACAAAAAAGCACTTTGGACCAGCCCCTAAGTACTTGTAATTAAAAATTATTAGGTCGTGACGAGAGGATTTGAACCTCCGAATCCCTGCTACCAAAGCAGAACTGGTCCTACGGGCATGCGCTACTGGTCGCAGGTTAACAGGTCAAATATGCGGCATAGTGCCCTAACTATTGTATTGTCCATCCATGATTGGAAATCACGGCTGGAAGGTTTTAGCTTTTAGCCATTAGGTCTTAGATAAAGCATTTAAAATACAGGGTATTACCTAATTGCTAACCGCTAACAGCCAATAGCTCCATCCTGAAATCTTGGATTTATGGATGGGCACTAACTACCTGTACCGGTATTCTTTTTTCCCTTTTCGGCACGCATGGTTTTAATTCTTAACAAGCCGGGGCTGTGATGAATATACATCAGAGGAGATTTGCAGCCTTTTTCCATAAAAACCATTTCCAGATATTCAAACAGCACGGGTTTATCCGGCCAGGTGTAGTTTTTCCTGATTTCCTTGAATTCGTTCCATTGCTTTAATGCCTTGGGATTAACGCCGAAAGCCGTTCGTTCAGCTTCATCACACAAAAACATTTCACAGACAATCGGCTTTATTCGCCATAGGCAGCCGGTTTCAGACAGAAAAATGCATTTATGGCCATAATCCGGCCGTCGGATGGCATTCTCCAGATAGTCGAGTTCGTGCGTGTTTGCTGCCAGCGCATTTATAACAGCATCTGCAAAAAACGTGATAATACCATCTTTGGAACAGCAGGCGCTGAGTTGGCTTTTATAGCATTTTTCTGTACAGATATCCTTGAAATGATGCTCAAGGAATCCGGCAATTCTGGATCGAAATGATAGATACTCAGCAATTTCAGCCTGCAGATACCGAATTTCAGAAGCTGAAAAGCGTTCAAACTGCTTCCGGATCATCAGCAGGGTTTCAAGTTGTTCTCTCTGATATGCATTCATGAGGGTGCTATCATAATTATAAAATCCAATTATTGGGCTTGAGTTTGAGAAGGAACTCTTCAACCGGACAACAGAGTATGTCGTCAACAACCAATTTTTCTGCTCCACGATACAACAATATTGCATTAGCTTCCGGATAATCTTTCCGAAAAGTTTTGAGTGACCTTAGACTTTTAGGATGAATATACTTTGCATTTTTAACTTCCATGGCGTGGAAGTGATGGGCACCATACACTATGAAATCAACCTCGGAGCCGCCTCTGGATCGCCAGAAATAGCAGTTCAACTGATCGTCCGAGTAGTCGCACCATGCTTTAAGGTGTTGCAAAACCAAGCCCTCCAGGGCCATCCCACCAATCTCATCAGGGCTGTCGATCGGCCCTCTGGGCCGTAAGTGGTAGTAAACACCGGCATCAAAAAGATAAAATTTTGGCTGTGCCGTCATAGCCCGTTTCGCTCTCTTTGTAAAAACGGGAAGTTTATACCCCAGCAGCAGGTCTTCCATTATTGATAGATAATTTTCGACAATCTTTCTGGAAACCTGGCATTCTCTCGCAATATTACTGAGATTTAAAATACTACCGTGAGAAAAGCTGACAGCTTCCAGGAAGCGGGCAAACGCACCGATATCTCGAACCAATCCCTCCTCTTTGACTTCTTCTTTCAAGTACAAAGCAACGTACGCGGCCATTGTCTTGTGGGGCTCTTTTGCCGATACGATTAAAGGAACCAATCCGTCTCGCAAAGCTTTATCGAGCGAAAATGCGGTGCCTAATTCAGCGGCTGTAAATGGGTGGAAATGGGTTAAAAGGGCGCGGCCGGCTAAAAGATTTACGCCCCCCCGACGAAGTTTGCGCGCGCTTGAGCCGGTTAAAATAAATTGATGGGTCTTATATTCCTCGATCAAACTGTGGATGCTGTCCAGCAGGGCCGGTACCTTCTGAACCTCATCAATGATGAAGCGATGCGTATCGGGATTCGCCCTTACAATCTGAATGATTCGTTCCGGGTGTGCAACGTAATCTCTAACAGGCTGTTGAAAAATAAGTTTAGAGTTACGTATTTTTTTAAGCGTTTT
>CAZYGG010000047.1:0-29383 GCA_964647585.1 uncultured Desulfobacterales bacterium
CCAGCATCTCCTGGGTGCCGACATCCATCGATGCCTTTACCGGATCCGCCACTTTCACTTTCTTCACTTTTTCAGCCATCTTTGTTTTCTCCTTATTTCACTTTGGTATTAGGGTGGAATTGCAGGTTTGTCCCTGTTAATAATTTTCACTGATTATATGGGTGAGCAATGTGCATGCCAGCTTTTAGAGTTGGGCTTCTATCCAAACAAGTTACCGTTATTTTAAGTAATTAAAAAGATTTAATGAACGACGCATTTCCTATAGTCGGGTGTTTTGC
Organism: uncultured Desulfobacterales bacterium; assembly: GCA_964647585.1. GTDB lineage: Bacteria > Desulfobacterota > Desulfobacteria > Desulfobacterales > CAJINA01 > CAJINA01. The sequence goes on from CAZYGG010000047.1 coordinate 279, forward strand.
ATTTTTGCCAGCACATTAATGTTGCAATATGCACGAAAATAGATTACGCCGTTAACAGGTTTCGGTGATAACCGCCGGGCGAATAGTAAACATGGCTATGGGATGCACCCCGTGAAAGAAAAAGATGAAGGGCGATACCCGGACAGGATTATCAACTCGATCAATGAAGGCGTTTTTACCGTTGACCATGAATTGCGGATAACGTCGTTCAATCGGGCGGCCGAGCGTATTACCGGAGTGACGCGGGAGGAGGCCCTGGGCCGTCGCTGCAAAGATATTTTCAGGACCCCGACCTGTGAAAAAAATTGTGCGTTGAAACGGACCATGCAAACCGGACGGCCGGAAACCAGCGCCATGACCCATATTGTCAATAATTCCGGCAAGTGGGTGGCTATTCGGATTTCTACGGCACTTTTGCATAATGATGACGGTCTCATTGTCGGCGGGGTTGAGACGTTTCAGGACCTGACCCAGCTCAAGAATTTGCGCAAGCAGCTGGAGCGGAGCTATACCCTTGAAGACATCATCGGGCGGAGCCCGTCCATGCGCAGCCTGTTTCGGGTTTTGCCCCAAGTTGCGCAAAGCAAAAGCACGGTCCTTTTAGAGGGTGCCAGCGGGACCGGCAAAGAGCTGTTTGCCCGGGCCATCCACAATTTGTCCCCCCGTAAAAACAGGCGCTTTGTCGCCATCAACTGTGCCGCCCTGCCGGACACGCTGCTGGAGTCCGAGCTGTTTGGTTATAAAGCCGGGGCTTTCACCGGCGCGCACAAAGACAAGCCTGGTCGGTTCGCCCTTGCCAAGGGTGGTACGCTTTTTCTTGATGAAATCGGAGATATTTCACCGGCTATGCAGGTGCGCCTACTGCGGGTGCTTCAGGAGCGCACTATCGAACCACTCGGAGCCCTGGAACCGATTAGAGTCGACGTCCGCGTTATTGCCGCGACCAATAAGGACTTAGACCGCCTGGTAAAAACCGGTGATTTTCGGATAGACCTGCTCTACCGCATACGGATTATTCGTTTTAAACTGCCCGAGCTTCGCGCAAGGCGCGTGGACATTCCCCTGCTGATCGACCACCTGGTGGCAAAATTCAACAGTTTGCAGAACAAGGCAATCGCCGGTGTTTCGGAAGAGGTCCTGGCCCGGCTGCTGGAATACGATTACCCGGGCAACGTGCGTGAACTGGAGAATATCATCGAGCATGCTTTTGCGCTGTGCCCGGCCGGTTTTCTGGAATTAAAACACCTGCCGCCCGAGCTGTGCACGGGGGATCCCCGGGTTGACGCAGGCCCTGAATCAGCCCTGACGCTAAGGGCGCTGGAAAAACAGTTTATCACCGCAGCGCTCCGGCGGCACGCCGGCAACCGGAAGCACACGGCCCGGGAGCTCGGCATCAATCTGAGCACCCTCTACCGCAAAATTGTGGCACTGAAAATCGAGACGCCGGATGTGGATGGCAGGCATCGGGGGAAGTAACCTGAAGCCATATCAATCAGTCATTTGGCCCAAACGCGGCGTTGATCGCGAAACTGACGCGGGAATCGCCCACAGGGAATATTGCAAATTGCATTGTTCTTCCGGTTGCCCGCATTGATACCCTGCATCCGTGCAGCTGACAGGCGACTGGCCGATTTTAAAAACGGCTTGACAACCCGGGCAATAGTCTTTAATTACGAGCATATGCTCTAAAGTTGGTTGTGGCGAATCCCTGCAAACGGTTGCCATTCGATTGGCAGGTTCCCGGCCATATACGGAGTCCGTTGGGGGCACCAGGGGCAATTACACTATAATTTTTAATGTTTGGAGCGCACTATTTATGAAGCTTACTGATATTGCCCCGCTTGAAGCGTGGGCCCGGATTGAAAACGAATCTTTTGAAAAGTTCGGCATGCAAAGTTCTGTCTTTAACGTGGATGGCGTCAGGATAACCGATACCAAAAACTGGTCCAACCCGCTTTGTCCTGAAATTAAATCAACCGATAAAGGCCAGACTTTTATTTGCGCCACAGCTCACATGAATATGGCCAACGAGGCCCGTGAGACCCGGAAACCGGTGATCGAGGAGTGTGACGCCGGCCTGGGGAAAATCGTAGTGCCCATTTTTGTGGGAGACGAGTTTGTCGGCACCGCCGGCGGTTGCGGACTGCTGCTGCAAGATGGCGAGGTGGATACATTTGCCGTCAACAAGATTGTCGAGCTGGCAGAAGACCGGGTAACGGAACTTTCCGAAGGGATTCCCGCGATCACCGCGGAAACCGGTGAAGCCATCTGCCGCTTTTTTACTGAGAAGATCGAGGATCTGGTCGCGCCGAAATAGGTTTATCGGTGTGGTTGCAGAGGCCCCTGGACGATGGGAGCTTACCGATGCGCGCAGCATCGCGGTGCTGTATTCCAACGTAAATACAAAGGGATTTCAAATGGCCAGGCCCTGGCGGATAGTTGACAGTATAGAGACCGATGAAGGGCTTCTCGATCTTCGGCAGAGAGGTGAGACAGATTTTCTGATAACCATCGCCGGCCGGGTACTGATGAACTCTGCGGGCAACCTGTCTGAAATCGCGTTGGCCCGGCTGGCCTGTGAATCTTTGAAAAACAAAAAAGCGCCCCGGGTGCTGGTGGGCGGCCTGGGGCTGGGGTATACTCTCAAGGCGGCCCTTGACACGCTGCCGCCCACGGCCGAGATCGTGCTGGTTGAACTGAACCCGATAATGGTTAAGTGGTGCCAGGGACCCCTGGCCGACCAGGCCGGCGGGGCGGTTGACGACCCGCGGGTGACGGTGGTGATTGATGACGTGGCTGCGGTCATCCGGTCCGCGGCCAGCCAGGGCAAGGGCCATCGCTTCGATGCCATTATCCTGGATCTGTACGAAGGCCCCTACGCGGGGGACCGGGGCCGGGGAGACTACCTGTACGGTGCCGCGGCAATAGCGTTAAGCCGCAGCGCCCTCAAGGCGAAGGGCGTGTTTGCCGTCTGGTCCGAAGATCCGGATAAAGCCTTTGAAAAACGGCTGCAGGGGGCCGGGTTCACCGTAAACCGGCAACGTCCGGGCCGCGGTGGCGGGCGACATGTGGTTTATATCGCCACAAAAATCAGCCCGGCTGGCCGCAAATCCCGTTAGGGATGATGGCTTCTACTTCACGCCGGCCACTGCTTCCGCGATATTGTAGCAATAGTCGCCGACCTTTTCAAAATTCGTCAGCAGGTTTATAAATACCAGCCCCTGGTCCAGTCCGCATTTCCCGGATCGAATCCGGTCCACATGCCCCTGCCGCATTTGTTCCCGCATTGAATCGATGGTGTTTTCAATCTCTTCGGCCTTCTCCATGATATCCTGGGCGGGCGTTTGGGGCGTTTGGATCCCGGTGGATATGAGGTCGATAAAATCCTTGACCTGGGCGGATATTTTCTGCAGGTCAGTCTTGGCATAGTCTGAAAAATAGAGCTTGTTGTCGATGATGCCCTCAACGGCCTGGGCGATGTTCTCAACCGAATCGCCAATGCGTTCGATATTGTTGGTCATGCGCATCAGGCTGGAAATTTCTTTGGCTTCGGTTTCGCTGATATCGCTTTGATAAATCTTTGACAGGTAGGCGGTGATTTCTCGCTGCATGTCGTCCAGGTGGTTTTCAATGCGCCGCCATTTTCTGAGCTTTTTATAGTCGCGGTCTTCAATGCGGTCCATGGTTTCATTGAACGTGACTTTTGCCGTTTCCGCCATCCGGGCAATTTCACCCCGGGTTTCCGCCAGCGCTGCAATGGGCGTGTTCATCAGGCGGCTGCCGAAGTTGGGTAGCCGGTAGAGCTCTTCAGACTCCTTCTCCTTGGGGGATAATAACACCGCCACTTTAATCAGCCAGGGTAGAAAAATAAGGAAAATGGCGGCATTGGCCACGTTGAACATGGTATGGCCGTTGGCGATATACCGGGCAATATTTATGTATTCACCCGACACTGTGCCAGCCACGGGGCCCGCGCCCATGGAAAGGGTCACCAGTTCAACGGTCTTAGTAAAAACGGGAAAGATCAGGAGCATGATGGTCACCCCGATGACGTTGAACATGGTATGGGCCCGGGCCGCCCGGTGTGCGTTGATATTCGTAGAGCCGATGGTGGCCAGTTCGGCGGTGATGGTGGTGCCGATGTTTTCGCCCAGGACCAGGGCCATGGCGCCCGGGAAGGTCAACAGGCCCTGGCTGGCCAGGGTCATGGTGAGCCCGATGGTGGCTGAAGAGGATTGTACCAGGATCGTAAGCCCCGCGCCCACGACCACGCAAAGGAGCAGGCCGCCCACCGAGCTCGGATCGAATTTTGTAAAAAAACTCAAGAACAGGGGGTCACTTTTTATCGGTGCCAGTCCGGCTTTCATCACGACCATGCCGTAAAAGAGCAGGCCGAACCCCAGGATCACATCGCCGACATACCGGGTTTTATTGTTCTGAGAAAAGTATTTCAACCCGACCCCGAGGGCAATCGCCGGCAGGGCGGCCTTGGTGAGCTTGAAGGCAATCAGCTGGGCGGTCACAGTGGTGCCCACGTTGGCACCCAGGATCACGCCGACCGCCTGCTGGAGGGTCATGAGCCCGGCCGTCACAAACCCGATCAACATCACCGTGGAGGCGGAAGAAGATTGTACCAGGGCTGTTACCCCCGCCCCGGTCAGGCAGCCGATGACGCGGTTGGAAGAGACCGCGCCCAGGATGGTTTTAATCCTGGCCCCAGCTGACATCTGCAATCCTTCGGTCATTAGTTTCATGCCCAGGATAAACATTCCGAGTCCGCCGATAGTCGTTATGAAAATTTTTAACATTCGGATAATTCCTCTATTTCAATCAGAAAAATTCTTTTCTGGCCGCCAACCCTGACGATGGCCAGACCCTTTCAAACAAAATCCAGAATTCAACATACCACTTTCAAAACAAAAATCAAATTAACCGATCATATTAAATTCTAAATGTTAGGAAAAGATTAGGAAATTAAAAAAAAGAGGCCAAGGGGGCCGACCAGGGATGACAGAAATTAGTTTTCACTTTAAACCGTTCAATTTTTTTCAAGGCAATAAGACGCATGCCTGCAGCTACCAGTAAGTGAAACGGCAGCAGGTTAAAGGTTTTCTATGCCTGCCAGGATGTCTTCGCTAAAATAATACAGGCTGCTGTAAAACGAAAAGACCTGGATCAGTCTTTTTGAATCGAATCTGCGGATCAAGCCCTCCTTGCGAATATTGACAAGCTTGATATCCAGATCTGAAATCAATTGTTTAAGATCATTTGTCGCTGGCGACGATTCGCTTTTAACAAGACTGACAAGGGCCTTTCCGCTTTCTGCGGCAAGGTTTTTGAGTTCCCGGGACATGACAATATCATACCCGTCCCCGTCCAGGGAATTAAGGGTGCGGACCAGGTTGCGCAGATGTTCTGCGGAACGGCTCAAAACTGCGACTTTAGCGGGAAAATTTTCATTGAATTTCCTGTGATAGAGAAGGGCTTCATGCTGGCTGACTTTCTGCAACAGGGCATGGTTGGCCCAGACATCTTTCACCAGGTCATCCACCAGGTCCTCTTTGACATTCTGCTGCTTTGAGATGAAGGCCTCGACCAGGACAGTGCATTTTTCGCCGCACTCTCGGGCCTGGGCTTCGAGCTTTTCTTTAAGTACATCCACTTTTCTCCTGGGTAGAACCAGGACAGAGACGAAAAAGGCGCAGAGAATCCCCACGCAGATTTCAAGGACGCGGTACGTGCCGAAGCGCATAATATCCTGGGCCTGGGCGCCGGTCATGACCACGATGACGACGGTGATGGCCGCCATCCGGTAGCGGGTTCGGTAGTGGGTGAGAAAGCCGCAGATGCCGATGGTGACAAACAGCGCGCAGCCGATGAAAAAGTCGGTTTTGGGGACAACCAGGATCACCAGCACCCCCAACAGGGCGCCGATAAGGGTGCCGGTAAACCGGGAGAGGCACAGTTCTATTGAATCCGCAACATAGACCTGCATCACAATGACGGTTGAAAGGACCGCCCAAAACCCGAATTCAAGGTTGAAAAGGGTGGTGACCGCATAAGCCAGAACAGCGGCCAGAGCGGTTTTAAATCCATGGATTACATGTGTGGACGATAGGTTCATAGTCTATATCACCTGCCATGACGCTTTAAAATTATGGCTCTGCAAACAGGCCGGTTGAGAGTGTCTGAAATTGTAATCATAATGGCTGCCGCATAAAAAGCAACCTGGCAGGTGGCGATATCGAGGCGGGAAACAGGCGCCGCCGCAAAGGGGCGGCGCCTGTTTTTACTCCGGCGGGATTATTTTACTTCAACGTATTTCCCGTTTTGAACGTGGAACACGGAAAAACCGATACCGATGGCGTCACCACGGGCATCAAAGCTGATTTTGCCCAGCGGTGTTTCCACATACTGGGAGCGCAGTGCTTTTGAAAAGGCAGCAAAGTCGAGGGAACCGGCCGTCTGGATGCCTTCCAGCAGGACGGTGGCTGCGGCATAGGCGTTGAGGAAGAACGCGCCGGGGTCGCTGCCGTAGGCTTTGCGGTGCTCCGCAATGGCTGCCATGGCCATCTTGTTTTTGGTGGTGTCGATGGGACCGGTGGCATACACGCCTTCCGCGTATTTGCCGGCTACTTTGATGAAAGTATCGTCTTTGACGCCGTCATCGGACAGCATGATGGTTTTCATCCGTTTTTTCCGCATCTGCTGGACAAGCTTGGATGCCTCCGGATGGAAACCGCCGTAAAGCAGCACCTCGGCTTTGGACCGTTTGACTTTCTGGATCACCGCGGAATAGTCCACCGCGCCCGGAGTGATGCCTTCGTAAAGGACCAGCTTGCCCCGGCTGTCTTTTTCTAAAAAGCCCTTGGCGAATTCGGCCAGGCCCTTGCCGTAGTCCCCCTTGTCGTGCAGGATGGCGATCTTCTTGGCCCCGAGCTGTCCCAGGGCGAAATCAATCTGGGTTTTGGCCTGGGCGTCGTCCGGCGCGATGGTCCTGAAAAAGTTCGGATACATGCCGCTTTTGGTCAGCTCCGTGTTGGTGGCGGAAGGGGACATGGCGATGACTTTCTCAGAAAGGTAGGTCGCCATGGCTGCTTTGCACGGTCCGCTGCAGATATGACCGAGCACCACATCCACCTTGTCTGAAATGAGTTTGGCGGCCACGTTTATGGCTACTTCGGTTTTGCACTGGTCATCCACCGCCATGACTTCAATTTTTTTGCCGAGAATGCCGCCTTTGGCGTTGTACTTGGCCGCCACCAGTTCGGCTGCCTTGATAGTGGGAATGCCGTATGAGGCCAGGTCGCCGCTGTGCGCGCCCGGCACACCGATCTTGATGGTATCCCCGGCCCCGGCCGTGCCGACCGCTGTCAGGCAAATACACAATCCCGCAATTAAAACTACACCCAATCGTTTTCTGAAAATCCGTTTCATTTTTTCTCCTTTTAAGTTTTTTAACGCAGTTTTGCTTCAACCTTTTAGTTAGTTATTTGTATGTCAGCTTCAGCCCGACCCCCACCTCAGCCAGGGACGCCACATCGGCCAGCGCCCGCCGGGAGTGAAAGTCCGTGCAATGGCACGCGTGGACCGCAGCCGGTTTTAATTCCTCAAAGTACTGTACAGTCCCTACCAGTTGGTCTTCCGGCGGGTCCTGCAGGTGAAATCCACCGATGATGTCGGCGATCCGATCTTCTCCGCAGACTTTCATGGCATATGCCACCGTGTTGCAGATGCCGGCGTGCGCGCAGCCCGTGATGATGACCAGCCCCCGGTCAGACCGATACACCAGGGCGGAATCATCCAGCACAAAATCAGGCTGCCGGCCGTCGGGACCCCGTATTGCGCCTATGGGCTGGTGGGCTTCAAAGGCGGTGGTCCGTTCGATTTCACCGAGAAAAACAAGACGGGGGTGGAGCCAGACCGGTTCGCGGGTCAGCTGCAGGTCGAAATATTGACGGGCTGTTTCAGCCGTGACCAGGCTTCCGATCTCCCCGATGCCGTCAAAGGTGCGGGGGTCAAAGACAGCCGGATGCGCCACCAGGGCCGGGCGCTTGGCGGCAATCTGCTCAAAACCGGCCTCCGCGAGCCTCTGGATCAGGTGCTGCAGCCCCCAGGTGTGATCCAGGTGCGCGTGAGATAAAACGACCTGATCGATATCCAGAAAATCGACGCCCATCCGGTCGCCGTTGGAAAGAAAGATATTCGAGTAACCCACATCGAACAGGATGCGCAGGTCATCGATTTCAATGAAATAAGAGACCCCCGGCTCGCCAAAAAAATAGCGGTCGATGAGGGTGTTGTTGTCTACTAGGATCTTTAGTTGCATGGTTATCCCCCGGAGGTGAAAATCAGGTTTGTTATGAGCATATACTAATAACTATGCCAGACGGGGGTATGTCAATAATAAAGTTGCAGATAGGTGCATTCAGCTTTTTGATGCCCGGATTGACGGTGACGGGAATCTTATATATGTTGCAGAAGCTTTGGGCTGTTTCTAAATTAGGATTTTGGTTCAAGGTGCGGCGGCCGTGAGGTTTGAACCGGAGGAATACTGGTGAGTATTTCGAGGATAGCGCGAAAGCTTCACTCCGTGCCGAAACCGAACGCCCAACGCCGAGATTGGGCCAAAAGACGATTTAGAAACCGTCCATAGTTCCTCATTAACCCGCTACAGAATCTTATGGCGATATGAACCCGAACAGCGCCACACAACCCACTTCCATTGTTCCCATCCGTTTTTTCATGCCGGCCATGCTCACCGTGCTTCTGTTTGCGATGACGATATTCCTCGTCATCCTGCCCATGGTGGAAGAGCGTCTCATGGAAGGCAAACGGGAAATGATCCGCGAACTGGTGGAATCAGCCTGGAGCAGCCTGAACGGGTATGCCGCGCGCGTAAAGGCGGGTGAGTTGACCCGTGCGCAGGCACAGGCAGAGGCTGCGGCCCATATCCGCCAGCTGCGTTTCGGGCCGGATTCAAAGGACTATTTCTGGATCAACGATATGCTGCCCCGGATGGTCATGCATCCTTATCGGCCGGATCTGGAAGGCCAGAATGTATCCACGTTTACGGATTCCGGCGGGAAGAAACTTTTTGTGGCTTGCGTGGATACCGTGCGCACCGCAGGGGCAGGTTACGTGGATTATACCTGGCAATGGCAGGATGATCCCGAGCGGATCGTTCCCAAAATTTCCTACGTCAAAGGGTTTGCGCCCTGGGACTGGATTATTGGCTCGGGGATTTACATTGAAGATGTCCACGCCGAAATTACAGCCATTACAGGCACACTGGCGATCATTTGTCTGGGGATCCTCATTGTCATCGTGGGCCTTTCGTCCTATGCGGTCTGGCACGGTGCCCGGGTCACCCGGGAAAAACAGCAGGCCGAGGAGCAGGCCCGCCTGCGTCGGGAGCAGTTGTTCCAGGCGGCCAAAATGGTCTCTTTGGGCACACTGGTGTCGGGGGTAGCCCATGAAATAAACAATCCCATTACCTCCATCATGCTCAATGCTCCCAACCTCAACAAACTCTGGGACGCGGCGTTGCCGGTCCTGGATCAACATGCCGCCGAGCAGGGCGACTTCCCGGTGGCCGGGAGCAGTTACAGCCGCCTGCGCGAGCGCATTCCCGCGATGGTGGCAAGTATCGATGCGGATGCCCGGCGGGTGAGCAACATCGTGGCCGATTTAAAAGATTTCGCCCGGGAGAAGCCGGCGGAGATGCGGGACCGGGTGGACGTCAACGTGGTGGTTGGAAAGGCCATCGGCCTGGTGTCCAACCTGATCTCGAAATCAACCCATCACTTTACGGCAGCGTATGCCCCGGAGGTACCGACCTTTAAGGGCAATGCCCAGCGGATTGAACAGGTGGTGATCAACCTGGTGGTCAATGCGTGCCAGGCGCTCACCGCGGATGATCAGCCGGTTACGGTGGCCACGCGCTGGGATCGGGACCCAGGCCAGGTGGTGATCGCGGTCCGGGACGCAGGGGCAGGCATCCCGGCCGAAGTGGTCCAGCGTATCAAGGATCCGTTTTTTACCACCAAGCGTGACGACGGCGGCACGGGACTCGGGCTGGCCATTTCCGAAAAAATCGTGCAGGATCACGGCGGACGTCTTACTTTTGAAACCAAGCCCCGGAAGGGCACCACGGTACAGGTATTTTTCCCCCTGCAATTCAAGGACACGGCCGGCGGCGGAGGCGAACAAACATGAGTATTTCCATGAATCTGGCACACCCCATCCTGATCGTGGATGACGAGGCGTCCATCCTGATGGCCATTGACACCGCCCTGCAGATGGCGGGTTTTACGAACACGATGACCTGCCAGGACAGTCGGGGGGTGATGGACCGGCTGGCCCAATACCCGGTCGATGTCATGCTGCTGGACCTCAACATGCCCAACGTGGACGGCCATCGTCTGCTGGACACAGTCAGTCGCGAGCACCCCGACATCCCGGTGATTATCGTGACCGGCGCCGTGGAGGTGGAGTCGGCGGTGCGGTGCATCAAGGCCGGGGCCTTTGACTATATTCTCAAGCCCGTGGAAGAAGAGCGGCTGGTTACAGCCGTTAACCGGGCCCTGGCTTTCCAGGCAATCAAGCAGGAAAATATCGCCCTGCGGCAGCATATCCTGGACGACACCCTGGAACAGCCCGACGCCTTTAAACAGATCATTACCAGCAACAAGAAGATGCTGCTGATCTTCCAGTATATCGAGTCCATTGCCCGGACTTCGCAGCCGGTATTAATCCGGGGTGAAACCGGGGTGGGTAAGGAATTGATTGCCCGGACGCTCCACGAATTGAGTGGGCTCAAAGGGAATTTTGTCGCGGTGAATGCCGCCGGTCTGGAAGACAACGTGTTTTCCGATACCCTGTTCGGCCATGTCCGCGGGGCCTTCACCGGGGCGGATAAAACCCGCAGCGGACTCATTGAGCAGGCGGCCGGCGGGACGCTCTTCCTCGACGAAATTGGTGACCTGAGCCACGCCTCCCAGGTCAAACTGCTGCGTCTGCTCCAGGAGGGTGAGTATTTCCCCCTGGGCTCGGACACTCCCCGCATGAGTGACGCCCGCCTGGTGGCGGCCACCAACCAGAACCTTGCCAGCCTCCAGAAAGAGGGCCGTTTCCGTAAAGATTTGAATTACCGTCTGCGGACCCATCGAATTTACATTCCGCCCCTGCGACGACGATTGGACGATATCCCCCTGCTGGTGGACCATTTTCTGGTCCGGGCCGCCCGTCAGTTAAAGAAAAAGAAACCCACGGTTCCCAAAGAGCTTTTTGCGCTCTTAAAAACCTATCCCTATCCCGGGAACATCCGCGAACTGCAATCAATGATCTTCGATGCGATCAGCCAGCATAAAACCGGTATTCTCTCCCAGGAAGCCTTTAAAACCCACCTGGGCCGCAACAAGTCCGCCGCACCCGCGACGCTAGCCGAAGCGACCTCCGCCAGCCCGACGATCACGTTTGCTGAACAGCTGCCAACCATCAAGGAAGCCACCCGGCTCCTGGTGGAAGAAGCGCTTAAGCGCAGCGGCGGCAACCAATCCATCGCCGCCGGGATACTGGGGATTTCCCAACAGGCCCTGAGCAAACGATTGAAAAAGATGCAGGAATAGCGTTTGCCGGCCTTCGAAGTGCTATCTGTTAAGTTTTTTACATCGCTTCAGATAGCTCGTTGCGCTTCAGCATGAATCTGGCAAACGCTATCAAATGATTTGTTTGATAGGACTGCTTTTTTTTGGGCGTATCTCAAAAAGTTGTTCCAGCGCGGGCAATGACATACCGAAAACCTTTGGGTCACCCTTCGGGAAATTTTTAGATAGCGGTTGCCGGACCCCATTTATCTGAAACCTCACGCGGAATCCTGGTTGCCGCCCATTAACGCAGGCTAAAGTAGAGAAGGGCAAGCGCTATTACCCCTACAAAACAGGTTGTATTCACAACTTTTGTTGTAGGGAGCGGTCGGGCCCTTAATGACCGGCCGATTCGCTGCCCCGCAGGACCGTTCTGTTCAAGTGGGCACAAGCCCACAACCTTTGTTGTAACCCTCCCCGACCTTCCGACCGATCGACAGAATGTACAATTTTGAAAAAATTCGAATAGTTACAATAAATTTGGCGGGGTGGTACGGCCTTTGCATTTTCATATGGCTAAACACCATTCATTTAATTGCGAAAAACCAATGAACGAGAATCATTTTGAGGCAGCTTTGAACATCAGTATTATCCTGGCGGAAACGAAACGGATGACCGCTATGGTCGGCTGCCTGCCGATCGGTACCGGGCTGACACGATTGGAGTACGCATGATCGCTTTCAGAGTACCGGAACCGGAAAAGATCGTCCGCTCGGTCAAAGACATTCTGGCATCGCCGGCACCCCACAAAAATTTTTACACTATAAGGAGAGAACCCATGCAGGAAATCAAAAACAGAGGCTGGAACGTTACCATGGCCGGATTGGGGATCAATCTGGCGCTGGGGATTCTATATACCTGGAGTATATTTAAACAGGCCATCAAGGAGTCTGTGCTGGCCGGTGACGGGCGTTTTAACTGGGATATTGCGGCGTTGAATGACCCCTTTGCCGTCTGCTGCCTGATGTTTACCGTGGCTATGATCTTTGCCGGCCGGATCCAGGATAAGTTCAGCCCGCGCGTCACCGCCATTATCGGCGGCGTCCTCACCGGCGCCGGTTTGATGGTGATCTCGCAATCCAACGCCCTGAGCGCCTGGATTCTGGGATTTGGTGTTCTGACGGGTCTGGGCCTGGGCTTTGGTTACGCTTCGGCCACACCGCCGGCCATCAAGTGGTTTCCGGCTTCTAAAACCGGCCTGATTGCCGGGCTTGTGGTGGCCGGTTTCGGTCTGGCATCTGTTTATATTGCGCCCCTGGCCAATTTCCTGATCGCACAGTTCGGGCTCAGCCAGTCCATGTTGATTTTCGGAGCTGCCTTTCTGGTCGTCGTTTGCGTCCTGGCCACGCAGCTGGTGAATCCGCCGGCAGGTTATGTGCCGGTGGAGACAAAACCTAAAAGTGGCGCCCCGGCAGGCAAGCCGGCTAAACTGGCCGACTTTTCACCCATAGAGATGCTGCGCACGAGTTCTTTTTACAAATTGTGGTTCATGTACTTTGTGGGCGCCGGCGCCGCCCTGATCATTATCGGCGGGGTAGCCGGGATGGCCAAAAAGAGCATGGGCGACCTGGCCTGGATCGTGGTCGCACTCATGGCCGTGGGCAACGCCAGCGGCCGGATCGTGGCCGGCATCGTGTCCGACAAGATCGGCCGGACACAGACTTTGCTGATCATGATGAGCGCCCAGGCCTGCGTTATCTTCTCCCTGCTCTTCATTGCAGAGAGCCAGGCGGTCATGCTGGTGACGGCGGCCACCCTGGTGGGTTTCAACTACGGCACCAACCTCTCTCTGTTTCCTTCGGTCACCAAGGATTACTTCGGGCTGAAGAACTTCGGTACGAATTACGGGCTGGTCTTTTCTGCCTGGGGCGTGGGCGGTTTCATCTTCCCCCGGGTCTCGCAGATGATCGTGGCCCAGACCGGCACCATGAACAGTGCCTACATCCTGTGCAGCATCCTTTTGATGGCCAGCGCACTGATTTCCATTTTTACCAAAGCACCCGCGGCAGTACCATCCGGGGATACCTGGCTGGACCGCGTAAGCGCAAATTTCGAGATGGCCCGTCGCCAGCCGGTGGATGTGGACCTGGGCGCGCGTTATCTCTAAGGCCGTAACAGGCTTGCAAGTGTACTGAAAAAGGTTTTACCTGCACCATCCCTCCTGCGCCGGCCGGGGAATTCAGCTTCGGGAAGTTGACTGTCTTCCAGAGGCTGAATTCCCCGGCCGGCCGCTTCCTTTCCCGGGTTTTCTCTTGAACACGGATGACTTCCGGTCTATTCTATTACCTGGTTTTTCCGATCCCCGCCCGGTTCAACGGTGCGGGCATTCTTTTAGGGCGCGTTCGCCGTGCCGCACCTGATTATGGAAATTGTATGCCCCTAAAGCGCCTGTTTTTATGGATGGCCGCCATCTTGCTCTCTGGTCTGCCAGTAGCGGCCCAGATGCCCACTACCGTCAAAAACTCGCTCATCCGGGTTGAGAACCCCAAGGGTGCGAAAGAACGGCTGGTCATTCCCTACGCGTTTTCTTCCGAAACCATGGGGCTGACGTTTGGCCTTGGGGCCATGGCCAAGGGGTACGGTCAGGACCAGCTGCTGGTGGTGGGATCGGCCTATGTCGGCTCCAACAATGACGTGGAAGTCGAAAAGGATGCGGCCAGTGTGATTGCCGGCATGTGGGATCTGCAGGTTCCCTATACAGAAAGATTTTTTCTCACGGCCACCGGGTCGGTGGGTTACTTTCCGCGCAAGCGGGCCTATGCGGCTGCAGTCCACGACCCGGGCGTTACCCGGCCGGGGAGCAATGATTCTACGGCAGAACAATATATTGAAGTGGGCGGGAATGACAATTGGACGGATTTTAGATTGGAGTACGTCCTGCCCATCGGCGCGGCCGAAGACGAGGCCATGATGACCTACCGGTTAAAAAACGGTCTCCTGGTCTCGACACCCACCGGCGGCCGGGAATGGAATCCTCTGGCCTCCGGGGTCACCAATATCCTGCTGAGACAATTTAACCGCTACCAGACCTACCAGCTTGATCCCGGTGACCTGGAAAGAACCGTTCACCCGGTCCAGTTGGCCATTACCCATGACAACACAGACTTTCCGGGGAACCCCTCTTTCGGGAGCCGGCAGTTCATCGGCGTGACCCACGACTTTGCCTGGCTCGAATCCGATGAAACCTGGACTTTCTGGGAATTGGAAGCGGCGAAGTTCTTTTCGCTGGGGAGAAGCAGCTGGGCCAGGCAGCGCGTTCTGGCGCTGGATTTCTGGACCGGGGATGCTCCCAGCTGGAACGAAACCGTTTTACCCAACGGTTTTAGTGAAATTCACAACCGCCCGCCTTACTATGAAGGTGCCAACCTGGGCGGTTTCTACCGGATGCGGGCCTACCCCTTTTACCGGTTCAATGACCGGTCCGCCATCTACAGTTCAGCCGAATACCGTTACACGCTGCGCTGGAATCCTATTGCGGATATCAACTGGCTCAAGTTTCTCAAACTGGACTGGTTTCAGCTGGCCGGCTTCGTGGAAGGCGGACGGGTGGCCCGGGAATATACCCTGAGTGAGCTGGCTTCCAACTGGAAAGCCGATGCCGGTCTCGGTATCCGTGCCATGGTCGCCGGCGGCCTGGTGCGGTTTGATGTTGCTACTTCCGAGGAGGGGTTTGGGTTTTGGTGTATGGTGGGGCAGCCTTTTTAGAAGTGCGATAAATATCCGCAGTTTTACTGAGTTCGGCGACCCATTAAAAAAGGCGGAGTCCCGTAGGGCTCCGCCTTTTGGATTTTCAAATGAAATATTACCCGGCTACATCGACTCCCGGGTCACAGCCGAGATGTTCGTCCTTGTTGGCACAATCGAAATTCGCCGCGCGGGTGTCCGCGTGTCCATCTTCTCTTTCACTATCGCTTTCTACGTAGCTCTCTTCTCTATGGTCAGTCATTATATACCTCCAAAAGGTCTTTTTGTTCAATTATAGAAAGCCGCAATCGCTTTCATAAACAATAAAGTAAGTCTGGTTGCGGGCGTGTCAACAGGGACCGTTTCGGAGTAACTCGGCTATTTTGATTCTGTGAGCCGGTCGGCCATCAGGCTGTCATAGACCTCGTCGGATTCCTTTTCAACAATGGTCTGGAGTCGGCGGAACTGTTTCACCAGGGATTCGGCAAAGGGGGTCATACGGGAGCCCCGGTTGTCGCTGATCAGCAGCGGTTTGCCCACGCGCTTTTCGGAAGCCCGGATACGGCTCCAGATGGCCCGGTAGCTCATCTTCAACTCTTTGGCAGCTGCCTGCAGGGATCCGAGCCGGTCCACGCTTTCCAGAATGCGAAAACGGCCCAGCCCAAAAACGACCTGGCCCTGGGCATCTTCCACCCATACTTTTGAACGAATCTTGAATGTCGAGTTTTGCATGTGCGTGCTCCCGTCCGATGCGGCCGGATGGTGCCGATGTCGGGTGTCAGTTATCGTTGGTTTTGGTAGGTATGTTCTGTAACATGATGATAAGCTATGATATTTCTACATCATAGCCACAAAATAGCTATTTAATTATTGACATAGCAAGTGCCTTTCCACTAAGGTTTTCCCACTCGTTCAATTGAATCGGAGAATGGGTGTTATCTCCCAGTATGCAAGCTTCTATTGGTAGGTATATGCGAAAATGCTTACGGATGCAAGCTGCTGGAAAACAATCTGGGTATGTCAGTACAGGAATATCAAATTTGGAGGTATTTTGGAACCACAGTACCGCGAACAACCGCAAGTCACCGGGCCGGCACAATCTTACCATGCAGCACTGGATCTTAACGCTGAACTGGACCGCATCTCCACCGGGCGACTGGTGAACGAGACGGCCATCGAGGGTTGGCTGGACCGTTTGCAGGCTACCGCCCCCGTGAACGACCCCTGTTTCTGGCTGTTAATGGCCAGACTGACTGAACTGGCCGTTGTCTGCACCGGTCGCTACGCCGATGCCTGCGAATTGACCGCCGCTGGAGACCTGCTTGTCAATCCAAGGGAAATCCGGGTTCATTTCCACGGTGACAAGCCGTCCGCTGTGGTTAAACATCGGAGGGGTGCTTTGTCGGCACAGTTCAACACGACCCGGGCGCCGCACCTCGATTTTATCCGCAGGATGCGGCAAACCGCGGCTGTTGAAATCGTAAAGGCACCGCTGCTGACGTTCCTTACGGATATGCTGGAAACATCGGGATTCTTGAGTGCGCGCTACCTCGCTAAAGTCCGGGCCCGCCTGACTTGCATTGCCGAAGCCATTGGTTTTCTCTGCTGCTGGCAGGTCGCCGATGCCGTGGATCTCAATCAACGGCTGGGTGCGGCCACCCGGGAGACGCGTCAATTTGTCCAGTCGCATTTATGTAATTTCGATTTAAGCCTGTTTGTGGCCCTGGGGCTTGCTGTTCAATGCCTGGCCACCGATGTGACGGCTTCCAGTGATTTCCTGAATCCGGCCGTATTGCGGTTGCGGTCTTATGAATTGCATTGACGCCATGGTCATGTCTGAAAAAGAGAAAAAACCTGAAAAAAGTGAACGCGAGAGATGGGTGGATCGTGTCCGATTCGAAGTCTACGGCCAGGAGATGATGGACAAAATGGTCCGCGCCAGCGGCAACAGCGGCCGCGTCTATCTGCCTACCCATTGGGTGGGGCGGCAGGTGAAGGTCATCAGAATCGATTAGAAGCTATCTCAGATAGCTTCTATAAACCGCTTCCAGTTCATTAAGCCTTTATAACCTGGTCCTCTGGCCTGGATCTCTGCCGGCACCCTATTATCCTATACCGATTTTCATAAATACGTTCCGCTATCTTGTCACTCTGAGCGCAGCGAAGAGTCCCCCGCACGCCAAGGATATCTTTCATTGTAAGGGATTCTTCGTCGTTTCACTCCTCAGAATGACAGGATAGACCAATCGGAACATAGAATTGGAAATTGCTATAAACCAAAACAACAACTGCCCTGGTTGCCAACCCCCCTGAACGGCCTTATGGTTTAAGAAAATCTGAAACGCAATTAAAGGAGAATCAGAATGGGAGTAGATGCGACAACGGTGGTACGGGCTTCTTTTGCGGCTGACGCACTGGCCCTGGGCGGGCACTGGGTATACAACGCCGGCGTGATTGCCAAAAAGTTCGGTCGCCTGGACAGTATGCAGGCTCCCCTGGGCAAGTCCTACCACCCCACGAAAAAGGCTGGGGATTTCACCCATTACGGTGACCAGACCATGGTGTTAATGGAATCCGTGGCCCGGGAAGGCCGGTTTGATCTGGCAGCCTTTGCCCGCGACTGGCAGGTTCTGTTTGATGGCTATGACGGCTATTTTGACCACGCCACCAAGGACACCCTTATAAATTTTAAAAACGGAAAGGGGCCGGAAAAGGCCGGGGCCGAATCCACCGATTTTGCCGGGGCGGCCCGTATCGCTCCGGTGGTTTACGCGCATCGTGAGGACCAGGGCGCCCTGGTGGCGGCCTGCCGGGCCCAGACAGCCATGACCCACAACCAGCCGGAGGTGGTGGCCGGGGCCGAATTCCTGGCCCGGGTTCTCTGGCATGTCCTGCAGGGCCAGGCGCCCACCGCGGCTATGTCGGCGGTGGCCGGCGGCGAGATGGACAACCCGACCATTGCCGGCTGGGTGTCGCAGGGACTGGAAAGCGCCGGTGAGGAGACCCTGGACGTGATTGCCGATTTCGGGCAGGCCTGCGCCATATCAATGGCCTTTCCAGCCACCGTCCACCTGGTGGCCCGCTATGAAAAAGATTTGGAAGCCGCGCTGGTGGAAAACGTCATGGCCGGCGGGGACTCGGCTGCCCGGGGGATGGCGGCCGGCATGCTGCTGGGGGCCTGGCTGGGTGAAGGGGCACTGCCGAAATCCTGGCTCGAACAGATGAATCAGACTGACCAGATTGACCATTTGCTGGCCAAAATGGCGTAATACCCATGACGGCATCTCCCGACAGATATTGCAAAAGGTATGCATCCTGTGGATAGACTTTCCAACAAACTGACTGAGGCGCAGCGATCGGTACTCGCGACAATAAAAACGGAAGCTGAAAAATCGATTTCCGGGCTACGCGGTGAAAGTATTGCCAGTTGTCTTGATGGCTGGTTATTGGATGATGAGCAGCGCGCGGTCCTGGGGTTGAACCCCTGGAACATCTATTTTCTCCATGCGGCGGCGCACCTGTTTGAAGTCAGCCCCACTCCCGGCGACCGGATCATGGCGCAGTGGTCGGCGTTTGGTCTGGAAGATGAGCAGCAGGCTCGTATCGCAACGCGCATCTGCGACCTCACAGCCGGGGGTGACAAGGACTTTCCCGGATTAGACGACGTGGAGAAGCTGGCGTATAAGGGGGTTAAGGTTAACATCGCCCTGCTGGCTGTGGCGATCCGTCTGGCGGCGGCCCTGGACCTGGCTCATCAAAATACCGCGCAAGCGATTTACGCCGGTCTGCCTGCAAGAAGCGGAATCACTGCCGATCAGTTCCGCGACAGTTATACGGCGTTGTTTGTCGGGCCTCACGCCTTTACTCCGGGAACGATCCAGACCCGGATTCATTGCCGCCATCCTGAGGTTCACCGGGCTTTGAAGCATCATGAAAGCCGGGTACAGAAAATGCTGCACCATGCCAACGGGCAGGTGAGTCCGCGGTTTTTGTTCTCCGAGATCATTTTCGAGATCGAACCGGAGGGATACACCCCTCTGGACATGAAATTCTCTGTGGATTCCACCGCGGCCCTGCAGCTCTTCATGGGAAACAGGCTCTATGCGGACAAGCGGGTTTTCCTGCGCGAACTGATCCAGAATGCGGTGGATGCCTGTAACCTCAAAAAATTATTCGATAAAGCCTATCAGCCTGAAATTTCGGTTGAGTTCAATGACAATATCAGCGTCATCAAGTTCCGGGACAATGGCATCGGCATGGACCGCCAGTGGATCGAGAAGTACTTTCTCAAGATCGGAATCTCCTTTTACCAGTCCGGTGATATCAAAGCCATCAACCGCAACCGGATTGATTTCAACTTCATCAGCCAGTTCGGTATCGGTTTTCTGTCCGCCTTCCTCGTGTCCGAAAAAATCGTTATCAAAACCCGCAAAAACAACAGTCCGGGACTTGTGATAACCATCACCAATCTCCAGGATTATTTTGATGTCCGGTTTGCCCCGGATGATTGTGCCGCCGGTACCGAGGTAACCCTCTACCTGAAAGAATCCAAGATTAATTACTGCCGCAGCCTGGAATACATCGGGTATCTGCAGATCAATATCCGCTACCTGAACATTCCGGTTACACTCCGGGACCATGAGGGCCGGACCACCATTCTTGGTCAGTCACAGCTGGCCTACGAAAGAGATGAGCGTGCCGGCTGTGATTTTGTGGCGCATCTGGATTTCCCGGATTCAAAGGGCTGTCTGTTTCTCAAAACCAGGCGGGACGTGGACTACATTTACGGGCTGGAACCGGCCAGAGGGGGGATTTCTGTTTTCCAGGACGGCATTTTCGTTACCCAGACGGACACCCTCCTGCCGGAAGGCGCTCGCCAGAATGTCGTCGGCCGGATCAACCTTACCGGGAAGGACAAGTGCGAATTGAGCATGGACCGGAATCGCATTTTCTGGACCGGCCAGCAGCACCAGAGCATAAAACGCGCCATCCGACTCGGCATGGTGGATCTGGCCAACCAGGTTCTGACCGCAGCCCTGGCCCTGAATCCCCCGGAACACACCGCGCGCAGCCTGGTCAATCACCTGGCGATTTTCTTCGATTTTAACGAGATTGATGACGAGATGTACCGCCGCCTGGGCCGGCCCGTGCGGGACATCGTCGCCAAGCGGTTCCGTGATTTTGTACGGGTCAACTTTGCCCACACCCTGAAGAAAAGGCATGTTCCCGAAGCGGACGGTTACAGTGAAAAGTGGCAGCAGGATATTCTGGCCGCTTTTTCAAACAGGGGACGGCCACCGCTGCCGTTGAATTGAGATGGGTTTCAGAACGGTTGACCAGAAAATTCGCCAATGATATGCGCTTAGAGAGAATGCCGATCGCAATGGGGGTTCATTCTTCACGCGACCGGGCCAGCCCTGGGTTCTTTCTTTAAGGAGATCGCGATGCATATCAACTGCCACGCCCACATTTTTAATCTTCCCGCCGTTGCCACGCAACACTCGGTTCAGACCCTGATCAACCGGATCCTGGCGATGCTGCCGGAGGCAGTTGAAAAAGGGTTTGCCGAACGCCTGCTGAAAGATCTCCTGGAAGCCCGGACAACGGACGCCGGGGTGATGGATAAGCTGGCCGGGTGGCTGCGTGATTTTCAGGCTTCCGGTACCCTGACTGATTTTATCCACCGGGCCGACCCTTCCAGGCGGGAGCGCCTGGCGCGGGCCAACGCGCGCCTGGCCGCGCTGGCCGATCGTGAAAACCTCCTGGAAACAGGGATTGCGCTCGATGAATTGATCGCGGAAAGCGATGACACTGATGCGGACCGTAAGAGCCTGGCGGATTTCATCGATTTTTTACGAATCGGTTTTTTGCCCACTATCCAGGACGTGGCCGATGAGCTTATGACCCAGACGCCTGCCGATGCCGGGATCGTGGCCCTGACCATGGATATCACCCGCGGCGACATGTTTGAAGAACAGTTTATTGCTCAACTGGAGGAGACCGCGTCGGCGGCCACGCGTTATCCCGGTCGGATTTTTCCCTTCGTGGCAGTGAATCCGACCCGCGCAAACCACTATGCCATCATGGAGCGGGCGCTGACCGAGCTGCAATTCAAAGGCGTAAAGCTCTACCCATCCCTGGGGTATGATATCGATTCGCCCGCCATGCGCAGGGTGTATGCGTATTGTCAGGCAAACGGGGTGCCGCTGCTCATGCACTGCAACCAGGGCGGCTTTTATTACACCCCCCAATATATCTCCAATTCTTCACCGGAACACTGGCACGCTATCCTCAACGATTTTCCGGAGCTTAAAATCTGTTTCGGCCATTTCGGCGGCGGGGGCGACCTGGCAGGGCCGCAGCTGCCCGGTGAGGGAACCTGGGCCGGGATGATCCTGAACCTCATGGAAAAGTGGCCGGGTGTCTTTGCGGATACGTCCTATCACGACGAACCCATGGCCGGCGGCCACGCCGAGACCAATTACTTTGCCAACCTGGAGCGCCTGCTGCAGCGGGAAACCGTGCGGGAGCGGATTCTTTTCGGGACGGATTTTTTTATGATCCGCATACGGCTGAAAGACAAGAACTACTGGTCCTATTTTGAGGACCACCTTGGCCGCGATTTTGAAACCATTGCCGGGGAAAATCCCCATCGGTTTCTGTTTCCGGCCTGAATGCCACTATTTTTCCAGTGACTATTGCACCGCGGCCTTGAATTGGGTATAAGAGAGGCATAACGGGGATGTAGCTCAGATGGGAGAGCGCAGCGTTCGCAACGCTGAGGCCAGGGGTTCGATCCCCCTCATCTCCACCAAGATTATAAGGGCTTGTGGTGTTTGCCACAAGCCTTTGTTATTCTCGATTAAGTTCACCGATCCGGCTAACCAGCCTTAACGGCCCATCTCCAAGTCCTGAAATACACCCCACTGCCCCAATTAAGCCCCTCACCCGGCACCCACTTACTCAGTCCTCCAGTGTGACAAGAAAAAGAGCGGCCCCAGTTAAGGAACCGCTCTAATTCAAGAAGAATCCGCCGGGGGAGTGTGGGGTGGGGTTGAATCCCTCTTGAGTACACTCTGTTAAAGGTTTGACCTACCTATCACATACCAAGCATCTTCAACCCTTCTTCAACACTAAAACAGGGCTTAACCTCGTACTTGAACCCTGGAATACCGAAGTAAGTTGCCATATAGTTGCCGAGAAAATTCATACCATCGGCTAACTTTGAGTTATCGAGTTCATACACGGATGTAACCATAATGCCTTCGTACAGGTTTGAATTGACGTACGGGCCTTGCCGGGTCATGAAGTCCGGGAATTGAGGCGCTTCTAAAAACTTTGCAGCCATATCCTTTGCAGACTCAGATGGGTAAGAAACAGTAGTAAAAATTACCATTGTGATCTCCCTCCATTTTGTATGAATTGTTGTTGCGGCAACCGAACTGACAGGTCACATACAGCCCGCACAGAGATACGCCACCCCGTGAGGGCATTACAGCGGCAACTTTAGGTGAATACCCATGATGGCTACCCCTCCTTATAGTGAACGACAAATTAGGAAACAGAGATACGTGCAGAGATGTAGCAACTGGCATAGCTCAGGCTAAGTGAGATAACTTATTGGTGAATGGATGCGTGGTTCAGTTGTCAGTGTAAAACTTCGGAAACCGCTGGGAAGAGCAATCTGGGCAGATACCAGCCTGGCATTCATCTATCTTTTCAATTTTGGATACGCTGGGGCTCCAATCCCCATGAGAACCACAGGCTCTTTTACAGTAAATACATACGACCAGATCTAAGGTTCTTCTAAATTTGTTTGACCTTCTTTCGGGGCCGGTGTAACCGGAGGCACCTATCATCCTGCGATCACAACCACTACGCCTTTCTGAAGTCCTTACCTGTTTCATATATTTACCCCGTTAGGTTTGGGGGAGCAGACAATCCAAAGGGCAACCTGTGGTGGCGCATGACCCTTTGGTATGAAGAAAATAGGAATTGGAGGTGCGAATGGCTTGAAACCAGATGCGTTCCTATTCAGTACAACTTACTTAGGCTATCGAATAGATACAAGGGGTATTCATATACCCATACCCCAGTTAAATCCCTGGTGAGATCGTGGAAAGCCCCCGGCAGCTGCGCTTGAGTACCTGACTTCCGTTTGACATCTGCCCTCTTCTGTGGAACCCGAAAAAGTTTGTGATCTTTACAGGCTACAAGTAATATATAAAAAACAGGGCAACGAATCTGGTCTTGTCGTTCTAACTTATAGATATTGTAGTGAAAATCGAGAATTTCGTTGCTCGTCCCCTATCCAATAGCAGGAACCCGGCACCCTGTCCCAGAAAACACTTGTAAATTCAGCTTACCCTTGTATTCTATATCGAACGGGAATACGTTTTGTCCCAGACTATTTGCAGTTCCAATTTCTGTTTCCTGACTTTTAAAGGGTGACGCTGCCAGGGGTTACCCTTTCGAGTTTTAGTTGAGCATATTGCGTGAGGAGCCTGATGAAAAAGCGTAAAAAAACTGATCGGCGTGCCGGGTTTGACCGCAGGCTGGGGGGGGACGCCACCTACACGGGCACCGAAAGAAGGAAACTGAAACACAGGCGACTTGGACTTGACAGAAGGGGGCTGCTTCCCAATGTTTGCATCTACTGCGGCAAAGTATGCGGTGACGGTGGTGGCTGGTATCAAGGCGATTCCACCGCAGAGACTACCGTTGAATGCCGCAATGGGATCTGTGCCGACTGTTCCTCCGAGAAATTTCCTCAATACCAGATTAAACGTTGACCTGAAAGCATTGCCGACCCCAATATAATCCCAGCTGCCGGCCGCGAACACCAACCCTGCCAAATGATACGTTCACATCCCTTGTGTGCTTACAATTTGATAGTTGACCCATTCAATATATTGTAGTATCAATCTGTATTCCCCCCAAGATATTGTATAGTTCTCAATAATAGCCCGGAGGAGATGCAATGGTATTGTATGCCAGGCCAGAGGCCATCCCAGAAGACCTGGGACGACCCTTTTCGGATAGTATCGTCGCCTATGGTACCAATAAAGAGATCGTGTGCTGTTTTTACACGCTTGTATTCAGGGTGGCGGCGATAGATGAAAAGTACCCCGGGCGACACAGGGCGTTTTTAGAAAGACACCAGGGTTGGCACAATGAACGCATCCTGGCTATTTATCAACAGGGAGATGCTCTGCGGAGGGTTTGGAGTGATTTGGACAAATACGATATCCGACAGACCCGGGATTGGGTTCAGTTAGATGAAGACAGGGTAAATTGGTCCTGGGACATGTTCAATTTCGACACCCAGGCTGCCTGGCTCAAGGGCAGATATAAAAAAGGAAACATTTACGTCCGCTACAAGGAAGGTGTTGATTAAGGCTCTGAAGCTTTCTCAAATCTGAAATTTACCTTGCAGGACAGATATGGTATTTCTTATAAACAATTATCTGATCCCTCTCTACCAATGCCAACTCCCTCCTCAGCAGGAACAATTCAATCCGTCTTGCCTTTATCCAAAAGCTGTATTAATTATTAAGGTTAAACCTGCCTATTTTAATTAGGTTGATCCAAGCGACAGGAGGATTGACATGAAATCCCGGATGCTAATCCTATCAATAGCCCTGTTTTTTAATGCGGTTTCCATTGAGGCCCAAGCCACCCAAAGAGGCCTTGCCATCGCACCCAACCCTGGCTACGCGGGCGCCTGGGGCAACTACCATGCCCTGATCATCGGTATCAATGACTACCAGGAGTGGCCGCGGCTGCAGACCGCGGTCAAGGATGCCACCGTGATCCGGGATACTTTGGTGTCGCGGTATGGCTTTTTGGAGAAGAACGTTATCCTGCGGACAGACAAAGCGGCCAGTCGCCAAAATATTGCTCGTGATCTCAGATATATAGCCAGATCAATGGGTAAGGGCGATAACCTGTTGATATACTATGCGGGTCACGGCCAGCTGGATGATTTCACCGGGGACGGCTACTGGGTCCCTGCCGAAGGGGCGATGAAAGATCCTGATACCTGGTTGGCCAACTCTTATATCAAGGCTATTCTCAGCTCCGAGAAGCTGCAGGCCAAGAACGTGGTGGTCATTGCTGACTCGTGCTACAGCGGGTCCATGTTGCGCGGCGGCCCTTCGCTCATGTCCCTGGATGACCAGCGGTACCGTGAAAAACTGGCTGAAAAGGCCTCCCTGCGATCGCGCCAGGTGATTTCATCGGGCGGGGTGGAACCGGTGGCCGATGGCGGTGCCGAGGGACACAGCCTGTTTGCCTTTTACCTCATCGATGCCCTGCGCAAAAACGACCGGGAAGTGATTGACCTGGAGAACCTGTTCCACACCCGGGTGTGGAAACCGGTTTCGGAGATCGGTGACCAGCGCCCCAACGTGGGCCGGCTCAGGACGCCCATGGACCAGGACGGCCAGTTTGTACTTTACAATGCTGCCTGGGCCCGGGAGCAGGCCGCTCACCGGGCCGCCCTTGAAGCCCAACAGCAGGAGCAGGCCCGGCAGAAAGCCTCGGTTGCCTCCGCCGAACTGGAACTGCAGCGCCAGCGCTTTGAGATGGAAAAGATGAAACTGGAGTACGAGAAAGAACAACTGGCCCAGCAGAAGACCCTGGAGATGGAGCGGCTCAAACTCGAGAAACAGAAACAGGAGATCGAGTATGCCCGTCTGCAGGCACAGATGGAGGCGATGGAACAGAAGCGCAAGTTGGCCGAGCAGCAGGCAGCTGCTATAAAGCCAACAGATAGCAACTTCCAGGCCGCATTGGAGCGAAAAGCCCCGGATAGCCGTCGGGCTGCACGCGACAGTTATAAATTGGCCTTGTTGCCGGTCAGGGTCAGAAGTGACTACAACCGGGAAGAAAGAGTTACCCGGAGCACCATCAGTGCCGTTGGCAAGGTGAGTTATATGGATGACCGCCTGTCCTTTCGTTTTTCGTATCGCCTGCTGGAAAAATTTCCGGAAAGCATCAAGCTGCTGCCGGATGGGCCTGCCAGACAGGAAGAAGAGATCTGGCATAAGAAATCGATGTTTTCAAAGGTCGAACCCAATTGGGAGAACCTGGAAAAAATAAGCGCCCAGCTCGATGTAGACCTGATTGCCCTTTACAATATTAATCACACCCGGGGAGGGTATATTGATGTGTATCTTTATGATTGTAAGAACAAGAAGAGATACACGCATACAAATGCCCAGCTTGCTGCAGGTGGGCAGGCCGATTATTTAGAGATCCTCCTGAGAAAATTTTACAGGGATCGGAGATAGACATCCCAACAGTACACGCGGTATCCACAAGCCGACCCTCTAAACGGTCGGCTTGTCTTGTCCTGGGCAGGCCCTGCCCCGATTTACCGTGTTCAGTTTGTATCTTTGGAAAGTGTGCTGAAACTCGAGATTCCGTTGAATAAGCTCTCGGGGGGTCGGCTTGGCTGCGCGGTTTTTCGGCGGCACTGCGGACAGACGATTACCCGGTCTTCGTCACCGCGCAGGGACACCCGGCTGAACGTGTGGTCGCATTCCCGGCATTTGTATTCAATAGTCGGCATGGTTGTGTCCATACGGGGGCGTGTCGCCTAAGTCAATCATAAATTCGGATTGACATTTCAGGCCCGGCCGGGAATAAACATAAGACCCTACCCGGTGCAAATGTCCGATTGAAAATTTAAACCACTACCGGGCGAAGGCATATCCAAATGAGGAGGCATCATGGAATTTGAGGCTGTCAGGAAAGAGACAGTTATGCTCAACCCGCAAAAGGAGATGGCCGAGCGTCGCATCCCCAGTGAAATTCGCTTCGATCCGCTCACGGGCCGCACGGCGCGGATCTGCCACTTTATGGAACTGAAATGGGAAAAACCCGATTTTGAGGCCATGGTGGCCGGCACCGACGCCTGGTGCCCCTTTTGCGCGGACAAGGTTCTGGAGGTGACGCCCTGCTTCCCAGCGGACCTCATCGAAGAAGGCCGCATGCAAAAAGATGACATGGTGATCTTTCCGAACATTGCGCCCTATGACAGCATCGGGGCCTGTGCCACTTTCGGATCCCGGCACTATATTCCCATGCTCGAATTTAAAGCCGAGCACATGGCGGCAGCTTTTGGTTTCACGCAGGACTTCTTCCGGCGGGTGGACGCCAGCGGACACCCGGAAGCAGTCTACCATATTGTCAACTGGAACTATATGCCGCCGGCCGGCAGTTCGCTCATCCACCCCCACCTGCAGGTGTTTTCAACCTCGTCCGCGCCCAACCTGATGTGGCAGGAGCTGGAGGCGTCGCGCTACTACCAGGAAAGCCAGGGAACCAACTTCTGGGAAGACCTTGTGAGCGCTGAAAAACAGACCGGGGAGCGCTATCTGGGTAAAATCGGACGCACGGACTGGCTGACCGCGTTTGCCCCCATGGGGGTTGCCGGTGATGTCCTCGCCGTAGTGGAGAATGCCCACTGCACCCTGGATCTCACCGCCCAGGATTTCCTGGACATTGCGGTCGGGCTGCAAAGATTGATGGCGGCATATGACCAGATGGGGGTCTACAGTTTCAATATGAATTTTTTTACCGGCGCCCGGGATGACGGCCATTACCGCTTTCACCTGCTTTTTTCCCCGCGCACTTTTTTCAACCAGGCCCTGGGAACTCCGGATATCGGCGCACTGCGAAACCTGTTTAACGAAACCCTGTGCATGGCCTACCCGGAGGAGATCAACGGTTTGTTGAAGAAAGCGTTCGAGTCCTGAGCCTGAGGGGGATTTTTTTCAAACAGCACCAAAGCAACCCCAACAACACCCCCACCCGGCCTCCCCCGTCAAGGGGGCGGAGCAAAATCTTCCCGCACGGATATATTCTGTTTAGAACGCTATACGTTTTCAGGCGGATTGAGGCCTGCCTTGAGAGCCGTGATCATGAAGGCCTGGTTGCGGTTTTCTACCTGGAGAGCCTGTTCGAGGGAGGCGACGCCCAGGTTCATATTGATGGCTTCCTTGGTCATCTTCAGACCCAGGGGAGACTTTTCCGTAAGCTTGCGGGCCAGCGCGAAAGCACTGTCCAACAGATCTTCCCGGGGAACAATTCGACTGACGAACCCGAGCTGAAGGGCCTCTTCGGCGCTCATGAAATCCCCGGTATAGAGAAACTCATTGGCCCGGCCGGCCCCGATTTGCCGGGGTAGAAAGTAGCTGCTGGCCAGGTCGGCCCCCCCCAGGCCGATGTTGATATAGGCGGCGTTGAACCGGGCTGCGGGGGTAATGATGCGGATATCGGCGGCCATGGCAAAGCTGAAGCCGGCCCCGGAGGCTGACCCGTGAACAGCGGCTATGACCGGCTGGGGGATGGCCCGTATCCGGCAATAGAGGCGGGCTGCCCGGCTCTGGGCCCGGTAGATCATCTCCGGTGATGCTTCAAAAAGGGTGGCCGCGGACTCTTTCATATCGAGACCGGAGCAAAAACCCCGTTCACCCGCCCCGGTCAGGATCAATACCCGGATGGCTTCATCCTGATCCAGGATATCAAAAGCTTTTTCAAGCTCGGCTATCATGGTCTGGTTCAGGGCATTGATGGTTTCCGGCCGGTTCAGGGTGATCACGCCGATGGCGTCGGTTGCCTCAAATTGAAGCGTCTCAAAATTCACCGCAGGGCTCCTTTGCGATTTTTAACACCTGATCCTTAGTTCCAGGTCAGAGAAAATTGGTTATGCTTAACAGGCTGTTGAAAAATAAGTTTAGAGTTACGTATTTTTTTAAGCGTTTT
>CAZYGG010000048.1:0-28611 GCA_964647585.1 uncultured Desulfobacterales bacterium
TTGGTGAGCAAACTGGATGTGGTCACCGCCCAGGTGCTTATAGAAGCAAGGGTTGTTGAAGCGACCAACACCTTTGTAAAATCGCTGGGTACGACGCTTACCGCAGCCGTCGGCCCGATTACACAAATTAACGGTAACAACCAGTCTTACTCCATGGCGTCAAACTTTCCGCAGAACGCAAACAAGTCACTGTTCGATGTCACTTTCAATAAAGTCAGCGGTACACCGTTTACCCTGAACGCCCAGATAAACGCGCTTGAGACTGAAGGGGAGAGTAAAACCATATCCTCACCCAAGGTGCTGACGCTTGACAACAAGCCGGCCACCATCAAGCAGGGTGTCAGCTATCCGATAAACAAGTTGGATGCGGACGGAAATTCAACCACGGAATTCAAGGACATCGTACTCGAACTGACCGTTACCCCGCATGTTACCATGGATGGCAGAGTATCCATGGTGATAAAGATCACTAAAAATGACCTCGGTGCCCAAGTCGGGACAAACTATTCCTTCACGGTGAACGAGGCCAACACCGAGCTCCTGGTTAATGATGGCGATACGATTGTGATAGGCGGTGTTACCAAGACCACCGATATCACCGGTGAGGAAGGAATCCCAGGTTTAAGAAAAATACCGGGACTTGGCTGGCTCTTCGGGAGCAAGTCCCAAGACAAATCAAAGAACGAGCTGCTGATTTTCATTACGCCTAAAATTGTCAAGTTGGACCAAAGCCGCTAAGTTGTACCTGCTCACCTGTTTCACTGAGAACGCCGGAAGCTAAGCTTCCGGCGTTTTTCTTTCCTACTTCAGTTTCAAGGCCGCCCGGGCCGCCCGGTTTGCGATTTCCGAATCGGGCGCTACCT
Organism: uncultured Desulfobacterales bacterium; assembly: GCA_964647585.1. Classification (GTDB taxonomy): domain Bacteria; phylum Desulfobacterota; class Desulfobacteria; order Desulfobacterales; family CAJINA01; genus CAJINA01. The sequence continues at coordinate 864 of CAZYGG010000048.1, forward strand.
CGATGACTTTCAGGTAGGCCATTTTAGCGTCCCTGGCGCGGCCGGCTTTTTCATAAGCGCGGCCCATATAGAAATACGTATCGGGTATATTGGGAGCGTGCTTTACCGCCTTCCCGAAAAGTGCCAGAGCCTGGGCTATCTTGTCGGTGGCGATATAGGTTCGCCCCAGGCCGCCAAGGGCCCTGATGTAGGTGATGTCTTTGGGAAAACCGTCATTGTAGTGCTTTATTGTTTTTTTGTAATATTTTTCAGCCTGAACGTAGTCTTTTTTATTGAAATAGGCCCAGCCGAGGTTGAGCAGCGGATACTGCGGGGTTGCATATAGCAGGTTTTCGGAAAGTTCGTTAAGATAGGTGATCGCCTCATCCCACTCTTCTTTCTGGAGAAGGGCGGTTGCCAGATTGTTTGTTGCCTGCGGGTAATCGGGTTTAAGTTTGATCGCTTTTTTCAAGTGTTTTACCGCCAGGTCCAGCCGGCCTTTCATCATATAAACGAGTCCCAGGTCATTCTGGATCAGCGCGTCATCAGGGCGCAGCTTTTCAGCTTTTACCAGTTCCTGCAGGGCCAGGGTGTATTGTCTTTCTAAAAAATAGGCTTCGGCGAGCTCTCTATACGCGACAGCCTGTTTCACCTGTTTTTCCTTGGTGGTGGTGCAGGCGGTCCCGCTCAACAAGACTATCAGTAAAAACAACAGTATGCGAAAACCGGTATTCATAGATAGTTACCTCGTGATGCTTTTAAAGACCTTTAGCGCTATCTCCACAATATTCAATGTGTTTCCCATGCGAGGCAAAAGTGTTATACTCCGGTTACGACCCGCAAAGAGGATTGAATCAGGCGGGAAGCCCCGTCTCGCGAGAAAATTCTCAGTCACCTTGGCCTGCAATTAAAGCAGGCCTTTCCAAAGGTCGCATTTAGCAGTGAAAACGTTAAGGCCATGTGCCGCGCTGACAACTTGTCATCCCGCGTCTTCCGGGAGGATGATGATTCTGATGTTACGTTCATTTAACATGTTTACCAGCGCCCTGTCTATAGATGTAAAGGTTAAGAGCATTTGGGCGGTATCGGCTCTTTTTTCCGTCAAGTAGCCTTGAATGACAAATTCGGTATTGAACTGCGCGGGCCTTTCGGCGGCCAGGAAAGCGGGGTTGCGGAACCAGTCCGGCCCCAGGGCGCTGGCCAGCTTTGCGGTAATCCGCCGGGGGGTGTCCGTGTGGTTGATTTGAATGATGTTGAAGCCGGATTTCTGGATGGTTAAAAAGGCGTCCCCGAAAAGATCGCCGTAATCCACGAACACGGGATTGCCGGCGGGCGTGTTCACCAGGTTCGAGAGTGCTTTTATCTCAGTGCCGGCATACGGGAAGGTGATGGTTACATTCTGAGTATAGGCGTAGTCCATGGCTTTTAACAGGTCACTGACAAAAGAGCGGCGGCCGGAGGCCATGACGGTTTTCACCGGGTTCTGCCGGGGAACCGGTATGGCCTTCGCCGGGCGGTGGTACGAGGCTGATTTTGACCCGCGAAAGACCTCCTTTAGCTTGATACCATGGTGTTCAAGAAAACGGACGATCCCGGTCGGGGTCCGCTGGTCGGGGTGTTCGATAAACGATATGCAGATATTGCGAACCGGATCCATTTCAGTCCCGGCCCCCTTGATAATCCATTGGGCCCGGATTGAAATCTGGGCACCCCCGGCGGAAAATGACAGGCTCGATACTCTATCGCCCTTGTTTACTGCCGACAAAACAGTATTCAGGATATCTTCGACCGGGGCGCCGGAAGGGATGTTTACCAGGCTGAAGGTTTTCCATTTCGTTTTTACGGTTTTCAGATCATGGGGAGACAGCGTTTGCTCGCCGGACAGCATGACCCGGCGGCCGTCGGACATTTCCAGTACCGGGTTGCGGGCGAGGTTCAACTCGAGGTCACTCTTACCGGTCCGGGGGAAATAATATTGGCCATTCTCCAGCAATTTCGCATCCATGATGGCGGCCGCTTCGGTCAAAGGCGGTATCATCGGTTTGGCCGGCCGCCGGGCGCTTGAACCGGAGTCTTTTTTATTGGGGGCCGTTACCGCTTGCGGGTAAGGCGATGCTCCTGGTTCTTTAACATCTTTTCGTAAGGCCAGATCTTGCGGCGTCGGCAGGCTGCGCGGTATATAAATGGTCTGGTCGGTGAAAATAAGATCAATATCGTTTATATGCGGGTTTAATTGCTTGAAAAGGGCGACCGCCTCTCTGTAGGTGCTTGAGCCAAACCGGCCGAACTGTCCGGCGATCAGTTTTGACACCGTATCGCCTCTTTTTACTTTATAGGTGTTTGCCGGAGGGGGCTTTTTTCCGGTGCCCCGGGAAAGGTCGACAAACGGGATGGTGACGATGCCGGATCTGTTTTCCGTGACCGGGCTTTCCCGCAGTCGCCGCAACGGAATATAAATTTGTTGGCCGGGTCTTATGCGGTCAATATTTCTTATGTGCGGGTTGATGCGTTTAAAAATGTTTAAAAAATACGTAAAGTCTTCCCGGGCTATTTCACCCCGCAACTTGAAAATCTTTAAAACCCAGTCATTGCGCTCCACGGTGTAAGGTGCGCAGAGGAACTCCCAGCCCATATCCTCCTTAATGATATAGTTTTTATATAGAAAGGAACCCTGAACCGGTCCCGGCAACGCCAGAATGAAACAGAGCAGTCCTGTTGCCAGCGTGCAAAACAGCAGCTGGCGGCCGTCTATTTTAGAGTGATGCTTGCTTGACATGGTATTATAATTGCCCTTTTGAAAGGGGTCGCTCAGTGCGACCGTTTCTCAAGGCCTACCCGGTCGGCAATATCTTCGGCGGTTTTGCGCACGAAATGATTCAGTTCCTCACCGGCCAGCGGATGCTGGTGGGAGGGGAATCGGGCAACCCCCGGGGGGGTTACCAGTGTCGGCCGGTTGATCAGTTCGGGCCTGGGTGTCACACCGTATTCCGGCGGCAGTGACCCTGCAAAATACAAATCCTGAAAGCCTGAAAATTTAAGGGCATGGGCTGTTGAGTCAATGATGGCTGTCTCGGTCGAGTCAAGTACCTGGTTTTTTACAGCACCGGCCAGTCCCGCCAGGCATTCGCCCCCGTGGGTGCAGGCGATATGCCCATTGCGGTTGGCGGTCAGCTCCCAATCCATGATTTCCTGTTCAGTTACTTCAATAAAAAACACTTTTTGCTTTCCGGCCAGACGGTTGTAGCGTTCCACCAGGTGAATGACCCGCGGCATGGAAACCGGGTTGCCGATCATGGCTGCCTGGGCAACGCTCGGTTGTGCGGCCATGGGAATAAATTTGCGTTTTTCCCGGTCAGGCTCACGGTAGTAAGTGACGACCGGGTTGGCATGTTCGGACTGGACACCAATGATTCCGGGAAGGGCGTCAATGATGCCGGCTGTAAGAAATTTTATGAAACCGCTCATGACAGCGGTGATGTTGCCGGCGTTGCCAATGGGCACCACCACGACCTTGTCGGCCAGGTCATATTCAAATTCCTGAGCGATTTCATATGAATACGATTCCTGCCCCAGTATGCGCCAGGCATTTTTCGAGTTCAACAACGCGACGTTGTATGTTTCGGAAAGATGCTCGACGATTTTCATGCAGTCATCGAAAACACCGGGGATTTCAAATACCGCCGCACCACTGCCCAGCGGCTGGGACAGTTGCTGGGGGGTTACCTTTTTGTGAGGCAGCAAGACGGCTGATTTTATGTGCGGCGCCAGGTACGATGCGTAAAGTGCCGCCGCCGCAGAGGTGTCTCCGGTGGATGCGCAGATCGCCAGAACATCGGCAACCAGCCCTTTTTGAATCAAAAAGTTAATGTAACTCAGGGCACTGGCCATGCCCCGGTCTTTGAAGGACGCGCTGGGATTTTGCCCGTCGTTTTTATAGAAAAAGCGTATGCCGGCTTTTTCCTGGAGCCGGGCGTTTGCCTCTACGACCGGTGTGTGGCCTTCCCCCAGGTACACCACCGCCTCCAGGGGGATCACGGGTCCGATAAATTCGTGGTACCTATAGATGCCTTTCAGGGCCGGGAGTGTCAGCATTTTACGGTAATCAAAGATCCGGTGCCAGACATCGCCCGGGGTCTGACTGTGCTGTTCAAAATCCTTGTCATCGAGCAACAGGACATCGCCGCAAGCGGGGCAGGTATACAAAAGCGTTTCAATCCCGGCTGTAAAGTCGCAGCCCAGGCAGCGATAGATCAGGCGGCCTCCGGGTGTGGGGACTATCCGGTCTTTGAGATCATCCGGGGCATTGCCGGGTTTCATGGTGTCAACCTTTCCAGGCCCTGCATATAGGGTCTTAACGCTTCCGGGATGATGACCGAACCATCGGCCTGCTGGTTGTTTTCAAGGATAGCCGCCACGGTGCGTCCCACGGCCAGTCCACTCCCGTTCAGGGTATGGATCAGCCGGGTTCCTTTCCGGCCCTTGCTTTTAAAACGGATACCGGCGCGCCTGGCCTGGAAATCTTCAAAATTACTGCAGGATGATATTTCCCGGTATACATTCTGGGACGGCATCCAGACCTCGATATCATAGGTCTTGGCCGCTGAAAAACCCAGATCACCGGTGCACAGGGTGATGACCTGGTAGGGCAGTTCCAGAATTTCCAGGACTTTTTCAGCGCAGGCCAGCAGGGTTTCGAGTTCGGTGTAGGATGTTTCCGGGGTGGTGAAATTGACCAGTTCCACCTTGTTGAACTGGTGCTGCCGGATCAGGCCCCGGGTATCTTTCCCGTAAGAGCCGGCCTCGGACCGGAAACAGGGCGTGAACGCGGTGTAACGTATGGGCAGTTGTGCTTCGTCGAGCGTTTCCCCCTGGTAAATATTGGTCACCGGAACCTCGGCAGTTGGAATAAGGTAGTAGTCCCAGCCTTCTAGTTTAAAAAGGTCTTCTTCAAATTTTGGCAGTTGACCGGTGCCGGTCATGGTGGTGCGGTTGACGATAAACGGAGGCAGAATCTCAGTATAGCCGTGGCGGGTGGTATGCAGGTCCAGCATAAAACTGATCAGGGCCCTTTCCAGCCGGGCACCGGCACCCATATACAGTGGAAAGCGGGCGCCCGTAATTTTCGCGGCCCGGTCAAAATCAAAAATATTGAGACGGGTACCGATCTCCCAGTGGGGCTGGGGCTCAAAATCAAAGGCAGGCGGTGTCCCGATTTTACGTTCCACCGGGTTGTCATTTTCATCTGTTCCCACCGGTACGGATGCATGCGGGATATTGGGCAGGCCCATCAGGATCGACCTGACGATTTCCTCGTTGGCGGACAGGTCTTTATCCAGGCCCTTGATCTGTGCAGATACGGTTCGCATCTCCGCCACGATATCATCCGCACCTTCCCCGGCCTTTTTCAGTTTGGCAATCTGTTCGGAAACGACATTGCGTTTATGTCGCAGTGATTCAGCTTGCTGCAGGTAGTCCCGTCTCTTCTGATCGGCTTCCCGGAAGGTTTCCAGGTTGGCTTTATCCCCCCGCGCCTGGAGCGCATTTTCAACATCTGCTAAATTTTGCCTTACAAACTTGATTTCAAGCATAATAATCCTTATATTGTATATTTAGTACATGTATCCGTGTTTGGGTTTATGGATGGAATCATCTTGATTTATTTCATCTCAAAAGAGGTTATTTATTCGCTGATACGCCTGATGGTTTCATTGCCAGTCTGTAGTATGGACTGGTTATTTAGTCAATGATTAATGCAAGTTGACATTGTTCGACCAACGACACTTTTCTGGCCTGGGAGATCTTTATGGAGGAAATTCGGGAAGCAAAGAGTGAGATGCGCAGAAGTATGGTGGAGACCATCGAGAAACTGCCGGAAGATGAAATTATTCACAAGAACGTGGCTATAGAAAACAGGCTTTTTGAATTCGCAAATTTTTTGGAAGCGGCCATTGTATTGCTTTATGTAAACAGGCCGGGAGAGGTTGCAACCAGCAAAATTATAGAAAAATGTTATGATTTCGGTAAGATGGTTATCTTGCCGGCTTTTAATAACGAGACGGGCGCCGCAACTTTAATGAAGGTGGATAATAGTGGCACCGATCTGGTACCGGGACCACGGGGGGTTGTTGAACCGAATGGGGAGAAATGTAAGGTCGTTCCCATAGAGTGTATCGACATTGCGATCCTGCCGGGTATTGCTTTCGACGAAAAAGGCAGCCGCCTTGGTGCTGGTGAGGGGTTCTACGACCGGCTTATTCCGGAGCTGCCGGTAACCACGCGAAAAGTGGCGTTAACGCTGGAGGAGCAGATGACCCCGCAAGTTCCCATGGAATCTCACGATAAACACGTGGATATTATTATTACCGACAAGCGGATTATCTACAAGATCTGATCAGGTATAATTTGACGATTAGACATTTGGCGGCCGATTTTCAGCAATGGATTTAGTTGCCTCATGAATCCATGATTAAAGCGCAAATACTTGTTTGCCTTATTTGCGGGACAAAACAGTAGGTATATTTGATCCTTCTACAGGGGTGCCCTTATACCTTCAGTACCGAGGAAAAAAGCCTCATTGGTCTTTCGTTTCAAGATGGTTTTCTATGGTTTGCATGGCCTGTATAAAATCCCGGCGGGTGTTTGCGGCAAAGGGGTTGAACCGGTGCATGTCCTCAAAAAGTTGCCAGGTATCATTTTCCACTACTTCCAGTATGTGTAAAAGTCGTTTGTAGCCTTCCGTATCGATCAAGAGGTCATCCGCCCCGAAGTTTGAAAGGGAACGGCCGATGAAATGGGTCAGCGCGAGACTGACCGCAATCTGTTTATCGTGGTCTTCCGGGGTTGATTCAATGACCACCAGACCCATGGACGCCAGCCGTGAGGCAATTTTTTTGAACCGGTCTTCTGAAATTCTTTCCGGGCAGAGGACGATCTTATGCCCGGAAAGAGAGTGCCGGGCACTGTCCGGACCGAACATTGGATGGGTGGCCAACAGGGAAACGGCCGGCGGCAATTTTTCCCGCATCCATTTGACCGGGAGTGTTTTTACCGAGCAGACGTCGATCACCAGGGCCTGCGGATGGGTCACCAGCGGTGCAATTTTTTCCAGGGTGCTTTCCATGGCTGAAATGGGCATGCAGAGCAGTACGATTTCCTGGCTGCAGGCCACTTCCAGGGAAACCGGCGTTGCACCGGTTTCCCGGATAAGGTCGCCATTGTCACCGGAATCGTAGGCATAGATCTCAAAATCCCGTGAAAGATGGGTAATGGTCAGCTTGCCAAACCGACCGAATCCAATCAAGCCAATCATAATAGTTTCCTGATACGTTCAAAGGCTTCCAACAGGTTGTCATCTGGTGCGGCAAACGAAATACGCAGGTGGTTTTCGATGCCGAATGCTTCCCCCGGCATGACGGCCACTCTGGCCCTGTTGAGCAGGTTCATGGCAAAGTCCGCCGATGTCTGTCCCTCTTTAAGCTGCCGGCTGATGTCCGGAAACAGGTAAAAAGCCCCGTCAGGTTTGATACACCCGAACAGTTCCCGGGTCAATTGATACGCGATATCCCGTTTTTTCTGAAAATGCGCCAGGGTTTGCGGGTCCGTACCCCGGTGATCCTGCAGGGCTGCCAGGGCACCGTGCTGGGCAAAGGTGCATACATTTCCCGCCAGGTGGCTCTGCAGGCTTGCCATCGCCTTGATGAGTTGAACCGGGCCGATGGCATACCCGACGCGGAAACCGGTCATGTTGTAGCTTTTGGAAAAGCTCCCAGTTACAATGACCCGGTCGCGCAGGTTATTAAAACGGGTCAGGCTGGAAAAAGGCCGGTCATCATAGACGAAACGCGCGTAGGCTTCATCGGAGATGATAAAAAGGTCCCTTTCGCGGGCCAGGGCGGCGACGCTTTCCAGATCGTGCGCCGGGTAGACAGCCCCCGTTGGGTTGTTGGGCGAATTGATCAATATTGCCCGGGTCCGTGAACCGACTGCCTTTTCAAGGGCTTCCAGATCAAGCTGATGGTCGCGGGTCTTTACCATGACGGGTTTACCCCCGGCCAGCTTGACCTGTTCGGGAAAACTGACCCAGCACGGCAGGGGAATAATGACCTCATCCCCGGGGTTGCAGATAACCTGGAATATGCTAAAAAGCGCCTGCTTGGATCCGTTGGTAACGATCACATTTTTTCCCTGATGGTGGGGCAGGGGGTGAGCGATGGCAGCCCGCAAGGCCTCCAGGCCGTGAATCGCGGAATACCGGGTATGACCCGCTTGCAGGGCAGCCTGGGTGGCGGTGACAATTTTATCCGCGGCAGGGTCAGGTGGTTCCCCGATGGCCAGGTTGATGACCTTTTCCCCTTTTGCGCGCAGCCTGGCAACCAGGTCGGCAAAATGGGCCGTCCGGGACGGTTCAATATGACCGATGCGCTCGGAAAACTCCATTACCCTCTCGCTTCCTGTCTCAGGGCCAGGTCCGCCAGGGTAAGGGCGGCCATGCTTTCCACGATGGGGACCGCCCGTGGCAGCACACAGGGATCATGGCGGCCTTTGGCCTCCAGGGTGACCGGGTTGCCTTCAAAATCGACTGTTTTCTGGGCTTTGCCGATGGTCGCGACAGGCTTGAAGGCTACCTTGAAAAGGATCGGTTCACCGTTGGTGATGCCGCCCTGAATGCCGCCGCTGTTGTTGGTGGCGGTGCCCAGGCCATGGGCCTTTTGAATAAAGGGATCATTGTGGCGGCTGCCCGGCATGCGGGTGCCGGCAAATCCGGAGCCGATTTCAAATCCCTTGGTGGCGGGAATGGAGAGCATGGCTCCGGCCAGTACGGCCTCCATCTTTGCAAATACCGGTTCACCCAGTCCGGCCGGCACTTGGCGGCAAACGCAGCCGATGGTGCCGCCCAGCGAATCCCCTGCCTCTTTGGCGGCGACAATCGCCTGCTCAATGTCAGCGGCGGTGGGCGGGTGGGGGCAGCGTACCGGAGAGGCATCTACTGTCGCGCGGTTGATTTCCAGAGGTTCCTGATCGGGTGCCGCGTGTTTACCGACACTGGCAACCCAGGCAACGATTTCAATACCAAACGTTATTTTTAAAAATCTTTCCGCCACGGCGCCGGCGGCAACCCGGGCCGCTGTTTCACGGGCGCTGGAGCGGCCGCCGCCGCTCTGGGCGCGGATACCGTATTTCTGCTGATAGGTAAAGTCAGCATGCGAGGGGCGCGGGATATTTCCCATGTGTCCGTAATCTTTAGGAAACTGGTCGCTGTTGGGTATTGCTAACCCAATAGGGGTCCCCAGGGTCACGCCGTTTTCTGTGCCGGAAAGGATCGTGACCGTATCGGACTCCTTGCGGGGTGTGGTGAGGTGGCTCTGTCCAGGACGACGCCGGTCAAGCTGCGGCTGGATGTCAGCAGCACACAAGGGCAGCCTGGGTGGGCAGCCGTCGATGACCGCGCCGGTGCCCTTGCCATGGGATTCTCCAAAAGTCGTTACTCTAAAAACAGATCCAAAAGTACTGGACATAGTCGCTTCCTCTCTCTGCCGTCAAGTATCAGGGGGTTGATCGCTCTGCGAGCATTGCCTGAATTTGGTTGACGAGCACATCTATCCGGACCCCATCGGTCGGCAGGGACCAGTGGGCGGCCCGGCGATAGTGTTCCCGTCTTTCTTCCAGGGTCGTCAGGACCTCTTCCGCGAGTGCCTGACGGGTGAGCGCCGGCCGGGAAGCCGCAGTTGCGGGATCCTGCCGCAGCCGGTCCATGATGGTCTCTGGATTTGCCCTGAGCCAGATAATCTTACCACTGTTTTGCATACAGGCAATATTATCCGCTTGCAAGACAATCCCACCCCCGGTAGCAATCACGGCATTTTTCTTTGCGGCCAACTGCCGCAGATATTTTTTTTCAAGATCGCGAAAGTGCGGCCAACCCTGGCTGGCAACTATCCGGGCGATACTTTTTTGTTCGCCGGCCGCAATCAGTTCATCCGTGTCATAAAAACCGAGGCCCCGCTGTTCGGCCAATTTACGGCCGACGGTTGATTTACCGGTGCAGCGGTATCCGATCAGGTAGATATTTGACAATTCGCTAGACATACAGGGTATCCAGGACATTCCAGAATTCAGGGAAGGACTTTTCCACGCACCCCGGATCCCGGATGACGGTACCGGGGGCCTTGAGGCCGGCCATGGCGAAACTCATGGCAATCCGGTGATCATTATAGGTTTCGATTTCGGCGCCTTGGGGAGTGCCGCCATTAACAACAATACCGGCTTTCCGGCACTGCGTTTCGATTCCCATTTTTCCAAGCTCGGTGGCCACGGCCAACAGGCGGTCACTCTCCTTGCCCCGCAGGTGGGCCACATTGGTGATGGTGGTTTTACCCGCTGCGAAAGCGGCTACGACCGCCAGGGTCGGGACCATGTCCGGCATATCGCCCATGTCAACGGTCACGCCCCGGAGCCGGCCGCCGGTTACAGTAATGCCGTCCGGCTCCCGGGATACCGTACAGCCCATCTCTTCCAGGACCTGGACCAGGCGGATATCGCCCTGCCGGGTTTCATGATTGAGCGATTTCACTTTAATGGCGCTTCCCGTAATGGCCGCGGCACCCCAGAAATAACTTGCCTGGGAACAGTCGGGCTCCACGGTATAGGTCCCCGGGCGATACTGCTGATTGCCGGCGACCGTAAACCGGTTGTACCCGCTGCGGACGACTTCAATTCCGAAACGGTTCATGATAGCGACGGTCATGTCTATATACGGCTTGGAGACAGGATCGCCGTCAACCTCTATATCCAGGCCCCTTGCGGTACAGGGTGCCATCAACAGCAGGGCAGACAGGTACTGGCTGCTCTCACTGCATTTGATTTTCAAGCTGTGGCCGGTGATGCGGCCGCCTTCAACTGTCAGCGGCGGGCAGCCGTTTGCTTTTTCACAACGGGTCGGAACGCCGATCTGGGCCAGGCTTTCCAGCAGGTCGGCGATGGGGCGCTGCCCCATGCGGTCTGTTCCGGTGAGGTGGTAGCGCCCTTTACCCAGGGCGGTAATGCCGGTGAGCAGGCGCACGGAGGTGCCCGAGTTACCCAGGTATAAAGGGCTGGTGCAGGGCCGGGGTCGACCACCAAAGCCGCCAATGACGACCGGGCGGCGGTTATCCGTGGTGGCACCCATCTGAACGAGGGCTCCCAGGGTCAGGCGCGTGTCTTCACTGTCCAGGGCATTGACGACCGTGCTGGAACCGTTTGCCAGGGCGGCGGCTATGAAAATTCGGTGCGTATAGCTTTTGGAGCCGGGCACGGCGACACTCTGGTTTTCAATTTTCCGGGCTTCTATTTTACGCATATCATATCATCCCTGGCGTTTGCCGCGATTAGGGACTGCTTCTAAATTGTCTTTTGGTCCAAATTTAGAAACAGTCCCTATGGCAGGTTCTCCAGGACAGCCTGGCGCATTTCTGCCACAGGTGCCTTTGCCCCGGTCCACCATTCGAACTGGCGCGCCCCCTGATTGACGAACATGGTCAGCCCATCCACCGTTTTACATCCAACCCGGGCGGCTGCCTTCAACAGTCTGGTCTCGAGGGGGTTGTAGACGATGTCCATGACAACCAGTTCCGGCCTGAGGATGTCATGCGGAATCGGGGAAGCCTCGATTTGCGGGTGCATTCCCACCGGGGTGGTATTGATCAGAATGTCGAATCGTTTGGCGGCCAGTTTCCCGGGGGGCAGGAAAGCACTCTCGAGATCCGTAGCCAGCCGGCTGCCCGCGGCCTCCGACCGGTTGGTGATGGTAACCTGTCCGCCGCATTTGCGGATTCCGAAACCGATGGCCCGGGCAGCCCCCCCGGCTCCGATGATCAGGACCGTTTTATCTTCAATGGCGGTTTGGGTAAGCAGGGCGTCCGTGGCGCCGGTGCTGTCTGAGTTTTTTCCGATGAGCTGCCCGTTTTTGTTTATAATGGTATTGACTGCCCCGATATCGGCGGCCGTTGGGTCGATCGTGTCCAAGAGTTCCATGACCCGGGTTTTATGGGGCAGGGTGATGCTGGCACCTTTAATATCCAGCGATCTTATGCCGGCGATGACTGCCGGCAGGTCGGTTACCCGGAAAGCCAGGTATACGGCGTTCAGGCCGTGGTGCCTAAAGGCGCGATTGTGCATGGCCGGGCTCAGGCTGTGACCAATGGGGTCTCCCAGGACACAGTACAGTTCGGTGCGGGTGTCAGGTTTGCGGCTGTCCATGACGGCCTCTTTCAATTCCGCGGCGATTGGTATTTTGCAAATGGCAGGACGCCCGGATAATATCTACGAATACACGGGAAAGGAGATCATTGTCAATCGGACCGTTGTTGGAAGCCTGCAGGCGGTTGATGACCTGTTTTTCTCTTTCCAGGTCTTTCACCGGGTTCCCGGCCACCTGTTTCAGGGCGCCGATCCGGGCGGCCAGTTTCAACCGGTCATTGATCAGGACCAGCAGGCGGCCGTCAATTTCGTCGATGGCCCTGCGCAGATTTTCGATGCGGTCAGCGTTTTGCCAACTGTCGCTATCATTATTACGGGCCATCACGACAGATTCCCCTTCAGCTTTTTGTGGGCGGTCAGCAGCAGTTCTTCCGTGGTCTCCCAGGCGATGCACCCATCGGTGATGGATACCCCGTACGCCATTTTTTCAGGATCCGGAGAGTACTTCTGATTTCCTTCGAAAAGATTGCTTTCCAGCATCAGGCCGACCAGCGTATGGTTACCGGCCAGGCGCTGGTCGATCACGCTTTTCCAGACAACCGCCTGCCCCTGGTATTTTTTCATCGAATTGGCATGGGAGCAGTCTACCACCAGGGCTTCCGGCAACTCTTTTTCAATAAGGTTTAACCGGGCTTCCTCGACGCTGATAGGGTCGTAATTGGGCCGCTTGCCGCCCCTCAACACCAGGTGTCCCCGCTTGTTGCCGGTGGTTTGGACGATACAGGTCCGGCCGTCGTGGTCAATGCCCAGAAAACTCTGGCGCTGGCGGGAAGCCACCATGGCGTTGATGGCTGCTGAAAGGTTGCCGTCCGTGCCATTTTTAAAGCCCACCGGCATGGAAAGGCCGCTGGCCATTTCACGATGGGTCTGGGATTCGGTGGTGCGGGCCCCGATGCAGGCCCAACTCACCAGGTCGGCCACGTACTGAGGCGTGATGGTTTCGAGCATTTCGGTGGCCGTCGGTAACCCCATTTCACCGATTTTCAGGAGAATCTTGCGTGCTTCCTGCAGGCCGCACTCCATATCATAGGAGCCGTCCAGATACGGGTCGTTGATCAGTCCTTTCCAGCCGATGTTGGTGCGGGGTTTTTCGAAGTATACCCGCATCACCACGCAAAGGGTGTCCGCCACTGTCCGACTCAACTCACTCAACCGCCGGGCGTAGTCATAGGCCGCCGCCTTGTCGTGAATGGAACAGGGGCCGGCGATGACCAGCATGCGGGGGTCCTCTCCCGACAGGATCTTCTGGATGGAATCGCGTCCGTTGATAACCGTGGTGCGTGCGATTTCCGTGATGGGGAGTTCTCTGGTCAGGGTTCCCGGCGTCATCAGGGGCTTGTAGCCCTCAACACGCAGGTCCTCAGTTGACTTCATTGCCGTTCCTTTCAGCAAAGAGCCCCCGGTCAGGTTGAGATGCCGGCGGCGTAAAAATAAAAAAGCCGCGGGCAGTCGATCTGCCCGCGGCTTTTTGCTTGTTTGAGTTTGACTATCAGCGCACGCCAGGCAGACCGGTACCAAAAAAATAGTACCTAAAATAAAAATAGTTGCGGTTGCCGGTCCAGTTAACGTTCATGATAGTCCCTTGTTAAAAGTCTGCGCCTGCAATACCCCGGACATTCAGTGTTGTCAAGCGTTTTCTGGAACACTGCAAAGCTATATACGCGCTGTGCTAAATTGTTCCTTTATACTGTCACTCTGAGCGCAGCGAAGAGTCTCCCGCACGTGGGGACCATGCTTCATTGTGGGGGATTCTTCGTTGTTGCACGCCTCAGAATGACAAAACTAACCCAATAAGAGCAATTGTATCGAAAGGTGTTCTGAAACATTTAATGTGTAAATACGGCGAGGAGTGCCGGCCCGGCTGCAAAGAGCCGGGCCGGCTATGGCCAGCTGCGTTTAAATGTCGTAGTAGAGATGGAACTCGTGGGGGTGCGGACGCAGTTTAACCGGGTTTACTTCGTTTTCAGTTTTATAATCTATCCACATATCGATGACATCCTTGGTGAAGACGTCGCCTTTGAGCAGGAACTCGTGGTCTTCCGCCAGGGCGGCCAGGGCTTCATCGAGGGCTCCGGGTGCGGATTCGATTCCGGCCAGTTCTTCCGGCGGCAGATCGTAAATGTTTTTGTCCAGCGGATCGCCGGGGTCGATCTTGTTCTCGATACCGTCAATCACCGCCATGAGCATCGCGGAGAAGGCCATGTAGCCGTTGCAGGACGGATCCGGTGTCCGGAACTCGATCCGTTTGGCCTTGGGCGAAGAAGAGTACATGGGAATCCTGACCGCCGCGCTGCGGTTCCGGCTGGAGTAGGCCAGGTTGACCGGGGCTTCGAACCCGGGTACCAGGCGTTTGTACGAGTTCGTGGTCGGGTTCGTGATGGCGCACAGGGCCTTGCAGTGCTTCAGGATGCCGCCGATGGCGTACAGGGCGTCCTGGGAGACCCCGGCGTATTTGTCGCCGGCAAACAACGGGGTGTTGTCTTTCCAGATGCTGATATGGGTGTGCATGCCGGTGCCGTTGTCTTCGAAAAGCGGCTTGGGCATGAATGTCACGGTGTGGCCGTGCTGGTTGGCCACGTTTTTCAGGATATACTTGAACCAGGCCAGCTGGTCGCCCATCTGCAGCAGCGGCTTGAAACGCATGTCGATTTCAGCCTGGCCGCCCGTGGCGACTTCGTGATGCTGGCACTCCACGTCGATGCCCAGGTCTTCCAGGGTGAGCAGCATTTCGGTCCTGAGGTCCTGGAATTTATCGGTGGGCGGCAGTGGGAAGTAGCCTTCCTTGTGGCGGGGTTTGTACCCCAGGTTGGGACCTTCGTCCCGGCCGGTGTTCCAGGTCCCTTCAACCGAATCAAGTTCGTAGAAGGCCCCGTTGGTGGCTGAATCGAAGCGGACATCGTCGAAAATGAAAAACTCCGCTTCCGGTCCGATGAAGGCCGTGTCGCCGATGCCGGTGCTTTTCAGGTAGGCTTCCGCCTTCTGGGCGATATAGCGCGGATCCCGGGAATAGGATTCACGGGTGAGCGGATCCACGATATTGCCGATGAGAACCAGAGTGGGGATTTTATAGAACGGGTCCATCTTGGCGGTGGTCGCATCGGGGATAACCAGCATATCGCTGGCGTTGATCGGCTGCCAGCCCCGGATACTGGATCCGTCAAATCCGAATCCATCTTCAAAACTGGAAGCTTCCAGTTCGCCGAGTGGGACTGAAAAATGCTGCCAGATGCCGGGGAAATCCATGAAACGGATGTCCACAACCCTGGCACCCTGTTCTTTTGCCATTGCCAATACTTGTTCCGGTGTCATAATACTTTCCTCTCTTTTGTTTAATATAAACGGGTTATTAAAATAAGCGACTAAATCGCGTCAGCGCCTTCTTCGCCGGTGCGTACCCGGATGGCATGCTCGACGGGGGTCACGAAAATTTTACCATCTCCCACTTTGCCCGTGTTGGCGGCTTCACAGATGGTCTTGGTCACTTCGTCCACCCGATCCGCCGCGATGACGAGTTCTATTTTTACCTTGGGGATGAAATCCACGACATACTCGGCCCCCCGGTAAATCTCCTTGTGCCCTTTTTGGCGGCCATATCCTTTTACCTCTGAAATCGTCATCCCCTGGATGCCGATATCATTGAGGGCTTCCTTGACATCATCAAGTTTGAAGGGTTTGATGATTGCTTCAATTTTCTTCATTTTTTCCTCCTGACTGATCGTCTATGGTCTGTTTCTGGTGGCCGTTTTTCCGGTCGTCTGTTTTGGTTAGTACCAGATTGATCTGTTCTTTTATGGTTGCTACCTGGGCCGGGTCATCCACTTTCTGGCCCTCAAAATCTCTGACATAAAAAATATCCGCCACCTGGTCTACTTTTGTGGCGATTTTGGCGACCCAGACATCCAGATCGCTTTTAAAAAGGGTATCGGTGATGGTAAAAAGCAAGCCGGGGGCGTCATACGTAAATACTTCAATAATGGTAAAGAAGTTGGAGGTGTCATTGTCCACGTTCACAATGGATGGCCGGCCGGCTGCCGGTCCCTGGGGCGGGGTGCGCGGGGACACCCGGGCCTCAATAGCCGCCCCGAGATCCAGTTCGTCGGCAAGGGCTTTTTCCAGAACGGTGGCCGCTTTTTCCCAGGTTTTCGATTCAAAGAGCAGATCCGGCGGCGGCTGGACTGTGAAGACATCCAGGGCAATGTTGTTTTTCCAGGTAAAGACCTGCACATCGAGGATATTGATGCCGTGCAGGGTGAAGACACCGGCGATTTTAGAAAAGAGTCCCGGCCGGTCCTTGGCGCAGATGGTCACGCTGCGGGTGGCCCCGGCATCGGTTTCCTGTATCTGCCAGACAAAAGGCTGCAAGCCGAGTTCTGAATAGAGATCACCGTGCGCCCGCATGGCGGCCGGGTCTGCGTATAACAGGTACCGGGGCGACATGAAATTGAAAAGCTTTTCCATCGCCGGCCGATTCGCCGGGGCAACGGATTCGAGCAGGGCGGTTTTTTTCGATTCAACGGACCGGATGGCCTCCCGGCTGGCCAGTTCGCCGCCCTGGAGAATATTCATCACCTGAAAAAACAGGGCTCTCAGCAGGGTGGCCGTCCAGTCGTTCCAGGCTTTGGGTCCGGTGGCGACCGAATCTGCTACCGACAGCAGGTAGAGCATTTTGAGCCGGGGGACGTCCCCGATCAGGCGTGCACTGGCAATGGCGGTGGCTTCATCATGTAAATCCCGGCGCGTGGCCGTCTTGACCAGAAACAGGTGTTCACGTACGAGATAGCAGACCGTATCAATATCCTTTTGACGATAACCAAAGCGAGTTAAGATTTTAGCGGCAATGTCGGCCCCTTTGTGGGCATGGCCTTTCCCGGGTTCGCCTTTGCCGATGTCGTGCAAGAGGGCGGCCCACATCAGCATCTTGCGGTGTTTCAACTCCTTGTAGAGCGACGCGCAGAGGGGATCGTCGATCGGGCTGTTGTCTGCGCCGAAGGTCTTCAGGGTCTGCACGACTTCCAGGGAGTGCTTATCCACCGGAAAGATGTGGTATTCATCGTATTGAATCCGGTTGACGATCGTCTGCATTTCAGGCAGCAGGGCGGTAAGAAATCCGGTGTTCATCATTTCGCTCAGCACGTTAAAATGGGGAACCGCGGTCGTCAGGATTTTCTCGAACGCTTTAACCGCTTTGCCTGACTCGAGAAAGTGGTCGTCCACCAGGTGGAGAAATTCTTTCACCAGGCGCCGGGCCTCAGCGCCCAGGGGGATTTTCAGGCGGGCGCTCTCCGCGAATATGTCGATGAGCAACTCCGGGTTGGCCAGGATGCTTTCCGGGGAGGTAAACGCGAGGGTGTTGTTCTTCGCAACCGCCAGGCCCTTGATCGTGGTTTTCTTGATTGGTCTGCGCCGCTTCCAGCGCACGGGACTGCTGCCCAGTTCATACAGGAACATCTGGTGCTGCTGTTTGACAAGTTCCATGTGCCCGTGGAGCTCGCCCAGGAACCTTTCAACCGGCTGCTGGTCCTGGTCCCGCCGGTACGACAATTCGTCGGCAAGCTGTTCCTGGTGACTGAAATAGAGCTGATCGCATTTGCGTCCGGTAATAATGTGCAACCGGCTGCGAATATTCCAGATAAAGGCCAGTGACTTGAAAAACCTGCTGAATTCGGCGTGGGACAGGTAGCCGTAGTATTCAAGGTCCCGGGCCTGTTGGATGCCGGATTTTATTTTGGCGATCCACAGCATGGTGTGGAAGTCTCTCAGCCCGCCCAGGCCCTCCTTGAGGTTCGGCTGCAGCAGGCTGGCTGAATCGCCGAAGCGCAGGTGGCGGGCCTCGTTGGTTTCAATCAGCCAGTCGATGATGCGCCGGGAGTGCCGTTTGAGAACGGTATTACGCATTCTTTCAAGCAGTTTGGTGTACAGCGGGGAGATACCGCAGATGAAGCGGGCGTCCAGCAGGGATGTCAGCACTTCGTAATCCTGGGAAGCGAGTTTCAGGCACTCTTTCAGGGACCGGGTGGCGTGGCCCACTTCGAGGCCGATATCCCAGAGGGGATACACCACTTCCCGGATCAGCTCTTCGGCTTCCGGGGGAACGCGTTTTTCAAAGAGAAAAAGGAGGTCGACATCCGAATGGGTACACTGTTCCTGGCGGCCATAGCCGCCCAGTGCGATGATGGCATAGGGGTTTTTCAGGATACCGATGCGCGGGCCGATAACGCTGGCGGCAAAACTCTCCCGGAAATAGTCGTCCAGCAGGCGGGCATTTTCAATGAGATAGTTTTCCTCGCGGTTGCGCAGAAAACGATCGGTCAGTTTTGTACGGCTCTCCAGCAGGTTCCGGGAAGTTGGTGAATATGTGCTTTTCAATTGCGTTGACTGCACGTTATTGGCCTCGCGATTTAAGATTCCTGAGAAAGTATTTCGCAACAGGCATGCCAAATCGTCGATATTTTATAATTACAATATAATCAGGTTGTTGCGCAATGCGAAATACCCGTGTAAAGAAAACCGTGATTACAAAAATGTAATTAATTTGTCGAACTTATTACACAATTGTTAAACCCCTGTTTTTAAGGGTGGAAACCTGGGGTTACTTTTTGGGCCTTATTGAAATGATGGCGACATCTGTTGCTGGTTTTCCCTGGGCTGCTACCGGGACCTGCCCGATTTTATCAACCACGTCCATACCGTCGGCAACCCGGCCGAAAACAGTGTGTTTTCCGGCCAGCCAGGGGGTATTCACCAGGTTAATGAAAAATTGGCTGCCATTGGTGTTTGGACCGGCATTGGCCATGGCCAGGGCCCCCCTGATCGGTGCGTGCCCGGAGCCTTTGGGGCTGTAGCGATAGCCCATATTTTCATAGGCCTGTTTGAGGGTTAGATTGGTCAAGGCCTTATCCACCTCGTCTTTGCGTTTCTCCAGATCTTCCTGGGAACGGATATTCATCTCACGGAAAAGCGGTCGCAGCAGCATTGCCTGGAAATCCTGCTTGCTGCGGATACCAAGGAAAGGGTGGGGGCCCCGTTGAAGGTCCATGGCCTTGAGTTCGCCAAGGCCCAGGGCATCCGCGTTGATTTCATCTTCAAAGCGGTAGCCGGGATCGCCCTGACCGTTGCCCAGCGGGCACCCGCCCTGGATCATGAAATCTTTTATAACCCGATGAAAGACCAGACCGTCATAAAACGGCCGTTTTACCTTTTTACCGGTGGCCGGATCGGTAAATTCCTTGGTGCCGGTAGCCAGGCCGATAAAGTTGTCAACCGTTATCGGGGCTGTATCGGCAAACAGCTCCACCGCTATATCGCCCCGGTTGGTTTTGATGATGTATACGGGGTTTTCGGTGGGCGTTGCGCCTATACTAAGGACCATCGCGCCGCAGAACAGGGCCAGGGTCAGGGTTGCCAGGCAAAACAGATTTTTCATTAAATTGGTTTCCTTTCTGCAGTCAGGCCGGGATTTTGTCCCGCGGGCCGCCGCAGTTTGCACCTATAACATAGCTGGTGAATTTACGCCCCTGGTTTTTTATTTCATGGATTACGCCCGGACCGATGATGACCGCATCTCCGGCACGCATCTGGTGGTTGGCCCCGTCGATTTCAATGATCATGGCGCCTGCTACAACCACGTATATCTCGGTTGCCTGTTTATGGTAATGGCGTTGCTGTTCGGCGTTTTGATTGAAAACGGCCATCTCGGTGGTCGGCAATTGCAAGACCGGACAGGGGCGCCCGGTATCTGGAGGTACCCAGCAAGGATCAGCCGCGGGTGTTTCGTGGTCATATACTCGGGGCGTTTTTTCGTCATGTCGGTCCCGGATCACGTCCGGGATGGCGTATCCGGCACCCAGAGCCTTTTTCCTAATACGAGCGGGATCCCGGCCTTCGCCGGGATGACGGGCATTTAGCAAGAAAACTCCCCGACCCTTGATAGAAACAGTTTTTGATTTTTTACTCTCAGCGTAGCTGACAACATTTGGTTTTGCCCTTCTTTGCGCCTTGGCGTCTTTGCGCGAGAAATGCTTTTGCCCTTCGGTTTTGATATACAATCTTATTTCAGTTCCTTTATACTTTCTGGTTTTGTAATGAAGTCCTTTTCAGGGGCGATTCAAAGCCTAGCCCCCCTGGGTGAGAATATTTTACTTTTTGGTCCGTGAATCCGAGAAAAGTTGGATTTGCCGGAAAAACGCGTCAATTTCCTGCCAGAAGCGGGCACTATCCGTGATCAGGTCATTGTGGTCGGAGTCAAACGATACGAGTTTGCCGTCCAAGGCTGCTGCGGCCAGGGTCTGTCCATGCCGATATGGGACAACCGCGTCTCGGATACCATGTATTATCAGGACCGGTTGCTGGTATTCTCGGATAACGGCCAGATTGTCGAACGGGTCTTTGACCAGAAACGGCGGAACCAGATAGCGCGGGGCGTATGCAGCGACACTGGTAAATGGTGAAATGAGAATGAGCGCGTGGGAAGGGCGCCGCGCCGCGAGCTGGCAGGCCGCTCCCGCTCCCAGGCTGCGCCCCATCAGAATGATCCGGTCTGCATCGACATCCGGTCTGGCAACCAGGACGTCGTAAGCTTTTTGCATCGCGGCCGTGATGGCCGGCTGGGAGGGTGCTCCTTCCGAACGGCCGTACCCGGGGAATTCCACCATCATGAGGGCTACTTTACGGGCCGCAAAGGGATGGAACTCTTCCGGTAAGAAATCGATTGTTTCCGCGTTCCCGTGAGTGAGGATAATGGCCGGTGCAGGCTGGCCTTGCACGTGGGCGGCCAGAAACCACGACTCGACGCGCATACCTGGCAGTTTCAACCAGATTCTTTCAAGCTGCGGAAACCTTTCCGGCATATTTGCGAGCGTTGCGGTCATGTGACGGGGGAAAAGCATCTGGCGCTGAAAGACGAACAGCAAGGTACAGTAAGCCAGATAGATGCCGGCAAGAGCGAGCGTTATTCTAAAAGCCGGATGCATGCGGGCTCCTTATTTAGTGCCCATCCACAAACGGCATCTTTTGTCCCAGAGCGGCGTTTGCGCTCTTTTGGAATAATGGCGTAGCCAGTCAAGCTCTTTCGGAATAGCCCGCTATGCCTGCGGTTTCAAAAACGCTCAAGCCTTCCGACTTCGCCTATACGGCTACGCCGGACACGTGCTCTGAAACAAAACCTACCATTTGTGGACGGGCACTATTTAACGGTGGTGAGTATACGCTCTGCGAGCGGTACTGTCAGTATAGTCCATCCGGGTGCGGATGAGAACATTTTTCTTGTCATAAAAAAGTTTTTAATTTAAAACGGTTACGGTCAGGTTGCCGGAAAAGCGACAGCCGCGGGCGAATAGATTTGCATAAAATGAGATGGAGATACCGATATGAAGCTGCGCAAAATGATTCTGTTCACGGGTGTGGTGCTGCTGTGCGTATCTACGGTTGTCCCGGCCCGCGCCGGGTTCGAGGATTTTCTGAAAAAAACGCTGGAAAATGTTCTGGAGGAACAGACGGGTTTAAGTGAAAATGAAATTATTCAGGGGCTCAAAGAGGCCCTGGAGGTCGGTACCGACAATTCGGTGACCCTGCTGTCACGGGTTGATGGTTTCTACAAGCATCCGGACGTAAAGATATTGCTCCCTGAGAAAGTGCAGCAGGTTGAATCCCTTCTCAGAACAGCCGGCTTCGGGTCGCAGGTGGATGCCTTTGAACTCAGTATGAACCGGGCGGCGGAGCAGGCCGCTCCGGAAGCCCGGAAACTATTCTGGGACGCCATCACCCAGATGACATTTGATGACGCCAAAAAAATTCTCGAAGGCCGTGACAATGAAGCGACCCTGTTTTTCGAGGAAAAAACCAGCGCCCGGTTGACGGAGCTGTTTACCCCCATCGCCCATAATGCCATGGCGCAGGTCGGCGTTACCCGTGCCTGGCAGGATCTCGACAACAGCATGGGCCAGATTCCGTTTGTGGAATCCTTCCGGTTCGATCTGGATGCCTATGTCACCGGCAAGACTCTGGACGGGTTGTTTTTCATGCTCGAACAGGAGGAACGCAAGATCCGCCAGGATCCGGCCGCCAGGGTTACGGAACTGTTGCAAAAAGTGTTTAAATAATAGAGCCAGGCGGAGCGGCCCGAAAGGAACGGCCCGACAGGATAGCCTCTATCCGGCCTTTTGTGCTTTATTTGATGATGAATTCGTAAAAAGCCGAATTCGTCGGTTTTACGTGTTAGGTCTTAGGTGTTAGGAAAAACAAAAAATCATCAAAACAGATACTTAAAACTTAAAACGCTCGTAAAAGTTGTTTTTTGACTTTTTATGAGTTCATCTTTGATCCAGACCCCAGAAAGATAAAAGTGCGATGAATTCAGATGCAAAACAGGTACGGGCGCTTGGCCTTTGCAGCGGAGGGCTTGACAGCATATTGGCGGCGCTGGTTTTAAGACGCCAGGGTATCGATGTTGAATGGGTTGTGTTTGAAACGCCGTTTTTTGCAGCGGATAAGGCCCTGCGGGCCGCCCGGTTAAACCGCGTGCCGATTACGGTTAAACCCATTCTGCCGATTTATCTGGAAATGCTCAAGAGCCCGCCGGCCGGATACGGTAAGCAGATGAATCCGTGCATGGACTGCCATGCCCTCATGTTCAAACTCGCCGGTGAGGAAATGCAAGCCCGGGGTTTCGATTTTCTGTTCAGCGGTGAGGTCTCCGGCCAGCGGCCCATGTCGCAGAACAAGAATTCATTGCGTTACGTTGAGAAAAATTCGGGCTTTGATGGATATATCGTCCGGCCCCTCTCGGCGCAAAACCTGCCGGTAACGCTTCCGGAAAAAGAGGGCCTGGTGGACCGCGAAAAGTTGCTGAACTTCTCGGGCCGGACGCGCAAACCCCAACTGGAATTGGCTGCCAGCCTGGGTGTAACGGATTTTCCGTCACCGGCCGGGGGCTGCCTGCTCACTGAGAAAGGATATGCGACCCGGCTCAAGGACCTTTTCAAAAATCAGGATACTTACCGGGACGCGGAGTTTTACCTGTTGAGTTACGGGCGCCACCTGCGTCTGAATGCGGGCCACAAGCTCATTGTAGGCCGCTCAAAATCGGAAAATCAAAAAATTGAGGCCCTGATCGATCCGGTCGTCGATACCGAGTTCCGTGTGCAAAACTGGCCCGGGCCCGTATCCCTGGCGCCCAATGGCTGTGATGACGCTACGGCCCTACAGGCCGCGGCCATCTGCGCCGGTTACAGCAAGGCTCCGCCGGATAAGCCCGCCGAGGTTCTGGTCATTCAGGGTGACCGGAAAACCACGCTCACCGTGATGCCCACCGCCCCCCGGGAGAACAAATTACTTTTGCTGTAGTCCTCTCTTTATTCTATCTTTAAAAACCTGGTCCTCAGGGCCAGGTCAGAGATAATTGGCTATGTCGTGGTACGTGTGAGCAGGTTGTTTAGACTGTAGGCTGAAGACTGTTAGGAGAAACAGGATATCTGCGATTTGCAAACCGTCATGTCACTGTTTGTTGTTACCCGCGCGCGTCTCCTTAATCGGGGTGCAAACAGGATTTTCCTTCAACCTAAATGCCTACAGTCTATCAGCCTGATTCCGGTGTTGCTCCAAGCTGTCCCTTTTCAGGGGCAATCCACAGCTAGTCTGGGCCAGGCTTCTTTGCCTTAAAAAGCGAATGCTGAATATCCAACCTGTTGCACTGAAACTTGTGTATGTCTGCGCATTGTCCTGGCCAGTTTCTCTACTTCCAACAGGGCCCATATAGTGCGGATGATTTCCTTGTTGACCCGCAACAGCCTGCGGCCTGTCCGGCGTAGTTTGAAAAACGAAGACGGAAGTCCGATTTTTAACGCCCCGTGCATGGGCGGCCGGATTTCTGTTGTCAAAATTCTTGAAATTAGGCAAATCGGAAGCCTATGCACGGTTGACAGAATGCCCATTATCGGTCATACCCATTCGAAGAGAGTGCGGCCGGATTGGGTCGCTGTTCGATTCTCGGGCCCGCCACATCTTGAGATACATACTACAACACCATTCAACCGGCCGAACATGACCATGCTGCTATTTCCTGAAAAGTACAAAAAATTGGAGAACACATGGACGCGGTGTACAGATTAAATCAAATCATTCTGGATAGCCTGCCCCACTGGGCAATGTTAATAAATGTTAAGACAAGAACCGTTCTGGCTGCAAATAAACTGGCAACCGAAGGCGGTGCTAAAATTGATTGTCAATGCTGGGATGACTTTGGCCATCGGCAATTTATTCTCGAAGAATATAAAGAAATTATTAAAAAGGAGCCGGAACGAAAAAGGGACAATAAAATAAAGTGCGACTTTTGTCTTGCTGATGAAGCGATGCAATTTGGAAAGCCCGAACGAAAAGAGGTGGAAATTGAAGGAACCATTTGGGACACGTGGTGGGTACCCGTGGACAAAGACACCTACCTTCATTATGCGATAGACATCACCGATATCAGGAAAACTCAAAATGATTTGCAGGATGCCAAGGAAGAGATACAAGCATTAAGTGGATTGCTCCCAATATGTGCTTCCTGTAAGAATATTCGAGATGATAAAGGGTATTGGAACCAGATTGAGACATACATCAGCGATCATTCTGATGCAGAATTCAGCCATGGAATATGCCCAAAATGTATGGGGATCAGGACTGGTACCAAAAGAGAAATAATAAATAGAAAGGGCCCCTATCCCAATCCTGAAATTTAACGGATGTTACGCCCACCAACGCCCACCACCATGAAAAGTGCCCAGAAATATGGGATGCGCATAACTGCACACAATTTTACCAGATATTGGGTCTTTTAAGCTCTGGTTGTCAATGAGATCCGGTACGACATTCTGCAGTGCCCGGGCACGCGATTTCGACGGGTAAGTTTTTTACTCTTTAAGAAAGCCTTCACGTATCATGCCGATCCCGCAGTTTTCCCCGCAGTTGCCCGCAGGCCGCAGAAATGTCCTGGCCCTTGCTGTGCCTCACAACGGCCGTGTAGTTCTGTTTGACCAGGATATCCTGAAATTGCCGGATCCGGTCATTGTCCGGCCGTTTGAACTCGCTTTCAGGATGTTCATTAAACGGGATGAGGTTGATCTTGGCCCGCAGGGGGGCCAGGCGGGCGGCCAGTTGCCGGGCGTCTTCATCCGCGTCATTGATACCTTTTATAAGGATATATTCGAAGGTGATCCGGCGGCGGGATTTTAACGGAAATCGGGCACAGGCTGCCAGCAGGTCCGCGATGGGATATTTCCGGTTGATCGGCATGAGGCGGTTGCGGGTGGCATCGTCTGCGGCATTCAGGGATATGGCCAGGTTGATATCCGCATCCCGGCCCAGATCGGTCAACCGGGGGGCAATCCCAGCCGTGGAAAGGGTGACGCGTCGGCTGGTAATTCCCAGGCCTTTATCGGTATCGGTTATGATTCCCAGGGCCTTGATGACATTGCGATAGTTGGCTAAAGGTTCGCCCATGCCCATCACCACGATATTGGTGAGATGCCGGTCCGGTGCGGCGTGGATGACGTCCCGGACCTGGGCAATTATTTCACCGCTGGTCAGGCTGCGAACCAGGCCGCCGCGTGCCGTCAGGCAGAAGCGGCAGCCCTGGGCGCACCCGACCTGGGTGGAGATGCACAGGGTGTCATGGTTTTTTTCCGGTATGCGCACACATTCAATGTGGCAACCGTCTTTCAGTCGTAACAGGTATTTTCGGGAGCCATCTTTTGAGTCCTCGGTGGCGGTCACCCCAAGGCGCCCTATTTCAAACGCCTGTGCCAGGATCTGGCGGGTTGGTTTACCGACATTTGTCATGGCGTCAAACGAGTCGGCCTGGTGCTGATAGACCCATTGTAAAATCTGCCCGGCCCGATAGGACGCAAGTCCCCGTCGGCTGAGCCAGCTGACAAGCTCTTTGGCGGATAGGTCCTTGATATCTTTCTTTTCTGTCGTCATAGCGCCAAATTCAATTTGCAGATTCTGGTTCTCAATAGTAAAATCAATTCATACCAAAAGCAAATCTTGTTTATTTTAGAACCTATCTCAAAAAACGGACTTTGGTTCAAAATCAAGGCGGCCGCGAGGTTCCCCACGTTGCGGGACTTCCCGCTTGTTAAATCCTCAAATGTGGGTCGCAACCCGGAGGAATACTGGAGTATTTCGAGGACTTGAACCGAGCGCCCAACGCCGAGTTTGGGCCAAAAGCCTTTTTTGAGATGAGTTCTAATAATTTTGCTTGACTTAGCACAGGTATCACATTATTTTCAAGGTTTTCGAAACTTGAGGGTCCGGTGGGCGATGTTTGACAACCTGAGCGAGAAGCTCGACACAGTATTCAAGAAGCTGAAAGGTCACGGCAAGCTGACCGAGAAGAATATCGATGTCGGCCTGCGCGAAGTCCGGATGGCGCTCCTGGAGGCGGATGTCCACTACCGGGTGGTCAAGCAGCTCATTGCCGATATTCGTGAGCGCAGTCTGGGGCAGGAGGTGATGGGCAGCCTCACCCCCGGGCAGCAGGTTATCAAAATTGTCAATGATGAACTGACCCGGCTCATGGGAGCGCATCACCAGGAACTGAACCTGAAGGGCCAGCACCCGGTTTCCATTATGCTGGTCGGGCTGCAGGGGTCGGGTAAAACGACCACCAGCGGCAAGCTTGCGGTTTTATTGCGCAAACAGGGGCGCAACCCGTACCTGGTGCCCGCTGACGTTTACCGTCCGGCGGCCATCGACCAGCTGCAGAAACTCGGCGCCCAGCTGTCTGTACCGGTTTTTGAATCCAGTACGGACATGGACCCGGTTGATATCTGCCGCCGGGCGCGGGCGGCGGCGCAGCAAGCGGGATGTGATACCCTTTTACTGGATACGGCCGGCCGGTTGCATGTCGATGAAACACTCATGGCCGAGCTGAAAGCGATTCAAACCGCAGTTACGCCGAGTGACGTCCTGCTGGTGGCCGATGCCATGACCGGCCAGGATGCGGTCAACATTGCCAAGTCCTTTGATGAGACTCTGGATATTGGCGGTGTGGTGCTCACCAAGATCGATGGTGACGCCCGGGGCGGCGCCGCCCTTTCGATCCGGGAAATAACCGGAAAACCGATCAAGTTCATCGGTGTCGGCGAAAAACTGACCGATCTCGAGGCTTTTCATCCCGACCGGATGGCCTCCAAAATTCTGGGCATGGGCGATGTACTCAGTCTCATCGAAAAAGCCCAGACGGTCGTGGACGAGAAAACGGCGGTGGAACTCGAGAAGAAACTGAGGAAAAATCAGTTTACCCTCGAAGATTTCAGGGACCAGATGGTCCAGATCCGGAAAATGGGTTCCCTGACGGATCTCATAAAAATGATACCGGGGCTCGGCAATGCCAAGCAGTTGAAAAACCTGAAGGTTGATGAACACGAACTGGTGCGCATCGAGGCCATGATCAACTCGATGACGCCCACAGAACGGCAGCAGCACGGAATTATTAACGGCAGCCGCCGGAAAAGGATTGCCAAGGGCAGCGGTACCAGTGTACAAGATATAAATC
>CAZYGG010000049.1:0-28494 GCA_964647585.1 uncultured Desulfobacterales bacterium
TAGCCTCATACAACTTGGCTGTTCGGTGTGTCTACTATTTTAGGGAAAAGCCACCCCCTCCATAGATAATTTGGGCCATTAGCTTGTTTACGCCTGTCATTTCGTTTAAAAGGGCGGTAACCTCTTCCTGGGTAAGTACCACAGGCAGGTGTTTTGACCTATGGGCTCGGACGGCCTCATCAATGTCATCCAAGGGTTGGTCCAATACCTGTCGGAATAGAAATAACAATGCGCTGAATGCCTGGTTTTGGGTGGATGCCCCCACTTTTCTCTCAACTGCCACTGCTCGCAGGTCCGGTTTTTGTATTTCAAGTACCCTTCAAGTTCCTCTGGACTGAAACACTCTTCCGGATGTTTATGGCAATGATTGAAAAACTGCACGACCCAGTTCACATAGAACCTTGCTGTTTTTTGATTGGCAGTATGGCTGGCGAGTAGAAAGTTGCGAAAGTCTTCCATATGTTTGCGATTGCAGTTTAGTTGAAGCGGTATCTGAAATACGAAAACTCGAATCCGGCGGCACCGCCCTTAAAAGGCCTCCTTAATAAAACCAATAATCGTGCCAGCAGGGGTTAAACGGCATAAATCATCTTGCGATGTATAATAATTGTTTATTATCAAAAAGTTACACCGCCAAACAGTTTTGACACGATTATTTGGTGAGCTGCCACAGGCAGCAGTTTGCACAGAAATCACGGCACGTCTGCACAAAAACCTGTGCAAATAGGGGTCGGGCGCAGAGAATTCGTCTAAACAGGCCCCATTTTTTTTAAACTGCAATGGATGTGAAAAGACTTGGAGAAAAATGTTGCCTGCAGATATGATGAGAGTATCCGGACTGAGGAATATTGCTTGGTGCTGCGGGATTATCTAAACCGTGGAATAATTATGGTATTTTAGGATACCATGCAAATATCACAATTCCACCATAATTGCATATATATCGAGATTATAACAAGGTAGCGATTTGTCATGCCATTAAGTCTCTTATAACAGCACTTGTTAAACTTTTTCCGCGCCCAAATGGCAAAGCTCATTTTGACCAGTCTTTATCCGGTGCCGAATGTTCAGGGGCGCGCATAGGTTCGCACGCGCCGGGTCCATCCCGGCAGCCAGTTTTGCCTGACGTGCGGTCGCGGGTCGGCATAGGCCCGCCGGGTCAGGACCCTTTCGGCGGCTGCGGCAAACTCTTTTTCCGCATTGACCAGGGTCTTCTGGGGATCCATCTCCTCCAGTACCTGGAGCAGGCCCCACCCGTGGCCGCCTATCCTTTCCGTCGGCAACAGGCCTTCGCCCTTGAAATTGACATAGTCCACCAGGGCGTACCGACCGCGGGTCGTGCGGGCAATTCGATAAAATTTCCGCTCTACTTCAGACCGCCTATGGCGGGGGGACTCCTTCAGTATGCGGGGCAGCGCCCGCTCCAGCCGGATGAGTAGAAAGCGGGTCTGCAATGGAATGGTCTCTTCCAGAAAGGCTCTCAAGGCCTTTGCGGCGGCGGAATTCCTGGCAGCCAGGTAGGTCGCGCGGTCCGGCCACGGGCACCCGGGCAGCGGGTCGCCGGTGAGCATCTCCGGTAATTTTGCCTTCTGGTGGTCTGCATATCTGGCAAAGGAGATAAAACTCTCCATATAGGGTCCGCTGCGGCCCTGGGGGTACCAGATAAAATGGCCGATGCCCAGCGAGATGAAATCTTCGCCCCGGTTCCAGGTGATCAGGTTCTCAGGTTTCGAACCGCACTCATTGGCATAGATTTTCCGGCCGATTGCGCCAAGTCCGGTGGTATTGATGCCCATCGCCCAACAGGCACCGGCAAGTGCCGCCAGGCACGCCGCTATCATTAAAAAACCGGGTCCACCCTTGAGCATCTATCCAGTAACTCCGTATCTGTTTCTGATTGCTTCCGGTCCGATAGTGAATTACTATTCCAGAAAAGATATGAAAAGGCAAATATCCGTAGAAAAACCGATTGAAATCCTGGCTTCCGGAAAAGGCTGGCTGGCCGTCGAAAAACCCGCCGGCATGAGTGTCCACAACGATCCCGGTAAAGATCTTTGCGGGCGCCTGTCGATCCTTTTGCAGACGGAGGCTGACCTGCAGGCGGCAACCAGTCTCGCTGCTGATAGCCGCCTTAACGCGGCCCACCGCCTCGACCGGGAAACCAGCGGGGTAATCTTACTGGCCGGAAACAGGTCCGTTCTAAGGCATTTCACGGCTCAATTTGAGGCCCGGACCGTGAATAAGCAATATACCGCGATACTGCACGGTCATCTTCCTGAAAATGACCTTCCCGGCCCATGGAGTTCCTGGGAATGGTCCCTCACTAAAACCCCGGGCGGCCGAAAAGATCCCCGGGGAAGAGGCCCCCGGAAAGCGTGCACCACCCTGGTTCGGGTACTTGATCACAGTGACCATTATACCCTGGTGGCGTGCAAACTGCTAACCGGAAGAAAACACCAGATTCGCCGCCACGCCAAACTGGCCGGCCATCCCGTGGTGGGCGATCGCCGGTATGGGTCTAAGCGAGCACTGGGCTTTTTACAGAGCAAACACAATTTCAGACGCCTGGGTTTACACGCTGCCTCGCTTGAAATTCAGCTTCCCGATGGCAGCCCTATGGTTATCCGCTCTCAGGCCCTGCCTGCCGAAATGCAATACCTGTTTGCCGGAGACAGCCATGCTGCAGATTTCAATAAGACCTCACATCCGTAGAAGCTATCTACCCCCTGCTTTTAAGGTTAGAATCTATCTCAAAACACGAATTTTGGTTCAAAATCCAGCCTTCGCCCTTTGAGCTTCCGACTTTGCTTTTCAAGCTTCCCTCTTCGCTTTTCAAGTTTCGCCGGACAGGTCGCCGGACAAGAAGACTTTTTTGAGATGGGTTCTAATAGCCACGCTTGCGAGCAACTACATTTAACACTTCGCGCCCGGCTTTGACGCGCCGGTAGTTGTCCATGATCTGGGGGATGACGGCGGCAGGGTTGGTGAGACTGGCGATGTGCGGTGTCACGGTAATGGCGGGCTGTTGCCAGAACGGATGTTTTTCCGGCAAAGGTTCTGTCCGAAAAACATCCAGGCAGGCCCCGGAAAGCTGGCCGGAGGCGATGGCTTCAAGCAGATCTTCTTCCACCAGGTGTCGGCCCCGGGCCACGTTGATCAGGTAGGCGCCCTGCGGCAGGTGGTTGAAAGTATCCCGGTTCAGGATGTTTTCTGTCTCAGGTGTCAACGGCAGCATATTGATGAGAATGCGGCTTTCGGCCAGGAACGCGACGAACTGGTCCCGTCCAATGAAAGTCGCAATGCCTTCCAGGGGCTTGTCCGACCGGCGCCAGCCGGCCACTTTGAAACCAAGCGCCACCAACTTGCGGGCGGCGTCCAATCCCAGCTGCCCGAGTCCCAGGATACCGATGGTCTCTTTTTCCGCAAGCTTCGGAATGACGGGCTGCCACGCTTCTTCCGCCTCCCGCTCCATGAAAAAGCGTGTGTTGCGGCAATAGTTCAGAGCACTCATCACCACGTACTCACTCATGGAGCCAGCCATAGTAGCATCGACGATCCGCGTGATCGGAACCCCTGCGGGCAGGTCGGGGTCACTGAGGATATTGTCGACGCCGGCACCCATCGACGCAATGCATTTCAAGTTTGGAAACCGGCGGAACTCTCCGTGGGGGTGTCGCCAGGCCAGCGCGAATTCGACATCTTCCCGGACACCGGCCGCAGGCCATACCCGCAGGTCAATGCCTGGTGCAGAGGCCAGGATTCTCTTTTCCCATGAAGAGGTCTTCATGGTCGGCATGATAATCAGAAAGGCCACAGGCATCCGCTCCAATGATCAATTGATTGCGTTGTGTTTCACAAATAAGGGCAAAAACATTCTACAACTATAGCATGGCTTCAAAAGGCAACTAAATCCGAAATACAAAGCACGAAGTTCGAAACAAATTCAAAATTCTAATGGCCAAATGAAAGAAACAGGTGCTTACCGATTGTAAAAAAATGTTTTGTTTGATTTTTTGGTCATTGTGGTTTGCCTTCTTGTTTCGAATTTCGATATTCGGATTCCGGATTTCTGGGCACTTAAATACACTATAGCCGCAGTGCTATCAGATAATAAACTGATGGAGCAACACTAAGTTCGGGGGCCATAAAAATAGTTCACCAACCGCGGCAATATACCGATTTCAGTCGGCGTCCGGCCGAATATTTCACCATCCGGCAGTAGGTCTTTTGCGGGACTGGTCTGCACCCGGGCATGCCGGCCCTGGTAGAAACTTACGGCCCGGTTCTCACCATGGCACCCCTTGAAAAGTTTCGGCAGGGTTGCAATCAGGCTTAGGCGGCTCAGCGGTCCGGCAACGACCACGTCAAAAAGGCCATCGTCAATCTTCGCTTCCGGCGCCATGAGCATGTCGCCGCCGGTGTATCTCGAGTTGCAGAACTCAACAAAACAATTGGGTCCGGAGATCCGCCGGCCATCGATATCGAGATCCAGCGTATAGGTCTTTAAACCCAGGACCCGGTGGAGAACACCCAGAATGTAGCTGAAATCACCCGTACGGCTGAAGCGGGCCGCGGTGCAGGCGACATCGGTTACGAATCCGAAGCCCATGAGATTGACAAAGTAAAGGGTCCGGCTGTCCTGTGAAAACGTGCAAACATCCACCGGTCGGGTGTCCGCGCCGATAACCGCATTTACCCCGTCATCGACTGAAAACAGGTTTAAGTCCCGGGCAAATGAATTCCCCCGCCCCACGGGAATAATCCCCAGTGCGGGTGGGCGCTGACCGGTAGTGCAATTGTTAAGGACACTGTTGAGGACGTGGTAGTTGGTGCCGTCACCCCCCATGGCCACAACAGCATCATACGTGTCCAGCGGCAGCCCGTCCAGTAAGCTCATGCCGTGTTCATGATGGCGGGTCACGTAGAAATCAACTGCGAACCGAGCCGCTTCGAATCTTTCCCGAACGCTGTCAATAATCGCCTCAGATACAGTCCCCCGGGAACAGGGATTTGCTATCAATACCAGTTTCACAATTTAAGGCCCCTTTTTCGGTATAGCCAAACAGACACACGGCGTGAGCAAGCCGTCACTTGGAACGCACCGAATTATAACCGTCCTAAAATATACGTATATTTATTCGTTTACCGGGTTTTAGTCAATAGCTTTGCATGGTGAACTATTATTGACACCCGCATGTACATCCTGTGTCCATGAAATCCGGGAAACCTGGTCAACCGCTACGCCGATCAATACGTAACTACCTAAAATTTTAATGCATACTAAAAACCTACTTTTGTGGCACGCTATTTGTAACCATAGTTTAAGCACAGAAGGTAGTTTTATCGTTTTACCGCAGCGCGGTAGCGGAATCAGGACGCCCTCCCCCAATCCCCACACCCCATAGCGTCCTGATTCCGCAGCATTTTTTTACAGGTTCCCAAAAGGAGGACGGTATGTACGAAATCAACCTCGACCCCAAAGACTATGGTATTGAAGCACTCGTGGAAGGTATGGAAAACAACCCGGTAGCATTTAAAGAAGAGGATCGGCAAAAGTGGGCCCGCGAAATCGGTGCCTTCGCCGGCAAGCTTGATGAACTGTCCGACAGAGCAAAATCGCTGCAAACACTTTTCAGCAGCAGTGATGCCATAAAGGCCACCCCGGCCTCCCTGAAAACTTTCAAGATACAGATGTTCAACATTAATGACGCGCTGAGTTCCTCGCTTGAACTGGCCGACAAGATCGACTCACAGATCGTTCAAAAGTAAGCGTTGCCCCGGGGAAGGCGTGCGGCCTTCCCCGGCGGCCCCACCGCCTTCCCTAAAATAAACTCTTGTTTCCTGATCAATTCTTGAGGTAGTTTCTTCAAATCGTCGTTTTACATTATACTACCGCCTTTGGAGGATACGAATGGAAACCCGCGTTCCCACAAGAGCAGAAGCCTTTGCGCTTTTGACCCGTTACAACAAGTCTGAAAGTCTCGTAAAACACGCCCTGGCAGTGGAAGGCGTTATGCGGTACATTGCCAGGAAAAAAGGCGCGGACGAAGAAAAATGGGGTGTCATTGGTCTCATTCACGACTTGGACTACGAACAGTTTCCTGATCAACACTGTAAAAAAACAGAGGAAATCCTGGAAGAAAACAACTGGCCCGCAGAATATATCCGGGCAGTCATCAGTCACGGTTGGGGCATCTGCGTGGACGTCAAGCCGGAATCCGAACTTGAGAAAACGCTCTACGCCATTGACGAATTGACCGGTCTGGTGGCCACCAGCGCCCTGGTCAGGCCCTCCAAAAGCGTCCTGGACATGAAAGCCAAATCGGTCAAAAAGAAGTGGAAAGACAAGCGGTTCGCGGCCGGTGTGGACCGATCGATCATTGCCAACGGGGCGGAAATGCTGGGCGTTGAAGTTTCCGAACTGATCACGGATACGATTATGGGCATGCGGGAGGTCGCTGCGGAAATCGGTCTAAAGGGAACGGTATAACGCGAATTCTGAATATCCAACAAGGAATACCCAATGACCAAGTATGGCAGCGCTGCGCGCTACTAATCATATACAAATCAAATTGGCAGTATGCCTTCCCTGGAAATTGGAAATTCCTTGTTGGACATTGGATATTGAAAAGGCCCAAAAGGGCTTCCTACTGCCCCTTGTAACCAGTTTCGAACGCCGCAAACAACGCCTCGGCCCGGGCGGAAGCGGCCCGGGGTGTCTGGGTCATCAGGTTTTTGGCTTTAAACCAGCTCATCCCCATCGCCGAGTTAAATCCCATCAATTTTGCCCCGGGTTCTATCGGGTTGCCATAGCCGGATAGCGTTGCATGGGTCAAACGGCCCGTGGTAACGTAAAAGGCCGTATTGTCTTTCATCAGTTCTGCCTGATCTCCGCTCACAACAATCGCCAACCGGGTAATGCCGTTGCCCGCTGTTGCCGTTTCCACGATCTCGCCCACGCTGGCGCCATGAGCATAGACTGCATTGTCAAACAGATTCGGTGTGCTTTCAAACATGATAAAAAAGACATTGCCTTTTGATTCCTGGCAACCGGCAAGAAACGCCATGGCAAGAAGTATCGTGAGTAGGAATGACCGCCGCATACATCCTCCTGGACATTAGAAGCTATCTCAAAAAAGTTTTTTGGCCCAAACTCGGCGTTGGGCGCTCATATCAAATCCTCAAAATACCTGATGTATTCCTCCGGTTTGATATTCGCGGCCGCCTTGATTTTGAACCAAAATCCATTTTTTGAGAAGGCTTCCAGAAAGGGCGGTTATGACGATCAAACGAAAAATACTCCTGGCGGTTGATGGCTCCGACCAGGCCCTTGAAGCGGTCCGTTACGTGAGTACCCTGGTCAGGCCGGAAACAACTGCGATTGTTCTTTTTTACGTGGGCAGCGGCTTTCCGGAAGTCTTCTGGGACCTGAACCGCAATCCGCTTTACCGCACCAAAAAAACCAAGGTGATGGGCTGGCTGGCCGACCAGCAATGCGAGATTGGTGAGTTTAATGAGAAGGCCTTGAAAATTCTGAAAGACGCAGGTTTTGTCAAAGCGGATGTGACCATCAAGACCCAGACCCGGAAAACCGGTGTTTTGAAAGATATCATCCAGGAATCTTACCAGGACTACCATGCCGTTGTAATGGGAAAAACCGGCCGGAGCCGTTTGAAAGACCTGTTTGTGGGCAGTATGGCCCACAAGCTGGCCGCCAAAGTGCGACACATTCCCGTGGTAATCGTGGGCGGCCGGCCGGTCCCCGGTAAAATCCTGATCGCCATTGACGAGTCCATTGAAGCCATGCGCGCCGTGAGCTGTATCGGCGCCCTGGCCGGCGGCTGCCACTGCCGGATATCCCTGTGTCACTGCCTGCACCCGGCAGCCATGGCACCGGCCGAAAAGAAGTCCGCCGGGGCTCCGCAAGATCAGGACTGGGTTCAGTACAACCAAAACCGCTTCAGGCCATATATGGAAGAGGCCACCGGGCGACTGGTCGAGGCCGGCATCGATGCCGGACGCATCTCCCGGGATTTTCTGTTCGTTAAGGGCAACACGATCCAGAAGATCACCGAAACCGCACTGGACGGAAAATTCGGCACCATCGTGGTGGGTCGCCGTGAAGGGGCCAGCTTTTTAGAAGAACATTTGCGGGGACGCTTTGGGGAAACCCTGATTCGTTCGCTGGAAAACATTGCTGTGTGGGTTGTCGGCTGATTTGCCGTAGAGCGCTGCCACCCACCCGGATCCTGTAACGGCTCCAGTGAACGCATCATCCCGGAAATCGCCCTCCTGAACCAGAGTGCCCTTGCAACCGGATAGCCGCGGGGCTCCCTTGCGCGCTTGCCATTTAGTCCTTATTTTTATACAAAATACTTCACCGCGATAACTCTCGGAACAAAAGGACGTTGTTGTATGCCGGTTTTAAAGAACCTGTTCACGCTGCTGCTGGTCCTGATACCGACCACCGGTTGGTGCCTGGACATCCGCTACGCTCTCGATGTTAAAATCAACCCCGAACGCCAGGAAATCGTCGGCACCGGTTTGATCAGTTCACCGGACCCTGCCGATTTTGAATTGTCCGTCGCCGCGCTTGAGGATGTACGGGTCAATGACCGCGCCGTCACCCCGGACGGCAATCAAATGATCGCCATCCGCCTGACGAGCCAGGACCACATCCGCATCGATTTCAGGGCGGCTTTTAAAAATCCCCGTCAAGGGTTCATGGATCCCGAAAATGTCTTTCTTTCCGGGCCGTGGTATCCCCGGCCGGACGAACCGGTCCGGTACCAGTTGTCGGTAACCCTGCCGGACAACTTCATTGCCATCGGCGCGGCAGATTCGGTTTCAATGAAAAAGCATTCCGGACTGGCAACCCACAGCTTTCACTTCGACCACCCCCTGGACGGACTCCATCTCGCGGCCTCGACCCGTTACACAGTCAAAAAAGAACGCCACGCGGGGGTTGCCATCGAGGCCTATTTTTTCAAAGCCGACGCCGCCCTGGCCGACACCTATATCAGTTACACCAAGAAATACATTGACATGTACAATGGCATGCTCACCCCCTATCCCTACAAGCGCTTTGCCATCGTAGAAAACATTCTGCCCACCGGCTACTCCATGCCCACGTTTACCCTCCTGGGCCGTGCAGTCGTGAAGCTGCCGTTCATCGTCCGGACCTCCCTGGGGCATGAAATTCTGCACCAGTGGTTCGGCAATTCGGTCTATATCGATTACACTCATGGAAACTGGGCCGAAGGCCTGACAAACTATCTGGCCGACCACCACTATGCCGAGCTCGATAACCGGGGCCCGGCGTACCGCAAACAGATACTGCTCAATTACCAGGCCTATGTAAATACGGACAATGCCCTACCGGTAAGCCGTTTTTCAAGTCGTCAAAACAAAGCCCAGGCCGCCATCGGCTACGGCAAGGCCGCCATGATCTTCCACATGCTGCGCCAACGGTTTGGGGATGACCTGTTTTTCGAGTCCCTGCGGAAGCTGATCCAGGACAACACTTTTCGCCAGGCCGGCTGGCCCGATATCCGACGCGCCTTCGCGCAAACCACCGGCGCAGATCTGGAAGGTTTTTTCAACCAATGGCTCAACCGGCGGGATATACCGGATCTGAGGATAGAAAACACCGGGCTGGCCCTTGACGGGAACAAGCTGGCCCTGCGGTTTGATATCCTGCAAGCGGAAACCCCTTACCGGCTGTCACTGCCCGTAACCGTAACAACCGCCCGTTCGCAGCACACACAGGTTGTAGAGATAACCCGGAGCCCCGAACAGGTTCTCATCCCGCTGGATTCAAGCCCCACGAAGGTTGTTATCGACGGAGATTATTCAGTTATGCGCACCCTGAATACGGATGAACGCCCCCCGATTCTGGCGGATATCATGGGCAGCGATGGCCTCTTCGTGGCCGCTGCGACAAAGCACCGGGCCACCTACAAACCCATAGTGGACGCCCTGAAGGTCAAAAAGGCCGCCTGGATTGATCCGGAGCAGGTGACGTTTTCCCGGCTGAAAACCGCGACCGTTCTCATCGCCGGGTTTGACAACCCTCTGGCCGGTAGGCTTCTGGGAGGTCGTGAAATACCTGAAGACGGCATCCGTCTGGAAGTCCACAAAAACCCTTATGCACCCGAAAAACGCCTCTTGCTTATGCATGCGGCCAGCAAGGACGAATCCAAGGCCACGGTTCGCAAATTATCCCATTACGGAAAATATAGCGTGCTGGCTTTCAAAGCAGGCCGCAATACCCGCAAGACCACCGGGTCAGCCGCCAACGGACTGGCGGTTCTATCCCGGGCCCAACCCCTGGTGCTGCGACCTGAACAGAGAGAGACGCTGGCGGACATCTCCACCGAACTGCAGCAAAACCGGGTTATCTTTGTGGGCGAACAGCATGACCGCCTCGCGCACCATCTCAACCAGCTGCAGGTCATCCAGGCGCTGCACACGGCCGGCGAAAAAATAGGCGTCGGCATGGAAATGTTTCAGGCCCCTTACCAACCGGTGATCGATGCGTATCTGGCCGGTGAAATCAACGAGCGCACTTTCCTGGCTCAATCGGAATACTACGACCGCTGGCGGTATGACTATCATCTCTACAAACCCATCATTGATTTTCTGAAAGCCAACCAGATACCCCTGGTGGCACTCAACGTTTCCGGGGACATTTCCCGCCAGACCGGGCGCAAGGGGCTGGACAGTCTGTCGCCCGAACAAAGCCGGCAGGTACCTGGCCAACTCGATTTTTCCGATGAAACCTACCGCAAAGACCTCCGGCAGGTCTTTGACCAGCACGGCAGTGAGGCCGGACTGGATGAATTTAACTACTTTTACCAGGCCCAGACCCTTTGGGATGAAGCCATGGCCGCTGCGGCCGCCCGGTGGCTCGCCGACAACCCGCAAAGAAAACTGGTGGTCCTGGCCGGCAATGGTCATCTGCGCTATAAATATGGTATCCCCCAGCGGCTTTACCGGCGGGTGGCGCAACCCTATACGGTCATCGTCCAGGATGAGGAGATTGAGAGCGGCATTGCCGACTACGTGCTTTTCACCTCCCCGATTGAAGGGATTAAATCCCCCCGGCTGGGTATCATGGTAGAAGACACCGCAGATGCCCTGGTGGTAAAAAGTGCCATCGAACATGGCCCGGCGGGCAAGGCCGGCCTGGCAGCCGGCGACGTCATCACCGCCCTCAGCGGCCACCCGATCAAAACCCTGGCCGACCTGAAAATTGCCCTTTTCTACACGAAATTCGGGGATCGCATTCGCATAGAGGTGGACCGCGACGGCACTTTACTCGAAAAGGAAGTTGAATTGAAAGCGCACCCGAAGCATATCCCCATGACCAGAAAGTAAGAATCGTTGAACAAGCAATGCTTCCAGACCGAACGGTCCGGCTCCCGGTAAAATTCGAAACCGGTCTTGACCGGAGACCGGTATACCTGTTAAAATTCGTCTTGCCCCACAGAAAAATTTAACTTGCTATTTGAGTGGTTTTAGCAGAATATCTAAACGCTTACTCGTCAAAATAGTTTCGCAAGCTGGCTCCTCGGAACACACACCGGAACAGGAGTCATGGCAGGTTGGTAACAAGTGCTCGGACCTGGGGCCTATGCCAGCTCCCCCGAGTGAATCCCCATTGTTTATAGATTATAAATTTGCATGATGGCGCTACGATGACAAATCGGATTTCTACTTTCCGATCCATTTTAGTCGCATCGTGCAAATATCATCTTCTCATTTCGTACCAAAACGTGTCGCTTACACTCAAAGGAGGAGGCAAAATGAAAAGTTGCAAAATCTTGGTAGTGTTACTGGCAGTAGTCCTGCTGGCTTCGGCAGGCAGCCCGGTCCTGGCCGCCAAACCGATCGTCATCGGCGCCCCGCTCTCAACCGCCTTTTTATATGGATGGGCCGCGGAAAGGGGTATCACCCTCGCCATTGAAGAAATCAATGCCGCCGGCGGTGTGAATGTAAACGGCGAAAAACGACCGCTTAAGGTAGAAGTCATCGATACCCGGGACCTGGAACCCGGTGTGCCGGTGAGCGAGGCCCTTCTGGCGGTGGAAAAACTCATTCTGGACAAGAAAGCCGATTTTCTTATCGGTGGCCCGGTTCGTTCGGAAGCGGCCCTGGCGGCCATGTCCCTTTTGTCCAAATACAAGAAAGTGTCCATCGTCACCACCGGCGTCCTGACACCCAAATACCACGCCATGGTGGCCAAGCAGTATGACAAGTTCAAGTACTGCTTTCGCATTCACGGCGAGGCCAAACAACTGGTTGGCGAAATGTTTGCCAACTTCGGGGCCTTAAAAGCAAAACATGGCTTTAACAACCTGTTTATCATCGCCCAGGATGTCTCCCATGCCCGCGGGGCGGCGGCCGTCATGAAAAAAGTGGCCACCAAAAAAGGGTGGAATGTCACCGGGGTTGAAATCTACCCCACCGGCGCCACCGATTTTTCCCTCGGGTTGCTGAAAGCCAAGAAGACCAACAGTGAAATCATCAACATCTGGATGGATATGCCCGAAAGCGCCATTTTGCTGAAACAGTGGTACGAGATGAAAATCCCGGCCCTGCCTTTCGGCTCCACCCTGGCCGCGGCCGAGCAGCCCGGCTTCTGGAAAGCCACCCAAGGCAAAGGGGCCTACACGCTCTGCAACGTGGTCAACGCGGGCAACGCCCCCTCCAATGCCACGGAGTGGACCATGAAATTCTACAATGCCTACACCAAAAGGTGGGGCGTGGAACCCGAAGGCCTGGGCACTTCCAGCAGCTACATGGCCGTCCAGGTTCTTAAAGACGCCATCGAGAGAGCCGGCAGCCTGGATTCTGACAAGGTTGTGGCCGAACTGGAAAAAACCGATGTCATGGGCGTATACGGCCGGCTAAGGTTTGACCCGAAAAGCCACCAGGTTATCCCCGCGGCCGATCCCAAGGAGGGTGCGGTGGGCAGTATTCTCCAATGGCAGGACGGTAAGCGCATAGTGGTCTTTCCGGCCAGTATTGCCAAGGGCGAAATTCTGCTGCCGCCCTGGATGAACAAGTAAAAATATGGCCTTGGGGCTGAATACAGCCCAGGTCATCACATTATCCTGTCACTCTGAGCGTAGCGAGCCGACTCTGCCATAGTGGCCGAAGGCTACGACGGCCGGGAGAGTCCCCCCACACGCTGAGGCCATGCTTCTACGGAAGGGATTCTTCGTCGCTGTGCGCCTCAGAATGACAGGTAGTATGTAACGAATGATAGTAAGAACACCAACGGAGTGAAAGCGGCCCTCCACCGCACCGGAACCGCTTTACTCCCGCGGTGCAAAACTCTAAAAGAGACCTTTGAAAAATGCCCAATTTTGTTTCAGTACAAGGCGGGCAAAAATTTTAACCGGAGGAATACATTAAGTATTTCGAGGATTGAAATTTGAGCCCAACGCCGTAATGGGGCAAAAGGGGGTATTTTTCAAAGGTCTCAAAATGGAACACCTTATGGAGATACTCGTCTACGGCACGATCAACAGTGTCACCCTGGCCCTGTATGCCCTCGGCTTTGCGCTGGTCTACGGCACCAGCCGGCTGCCCAACTTTGCCCATGGCGCCCTGTATGTGCTCAGCGGGTTTATCGCCTGGAGCGCACTCAACACCCTGGGCCTGAACTATCCGCTCAGTATTGTTCTGGCCCTGGTGATTACCGCCATCATCGGAGCGCTGATCTACCAGATTTTCCTGATCCGTATCCGGGGAATGGAAATTTCGGAAATCATCGCTTCTTATGCCATTGCCCTGGCCATCCTGGAAGGCCTGCGTTGGGGCGGCTTCAAAGGCATGACCTATACCCTGCCTTCGTTTATCGAAGGCAGCACCACGATTGCCGGCGTGCTGGTGGACTACCATAGGCTGGTCGTGGTCGGCTGCGGGGCGCTCCTGGTGGTGTTTTTGTGGCTCTTCACCCATTTTACCCGGATCGGGCTGGCCCTGCGCGGCATGGCCCAGGATGAGCGGGCGGCGCTCATGCTGGGGATTGATTCGGACATGATGGCGGTTGTTGCCATGGGCCTGGGGTCCATGCTGGCTGCCTTTGCCGCGATTTTACTGCTGCCCCTGGGAAACATCGTGGTTGAATCCGGCTACAATGTCTTGATCATGGCCATCGCGGTTTGCATTGTCGGGGGAATCGGAAGCTGGGGCGGGGCGGTCTTGGCTGCCTTTCTCATCGGCTTTGCCCAGATATTGACGGTGGTCTATCTGGGATCGCATTACCAGATGATGGTGGCCCTGCTGGCCATCATTCTGACACTCATCTTAAA
This sequence comes from uncultured Desulfobacterales bacterium, assembly GCA_964647585.1. Taxonomy (GTDB): domain Bacteria; phylum Desulfobacterota; class Desulfobacteria; order Desulfobacterales; family CAJINA01; genus CAJINA01. Next base: position 14,325 of record CAZYGG010000049.1, read on the forward strand.
ACCATCAGGTCTCTTCGGCCAGCAGAAGGAATTGGAGGAACGGGTTTGACCAACAATACCCAAAAGCGTCGCAAAGAGAGAATTGACCGCGGTATCAAGGTGCGTACAGATGGCCTGTATGCCTTGATGTCCTGGCGCGAACTGGCCTATCTGAGCATGCCCCGGGTTGTCCTGATCGGTGGGCTGCTGCTCCTGCCGCTGGTGCTGCCCGGTCTTTACTGGCCGCGGGTCATCACCATCACCTGCATCTACGCCCTGCTCGCCCTGAGCTTTGATTTTCTGGCGCATTATGTCGGGCTGGTGTGCCTGGGGGGTGCGTTTTTCGTCGGTGTCGGCGGTTACATCGCCGCCATTTTAAACACATCCTTCGGCCTGCCACCGCTGGTGACCGTGCCGCTGGCCACCCTGCTCGGGGCCTGTGTCTGCACGCTGCTTATGTTCCCCTGTCTCCCGCTGCGCGGGGTCTATTTTGCCATTATCAGCCTCATGTACCCCCTTTTCGCCGCCCGGGTCATCGAAGCCTTTGACATATTCGGCGGTACCGACGGCATCATGGGCATCGATGGTTTCAGCAACCGCTGGGCCGAGCAGTATTTCGTTATCGGCGTGACCCTGATTTTTCTCTTTTTCATCCGACGCCTGGTAAACACCGATATCGGCCTTGTGTTTCGCGGTATCAAAGACAATGATCAGGCCATCCGGGCCTCGGGAATGAATATCACCTGGTTTAAAACTATCGCTGTTTTTATCGCCTCCGCTCTGGGTTGCCTGGGCGGCGCCTGCCTGGTGCACATTTACATGTGGTCCGGAATCTCCCAATTTGCCCTGGACTTTTCAATATTGCCCATTGCCGCAACGGTTATCGGGGGCAATGCCACGCTGGTGGGACCGGTGCTGGGGTGCCTGATCCTGGTCCCGGTTTCGGAACTGCTCCGGGATTTCGGTACCCTGCGGATCGTTTTTTACTCCCTGCTCCTGCTGGCCTTTATCGCCTTTCGCAGCGAGGGCCTGATGGCCTACGGTCAGCGAAAATATCACCAGTTTGAAAGGTGGACGAAAATATGACGGACGAACCTATCCTGCGGGTAAAAGAGGTTACCAAGACATTCGGCGGGATTATCGCTCTCAACCGGGTCAGTTTTGAAGTTGGGCAGGGTGAAATTCTCGGTATCATCGGACCCAACGGCTCCGGTAAAACCACGGTGGTCAACTGCATCACCGGGTTTATCAAGGCCACATCCGGGAATGTTTTCTTCCAGGGCCGGAATATTACCGGTAAACCGCCCCACAAAATTGCCGATATGGGCGTGACCCGCACCTTTCAGATCATGCGCCCCTATTACAGCTTGCCGGCCTACAAGAACCTGGTCATTCCGCTTTTCTCACCAAGGGCCCGCCGAACCGGGGGATGGCGCGGTGGGGGTAAAATGGGCGACCGCAATACGGTCAGCATCGATATTCTGGAAGAAATCGGGTTCGAACGGGATTCGTATGTCCCCTACAAAAACACAGCCACCCTGCCGACCGGCTATCTCAAACGTTTGGAACTGGCCCGTTGCCTGGCGTTGAAGCCGGAAATCATCATTTGTGATGAAGTTTTTTCCGGGCTGAGCATGAGCGAAATTGCCAGCATGGTGCCACTGATTGAACGGTTGCAGATGGATGGCATCACACTGATCATGATCGAGCATCGGCTGCGGGAATTGTTCCGGGTGGCCAACCGGGTGATGGTGCTTAATTTCGGCGAGAAACTGGTGGAAGGCAGCGCCGCAGAAGTCATGGCTGACCCCCGGGTACGCGAAGCCTACTTTGGGTCAGAGGAAGTTGCGGAGGTTATGGATCATGCTTGAAGCAAACGGGCTGATGGTCTTTTACGAAAATATGCTGGCCTTGAACAATGTCAGTATCCGCTGCGGGAAAGATCAGATTGTCGGGGTCTTCGGTGCCAACAGTGCCGGTAAATCGACGCTGATGTACGCCCTTTCCGGCATCATGCTCGATATCAGCAAAAAAGAAGAAATGGCTGGCGGCGAGCGCATCACCCTGTCCGGCAGCATCCACTACCAGGGCCAGGAGATAAGCACTGTAAAACCCAGCCGCAGAGCCAAAAACGGGATCGTGCTCTGCCCGGAGCGCCGGCGGATCTTCAAGGAAAGCACGGTCCTGGAAAACCTGAAAATTGGCGGGTACCTGGCCACCCAAGCACAGGCCAAAGAGACCCTGGACTATGTCTTTACGGTCTTTCCCGCCCTGGCCAAATTAAAAACCAGGCTGGGCGGCTTCCTGAGTGGTGGCGAACAGCAGATGCTGGCTATCGGCCGGGCCCTGATGGCCCAACCCAAGATTCTGCTCCTCGACGAACCGCTGCTGGGACTGAGCCCCCTGATGCAGACCCTGCTCATGCGGACCACTCGGGAAATCCGCGATGAACGCAAGATATCAATCATCGTCACCGAGCAATACGCCCGCCCGGTGTTTCCCATTGTTGACTACGCCTTTATTCTTGAAAACGGCTCGGCCGTTCTGGAAGGCACGCACACAGATTTAATGGACAACCCGGATGTGAAGGCGGCGTATTTCGGCGTATAGTAAAATATAAAATCAAAACCGTGCATCGCGCAAAGACGCAAAGAAGGTCAAGACCAGATGTTGTCAGCTTCGCTGGAAGGACAAAATCAAAAGCTTTTACGCGCGCAAGCGCGCTTGAAATCTGTTTTGGTTTTCTTTGCGCCTTGGCGTCTTTGCGCGAAACTATTGGTTTTCACTGAACAGATAGCAGCCATCCCAAAACACAAGGAGCCTGATTTTTAGATATGCCATCATCCTCCGACAATTTGTCTGCGGAACTGACCTTTACTCGGTTCGACCGCATGAGCGAAATATACCCGGATCGGCCGGCCGTGATTTATCTCGGGGAAATCTTTACTTATCACCGCCTGCGCGAACTGAGCGAGCGCTTCGCGGGGGGACTGACCACCCTGGGCGTCGGCAAGGGCGACCGGGTGATGATCTATATCGCCAATTCAATCCAGTGGGTCATCGCCTTCTTAGGCATCCAGAAAATCGGCGCAGTGATCGTGCCCGTGGCCCCGATCTACACCTCCCATGAAATCATCTACATGATCAAAGACGCCGAAGTGGACACGGTGATCTGCGCGGACACCAACTATTGCTACATCCAGGAGGCGCTTGACCAGACCGACCTCAAGCATGTCATCGTGACGAATCTGATCGACCTGCTGCCAAAGTGGAAAAAAATCCTGGGGTTTCTATTTGACCGGATCCCCACCGGAAAAGTTGCCCAGGACAATCGGGTCCTGCAATTCAAGACGCTGCTCAAGCACCCGCCTATCAAACAGGCGGCCACAATTGACCCGGCTACGGACCTGGCCTACATTCTGTACACGGGCGGGACCACCGGGTTCCCCAAAGGTGTGCCGGGTTCACACATCGGTATGACCTCCTATGTGAATGATGTCACCGAGGACATTGCCGGAGAACATATTCACGAGGGTCGGGACACCTACATCGCCGTGAACCCGCTGTTTCATATCATGGCCCTGGGTCTATTTATGGCCGTGGGTTTAAACAAGGGCAATACCACCCTGTTAATGCCCACCCCCCATGTAGACGCCATTCTGGAAACCATTGAACGGTATAAAGTCAGGTGGATGCTCGGCGTACCGGCGCTGTACCGGATGCTGCTGGAAAATGACCGGCTGGACCGGTACGATCTGGGTTCTCTGACCTATTGCTACTGTGGCGGCGACGTGCTGCCCGATGAGGTTCGGGAGCGGTGGCGGAAACACTGCAACATCCCCATCTACCAGGTATATGGTTCTACCGAAGTAGGCCATGTCACCTATAGTAAAATCGGGATTGAACCCAGCCCACGGGCCATCGGGTTCCCGCTGAAAAGCCGGGAGTGCCGGATTGTCGACCCCAAGACCCTGGAAACGGTTGCGGAAGGTGACAGCGGCGAACTGTTGGTCACGTCGCCTTACACCCTTAAGGCCTATTTGAAAAAGCCGGAGGAAACCAAAAAGGCCTTTGTCGAGATCGACGGGAAAACATGGTGCCGGATGGGGGATTTCGTCACCGCCGAACCTTCAGGTGAACTGATATACGTGGAACGCTCGGCGGATATCATCAAGCACAAGGCTTTCAGGGTATCGGCCTCCGAGGTGGAAGCCACCTTGCAGAATCACCCCACGGTGATCGGGGCCTGCGTGGTGGGTATCCCGGACCCGAAAGTGGGCGAACGCATCAAGGCCATCGTGGTCCTCAAAGAGGATGCCCGGGGTGTCGGCGGAGCCGAGTTAATCAAGTTTTGCCAGGAACGGCTGGCCGCCTACAAAGTACCTTCCTATATAGAATTCAGGGATATGCTGCCCAAGTCCAAGGTGGGCAAACTCTTGCGCCGGGAAGTCCGGGATGACGAGGCCCGACGGGCGTCAAAAGATAAAAAAGTTGTTTAATTGCCGAAGGAGAAATCTATGGACATCTTTACCGCACTTGAAAACCGGCGCAGCTGCCGGGAATTCTCACCTGAGGCTGTGGCCCCGGAAAAAATAGAACGCATCCTGGAAGCAGCCACCTGGGCGCCATCACCCCTCAACACCCAGCCCTGGAAATTCATCGTCATTACCGGCCAGGCGAAAAAAGACCAGATTTTTTCCGAGGCTGAAAGGTGCAAGGCCTGGGCCATTGAAGAAAGCGGCTGGAAGTGGTTGAACTCCTACGGCCTCGATTTCATCAAACAGGCCCCGGTCATCATTGCTGTGGTGGGCGATCCCAAAAAATCCGGCGTCGACATGTTCCAGCCGGAAGGCGGCGTCGGCTACCTGCTGGCCTGTGCCGCGGCGGTCCAGAACATGCTGCTGGCCGCACACGACCTTGACCTGGGCAGTCTCTGGTTTACCTTCTTTGACAGGGGTGAATTGCGAAAGATCCTGGACATCCCGGAAGAAAAAACACCGGTTTCGCTGGTCTGCCTTGGAAACCCGGCCCAACCGCCGGCCGCGGTGCCCCGCAAGCCGGTCGCCAAATTGACGACTTACATGGATTAGGTGGAGAGGCTGTAGGAAAACCGACTCAAAACGTGTTCCGAGTGATCTGCCCTGTCATTCTGAGAAGCGCAGCGACGAAGAATCCCTTACGATTAAAGCGCGCCTTGGCATGTGGGGGACTCTTCGCTGCGCTCAGAGTGACAAAATAGCGAAACGTGCTTATGACAATCGTTATAAGTGTAACAAAGTGGGAGAATACAGATGAACGCAAACGTATTGGACGGTAAACGCATCCTGGCCGTGGATGATGAGGAAGATGTCCTCGATACCCTGGAAGACCTGTTGGACTCCCATCCCGGCCTGATCTTCGACCGGGCTACGGATTACGAAACCGGGTATCACCTGCTCCGCTCCTGGACCTACGATGCCGTCATTCTCGATATCATGGGCGTACGCGGCTTCGATCTGCTGAACGCTTCCGTCCACCTGGGGTTTCCCACGGTCATGCTCACCGCGCACGCGTTTTCCGCCGAGGCCCTCCAGAAATCCATTGAGATGGGGGCCCGGGCTTACATCCCCAAGGAAAACATGCTCGACATCGAAGATTTTCTCCAGGATGTCCTCACCCTGGAATACGGGTCGGGCCTCAGAAGTATGTTCCAGCGCCTGGGCGGCGTCTTCGACAAACGCTTCGGCTCCCGGTGGATGGCAGACAGGCAATTCTTCTGGGAGCAGGTCAAGGGCGGCACTTACGAGCCCAGACCGGTCATTTTGAAAAAATGAAGGTATCATGGGATACCGGTTATGCCAGACGATATGCAGGAGAATTGCTCAAGAGTCACCAAGGCATTAGGGTATCTCGTGCTGTTTCTATGGCTCTGCCAGGGGCCGGAATTCAGTCTGGAGGCTCAAAACATGCCCGCCGACACAGGCACCGCTGTCATTACCCTCCCCACACCGGATACACGCGGCAGTGAGCCCCTTGAGAGCACCCTTGCCAAGCGTCGCTCTATTCGCCGCTACCGAGATGCGCCCCTGAATCTGGCGGAGGTGGCCCAACTGCTGTGGGCCGCCCAGGGCATCACCAGTCGTTACGGGTATCGAACCGCGCCTTCCGCCGGGGCCCTTTACCCCCTTGAACTCTATGTTACTGCCGGCAAAGTATCAGATCTGGAACCGGGGATCTACCGTTATCAGCCCGGGGAGCATAGCCTGGTCACCATCGCCAAAGGCGACCGGCGGGCCGCCCTGGCCCGGGCCGCCCTCGGCCAAAAACCGATCAGCCAGGCACCCGCCGTTTTTATCTTCGTGGCCGTTCCGGCCCGGACAGCCGTCAAATACGGGCAGAGAAGCACCCGTTATGTATTGCAGGAAGTCGGCCATGCCGCCCAGAACCTCTGCCTCCAGGCAGTCGCCCTGGATATCGGGTCGGTTGTTATCGGCGCTTTTCAGGATGGCAAAGTTGCCCAGATCCTCAAACTGCAAAGTGGTGAAGTCCCGATTTGTATTGTTCCAGTAGGGAAACACTGAAATCAGTAGTCAGGGGCAGGATTTAAGGGGGCTTCGCCAGCAGGCCTCACAGAGCTCACAGAGTGCACAGAGAAGGGCAAAATGAAGTAGTCTGGAGTCAGGAGGCGGTTGTCAGGAATAGCTTCCCTCCCCTGGCGGGAGGGATTTGAGGGAGGGGGTTGCCCAATAAATTGGCACAGCGTATAGAGCAAAGGGTATAGCGAAAGGCAAGGCCAAAAGCATATCTCGCGCCAAGGCGCAAAGGCGCAAAAAAAACCAAGAACACAATTTAGGCGCGCTGTCGCGCGAAAAACCAAATCTAAAAGCATTCCCTGCGGGTTTGGGGTTTCCTTGGCGCCTTTGCGTGGCGGGAGACATGATTTTGAGGTTTTCTGACCCCCGACTTCTGACCCCTGGCCTCTGTCTTTTTTGCCCTTCTCTGTGATCTCTGCGAGCTCTGTGAGAGATATAGCTTTTGACCTGGCCCTTTGATTTCCCTTCAGCTTTCCACCTTATACCTTTTACCTTTTACCTTTCACGTTAGTGAATCAACCCATATCCAGGCCCCCTGCAGTTATTGAATCAGGGCACGCCACCCACCAATATCTTTTCATTCAGGAGATGGCTTCTAAAACCTGTTGGGACTGAACGGTACCGGGTCAATCGCCGGCTGCGAGAAAAAGCTTCCCTCCCCTGGCGGGAGGGACTGAGGGAGGGGGCTGATCAGGACAACCCATTTCTCTGGCAGAGTATAGATTTTGTGTTTTCCCGGCCTCTGATTTCCGACTTCAGACTTCCGGCCTCCTGATCCAACCCTATGCTCTCTGCGCTATGCCTGCCCTTAAAACCTATCTGGACTGAACGGTACCGGATCAATCGCCGGCTTTACCCCCCGCACAAGATCTGAAACCAGCTTGCCGGTCGCCGGCGCCATAGAGATCCCCAGCATGCCGTGGCCGGTGGCCAAAAACAGATTACGGTGATTCTGCGGCCGGCCGATGATGGGCAGATCATCGTAGCTCATGGGCCGCAGGTCACTGCGTTCTTCCAGCAAGGGGATGCCGAAAGGCTCCTGCAGATACCGTACAGCGGCGTTTTTAATCCGGGCAATCCTCTTACGGTTGACATCCAGGCCGTAGCCGGAAAACTCCATGGTACCCCCCAGCCGGAAAGCGTCTTTCCAGGGGGTGGCCACCACATTGGTTTCATACATGTAGCACGGAATCTTCAGGCAGACCGTTGGCCTTTGCATGGTCAGGGTGTACCCCTTCCCCGGCTGGACCGGGATCCGGGTCCCCAGCCGCCGGGCCAGCTGCCGGCTCCAGGCCCCCAGGGCAACGATGTAATTATCGGCCGTGAACTCACCCCGCGAGGTGGCAACCCCATCGACATCCCGCCCCTTTCCCAACAACCGTTCCACCGGGCACGCCTCTTCCAGGGCCACCCCCATCTGCAGCAATAGTGCCTGCCATTCAGTCACCAGCTGCTCCGGCTGCACATGAAAATCCTCCGGATGATACCAGGCGCCGTACAGGTCCTCGCGTAGCGCCGGTTCAAGTTCAACCAGGTCTTCACCGCGGTAAGGCGTGGCTTCCAGGCCGTAGGGCTTTAAAAGCGCATTGGTCCGGCCGTAGCGCTCCATGCCGTCGCGAGTACGGCACACCATCATCACCCCGCTGTGCTCGCGGCCACCATTGATATTCTCAACGTCAAACAGATCGGCATAAAGCGCTCGCGAATGGCGCAGGATGGCCTCGCGGGCAATCATGGCATGGGCGACATGGGCCCGGTTGCATTTACCGGCGAATTTCAATAACCACAGTATTTTTTCCAGGTCCGCCTCGGGCTTGATGTAGAGCGGCGATTTGCCCACCAGCATCCGCGCCAGTTCATAACTCACCGCGCCGGGTGCACACAGCGGCGGCAGGTCGCTGGTAAACACGAAACCGCAATTCCCGGAAGAAGCCCCGGCCCCGATCTTATCCCGTTCGACGATCCGCACTGAAATGCCTTCCCGGGCCAGGTAATACGCGCAGGACATACCGATCACCCCGCCGCCCAGGATCAACACATCGCTGTGGCTGCTGTTTGACGTGGTTTCCAATTAAACCCTTTCAATGCTTGAAGGACTGAGTAGAGGCCGGAATATAGAAAAATTGCCATTCATAGTCAAATCTTTAAACATCTTTAGCGCAGGATTTCGTCATCCTGGCAAAGACTGAGGCCCTGTGGTTCATGCTAAATCATTATTTCTGGATTCCGGCCTTCGCCGGAATGACGAATCTTCAGATCGACCGGTTATATGTATTTGCATCAATATCAGACATATTCCTTTAATCCTCATGATCACTGTTGCACTGATCTCTAATATTGGCTATGAAAGGAAGCTTAATAAATGAATTCATAAACGCCGAATTCATTGGTTTTAAGTTTTAAGAGTTAGGTGTTAAGACTCCTTAAAACTGTAACCACTCGCAAAATGCGCAACGTTTCCTGCAAGAATTCAATTACGGGAATTTTTGCTTTAACCTTTTGTTTTTATGAATTTTACTTAACACTTAAAACCTAACACCTAAAACAGGTCATCGGAATCTACCATGAGCCAACTGTACGTCATTTCCGCTGTCGGCAAGGACAAACCCGGGCTGGTATACTCGGTCTCGAATGTCCTGGCTGAGCTGGGCATCAACATCGTCGATGTGGACGCCCGTTCCGTGCGGGGACACTTTTCCCTGTTCATCGTCATCGACCTGAGCACTTCTGAGTACGGGTTCGAAAAAATGTACACCAGCCTCAAACCCCTGGAATCAAACTTCAGCCTCGGCCTGAGCATAGAGCCTTACGAAGCCGGCCGCCGCAAAGCCGAAAAGCGCCTGATGGTGTTAACGGTCATGGGACAGGACCGGCCCGGGATTGTGGCCGGGGTCTCCGGGATCGTGGCCAAGATCAACATCAATATCGAAACCGTCCGGATGATCGCCCGGGGGGATTATATCGCCATGGAATTGACCGTGGACGCCTCCGATGTCGAGGATATCTCCATCGCCCGGAAAACCCTCTATAAATTTTCGGAGGAAACCGGTCTGGATGTCTCCCTGCGGGACCACGACATCTTCGAAAAGCCCAAGCGGGTGGTGATCTTTGACTGTGACAGCACCATCATCCAGGGCGAGGTCATCGATGAACTTGCCAAGGTCGCGGGTGTCAGCGAACGCGTCCAGGATATGACCGAACGCGCCATGCAGGGCGAACTGGATTTTGAACAGGCCCTCAAAGAACGCGTGAGCCTGCTAAAGGGGGTAACCAAAGAGCAGCTGGCGCTTCTATCAGGCGCAATCAACCTGACCGCCGGTGCGGAGGACCTCATCTCCACGCTCCATTTCATGGGGTATAAAGTCGGCGTTATTTCCGGCGGGTTTACCTTTTTCACCGATTACCTTAAGAAGAAACTGAGTCTCGACTATGTCTTCGCCAACGAACTTGAAATCGAAAACGGCGTGGTGACCGGTAAAATCAAAGGCGAGATCATCGACGCCAACCGGAAAGGTGAAATCATCAAGCGGATCGCCAACAGCGAGAACATCGGCATCGACCAAATCGTCGCTGTGGGAGATGGCGCCAATGACCGCTTTATGCTTGAAAATTCAGGCCTGGCCATCGCGTTCAACCCGAAGGAGATTCTTAAAGAGTACAGCGATGGGATGATTAACAGCGACAATATTTCGGGGCTGCTGCATTTCTTAGGTATACCCGAACTAAATAAGTGAAGTTATTATATCAGCCTCTTTTGAATAAATAGCCGATATTGGACGCAGCCCGTTTTAAGTTTTAAGTGTTAGGTTTTAAGTTTCTAAAAATGGCTTTCAGCCAATCTTAACACTTAACACATAAGACCTAAAACTCTTGCTTACGGAGCCCGACATTATGAAAAAAGTAGACTATATGGCGGTAGCAGATGAGGCCATGGCCAAAATCAAAAAGGGCGTCTTTCTGACGGTAAAAGCCGGAGACCGGCTGAACACGATGACCATCGGCTGGGCCACCATCGGCTATTGCTGGCAGAAACCGATCTTCATGATCATGGTCCGCGATTCAAGACACACCTTCTCCATCATCGAAGACGCCGCCGACTTCACGGTTTCCATCCCGGCCCTCGACATGCAAAACGCCATCATGTACTGCGGCACCCAGTCCGGAAAAGATGTCAACAAGTTCAAGGAACTGGGCATGGAAACCAAGCCCGCCCAGCAGACCACCTCCCCGATCATGGACGTCCCGGGACTCCACTTCGAATGCCGCATCGTCCACAAAGGCGCCATGGACCCCCAGTTTTTGGATGAAAGCTACCAATCCTTCTACCCGGAAAAGGATTATCATACGCTGTACTTTGGTGAGATTTTGGAGTGCTACGAAATATAGCCCGATTTAAAATGCTTTCTGGAAAAACGGTTCAGCGGAGCTACTGATCGTAGCGCAACATAGCATCCATTCCCTTCATACTGGCACCCGGCGAATCCCGTTATATTCGTGATGGGTATACACCCAACTGAATGTGTATTCCAGATCACGCTGCATTTCAAATCTAATACATTCACCACACGGCACCTTTTATAATAGATTTACATTATTGTATATTCACGCCCACACATGTTTCATATTTGTCTGGACAAACTGACTTTTCTATATCCGCCCAAAACTACTTGATATTTTTAGAATTTGTTCAAATGGCACACCTCTTGCGGTAACTCCATTGAATTACCCCCTTTAATCACCTTTCATTTCTTCGAAAAGGAAATTCAGATTATGCCGAAATCCACCCTTGCCACCCTGACACTCTTGCTACTCCTTTTCATTCCCTCCACGGTTATTGCCGGCGAAATCGACACCGGTACTACCTGCTGGATGCTGACCTCTACCGCCCTGGTGCTTTTAATGGTGCCCGGCCTGGCCATGTTCTACGGCGGATTGGTGCGGACCAAAAATGTCATCGCTACCATGATGCACAGTTTCGCGGCCATTGCGGTGATCGGGGTGTTGTGGGTCCTGTTCGGGTATTCCCTGACGTTCGGCAAAAACATTATGGGCGGTTTTATTGGCTGGGATTGGAACTATTTTCTTTTGAGGGGCATCGACGATTCCATCGTCGACGGGGTGCCCGAGTATGTCCTGGCCATGTTCCAGGGTAAATTTGCCATCATCACACCCGCGCTGATCAGCGGCGCCATTGCCGAAAGGGTCTATTTCCGCGGGTATATTTTCTTTATCGCCCTCTGGTTTGTCCTGGTTTACTGCCCCCTGTGCCACTGGGTGTGGGCTTCCGACGGCTGGCTTTTCAACTCAGGTGCAAATGGGGTGATCGACCTGGCCGGCGGCCTGGTCATTCACGTTTCCGCCGGGGTCAGCGCCCTGGTGGTGGCGCTCCTGCTCGGCAAGCGCAAAGGCTACCCCATGTCGACGATGAACCCCAACAACCTTGTCATGACCATGATGGGGGCCGGTTTGCTGTGGGTCGGCTGGTTCGGTTTCAATGCCGGCTCCACCATCCAGAGCGGCCTGGACACGGCCCGGGCCCTGACCATGACCCAGGTGTCCGCAGCCAGCGGCGCCCTCACCTGGCTGATCATTGAAGCAGTTATATTCAGGAAAGCAACCTCGCTCGGGTTTGTATCCGGTATCCTGGCAGGGCTGGTGGTGATTACCCCGGCCGCCGGAGTTGTCCAGCCATCCGGGGCCCTTATCCTCGGCGCGCTTTCTTCCATGGCCTGCTACTACGCCCTGAACATGAAAACCAAACTGGGCTACGATGACAGCCTGGACTGTTTCGGTATCCACGGGATTGGCAGCGGACTCGGTGTGCTGCTGCTCAGCTTTTTTATACGTGACTCCTGGATGCAGTCCGCGGCGGCCAACGTGGCCGGCTGGAACGCTTTTAACCAGCTCCTCGTCCAGATGAAAGGCATGACGGCCACCATCGCGCTGGCAGCTGTGGGGACCGCGCTGATCTATTTCATCGTTGAAAAAAGCGTAGGTTTCCGGATTGAAGAGGAAAGTGAAGTGATGGGGCTGGATCAGTCATTGCACGGGGAGCATGGGTATGGGTTGATTCACTAACGTGTACGGTGAAAGGTATAAGGCGGAAGGCTGAAGGGAAATCAAAGGGCCAGGTCAAAAGCTATGCCTTAAGTTTTTCGCACTTTAACTTCAGCCTTCTACCTTTAACCTTTTACCTATTCATTCCCCGGTGGAAACTGCTCCAGGATCTTCGCTACCATCTCGTTGTAGATCTTTTCCGACTTTTCAGGATTGGTGTGCGCCGGGAGGTAGCGGGTGCCCCGGCCGCGCCATAACAGGATGCCCTGGCTGTCGGTCAGGTCGATGACCAGCAGGCCTTCGTCATAGGTGGTGACCGTGCCGCCGGTACTGATGGCCACTCCGCCGCGACGGCCATAAGATCCCACGCCGAATCCGACCCCGCCCCGAACATCATCGGACTTTATCTGCTGGGTGATTGTAAACTGGTAGGCCACCAGGAAATCGGGCGGGCCCGCTGACGCCTGCTGAAATCCCTTTTGTGCGAAAACCCGGTCCACCGCCCCGCGTATCCGTTCGTTCAACAGGGGGTTGTCAACCCGCACGTCACCGGTTTTAGCCTGGGCGGCAGTTAGCCACTGGTAAGTCTTCAATTCCGGCAACGGCTTGTCCATATCATAATCCTGGCTCACCTTGACACTCGAGCAGGCGGAAATTGACAGGATCATCAACATGAGAAACAACGTGCGGGGTTTTTGCATAATTCCTCCAACCGTGTCGTATGTGAGTTAAAACCAGATGTCTTCAACCTTGCCTTCGGACATATATTGTGGTTAATAGGACAGTAGTTAGGCAAAAGGCAATACTCATGACTGAAAGCAACCAATCGATTTCAAAACACAGACCGGTCGTAGACAAGGGGCTAATCAAAATGTTCCTCAAGCTGACTCCGGAGGAGCGCATACAGGCCAATGACAACGCCATTCGGACCTTCTCCGAATTAAACAATGCCTTCAAACAGCAAAAAACAGCAATCCGGAAATCTGGGCGCCCTTCTAATAGGCCTTAGAGAAGCCGGGGTTGATTTCATCCTAGTTGGTGGTGTAGCCGCGGTTGCTCAGGGTGCCCCGGTTACTACCATTGATCTGGATATTGTCCATCGACGCAGTAAAGGCAATATAGAAAGACTCTTCGAATTCCTGAAATCCATCAATGCAATTCAACGTCGTCCTGACGAACAAATCATAAAACCCGATATCCGGGATCTGCAAGGAGACGGCCACGTTCTTCTAACCACCGATTTTGGACCTTTGGATGTCCTTGCGGTTATTGAAAATAGTTGCGAGTATGATGATTTACTGTCAGACAGCATTGAGATCGACTACCAGGGGCATAAAATACTCGTTCTCAGCCTTGAAGCCATGATCAGAATGAAAGGAACGAGAGGCACCCCGGAAGATAAGTATCGGCTGGAGATTCTAAGAGAAACACTGAAACAAATAAAAGACGAATAGCCACAGGAAATATTCAGTCTAAAAGCTCTTACCTATCCCTGTACGCCTGTTTTTTCCCGAACAGCCCCCCTCCCTCAAATCTCTCCTGCCAAGGGGGGAAGCTGCCTC